>CP063166.1:1212082-1818124 GCA_016806145.1 Variovorax paradoxus
CTTCTTCAAACAATACAAACATGGGGCGGATTCTCCCATGCAGGCGGGGCGGGCCTGTGGCGCGGGAGCCGCAGGCGGGCGGTTGGCGCGTTAAGGAACGGGGTTGATGAAGGCCATCACGTCATCCAGATGGCTCTTCTTGAAGTCCGAAAGGGCATGGTCGCCGCCCTCGATCAGCTTGACGCGGCTGTCGGCGTAGCGCGCCGACATCTCGTGCCAGTCGAGCACCTCGTCGCCCTTGGCGATGACCGCGAACACGCGCTCGGGGCGGGTCAGCGAGCCGACCTCCATGGCGCGCAGCTCGTGGATGTATTCGGGGCGGAAATAGAAATGCTCGGCCGGATCGTGCCAGGCGCTCTGGTCGCCGATGTAGAGCGTGAGGTCGCGCGCGGGATAGACGGCCGGGTTCAGCAGCACGGCGCGGCAGCGCGTCATGCCCGCGACGTAGGTCGCGTAGAAGCCGCCGAGCGAGGAGCCCACCACCGCCATCGACTTGCGCGGCCAGTCGGCGATGCCCTTCATCACCATGTCGATCGCATCCTTGGGGGAGGGCGGCAGCTGCGGGCACCACCAGTGCAGGTTCGGGTGCCGCTGCGCCACCCGGTCCGCCACCGCGCGCGCCTTGGTCGAGCGGGGCGAGGAACGGAAGCCGTGCAGGTACAGCAGATGGGTGGTTTGTGGTTCCATGCGGGGGGGCGACGGAAAGCGCGTCGATGGCGCGCTGCTTGCGAAGTCCAGGTAATTTTGCATGAGGTCCGTGCCCATCAGATGGCGTCGAGGCGAGAAAAACCCCGCGGCGCGGGCTTCCCGGAACGGGAGGAGGTCCTCGATGCCAGCGTGGCGCGGCAGGGGCACAACGCGAAAGTATTCATCGCGTGTTCCTCCCAGCGTGCAAAGTTCGAAGACGATTCGAGTGTGTGTGCAAGCCGCCCGATGCACATCCCATGAAAGGGTGAGGATTCGCGGACCTGCGAAAGCGTGCGCCGGCTTATGCTTCGGCCCCATGACTACCGAGGACCCCCATGACGCTACGCCCCGCCGCTGGGGCGTGCTCGTGGTCGAGGACGACAGCCGCGCGCGCGCATTCTTCGAGACCAGCGTGCAGCGCAGCCCGCAGCTGTTCTGGCTCGGCAGCGCCGGCACGGTGAGCGAGGCCCTGGGCTGGCTCGCGCGCACCGCCACCATTCCCGATGTGCTGCTGGTCGACCTCGGCATGCCCGACGGCACCGGCCTGGACGTGATCCGCGATGCCGTTGCGCGCTTCCCGGGCTGCGAGCCGCTGGTGGTGTCGGTGTTCGGCGACGAGGAGAACGTGCTCGCGAGCATCGAGGCCGGCGCCGTCGGCTATATCCACAAGGACGCCGCGCCCGAGGACATCGCCCAGACCATCGTCGAGATGAAGGCCGGCGCCTCGCCGATCTCGCCCATGATCGCGCGCCGCGTGCTCGCCAAGTACCGCAGCCTGCAGTCGGCCAGCGTGCCGGGCACGGCCGAACCCGAGGCCGCGCCCGACGCGGGCGAGCGCGCGCTGCTGTCGGCGCGCGAGCACGAGGTGCTGACCTTGATCGCGCGCGGCTTCTCGTACGCCGAGATCGCTCGCCTCAAGGGCCTGAGCGTGCACACGGTGCAGACCCACATCAAGAACCTCTACGGCAAGCTCGCGGTGCATTCCAAGAGCGAAGCCGTGTTCGAAGCCACGCGACTGGGGCTGCTGTCGCGCTCTGGCTGAGACGGGACGTCCGTGCTCCGGATCCTGCGCGGGCGGCTGCCCGCGATGCCGATCGCGTCGTGGCTGCTGCTGCTCGTCCTGGCGCTGTGCAGTGGATGGGCCGGGGGGGCGCATGCGGCCGACGCGCCGATCGAGCTGCGCAGCGGCACCGTCACCACCGCGGTCGATGGCGTGCTGCGCAGCGAGCCGGTGGAGTTGTCGTACCACTGGGACCGGCAGCACCGCGGCCGCTCCGGCTTCGCGAGCTTCGACCTGCCTTTCAAGCTGGCGGTCGCGCCGAACACGCCCTGGGGCATCTTCATCCCGCGCACCGGCAACGTGTTCGAGGTGGAGCTCAACGGCGCGCTGCTGCAGGTCTACGGCGACCTCTCGAAGGGCAACGGTGCCGACTACGCCAAGGCGCCGATCTACGTGCCGGTGCCCGGCGAGTTGCTCCGGGCCGGCGAGAACCACCTGCTGATCCGCATCCATGCCGACAGCGCGCGCCGCGCGGGGCTGTCGCGGGTGTTCATCGGTCCGGCCGACCCGGTGCGCAACGGGCTGTTCGAGCCGGCCTACGCCTGGCGCTTCACCGCCTCGGTGCTGCTGACCGCCTTCAGCCTGGTCGTCGGCGCCATCGCGCTGGCGCTGTGGCTCACGCAGGTCGACGCGACCACGGCCGGACAGCCGCGCCGCGACGGCATCTACCTGTGGGCGGCGCTGGCCGAGTGCTGCTGGGCGATCCGGGTGGCCGACGGGGTGATCACCGAGCCGCCGCTGCCGTGGGTGCCCTGGGGCGTGCTGATGGCGGCCTGCTATGCCGGCTGGGCCGCCTCGGCCATGATGTTCTGCTACCACCTGGCCGACTGGGGCCGCACGGCGCGCACGCGCTGGCTGCGCTGGCCGCTGCTGGCCGTGGTGCTGGGCACCGTGGTCTCGACCACGCTCGCGCTGCAGCGCGAGGAGCCGATCTGGCTCACCGGCTGGCTCGCGATCGAGATCGTGGTGATCGCGGTCTTCGTCGGCGCCTTCGTCGGGTCCACGGCGCGGCGGCCCAGCGCCGAGCGGCTGCTGGTGGCCGCCGCGGCCCTGCTCACGCTGGCCTTCGGCGTGCGCGACTGGCTGGTGATCCGCCTGAGCGACGCCTACGGCGAGACCACCTGGGTGCGCTACTCGTCGGTGTTCTTCGGCATCGCGCTGCTTCTGATCGTGCTGCGGCGCTTCCGCGCGGCCAGCGTGGCGGCGCGCGGCGCGGTCCGCACCCTGGCCGAGCGGGTGGCGCAGCGCGAGCGCGAGCTGGCCTCGACCTATGCCGAACTCGAGCGGGCGGCGCGCGACCAGGCGCGCACCCACGAGCGCGAGCGCATCCTGCGCGACATGCACGACGGCGTGGGCTCGCACATCAGCTCGGCCATCCGCCAGCTGCAGTCGGGCCAGACCAGTTCCGAGGAGCTGCTGCGCACGCTGCGCGACTCGATGGACCAGCTCAAGCTGTCGATCGACTCGATCCACCTGCCGCCGGGCGACGTCGGCGCGCTGCTGGCGGCGTTCCGCTACCGGCTCGAGCCGCGGCTGGCCACGGCCGAGATCGCGCTCGACTGGGCCGTGGACGAGGTGACGCCGGTGGCGCACCTCGACGCGCACGGCATGCGGCAGTTGCAGTTCCTGCTGTTCGAGGCGATCTCGAACGTGCTGCAGCACGCCCGGGCGCGGGTGCTGCGGCTGGAGGCCAGCATGGAGGGCACGGCGGTGGCGCTGCGCGTGATCGACGACGGGCGCGGCTTCGACGCCAGCCGGCCGCCGCGCTCGCTGGCCGAGCGCGCGGGCGCCATCGGGGCGCGGCTGGCGATCGAAAGCCGACCGGGCCGCACGGTCGTTCAACTGGTCTTCGATTGAGCGGGCGCAGCGGGCGCGGATAATCCGCGCCCATGTCCGCCGTGTTCAATCAGCCCTCCCTGGCGCGCCGGGTCGCGCCCATCTTCCAGGGCTTCGACGGCTTTCTGGCCTTCGCCGTGCTGCTGCTGGCCTTCGCGGGCCTGCTGACGATGTACTCATCGGGCTACGACCACGGCACCCGCTTCTTCGACCACGGTCGCAACATGCTGCTGGCCGGCTTCATCATGTTCGTGGTGGCGCAGGTGCCGCCGCAGCGGCTGATGCTGGCGGCCGTGCCGCTCTACGCGGCGGGGGTGGCGCTGCTGGTCGCGGTGGCGCTGTTCGGCATCACCAAGAAGGGCGCCACGCGCTGGATCAACGTGGGCATGGTGATCCAGCCCAGCGAGATCCTGAAGATCGCCATGCCGCTGATGCTGGCCTGGTGGTTCCAGCGCCGCGAGGGGCAGCTGCGGCCGCTCGACTTCGTGGTGGCGACCGTGCTGCTCGCGGTGCCGGTCGGCCTGATCATGAAGCAGCCCGACCTCGGCACCTCGCTGCTGGTGCTGGCGGCCGGCCTGGCGGTGATCTTCTTCGCCGGCCTGCCATGGAAGCTGATCGTGCCGCCGGTGCTGCTGGGCGCCGTGGCGATCACGCTGATCGTGAGCTTCGAATCGCGGCTGTGCACCGACGGCGTCGACTGGCGCGTGCTGCACGACTACCAGAAGCAGCGCGTGTGCACCTTGCTCGACCCGAGCAAGGACCCGCTGGGCAAGGGCTTCCACATCATCCAGGGGATGATCGCCATCGGCTCGGGCGGCGTCGGCGGCAAGGGCTTCATGCAGGGCACGCAGACGCACCTCGAGTTCATCCCCGAGCGCACCACCGACTTCATCTTCGCCGCCTATTCCGAGGAGTTCGGCCTGGTGGGCAACCTGGCGCTGATCTCGGCCTTCATCCTGCTGATCTTCCGCGGGCTGGCGATCGCGCTCAACGCCACCACGCTGTTCTCGCGCCTGCTGGCGGGCGCGGTGACCATGATCTTCTTCACCTACGCCTTCGTGAACATGGGCATGGTCAGCGGCATCCTGCCGGTGGTGGGGGTGCCGCTGCCCTTCATCAGCTATGGCGGCACGGCCATGGTCACGCTGGGGCTGGGGCTCGGGATCCTGATGTCGATCGCGCGAGCTCGAAAACTGGCGCAGTCGTAGCGGGAAACACCGCGGAAACGGCTTTGCCGGGCCGCTGGTGTTGCCCCCGGTAGGGGGTTGGAGCGCACGCAGTGCGCGGAGCCTGGGGGCGAGCAATAATCCTTCATGATCTCCCGCGAACCCACCATCGAGCGCCTTGCCACGGCGCAACAACTGCTGCTCACGCCGTTCGGCCTCGACGAATCGCATCTGAGCAAGGCCCTGGCCGAGATCACCGCGCACCGCGTGGACGACGCCGACCTGTATTTCCAGTACACCCGCAGCGAGGGCTGGAGCCTCGAGGAAGGCATCGTCAAGACCGGCAGCTTCAGCATCGACCAGGGCGTCGGCGTGCGCGCGGTCAGCGGCGAGAAGACGGCCTTCGCCTATTCCGACGACATCTCCGAGGCCTCGCTGCTCGACGCGGCGCGCACCGTGCGCTCGATCTCCTCCGCGGGCCGCACCGGCCGCGTGAAGACCGTGCCGCGCAAGATCGCCTCGAGCCGCTCGCTCTATGCCGGCCTCGATCCCATCGCCACGCTCGACAGCACCGCCAAGGTGAAGCTGCTCGAGAAGGTCGAGCAGCTGGCCCGCTCGCGCGACCCGCGCGTGTCGCAGGTCATGGCCGGCCTCGCGAGCGAGTACGACGTGGTGCTGGTGGCGCGCGCCGACGGCACGCTGGCGGCCGACGTGCGGCCGCTGGTGCGGCTGTCGGTCACCGTCATCGCCGAGCAGAACGGCCGCCGCGAGGTGGGCTCGGGCGGCGGCGGCGGACGCTTCGGCCTGGCCTACTTCGACGACGAGCAGATCGCCGAGTACGTCGACCATGCCGTCAAGTCGGCGCTGACCAACCTCGAGTCGCGCCCCGCGCCCGCGGGCGAGATGACCGTGGTGCTCGGCCCGGGCTGGCCCGGCATCCTGCTGCACGAAGCCATCGGCCACGGCCTCGAGGGCGACTTCAACCGCAAGGGCTCGAGTGCCTTCTCGGGCCGCATCGGCCAGCGCGTGGCCGCCAAGGGCGTGACCGTGCTCGACGACGGCACCATCGCCGACCGCCGCGGCTCGCTCAATGTCGACGACGAGGGCAACGCCAGTCAGCGCAACGTGCTGATCGAGGACGGCATCCTCAAGGGCTACATCCAGGACGCGCTCAATGCGCGCCTGATGAAGGTCAAGCCGACCGGCAACGGCCGCCGCGAGAGCTATGCCCACGTGCCGATGCCGCGCATGACCAACACCTACATGCTCGGCGGCGACAAGGCGCCCGAGGAGATCGTGGCGAGCATCAAGAAGGGCCTGTACGCCGTCAACTTCGGCGGCGGCCAGGTCGACATCACGAGCGGCAAGTTCGTGTTCTCGGCCAGCGAGGCCTACTGGGTCGAGAACGGCAAGATCCAGTACCCGGTCAAGGGCGCGACCATCGTGGGCAACGGCCCCGACGCGCTGACCCGCGTGAAGATGATCGGCGACGACATGGCGCTCGACTCGGGCGTGGGCACCTGCGGCAAGGAAGGCCAGAGCGTGCCGGTGGGCGTCGGCCAGCCCACCTTGCGCATCGACGGGCTCACTGTAGGCGGAACGGCTTAAGACTTTCGTCACTTGCGAAGCGTTTCCTCCCGTTGCTAAGCTGCGCCCTTTTGCGAACGACGCATTCAAGGAGCATTTCAATGGGGAACAGGATCCACTCGCCCGCCGCCCTCTGGGCCATGACCGCCCTGGTCGCGCTGGCCAGCGCCGGCTGCGCATCGCGCGGCGGCTCGGGCAGCCAGAGCGAGGCCGCGCCCGCGGCGGCCGCCCCGGCGGCTCCCGCGCGCAGCGGCTCCAGGGCCGGCATGGACGCGCAGGGCAATGTCGTCGATTCGTCCAAGGTCGAGGCCGGCAGCGGCCGCACCGTCAAGGGTCTCAACGGCTACGAGGGCGAGATCACCGGCAACCCGGCGCGCAACAGCAAGTTCACTCGCCTGCAGATCGGCATGAGCGCCAAGCAGGTCACCGACCTCGCGGGCCAGCCCACCGACCAGGGCGCCTACGTGACCGGCAAGGCCTTCATCCCGTTCTATTTCGGCAGCGACCGCCATCGCTTCGAAATGACCTACAAGGGCCAGGGCCGCCTGATCTTCGCGGGCGGCGGCATGGGCGACTACTCGAGCGGCAACCTGATCTGGATCATCCACAACGCCAACGAATCGGGCTACCGCTGAGCCCGTTCCCGGGCGCCGGTCCCGTCGGCGCCAAAACAACGAACGCCCGGCCTCCAGGCCGGGTTTTGTTTTTCCGTGCTACATTCGCGCCCATGTCCGCCGCTCTCCGCGCCTATTTCTTTGCCTACTTTTGGTTCCCGGTTTCCGGCGGACGAGAGGCGAGCGCGTAAAGCAGACAGGCACCCCTCCCAAAACCGCCGGCGCAAGCAGCCCCGGCGGTTTTTTTATGCCCTGACGATATTCAATCCAACAAGGAACCCTCATGAGCACGAACACTGCCCCGGCCAGCGAGAGCTGGTATGCGAGCGTCGAAAAAACCAGCAAGACCGACGACGAACGCATCAAGGACATCAACGTGCTCCCCCCTCCCGAACATCTGATCCGCTTCTTCCCGATTCGCGGCACGCCGGTCGAAACGCTGATCACGGGCACGCGCCGCAGCATCCACAACATCATGGACGGCAAGGACGACCGGCTGCTGGTGGTGATGGGGCCCTGCTCGATCCACGACCCGGCCGCCGCGCTCGACTACGCGCGCCGCCTCAAGGTCGAGCGCGAGAAGTACGCCGACACGCTGGAGATCGTGATGCGCGTGTACTTCGAGAAGCCGCGCACCACGGTCGGCTGGAAGGGTCTGATCAACGACCCCTACCTCGACGAGAGCTACCGCATCGACGAAGGCCTGCGCATCGCGCGCCAGCTGCTGATCGACATCAACCGCCTGGGTCTGCCGGCGGGCAGCGAGTTCCTCGACGTGATCTCGCCGCAGTACATCGGCGACCTGATCGCCTGGGGCGCGATCGGCGCGCGCACCACCGAGAGCCAGGTGCACCGCGAACTGGCCTCGGGGCTGTCGGCACCGATCGGCTTCAAGAACGGCACCGACGGCAACATCCGCATCGCCACCGACGCCATCCAGGCCGCGGCCCGCGGCCACCATTTCCTCTCGGTGCACAAGAACGGCCAGGTCGCGATCGTGCAGACCAACGGCAACCGCGACTGCCACGTGATCCTGCGCGGCGGCAAGGCGCCCAACTACGACGCGGCCAGCGTCGAGGCGGCCTGCAAGGACCTCGAGGCGGCCAAGCTGCCGCCCACGCTGATGGTCGACTGCAGCCATGCCAACAGCTCGAAGCAGCATCAGAAGCAGATCGACGTCGCGAAGGACATCGCCGGCCAGATCGCCGGCGGTTCGCACCGCGTGTTCGGCGTGATGGTCGAGAGCCACCTGCAGGCCGGCGCCCAGAAGTTCACGCCGGGCAAGGACAGGATCGCGGGCCTCGAGTACGGCAAGAGCATCACCGACGCCTGCCTGGGCTGGGACGACTCGACCCAGGTGCTCGAGACGCTGTCGCAGGCGGTCAAGCAGCGCCGCGGCTGATCGCTCAGATCAGCGCGGCGAGTTCGGGCCAGTGATGGCGCACCGCGGCGGCCTCGTCGCCGTCGGGCGCCATCAGCGAGAAGTCGGCGAAGTCGAAGCCCGGCCCGACCATGCAGGCGACCAGCGTGAAGTCGCCCGCCGCATGGCTTTCGATCGGCCGCGCGGCCTGCCACTGGCCCGCGGGCACCACGTGCTGGGGCCGCGTGCCGTGCACGTCGACGGGCCCGAGCCGCACATGGGCCGGCGCGGTGCGCAGCGCGGCATCGCAGGTCCACAGTGCCAGCGGCACGCCTTCGAGATGCACCCAGACCTCGTCGGACAGCACCCGGTGCCAGCGCGAATGCTGGCCGGCTTCGAGCAGGAAGTAGATGCTGGTGAGTGCGCTGCGGGCCGCGCGATCGTCGGCGGGAGTCACCTGCACCGCGGAGCGGAACACCTCGCGGTACCAGCCGCCCTCGGGATGCGGCTGCAGCCCCAGCGTGTCGATGAGTTGGGTGGCGCGCTGGGTCATGGGCGGGTCCTCGTTCAGGGGGTGGCGGGAAAGTGCCAGCCGGCCAGGTGCTTCAGGTCGCTGGCCTGGCCGCCGGGAATGCGCTCGGGCAGGGGCTGGGCATGCGATGGCGCCGGCACGCCGACCGCGATCCGCGTCACGCCGGTGGTCTTGCCGAGCCCGGCGACCCAGCTCTGCCAGCGCTCGCCGTTGCGGCGGTCGCGAAAGCCGATGCCGACGATCTGCTCGGCGGTGGGTGGTGTGGGCGAGAGCAGGTCCAGGTATTCCACGCGGCCGCGCACGATGCCGCGATGGTCGGCCTTCACTTCGTGGCAGTAGGCGGCGGTCCACAGGTCCTCGCGCAGGCGCACGGCATGCACGTCGCCTGCGGCCGGCGCGCCGGGGATCGACTTGGCGCGCGCACCGGCGGCGGGCTTGCGCCGAACCGGCTCGGCGGCCTCGGCGGGCGGTTCCTGCCTGGGACGCTTCAGATGGCCGAACAGCCGCGCCACCAGTTGCTCGTCGAGGCCGTCGGCCGCGCGCCACCAGCCCAGCGGGGCCGGTGCCTCGACCCTGGTGGAAGGGCGCTGATCGCGTTCGATCGCGGTGGTCCAGCGCGTGAACAGTCCCGGATGCTCGGGCGTCTGCATGACGCCGAGCGTGGCCAGCGCCTCGAGCACCGTCTCGCGGCGATAGGGATTGTTCACGCGCAGCAGCTTCGCATCCTTGAGCGCGGTGCGCGCCTTGCCGTAGCGCGCATCGGCCGGCAGCGCGCGCAGCAGGTCGAGCAGGCGATGGAAGACCCAGATGTCGCGCGGTGTCGGCCGCGGCCAGCCATCGGCCGGGCCCGCGGCTTCCAGCGCCAGCAGGCCTTCGACCGGTCCGCCGGTGCCCCAGCCCGCGCCCTGCAGATGGCGGAAGTAGGCGCGCAGCGTCGGGTCCGCGCGCTCGTCGCGGTGGAAGCAGACGCGGCAGCTGCCGCCGCCCATGGCCTCCATCGGATGCGCCGGCATCGCGAGGCCGAGGGCAGTGGCGGGCAGCACCGTGAGCCAGGCCAGGTCGCTCGAGCTCATCGAGGCGACGAAGGCGTCGGCCGCGCGGCGCAGGTCGACGCGGGCCGCGGCCTGCCGCAGGCGGTTCACCGCCTCGTCGTGCGGGATCGCGATGAAACGGTTGGGCTCGAGGCCGGCGTCGGCCAGCGCTTGCCGCTCGGTCTCGCTGAAGGTGTCGGGAATGCGGTGGCAATGGTTGCCGTCGGCGTCGAAGTAGCTGTTGCCGTTGTCGTAGACGCGGCGCAGCAGGCCGAGCAGCGTGTCGTCGGGTGCCGCGGCCGCCATGCGCGATCCCGCTCAGGCGATGCCGTCGCGCAGGGCCTGCAGCAGCTTGTCGTGCACGCCGCCGAAGCCGCCGTTGCTCATGCAGACGATGTGGTCGCCGGGCCGCGCCGTGGCGACCAGCTGGCCCACCAGCGTGCCGATGTCGCCAGCCACCCGAGCGCGTTCGCCCATCGGGGCCAGCGCGGCGGCCGCGTCCCAGTCGAGCCCAGCCGTGTGGCAGAACGACAGGTCGGCCGACTCGAGGCTCCACGGCAGCTGCGCGGCCATCACGCCGAGCTTCATCGTGTTGCTGCGCGGCTCGAAGGCCGCGAGGATGCGCTCGCCCTGGTGGCCCGTGGCGTCGAGCTTCTGGCGCAGGCCGTCGAGCGTGGTGCGGATCGCGGTCGGATGGTGGGCGAAGTCGTCGTAGACCGCGATCGCACCGCCCGCGCCCTCGACCGTGCCGCGCAGTTCCATGCGCCGGCGCACGTTGCGGAAGCTGCCGAGCGCGCGCGCCGCGTCGGCCGGCGACACGCCCACGTGCTCGGCGGCAGCGATCGCGGCCAGCGCGTTCATCTGGTTGTGCAGGCCCGACAGCGCCCATTCGACGCGTCCGACCGGCTCGCCCTCGTGCAGCACGTCGAAGGCGTCGTGCGTGCCGCGCGCCTGCCACTGCGCGCCCGGGCCTTCGCCGCCGAAGCGCGCGAGTTCGCTCCAGCAGCCCTGGGCCAGCACGCGCTCGAGGCTGGGCTCGGTGGCATTCACCACCAGCCGGCCGGTGGACGGCACGGTACGCACCAGGTGATGGAACTGCCGCTCGATGGCCGCGAGGTCGTCGAAGATGTCGGCGTGGTCGAACTCGAGGTTGTTGAGGATCGCCGTGCGCGGTCGGTAGTGCACGAACTTGCTGCGCTTGTCGAAGAAGGCGGTGTCGTACTCGTCGGCCTCGATCACGAAGGCCGGTCCGTCGCCGAGCCGGGCCGAGACGCCGAAATCGAGCGGCACGCCGCCGACCAGGAAGCCCGGCGCCTTGCCCGCGCGCTCGAGCACCCAGGCCAGCATCGAGGTGGTGGTGGTCTTGCCGTGCGTGCCGGCCACCGCCATCACGTGGCGGCCCAGCAGCACATGCTCGGCCAGCCACTGCGGGCCGCTGGTGTAGGGCTTGCCGGCGTCGAGGATGGCTTCCATCAGCGGAAACTTCGGCGTGCCGTCGGCCAGCCGGGCACGCGACACCACGTTGCCGACCACGAACACGTCGGGCGCCAGCGCGAGCTGGTCGGCGCCGAATCCCTCGATCAGGTCGATGCCGAGCGCGCGCAACTGGTCGCTCATCGGCGGGTACACGCCGGCGTCGCAGCCGGTGACCCGGTGGCCTGCCTCGCGCGCCAGGGCGGCCAGACCGCCCATGAACGTGCCGCAGATGCCCAGAACATGAATATGCATGGGGGGCGATTCTAGGGAGGCCGATCGTCCGGGCCCGGGGCCACGGCCTTGGCCGCGGTACTGATGTTCATCGTACGGACCATGCTCTGCGGGCAAAATGGCCCGATGGACACGTCCAAGCGCGAAATCGCCGCCACCGCCGCCCGTCTCGTGGTCGAGGAGGGGCTCGAATACGGCCCCGCCAAGCGCCGCGCGCTGCGCGATCTGGGGCTGTCGGCGCGCACCGCGCTGCCGAACAACGACGAGGTGGAGGCCGAGGTGCGCGACTACATCGCGCTGTTCTGCGCCGACACCCAGCCCAGGGAACTCCAGGCGCTGCGCCTGCTGGCGCTCGAATGGATGGAGCGCATGGCCGTGTTCCGGCCCCATGTGGGCGGCGCCGTCTGGCACGGCACGGCCACCCGGCTGTCAGACATTTATATTCAGTTGTTCTGCGATGATTCGAAGTCGGCCGAGATCGCGCTGATCGACCATCACGTGGATTACGAGCCGCGCATGGTGACCGGCTTCCACGGCGAGCAGGTCGAGGCCTTGAGCGTGCACGCGCCGAGCCGGGCCCTCGGCGAGGAGATCGGCGTGCACCTGCTGGTCTACGACCTCGACGACCTGCGCGGCGCGCTCAAGCCCGATGCCCAGGGCCGCACGCCGCGTGGCGACCTGGCGGCGCTGCGGCGGCTGATTGAAAGAGAAAAGGACAACGGATGACTTCTTCGACCACACGACGCGGCCTGCTGTATGGCGGCGTGGCGGTGGTGGCCGCCGCGGCCGGCCTCGGTGGTGCCTGGTGGCGCCATCGCGGCAGCGGCACGGCCGGAGAGATGCTCGGCGCCGACTTCTGGGCCCAGCGCTTCGAGCGGCCCGAGGGCGGCGAGCTCGCCATGACCAGCCTGCGCGGCAAGCCGGTGCTGCTCAACTTCTGGGCCACCTGGTGCCCGCCGTGCGTGGAAGAAATGCCGATGATCGATCGCTTCTTTCGCGATCATGGTGCCAACGGCTGGCAAGTCGTCGGCTTGGCGATCGATCAGCCGAGCGCGGTGCGCAAGTTCCTGCAGCGCACGCCGGTCACCTATCCGACCGGATTGGCTGGGTTGCAGGGCACGGAACTGGTCAAAAATCTCGGCAACACCGGCGGTGGCCTGCCGTTCACGCTGGTGCTGAACGCCGACGGTTCGGTGGCGGCCCGTAAAATGGGCAAGCTCGAAGAGGCCGACCTGGAGGGTTGGCGACGTGAACTCGTTCACAGTTAGAATTAGATACACAGGTCGGCGTTAACCGCCGAAAGCCGACAATCAACGATGTTCGGCCTAGTTGTATCCTAATAACCGGAAAACCCGGCACTGGAGTCCCATGGATCTGCGCAAACTCAAGACACTGATCGATCTGGTGTCCGAATCGAATATTTCCGAGCTGGAAATCACTGAAACCGAAGGCAAGGTCCGCATCGTCAAGGGTGGCGGTGCCGCTCCCGTTCAGTACGTGCAGACCCTGGCGGCACCCGCCGCGGCCCCGGCCGCAGCCCCCGCGGGCACGGCGGCTCCCGCTGCTGCTCCCGTGGCCGAGGCCGCCCCCGCCGGCCATGCCGTGAAGTCGCCGATGGTCGGCACCTTCTACCGCGCCGCGAGCCCGGGCGCCCCGTCCTTCGTCGAGGTCGGCAGCAAGGTCAACGAGGGCGACACGCTCTGCATCATCGAGGCGATGAAGATCCTCAACGAAATCGAGGCCGACAAGGCCGGCACCGTCACCCAGATCCTCGGAGAAAACGGTCAGGCGGTCGAATACGGCCAGCCGCTGTTCATCATCGAGTGACCATGTTCAAGAAGATCCTGGTCGCCAACCGCGGCGAGATCGCTTTGCGCATCCAGCGCGCGTGCAGCGAGCTCGGCATCAAGGCCGTGATGGTCTATTCCGAGGCCGACCGCGAGGCCAAGTACGTCAAGCTGGCCGAGGAAGCCGTCTGCATCGGCCCGGCCCCCTCGTCGCTGAGCTACCTCAACATGCCGGCCATCATCTCGGCGGCCGAAGTGACCGATGCCGAGGCGATCCACCCCGGCTACGGCTTCCTGAGCGAGAACGCCAACTTCGCCGAACGCGTCGAACAGAGCGGCTTCCAGTTCATCGGGCCGACGCCCGAGAACATCCGCACCATGGGCGACAAGGTCTCGGCCAAGCAGTCCATGATCAAGGCCGGCGTGCCCTGCGTGCCCGGCTCCGACGGCGAGCTCTCCGACGACGCCACGGCCAACAAGCGCATCGCGCGCGCCATCGGCTATCCGGTGATCATCAAGGCCGCGGGCGGCGGCGGTGGCCGCGGCATGCGCGTGGTCCACACCGAGGCCGCGCTGATCAACGCGATCCAGATGACCAAGGCGGAGGCCGCGGCGGCCTTCAACAATCCCTCGGTCTACATGGAGAAGTTCCTCCAGAACCCGCGTCACGTCGAGATCCAGGTGCTGGCCGACAAGCACCGCAACGCGGTCTACCTCGGCGAGCGCGACTGCTCGATGCAGCGCCGTCACCAGAAGGTGATCGAGGAATCGCCCGCGCCGGGCATTCCGCGCAAGCTGATCGAGAAGATCGGCGAACGTTGCGCGGCCGCCTGCAAGAAGATCGGCTACCGCGGTGCCGGCACCTTCGAGTTCCTCTACGAGAACGGCGAGTTCTACTTCATCGAGATGAACACCCGCGTGCAGGTGGAGCATCCGGTGACCGAACTCACGACCGGCATCGACATCGTCAAGACGCAGATCATGGTGGCGGCCGGCGAGAAGCTGCCGTTCACGCAGCGCCAGATCCAGATGCACGGCCACGCGATCGAATGCCGCATCAACGCCGAGGACGCGTGGAAGTTCACGCCGTCGCCGGGCCGCATCACGATGTGGCATCCGCCGGGCGGTCCGGGCGTGCGCGTGGATTCGCATGCGTACACCAACTACTTCGTGCCGCCGAACTACGACTCGATGATCGGCAAGATCATCGTCTTCGGCGACACCCGCGAGCAGGCCATGGCGCGCATGCGCACCGCGCTCAACGAGACCGTGATCGAAGGCATCCAGACCAACATCCCGCTGCACCGCGAGCTGATGGTCGACGCCAAGTTCATGGCCGGCGGCACCAACATCCACTACCTCGAAGAGTGGCTGGCCGCGCACAAGCGCTGAGCCGTCCCTGCCCGCCATGTTCGAACTCCGCCTGCTGGCCCCCGAGGAACGCATCGAGTCCCTCGGCGATGCGCTCGATGCGCTCGACGCACTGAGCATCTCGGTCGAGGATGCCGACGCGCAGACCGACGCCGAGCATGCGCTGTTCGGCGAGCCCGGCATGCCGCCGCCCAAGGAGGGCTGGCAGCGCTCGCGCGTGATCGCGCTGTTCGCCACCGAGGAACTGGCGCGCGACGCGGGCTCGGTGCTCGCGCTGCAGGACTTCTTCGAAGGCTGCACCTTGCTGGGCATCGCCGAGCTGCAGGACCAGGACTGGGTGCGGCTCACGCAATCGCAGTTCGCGCCGGTCGAGATCACGCCCGAGTTCTGGATCGTGCCGAGCTGGCACGAGGCGCCGGCACAGGCCACGCAGGTGATCCGGCTCGATCCGGGCCTGGCCTTCGGCACCGGCACCCATCCCACCACGCGCATGTGCCTGCGCTGGATCGCGACCCGCGGGGCGTTCGCGGGCCAGCGCGTGCTCGACTACGGCTGCGGCTCCGGCATCCTGGCCATTGGTGCCGCGAAGTACGGCGCTGGCGAGATCGACGCGGTCGACATCGACGAGGCCGCCGTGAGCTCGACGCGCCTCAATGCCGAGGCCAACGGCGTGACGCTCAATGCGGGCCTGCCCGAGGCGGCGCAGGGCCAGTACGGCACGGTGCTCGCGAACATCCTCGCGACCCCGCTCAAGGTGCTCGCGCCGCTGCTGTGCGAGCGCGTGGCGAACGGTGGCTCGCTGGTGCTCGCCGGCATCCTCGAGCGCCAGGCCGACGAGCTGAAGGAAGCGTACGCGCCCTACGTGGCGCTCGAAGTCAGCGACAGCGAGGACGGCTGGATCCTCATGACGGCACGCCGCTGAACGCGCTCGCGCCGGGGGCTTTCTCCGGCGCAAACGGCGCCGCCGGCATCGCGTCGCGCCGAGGGCCCAACCCTACAATCGCCCCCTCATGAGCCTCGTCACGCGTTGCCCCGCCTGCGCCACCACCTTCAAGGTGGTGCGCGACCAGCTCCGGATCTCGGACGGGTGGGTGCGTTGCGGTCGCTGCAGCCATGTGTTCGATGCGACGCTCGATCTTCATGAGACGCCGGATGGGGTCGTTGGGTCGGGCAGTGGTGTCGCGTCGCCGCAGGTGCAGGTGCCATCGATGCCATCGGCGCCCGCGGTCGTGCCGAGCGCGGCGCCCGAGGCTTCGACACCGCCGGCACCTGCCAGTCCTTCGGTCGACTCCGGCTTCGGATTCGATGCGCCCGCCGGCAAGGCCGCATTGCCATCGCACGAGCCTGTCGGCGAACTCGACAAGCTGTCGGCACCGCCTTCCTTCGCGCCGGCCCCGCCGCAGGTCGAGGAGTCCGACTTCCTCGACGACGAGGTCAACGAAGACCTGTCGCCGGCACGGTCCGAGCCGCCACCGCCTCCCGCTCAGCCGCAGTCCCCGGAAGCTCGCGACAGCGCGGACTTCGCCTTGCCCGCGCACGGCATCGTCGCCGACGAGCCCTGGTCCGACCTCGAGGTGCGCGAGCCGCAATGGCGGCCGCCGCCGAGTTCGCTGCCGCCGTTTCCCGACATCGACCTCAACCTCGCCGCGCCACCATCGCCGCCGCCCGCGCCGGTGCCGCCGCTGCCCGCGGTGTGGACGCGTCGCTCCAGCGCGAGCGCGGCGCCGTCGAATGAAAGGCCGGCGGGCTTCGCGACGCTGCGCCGTTCCGGTTCCGACGAAGACAGCGACGAGGACACCGAGCTCGAGCGCGACGACGCCGACGCACCCGAGACGGGCGACGATCGGGACCAATTGCAGATGCAGAAGGCGCTGCGCCGGGCGCGCGCCAAGTCGGCCAAGATCGCCGCCAGCGCCAAGGCGCGCGAGGAGCGCGACGACCAAGAGGCGCGCGCGCGGAGCGAGGACCCCGCGCCGCCGCCCTTCGCCACCGTGCTCGACGCGGCGGACGAGACCGAGGATCGCGCGGCGCACCGCTTCGTCGACGATGCCGAGGACGACGAGCGCGACGATCGGCCGACATCCCTCTGGCAGCGCATCGGCAAGCGCCGCGCGCTGATCGCGCTCGCGGTGCTCGCGGGCCTGCTGCTGGTCGTGCAGATCCTGCGTCACGAGCGCGACGGCATCGTCGCGCGCCAGCCCTCGCTGCGTCCCGCGCTCGCCGCGCTGTGCCAGGCGACGGGCTGCGAGCTCGCGCCGCTGCGCCGCATCGGCGACATCGTCATCGAGGGCGCCGCCTTCGCGCGCGAGAAGAGCGGCGGCAACGACTACCGCTTCAGCTTCAACCTGCGCAGCAACGCCGCGGTGCCGCTCGCGATGCCGTCGATCGAGCTGGTGCTGCTCGACACGCAGGAGCGTGCCGTGGTGCGGCGCGTGCTCTCGCCGGCGGACTATGGCGCACCAACGGTGCTCGCGGCGCGCGGCGAACGCGCGGCCTCGCTGCCGATGACGCTGACGGCGACCGAGGCCGCGGCCCTGCCGCCAATCGCGGGCTATCGCGTCGAGGCCTTCTATCCCTAGGCCCGCGGCGAGCCGCCGGTTGCGCGTCCGCGCCTTCCTTCCTTTTTCTTCACCTCAACGGATCAGCCCATGGCAGCAGTGATTTGCGGTTCCCTCGCCTTCGACACCATCATGACCTTCGAGGGCCGGTTCGCCGACCAGATCCTCCCGGACCAGTTGCACATCCTCAACGTGTCCTTCCTGGTGCCGAGCCTGCGCCGCGATTTCGGCGGCTGCGCCGGCAACATCGCCTACAGCCTCAACGCGCTCGGCGGCACGGCGCTGCCGATGGCCACGCTGGGCAGCGATGGCGCCGACTACATCGAGCGCATGCGTTCGCTGGGCATCAGCACGGAGTTCGTGCGCCAGCTCGACGACACGTTCACCGCGCAGGCGATGATCATGAACGACGCCGACAACAACCAGATCACCGCCTTCCATCCGGGCGCGATGCAGCAGGCGCACATCACGAAGATCGCGGCGCGCGAGGACATCCGTCTCGGCATCGTCGCGCCCGATGGCCGCGAGGCGATGCTGCAGCACGCCGAGCAGTTCGCGGCCGCCGGCATTCCCTTCGTGTTCGATCCGGGCCAGGGCCTGCCGATGTTCGACGGCGAGGCGCTCAAGCATTTCGTCGAGCTCGCGAGCTGGGTCGTGGTCAACGACTACGAAGGCAAGATGCTCTCGCAGCGCACGGGCTGGAGCCTGGCGGAGATCTCGCAGCGCGTGCGCGGCCTCGTGGTCACGCTCGCGGCCGAGGGCTGCGAGGTGTGGACGAACGGCGAGCGCGAGCATGTGCCGGGCGTGGTGCCGACCGCGGTGATCGAGCCCACGGGCTGCGGCGATGCATGGCGCGGCGCGCTGCTGTTCGGGCTGGAGAAGGGCTGGCCGCTCGCGCAGTGCGCGGCGCTCGGCAACCAGGTCGGCGCGCTCAAGATCGCGCAGCGCGGCCCGCAGAACTACCAGATCGATCGCCAGGCACTCGGCCTGGCTTGACGAGCGATGGCATGGCGGTGGATGCCACCGCCTTTCCGCTTCGCGTTTATCTTTGCCCAATGAAAAAGCCCGGCACCTTGCGGTGCCGGGCTTGATGCCTTTTCAGGGCTGCCGAGAAAACTCAGGGCTTGCTGGCCGTGGGAAACGGCCAGGCTGCCTGGGGATTCAGCGTCGTCTGCGCAGCAGGGGCGGGCGCAGCGGCAGCGGCCTTGGCGGGTGCCTTGGCAGCCTTCTTCGCAGCAGGCTTCTTGGCAGCAGCGGCAGGCTTGGCAGCGGGCTTTTTCGCGGCTTTCTTGGCCGCAGCCTTCTTGGCAGGAGCCTTCTTGGCGGCAGCCTTCTTCGCAGGCGCCTTCTTGGCAGCGGCCTTCTTCGCCGGCGCCTTCTTCGCAGCGGCCTTCTTGGCCGGAGCTGCCTTCTTCGCCGGCGCCTTCTTGGCGACGACCTTCTTCGCGGCTACCTTCTTGGCAGCGACCTTCTTGGCCGGAGCCTTCTTGGCAGCGACCTTCTTGGCTGCCGGAGCCTTCTTGGCGGCGACCTTCTTGGCCGGAGCCTTCTTCGCTACGACCTTCTTGGCCGGAGCCTTCTTCGCTGCGGCTTTCTTAGCCGGTGCTTTCTTTGCAGTTGCCATTTCTGTTTTCTCCTTGATCAAGTTGAAAAAATCAACCTATTGAAGCACTCCGCGCATGTTGGTAGCGCTGGAGTGATTCATGGCGTTGGATTCCGTGCTCCAGCACCATGAACACCTGAGCCCTCGTCCATGCCGCGCTCTTCGGCGCAGTCGGTGGCAAGGGCAATTCTTGAATTCATTTATTGTTATCGAAATATTCAATCCCAGGAGAGCGCACCACCCGATTGGTATTCGATCACGCGGGTCTCGAAGAAATTGCGCTCTTTCTTCAGGTCAATCATCTCGCTCATCCACGGGAACGGATTTTCCTCGTTCGGGAAGAGCGTTTCGAGGCCGATCTGCTGCGCGCGCCGATTGGCGATGTAGCGCAGATAGCCCTTGAACATGGAAGCGTTCATGCCGAGCACGCCACGCGGCATGGTGTCTTCGGCGTACTTGTATTCGAGCTCGACGGCGCGCATGAACAACGCCTTGATCTCGGCCTTGAACTCGGCCGTCCAGAGGCCGGGGTTCTCGAGCTTGAGCTGGTTGATCAGGTCGATGCCGAAGTTGCAGTGCATCGATTCGTCGCGAAGGATGTACTGGTACTGCTCGGCGGCGCCGGTCATCTTGTTCTGGCGGCCCAGCGCGAGGATCTGCGTGAAGCCGACGTAGAAGAAGAGGCCTTCCATCAGGCAGGCGAACACGATCAGCGACTTGAGCAGCGTCTGGTCGGTCTCGTGCGTGCCGGTCTTGAAGTTCGGATCGCTGATCGCGTCGATGAACGGAATCAGGAACTGGTCCTTCTCGCGGATCGACGGCACCTCGTTGTAGGCGTTGAAGATCTCGCTCTCGTCCAGGCCGAGCGACTCGACGATGTACTGGTAGGCGTGCGTGTGGATCGCTTCCTCGAAGGCCTGGCGCAGCAGGAACTGGCGGCATTCGGGCGCCGTGATGTGGCGGTAGGTGCCCAGCACGATGTTGTTGGCGGCCAGCGAGTCGGCGGTGACGAAGAAGCCGAGGTTGCGCTTGACGATGCGGCGCTCGTCTTCGGTCAGGCCGTTCGGGTCTTTCCACAGCGCGATGTCGCGCGTCATGTTCACTTCCTGCGGCATCCAATGATTGGCGCAGGTGGCGAGGTACTTTTCCCACGCCCACTTGTACTTGAACGGCACCAGCTGGTTGACGTCGGTCTCGCCGTTGATGATGCGCTTGTCGGCGGCCCTGACGCGGCGCGTTTCAGCCGGAGCGCTCGCGCCGCTCGATGCGGGCACGGCCTGGCGGGCAGGCTGCTGCACGGGTTGCAGCGAAGGTTGTGCCATCGATGAAGCCGACACATCCACCGCACGGCCGGCGGCGACGCCGGTCGAGGGGTGGTGATGCAAACCTTGTTGCATGTCCTTTGGCAAGGAGGGCTTGACTTCTTCGTCCCAGGTCAACATAGAAAAATCCAATGCTCAAATTATCCGAGCAACGATGTGAGTTGCAAAGTGCTCGTTCACATCGCACTCCATTTATGTGGTTGTTATGTTGCTCGCATGCATCGCGCGATGTCGGTCAATGCCTTCAACTGGCCTCCGTCATCGCACGACATCGCATGCGCCTCACTCTTGGTAGCGCAGCGCACAGCGCTGTGTTCGCGGTGCGCTGCGTGCATCACTGGCAGGCTTCGCAGGTCGGATCGTCGACGCCGCAGAAGGCGATGTCGGTCGCGGGGATCGCGCTCATCTGTGCCTTCGCCGCGGCAGCCGCTGCCTCGAGTGCGCTCATGCCCGACGGTGCGTCGTTGCCCGAGGACACCGCGTTGAGGCGGCCCGACTGCACCGTCGACTTCTCGGCGTGCGTCGCGCTCTGCGTGCGCAGGTAGTAGGTGGTCTTCAGACCGCGCAGCCATGCGAGCTTGTAGGTGTCGTCGAGCTTCTTGCCCGAGGCGCCGGCCATGTAGATGTTCAGCGACTGCGCCTGGTCGATCCATTTCTGGCGACGCGCGGCGGCTTCCACCAGCCACGTCGTCTCGACTTCGAACGCGGTGGCGTAGAGCGCCTTCACGTCCTGCGGCACGCGGTCGATGGGACGCAGCGAACCGTCGAAGTGCTTCAGGTCCATCACCATCACGTCGTCCCACAGGCCCAGGCGCTTGAGGTCGCGCACCAGGTAGTGGTTGATCACGGTGAATTCGCCCGACAGGTTCGACTTGACCGAGAGGTTGCCGAAGCAGGGTTCGATCGAGGCGTCGACGCCGATGATGTTCGAGATGGTCGCCGTCGGGGCGATGGCCACGCAGTTCGAATTGCGCATGCCGTCGGCCTTGATCTTGGCGCGCAGCGCGTCCCAGTCGAGGGTCGACGAGCGGTCGACCTCGACGTAGCCGCCGCGGGCCTTCTCGAGCAGGTCGAGCGAGTCGATCGGCAGGATGCCCTTGTCCCACAGCGAGCCCTTGTAGCTCGAGTACTTGCCGCGCTCGCGCGCCAGCTCGGTCGAGGCCCAGTAGGCGTGGTAGCAGATCGCTTCCATCGATTCGTCGGCGAACTGCACGGCTTCCTGCGAGGCGTAGGGAATACGCAGGTCGTACAGCGCGTCCTGGAAGCCCATCAGGCCCAGGCCGACCGGACGGTGGCGCAGGTTCGAGTCGCGCGCCTTCTTCACGGCGTAGTAGTTGATGTCGATCACGTTGTCGAGCATGCGCATCGCGGTCGAGATCGTCTTCTTGAGCTTCTCCTGGTCGACCTTGCCGTCCTTCAGATGCTGTAGCAGGTTGACCGAGCCGAGGTTGCAGACCGCGGTTTCGGTGTCGCTGGTGTTCAGCGTGATCTCGGTGCAGAGGTTCGACGAGTGCACCACGCCGGCGTGCTGCTGCGGCGAGCGCACGTTGCAGGCGTCCTTGAACGTGATCCAGGGATGGCCGGTCTCGAACAGCATCGTGAGCATCTTGCGCCACAGGTCGGTGGCCTGCACGGTGCGGCTGGGCTTGATCTCGCCGCGCGCGGCCTTCTCTTCGTAGGCGACGTAGGCCTTCTCGAAGTCGGCGCCGAACAGGTCGTGCAGGTCGGGCACGTTCGAAGGCGAGAACAGCGTCCAGGAACCCTTCTCCATCACGCGGCGCATGAACAGGTCGGGGATCCAGTTGGCGGTGTTCATGTCGTGCGTGCGGCGGCGGTCGTCGCCGGTGTTCTTGCGCAGCTCCAGGAACTCCTCGATGTCGAGGTGCCAGGTTTCGAGGTACGTGCAGACGGCGCCCTTGCGCTTGCCGCCCTGGTTCACGGCCACGGCGGTGTCGTTCACCACCTTGAGGAAGGGCACCACGCCCTGCGATTCGCCGTTCGTGCCCTTGATGTGGCTGCCGAGCGCGCGCACGCGGGTCCAGTCGTTGCCCAGGCCGCCCGCGAACTTCGAGAGCAGCGCGTTTTCCTTGATCGACTCGTAGATGCCGTCGAGATCGTCGGGCACGGTGGTCAGGTAGCAGCTCGACAGCTGCGAGCGCAGCGTGCCGCTGTTGAACAGCGTCGGCGTGCTCGACATGAAGTCGAAGGACGACAGCACTTCGTAGAACTCGATGGCGCGGGCTTCGCGGTCGATCTCGTTGAGCGCCAGGCCCATCGAGACGCGCATGAAGAAGGCCTGCGGCAGCTCGATGCGGTTCTTGCGCACGTGCAGGAAGTAGCGGTCGTACAGGGTCTGCAGGCCGAGGTAGTCGAACTGGTTGTCGCGTTCGGCCTTCAGCGCCGCGCCCAGGCGGGGCAGGTCGTACTGCAGCAGCTTCTCGTCGAGCAGCTCGTTCTCGACGCCCTTCTTGATGAAGGCGGGGAAGTAGTCGGCGTAGGCGGTGGCGCGGTCGACGGGCATGACTTCGCGGCCGATGATCTCCTTGAAGATCGTGTGCAGCAGCAGGCGCGCGGTGGCGAAGGTGTAGTCGGGATCCTTCTCGATCAGCGTGCGGGCCGCGAGGATCGAGGCCTTGTAGACCTCGTCGAGCGGCACGCCGTCGTACAGGTTGCGCATCGTCTCGGCCACGATCGGCGCGGCCGTGATGCTGTCGCCCAGGCCCTGGCAGGCCGATTCGATCAGGCCCTTGAGTTCGCTGACGTCGAGCGCGACGCGTTCGCCGCGGTCGAGCACGTGCAGCGCGGGAGCCGCGACCTGCACATCCTGCTCGCCCTGCTTCGCGCGTTCCTGGGTGCGGCGCTCGCGGTAGAGCACATAGGCACGCGCCACTTCCTGGTGGCCGCCGCGCATCAGGCCCAGTTCGACCTGGTCCTGCACGTCCTCGATGTGGAAGGTGCCGCCGCCCGGACGCGAGCGCACCAGCGCCTTCACGACGGCCTGCGTCAGCGCGTCGACGGTCTCGCGCACGCTGGCCGAGGCCGCGCCCTGGGTGCCGTGCACGGCCAGGAAGGCCTTCATCATCGCGATCGCGATCTTGTTGGGCTCGAACGGGACCACGGCGCCGTTGCGGCGGATGATCTGGTAGTGCGCGAGGTTCTGTCCGGTGGGCGAACCGGCGGTATCGCGGGGGGACTGGGGCGGCGTGGAGGGGATGGCACGCGCGGCGGTGGGAGTATTCAGTGCTGTTTGCATTCGCTTCCTCTCGGTTGGCAATTCTTGTTGGATGAGCGGCGCTGCTGGGGCCGCTGCGTCGGCTCTGAGGCCGGACGGGACACACTATATCTAGGGTGCCGGGGGTGTACAACCCACTAGATGTAGCGTTTTCCATCAGGCTTCAAGAGGGAGCAGAAACCTGTTTTCGCGCTGCGCGGCCATCCATGCCGCATGAACAGTGGATCATCCTCTCGCAACCCACGTTCCATGCGGCTTTCGAGGCGATTTGGGCCTGCAGGGCGCATGGTTGCTACGCATCGCGCTTGCGAATGGAGCGATCGCTGCACGACGAGCCCGGGGCATCGCGTGGCGCGCAGCGATTGAAAAAATTAGCGGTCCACCACCTGCGAGGGAAACATGTGTGGACTCCAGCCGAGGTGATCGCGCAGCCGATGCCAGTCGAAGCCGGCACCCGGATCCTGCTTGCGGCCCGGCGCGATGTGCTCGTGGCCCGCGATGTGCGCGATCGGATAGTGCTGCGCGATCGCCGCGGCGAGGCTCGCGAGCGTCTCGTACTGCGCGTCCTCGAACGGCCCGCCCTCGAGGCCCTCGAGCTCGATGCCGATCGAGTCGTCGTTGCAGTTGTCCCGGCCGCGCCACGACGACACGCCCGCATGCCATGCGCGGTCGTCGCCGCTCACGAACTGCCAGAGCTCGCCGTTGCGGCGCACGTAGAAATGCGAGGACACCTCGAGG
Organism: Variovorax paradoxus; assembly: GCA_016806145.1. NCBI lineage: Bacteria > Pseudomonadati > Pseudomonadota > Betaproteobacteria > Burkholderiales > Comamonadaceae > Variovorax > Variovorax paradoxus. The sequence continues at coordinate 1,236,274 of CP063166.1, forward strand.
CCACGAATGCTTTGGAAGTAAGGATGCGCGTCCCAGTCGAGCCGGTTGGTGAAGAGCTGCTGCACCGCGTCGCCGCCGTACTCGCCGGGCGGCAGGCTGATCGAGTGCAGCACGACGAGGTCGATGCGCTCGCGCGCGGCCGCGGGGCGCGGTCCGAAGTTGGGCGAGGGCAGCGCCTTCGCGAAGCGGTACCAGCCGTCGCGCCAGAGCGCATCGCCGCCGGTGGCGCGCGCGCCGTCTTCAGTCGTCGACATGGCTGCTCGCGCCATCGTCGCCGTTGGGCGTGCTGATGCCCAGGCGGGCGATGCGGTAGCGGATCTGGCGCAGGCTCATGCCCAGGCGCGCGGCGGCGGCCGTGCGGTTGAAGCCGCTCTCGTGCAGCGCGCGCACGAGGATCTCGCGCTCCTGCTGGTCGAGGTAGGCCTGCAGGTCGGAGGGCAGCGGCGTGGGCACCACGGGCCGCGGCGCAGGCGGCGGCGCGGCCACGACGGGCTTCGCTTCGAACGCTTCGGGGGGCGTGGCGGGTGCCGAGGTCGTCGCGGCGTGCGGCGCGGCGGGTCCGGGCGCGGCCGCCGTCCAGCCGCCGCCGAGCGCGCCATCCATCAGGTCGAGCTGCAGTTCGTCGCCGTCGTACAGCGCGACCGCGCGATGCAGCAGGTTCTCGAGCTCGCGCACGTTGCCGTGCAGCGGATGCTGCGCGAGTTGCCGCAGCAGCGCGTCCGACAGGCGCGGCGCGGGCAGCCCGCCGTCCTGCGCGATGCGCGCGAGCAGCGCGACGCACAGCGCGGGCAGGTCCTCGCGGCGCTCGCGCAGCGCGGGCACGGCGATCTCGATCACGTTGAGCCGGTAGAACAGGTCCTGCCGGAAGCGGCCGGCCTGCACCTCGGCGTGCAGATCCTTGTGGGTCGCGCTCACGATGCGCACGTCGACCGCGTCTTCCTGCGTGGAGCCGATCGGCCGCACGCTGCGTTCCTGGATCGCGCGCAGGAGCTTGGACTGCATCGCCAGCGGCAGGTCGCCGATCTCGTCGAGGAACAGCGTGCCGCCGCGCGCGGCCTGGAAATAGCCGTCGCGGTCCTGCGCCGAGCCGGTGTACGAACCCTTGCGCGCGCCGAAGAATTCGGCCTCGAGCAGGTTCTCGGGAATCGCGCCGCAGTTCACCGCGACGAAGGGGCCGTCGCTGCGCTGGCTGCACGCATGGACCGCGCGCGCCACCAGCTCCTTGCCGGTGCCCGACTCGCCGCGCACCAGCACCGGCGCCATGCCGCGCGCCACCTTGGCGATGCGCGACTTCACGAGCCGCATCGGCTCCGAATCGCCGACCAGCCGATCGAGCGCGGACGCGCCCGCGCTGCCCGCGGCGGCCAGCGCCGACGTGCCGTCGTTCGCATCGGCGGCCTTGGCCAGGCGCACGGCGGCCTGCGCGACCGGCGGCGGCTGCTGCGCCTGCACCGCGGAAGCGACGACCGCGCGGAACTGCTTCAGGTCGACCGGCTTGGTGAGGTAGTCGAAGGCGCCGGCCTTCAGCGCCTCGACCGCGTTCTCGGCCGAGCCATAGGCGGTCATCACCACGCAGCGCTCGCTGCGCTGGTTCTTCTGGATGCGCTGGATGATCTCCATGCCCTGGCCGTCGGGCAGCCGCATGTCGGTGATCACGGCGTCGAAGCGCGTGGCCTCGAGGTGCTGCCAGGCTTCGGAGACGCTGCCCGCGGCCTCGACCCGGTAGCCTTCGCGCAGCAGCGTGAGTTCGTAGAGCGTGCGAAGGTCGGGTTCGTCGTCGATGACGAGGATCTGCGCGGGACGCTGGGAGGGCGGATGGGAGCTGCTCACGCCGCTATTGTGTCAGCCGGTTTTCGCTCGCGGCGAAGCCGACGAAGAATTCGTTGCCCTCGGGCCCGTCGGCCGCCAGCGCGCGCCGCTCGTAGCCGATGGCCGCGCCGTGGCGCCGGCACAGCTCGCGGCACAGGAACAGGCCCAGCCCGCTCGAGCGGCTCTCCGACGAGAAGAAGGGTTCGAACAGGTGGCGCTGCACGGCCGGCTCGAGCGGCGCGCCGTCGCTCCAGACCTGCAGGGTCGGCCGGCCCGGGCTGCCCGCGCGCTGCAGCGTGGTCACGACCTGGATCGCGCCCTCGCGCAGGCTCGCGTAGCGCGCCGCGTTGTCGAGCAGGTTCACCAGCAGGCGGCGCAGGTGCTCGACGTCGAAGCGCACCTCGGCGCCCGGCGCATCGAGCGCCACGGTCACGCCCTTGCGCTGGGTCTGGCGCATCCATTCCTCGGTCAGCGCCTGCACCGTGGGATCGAGCACCACCTGCTCGCCGAGCGACAGCACGCGCTGCTGGCGCGCGCGCGAGACGTCGAGCACGTCGTCGGCGATGCGCGCGAGGCGCTGCGCGTTGTGCTGCACCATGTGCGTGAGCTGGCGGTGCGCGGGATCGGTCAGGTCCTCGTTGAGCAGCGCGCTGGCCTGCGTGATGGCGGCCAGCGGGTTGCGGATCTCGTGCGCGACCGCGGCCGACATGCGGCCCATCGCGGCCAGCTTCTCGGTGCGGATGCGCGCCTCGAGCTCGCGCAGGTCCTGCAGGAACATCACGCACAGGCTGCCCATGCGCCGGTCGCTCGAGGGCGTGAGGCGGGTGCGCACGCGCACCTCGCGCGCCGCGCCGCGTGCCTGCGCGACCGGGATCTCCTCGGTCTGCGGCTCGCGGCGCGCATAGGTCTGGCGCGCCAGCGCGGCCAGCGCATGCCAGGCCGGCTGGGCATGCAGCGGGAAGGGCAGCCGCAACTGGCCCAGGCCCTGGCCCAGGATCGCGTCGGCCGCCGGGTTGGCCGCGTGCACCAGGCCTTCGGCGTCGATCACCAGCACGCCTTCGCTCAGCGTCTCGATCACCAGATCGTTGACCTGCGCCTGCATCTGCGCGCTGCTGCGGTTGTGCTGCGACACCGCCTCCTCGCGCGCCAGCCGCCGCGCGAGCTCGTGCGCCAGCAGCGCCACCACGAACAGCCCGGTGCCCGTGAGCGCCGCCTGCACGAAGCGCGCGGGCGAGTCGCCGGGCTGCTGCACCCAGTGCCAGGCGGCATCGGCCAGCAGCAGCAGCGTGACGGTGGCGGTGGTGCCCATGCTCACCATCACCGTGCCGAGCACCGCGCTCATGAGCACCGGCAGCGCGAACAGCGGCGTGTAGTTGATGTTGCCGCCCTGCGTGACCTGCAGCGCCGCGAAGACCGCGAGGTCGACGCCGGTGCTCATCATCCAGGTGGCGCCGAAGCCGCGCATCGGCGGCTCGAAATGCACGTAGCGCGCGCCCAGCGCGGCCGCCGCGAGGTAGCTGGCCGACAGCGCCACCGCCATCGGCTGCATGGTCTGGCCGAGCGCGAAGCTCACGCCCTGCAGCAGCACCAGCACCAGCGCGACGAAGCAGCGCGCGCCCATGAAGCCGCGCCACAGCCGCAGCAGCGCGGCGCTCTCGCGCGCGCCGGGCTCCAGCACGTCCCAGTCGGTGACCGGTTCGCCGCTGGCCCAGAGGGAGGAACTGCTGCCCATCGCTGCGACGAAGCCGGCTCGGCGCCGTTCAGGCGCGCTCGGCGACCTGCCGGTGCGCGGCGCTGCAGAAGGGGGTGCCGTCGGCGCCGCGCACCGCGTCGCTCGCGGGCAGGTGCAGGCCGCAATGGGCGCAGCGCACCATCGCCTGCGGCGCGCCCACCGCGGGCGGCGCGGCCGGACGCGGCGTGCGCGCGGCGCGCTCCTGCATTTCTTCGCGGCGGTTCATGCGCCAGAGCCAGATCGCGACCCAGACCACCGCGAGGACGAGAAGGTATTTCATGAGGTGTCTTCAGGCCGGCGGACGCGCCAGCACCACTTCGAGCACGAAGCGCGAGCCCACGTAGGCCAGCAGCAGCAGCGCCGAGCCCGCGTAGAGCACGCGCCGCGCGGTGCGCCCGCGCCAGCCGAAGCGCGCGCGGCCGATCAGCAGCACCGCGAAGCTGATCCAGGCCAGCACCGAGAAGGCCGACTTGTGGTCCCACTTCCAGGCCCGGCCCGCGGCGCCGTAGAGCTGTTCGCTGAACAGCAGCCCGGCCAGCAGCGTGGCCGACAGCAGCACGAAGCCGGCCGTCACGAAGCGGAAGGTGAGGCGCTCGAGCGTCAGCAGCGGCACGCCGCCCTGCGGCTCGGCGGCCAGGCGGATCTGCTTCTCGGCGCGGGTCGTGAGCCAGGCGTGCACGACGGCGGCGGCGAACAGGCCGTAGGAAGAGATGCCCAGCGCCAGGTGCAGCGGCAGCCAGGGCGAGGCCGACACGTGCAGCGGCGTGCCGGGAAAGAGGATCGCGAGCAGCACCGCCGCCGCGCCGAGCCAGGCCAGCGCGCGGCGCACCTGAAGCTGCGGGTACATGCGGCTTTCGACCGCGTAGACGGTGAGCACCAGCCAGGCCGTGACCGACAGGGCGGGCGCGAAGCCGAAGCGGGGTTCGTGGCCGACCAGGCCATGGCCGAGCACCGCGGCATGCAGCAGCCAGGCCAGGCCGAGCGCCCACTGGGTGGCCTGGCGGCTCAGCCGGGCGCCTGCGGCAGCGGCAAAACCGTAGGCGGCCGCGGCGGCGATGCCCAGCGCCACGCCGAGTGGGGAGGGGATCGCTAAAATCATCGATCGGAGTTTAGCCGCTCACCCTTGCATTTCCGGGTGCCGCGCGCCAGCTTCCCTCCTACCCGTCTCCCGCGACTTCTCCCATCCGTCCCGCCGCAGCGGGGCAGCAAGCAAGGCATCCCCTCCATGGCCAGCGCTCTCACCGAAAAATTCTCCCGCCTCGTCAAGACGATGAGCGGCCAGGCGCGCATCACCGAAAGCAACGTGCAGGACATGCTGCGCGAAGTGCGCATGGCGCTGCTCGAAGCCGACGTGGCGCTGCCCGTGGTGCGCGACTTCGTCGCCCGCGTGAAGGAAAAGGCGCTCGGCCAGGAAGTGCTGGGCTCGCTCAAGCCGGGCCAGGCGCTGGTCGGCATCGTCAACCGCGAGCTCGCCGCCACCATGGGCGAGGGCGTCTCCGACATCAACCTCGCGGCCCAGCCGCCGGCGGTGATCCTCATGGCCGGCCTGCAGGGCGCCGGCAAGACCACCACCACCGCCAAGCTCGCCAAGCACCTGATCGAGAAGCGCAAGAAGAAGGTGCTCACGGTCTCGGGCGACGTCTACCGGCCCGCCGCCATCGAGCAGCTCAAGACCGTCACGAAGCAGGCCGGCGCCGAATGGTTCCCGAGCACGGCCGACCAGAAGCCGCTCGACATCGCGCGCGCCGCGCTCGATCACGCCAAGCGCCACTTCTTCGACGTGCTGCTCGTCGACACGGCCGGCCGGCTCGCGATCGACGAGGTGCTGATGGCCGAGATCCAGCAGCTGCACGGCGCGTTGAACCCGGTCGAGACCCTGTTCGTGGTCGACGCCATGCAGGGCCAGGACGCGATCAACACGGCGCGCGCCTTCAAGGAGGCGCTGCCGCTCACCGGCATCATCCTGACCAAGACCGACGGCGATTCGCGCGGCGGCGCGGCGCTGTCGGTGCGCCAGGTCACGGGCGTGCCGATCAAGTTCGCGGGCGTGAGCGAGAAGATCGACGGCCTCGAGGTGTTCGACGCCGAGCGCCATGCGGGCCGCATCCTGGGCATGGGCGACATCGTCGCGCTGGTCGAGCAGGTCACGGCCGGCGTCGACGTGGCGGCGGCGCAGAAGCTCGCGGCCAAGGTCAAGAGCGGCGCGGGCTTCGACCTCAACGACTTCCTCGGCCAGCTGCAGCAGATGAAGCAGATGGGCGGCCTCTCGAGCCTGATGGACAAGCTGCCCACGCAGATGGCCGCCAAGGCCAGCGAGGCCGACATGACGCGCGCCGAGCGCGACATCCGCCGCAAGGAAGGGATCATCCAGAGCATGACCCCGCTGGAGCGCCGCAAGCCCGAGCTGCTCAAGGCCACGCGCAAGCGCCGCATCGCGGCCGGCGCGGGCGTGCAGGTTCAGGAAGTGAACCGCCTGCTCAACGAGTTCGAGCAGATGCAGGGGATGATGAAGAAGATGAAGGGCGGCGGCCTCATGAAGATGATGAAGAAGATGGGCGGCATGAAGGGCATGGGCGGGATGGGCGGTCCCGGCGGGCCGAAGCTGCCGTTCTGAGCCGCGTACATATATAGAGGGATGGACGAAGCCCGCCGGGGAGGACCCGGCGGGCTTCGGCGTTTTCAGGTCTGCACCGCGTAGACCGTCGCGTGCGCCTCGATCGGCGTCGGCAGCTCCCAGCGGTGCAGCATGCGCTCGATGCCCGCGCTCGACAGCGTCGTGTCGCGCTCGCGGTTGCGGCGCATCAACTCGGTGTGCGGCACCTCGAGGTACACCAGTTCGATTTGGGCGTGGTAGGCCCACAGCAGGTCCAGCGTCTTGGTGCGCATCTGCTGGCTCAGGTGGGTGGCGTTCCAGACGAAGTGTTCCTGCCTGCGCAGCAGCGCCTTCGCCTGGTCGACCGCATGGTGCGCGGCGAGCCCGTCGTTCTCGCCGTGCTTCAGGCCCAGCTCGGCGCGCGCATCGTCGAAGGACACCACCGGCCAACCCTTGCGCTGCTGCGCCACCCAGTGGTTCTTGCCGCTCGCGGGCAGGCCGCACATCACCCTCACGCGCGAGCCCGGGTTCTGGAACAGCGGGTAGTCGGGGCTGGTGTCGGCGCCGCGGAAGTAGGCCAGGCGCGTGTGGGCGTCGACCATCTGCCGCGGGCCGTCCCAGCAGCCTTCCTCCTGCGCGAGCTGCTCGAACAGTGCGATGTCGGCCAGGCTGTCGGAGCGCTCCTCGTAGTGCCGTCCCAGCATGTCGCAGCGCGCCACGCAGCACAGGTCGGGCAGGCTCAGCTCCCACGACAGCCGATGCACCAGCCGCTCGGGCCGCTCGCCCTTGCGCGACGCGAAGGCATGGAACGGCAGCTGGTGCACCGCGACGATCCGGCACACGGCCTCGCGCAGCGCGAAGGGCACGCGTGCCTTCCACATCAGCACGCGCACGTCGACCGCGCCGCGGCGCGAATGGCCGGGCTGGCCGATGCGGCCGCTGGCCTCGTCGATCACCGTGGTGTCGGGCTTGGCGATGTCGTGCAGCAGGCAGGCCATGAACAGCACGAAGCGGCCGTCGGCATCGGCGCGTCGGTAGTGCGCGTCCTGCGCCAGCGCATCGAGCACCATGCGCGTGTGGAGGCCGACGTTGCCCTCGGCGTGGTAGTACGGGTCCTGCGGCGTCTCCTCGAGGCGCAGCAGGTCCGGCAGCAGTTCGCAGCAACGTGCCCAGTCGGCGCCAGCTCCGGGCGCGGGCACCAGCGTGCGAAGTTCGTCGAAAGTCATCGCGGCCTCCCGGTGGTCGTGAGTTCGGCGGGATCGCGCAGCGTGCGCAGTCCCAGGTCGTGCCAGCCGAGCGACGGCACCGGCGCATGCAGGTCCGCGCCCGGTGCCAGCCGGTTCGGCAGCAGCGGCCGGCGGGTGTCGTGCGAGCCCGAGTCGAGGATGGTCTGGACGAAGTCCGGGCGCACCCACTTGTAGCGGCCCGTCACCTGGCCGTTCGACTCGGTCTTGAGGTACAGGCCCTCGGCCAGGTCCGAGAGGTCGGTCTGCTGCCGCGCCAGCGTGAGCGGCTGGCCCTTGTCGGCCACGGCCCGTTCGAAGGCCGAGCGCCAGTCGGTGCTGCGCGCGAGCGAGGGCCGCACGAGCGAACGCAGGGCCTTCGGCTGGCGTGGCATCGCGCCCTCGTAGAGCACGGGCACCGACAGCACCGGGCCGCCCGCGAGCAGCGCCTGCCGCGCCGGCGTCGAGAGAAAGCACTGTGCCTGGCGGTCGTAGAGATCGAACTCCAGGAAGAAGGCCGGCAGCCGGTCGTACCAGCAGCTGTGCTTGGCGAAGCACCATTCGCCGTACATCACGTAGCGGTCCTCGAGCCGTTCGAGCAGCGCCGCCTCGTGCGTGGCGGCCCAGTGTTTGAACAGGTTGAACTGGCGCTCGCCGGCACCGCCCGCGAGGTAGTGGCCGCGCGACTGCAGCAGCAGCTCGCCGGCCGCGCCGAACGACACGGCGGCGTTCGCGCCATCGAGCTTTTCCTCGATGACCACGTGCAGTCCGTGCAGCGTTGCCAATGGCGTCTGGCCGTCGTCGCTGTCGCCGGGCTGCAGGCGCGAGCCTTCGAGGTGCGCGGTCCGCGGGTACTTCAGCAGCGGCAGCGACGAGAGGGAAGAAGAAAGGGGAAACACGTTTGTTCTCCGGATGGAAACCAGGAAGAACCGACAACGTGCGGGAGCGAAGCTGAGAGGGATCGGGAGCGACTTCGACGGCCGCTGTTTCCAGCGAAGGGCCGTGTCCGGTCAGCGGATGCGCAGCTTGGCGCCCGACATGACCAGTGAAGTGGTGTTGTCGGCGTCAGAGGGTGGTGACGGCGAATCGGGGCACTTGGCGCTCCAGGGGATCGAGAGGATCCGTGGGTTGAAAAAAGGAAGGCGCGATTCTAGGCGCGCCATGAAAAAAGCCGGCCCCTCGGGGCCGGCTTCATGCGAGGCGTGTGGCGCGCGCGCGTCAGGCGGTGGCCAGCGCGGCGGGGCGCGAGAGGCGCAGCGCATGCATCCAGGCGCGGCGCAGCACGGCCGGCGAACGCGATTCCTCAGGGATCAGCAGGAAGCCGCGGTCGCGCAGCGTGGTGCCCAGCGCGATCTGGCTGGTCAGCACGGTCAGCGGGATCGCCAGCAGCAGCGGCAGGCCGACCGGCATGAGCCACATCAGGGCGCTCGGGTCGATCATCGCGACGCCGACGGCCAGCAGTGCGATCACCAGCGTCATGGGGGCCAGCTGCGAGGCAGCGACCTTCCACGGCACGGCGGCGGCTTCACGCGGGGGCGACTTCCAGTCGAGCTTGATGCCGGTGAGGGCGACCAGCACGAACAGCGAGTGGGCCAGCATGCGCACCGGTGCCTGCACGATCGCGAGACCGCTTTCCATCACCGAGCTCTTGACCAGGCCCCACAGGCCGCCGAACTGGCGTTGCTCGCCGCGCATCAGCACGGCAACGATGCCGAGCACGCGGGGCAGGAACAGCAGGCACAGGGTCCAGATCCAGAGGCCGGCGAGTTCGGCCGGCAGCACGCTCCAGCTCGAGATCAGGCTCGAACCGCTGAGCCACAGCGCGGTGCCCAGCGTGAGGAACGCGAGCCACAGCGGCGCGGAAACATAGGCCATGGTACCGGTCACGAACATCGCGCGGTGCACCGAGTGGATGCCGGGCTCGGCCATCAGGCGGGCGTTCTGCAGGTTGCCCTGGCACCAGCGGCGGTCGCGCTGCAGCTCGGCCAGCAGGTCCGGCGGTTGCTGTTCGTAGCTGCCGACCAGGTCGGACACCAGCCACACGTTGTAGCCGGCACGGCGCATCAGCGCGGCTTCGACGAAGTCATGCGACATGATGCCGCCGGACATGCCGCCGGTGCCCTTGATCGGGGCCAGCGCGCAGTGCTTCATGAAGGGTTCGACGCGGATGATCGCGTTGTGGCCCCAGTAGTGCGATTCGCCCAGTTGCCAGAACTGCATGCCCAGCGTGAACAGGCGGCCCGTCACGCGGGAAGCGAATTGTTGGGCGCGGGCATGCAGCGTCACGTGGCCGATGGCCTGGGTGGCGGTCTGGATGATGCCGGCGCTCGGGTTGGCTTCCATCAGCTTGACCATCGAGGTCAGGCAGTCGCCGCTCATCACGGAGTCGGCGTCGAGCACGACCATGTAGCGGTAGTCCTTGCCCCAGCGGCGGCAGAAGTCGGCCACGTTGCCGGCCTTGCGGTGCGTGCGGCGGGTGCGCAGGCGGTAGTAGACCTCGACCTGCGGCTGGTTCGGGCTGTCGGCCAGCGCGGCGCGCAGGTCTTCCCAGGCGGCGCGCTCGGCGGCGGCAGTCTCGGGGTTGTAGCTGTCGGACAGCACGAACACGTCGAACTGCTTGGCGTGGCCGGTGGCCGCGACCGATTCGCAGGTGGCGCGCAGGCCGGCGAACACGGTGGCCACGTCCTCGTTGCAGATCGGCATGATGATCGCGGTGCGGGCCTCGGGGTTCATTGGGTGGTTGGCCACCTGCTTGACCGAGAGCGCGTGCTTGTCGCCGCGCACCGAGACGTAGAAGCCCATGAGGGCGGTCACGAAACCGGTCACGACCCAGCCCGAGAGCAGGCCGTAGAGGCCGATCTGGCCGTATTCGAGCCAGACGTTGTCGTAGTCGGGCTGCACGCCCGCGAACAGCGTGGAAGCGACCACGGTGCTCAGCACGGTCAGCAGCATGAAGGCCAGGCGGCGCTGCGAGGCGGCGCGCTGCCACGGCTGCCTGGCTTCGGCCGGGGCGCTTTCGCGCTTGCCGCCGGCACCCAGGCGGACCAGCAGGGCGGTGCCGAGGCTGTTCCAGAAGCCGCGCCAGGGGCGCGGCGTCATCGAGCCGCGGTTGACCGGAGGCGCGGTAACGGCGTTGGGATGGCGTTCCTCACGCACCGGGCTGCGGCGCGAGAAGTCGGCATCGGCCAGGACATTGAGTTGGGAGAAGTCGTTCGGCTTCATGGTGTTTACCAACGTTGCTTGTCGAGGGAGGAGGAGGTGTCGCCAATGGCCGGAAAGCGCTTGAAGACGCAATCCGTCGCGACGCCGCCGGCGCTGGCGAGCGCGGCTGGCGAATGGCCCGCGGCACGGGGCCGCGAGGCGGAAAACTGCTTTTGACGCAGGCCGTCGCGCTGCGGACGCAGTGCGAAAGATGGGCTGTTGAATGCTGTCATGCCACTACAGGGGCAAACCCTGTGCCAGCATGGAAAAGTGCTTTGGAATCAAGCACTTGGGCCGCATCGGCCGGAATTTCAGGGGGCCGGAGGGCGAAAAGGGCCTCAAAACCCCCGTTTTTGTCGCCGAATCCCGACAAGCTCACCGGCCTGCCGAAAAACACCCATATGAATCAACGACTTAGGGGCGTCGCTCGTCAGCGACACCCTCGCCACCCGGAGCGACAGCGTCGGCCTTGAAGTGGCCCGGCGTGAGCTCGTGCTTCTGCAGCAGACGGTAGAACTCGGTGCGGTTGCGGTCGGCCAGGCGGGCCGCGTCGGCCACGTTGCCGTCGGTCAGTTTCAGCAGGCCGACCAGGTATTCGCGCTCGAAGCGCTGCTTGGCCTCGGCATAGGTCTGGACCTCCACGGTCGGCACGCGCAGCGCCCGCTGCACCAGCGCCAGCGGGATCAGCGGCGAGCTCGACAGCGCGCAGACCTGCTCGACCACGTTGTAGAGCTGGCGCACGTTGCCGGGCCAGGCCGCGGTGGTCAGCGCCTTCAGGGCCTCGGGCGCGAAGCCCGACAGCCGCTTGCCGTACTTGGTCGAGAGCTTCTGCAGGAAGTGGTTGGCCAGGAGCGGGATGTCCTCGCGGCGCGCCGACAGCGGCGGCAGCGTGAGCGTCACCACGTTGAGCCGGTAGTAGAGGTCCTCGCGGAACTGGCCGGCCTCCATCGCGGCGTCGAGGTCGCGGTGGGTGGCCGAGATGATGCGCACGTCGACCTCGATCGACTGGCTGGCGCCCAGCGGACGCACAGCGCGCTCCTGCAGCACGCGCAGCAGCTTGACCTGCAGCGCGGGCGGCATGTCGCCGATCTCGTCGAGCAGCAGGGTGCCGCCGTCGGCCTGCTGGAACAGGCCCTTGTGGTTGGCGTGGGCGTCGGTGAAGGCGCCCTTCATGTGGCCGAACAGCTCGGACTCGAGCAGCGCCTCGGGGATGGCGCCGCAGTTGACCGCCACGAAGGGCTTGTCGGCGCGCGCGCTGGCCTTGTGGATGGCGCGCGCCAGCATCTCCTTGCCGGCGCCCGAGTCGCCGCGCAGCAGCACCGAGGCGTCGGACTTGGCGACCATGCGCGCCTCGGCCAGCAGCTCGGCCATGCGGTTGCTGCGGCTCACGATGTCGACGCGCCAGCTGTCGTCGCCGGTCTTGCTCGGCACCGTGGCCGGCGCGCCCAGCGCGAGCGCCTGGGCGATCTTGTCGAGCAGCTCGCGCCCGTCGTAGGGCTTGGTGAGGTAGGTGAAGACGCCGCGCGCGGTGGCTTCCACCGCGTCGGGGATGGTGCCGTGCGCGGTCAGCAGGATCACCGGCAGCGAGGGATGGCGCTTGCGGATCTCGTCGAAAAGCGCCAGGCCGTCGCGCCCGGGCAGGCGCACGTCGCTGAGCACGAGCTGCGGATGCTCGATCTCGAGCTGCGTGAGCGCCGTCTCGGCCGAGGTCACGGCCGTGACCTGGTAGCCCGCCGAGCTCAGCCGCATCGACAGCAGCCGCAGCATGTCCGGATCGTCGTCGACGACCAACAGGCGGGCGCCCGAAGTACTCATGGGGTGGACCTGTTCCCGTTGGGTGCCGAGGCCGGTGCCGCGGGCGTGTTGGGCCGCGCGAAGCTGCGCTCGATGGCGCGCAGGGCTTCGATGCGGTCGTTGAGCTGGTCGATGCGGCGCTGGCTGTCGCGCAGCTGCTGCACCTGCTTGTCGCGGTCGTCCTCGACGCGGCGCTGCTCGATGTAGCGCGCGGCCAGCGCGCGCGCCAGCGGCTGCAGCGGCTGGGCCTCGGGCGAGGGATTGGCGATCACGCGCTGCAGCAGGCCCAGCGCGCGCGCCAGGTCGGCCGGCACGCGGGTCTGCGACAGCAGGATCGCGAGGTGCATCTGCGCCGTGGGCGCGTCGCCGGGGTCGCCCAGGCGCTGGATCTCGGCGCTCAGTTCGGCACCGCTGAGCGGGCGCATCTTGTCGGCGTAGGCCAGCACGGCGGCCACCGGGCCCTGGGTCATCAGCGTGAACAGCGAGGCCGGCTGGGTGGCCGGCGCCTTCGGCTCGGCCTCGACCGGCATCACGCGCGGCAGCACCACCGGCGGCGGCAGCGCCTCGGCTTCCGCGGGCGGCTTGGGCGGTGCGCTGCAGGCGGCCAGCAGCAGGAGCCACGGCGCGGCCAGCGCAGCCAGTGCGCGGGTGGCGGTGGAGGGGCGTACGGACGGAAAAGACATGGACGAGGAAGGACGACGCGGGGCGTTGGCGATGGCTACGGGGATGTGGGGGCGCCGGGAAGCTCAGCCCGTGCGCGGCAGCTCGATGCGGAAACGCGCGCCGGGCCCCTCGGGCAGCAGGGCGATGCGGCCCCCATGGGCTGCAATGTACTCCTGCACGATGGAAAGTCCGATGCCCGTGCCCTTGACCGCATGCTCCGGTTGGCGTTCGCCGCGGTAGAAGGGCTCGAAGATGCGGTCGCGGTCGCCCTCGGCGATGCCCGGGCCGGCGTCGTTGACGTCGATGCGCACCGCCTCGGGCGTGCCCGAGACCACGAGGGTGATGGTGCCGCCGCGCGCCGAGAAGCGGATCGCGTTCGACAGCAGGTTGGCGATCGCGGTGCCGAGCTTGGTGCGGTCGACCGTGAGCGCGATGCGTTCGCCCTCGGCGCGCACCGTGAGGCCGTGGGCCTGCCACTGCAGCCGCTGCGCCTCGATCTGCTCCTCGATCAGCGGCAGCAGGTCGGTGCGCTCGCGGCGCAGTTCGCGCGCCTCGAAGGCGGCCGCGTTGAAGCGCAGCAGCGCCTCGATCTGGCCCTGCAGCGCCACCGTGTTCTGGTTCAGGATCTGCGCCACCTCGAGCTGCGCCGGGTTCAGCGCGCCGGTCACGCCGTCCTCCAGCAGCGACACGCCCTCGCGCAGCGCCGCCAGCGGCGTCTTCAGTTCGTGCGAGACATGGCGCAGGAAGCGCGCCTTGTCGGCGTCGAGCTCGGTCAGCCGCAGCCGCAGCCATTCGAGCTGCTGCGACACGCGCCGCACGTCGGCTGGGCCGCGGATGTCGATCGGCTCGTCGAGCCGGTTCTGGCCCAGGCCGACGATGGCGTGCTCGAGCCGCTTGAACGGCCGCGCCAGCCAGATGCCGAAGGCCAGCGCCAGCGACACCGCGAGCACGCTGGCCGCGACCACCTCGCGCATCAGCCGGCGGCGCGCGTTCTCGATGCGCTTGGACAGCGCGTCGTTCTGCATCTCGATCAGGAACTGGGCCTGCTGCGCGATGTTGGTGTTGAGCGCGTCGAGCTCGCGGAACTGCATCGCCATCGTGCTCTCGCGCTGCAGCGCGCTGTCGGCGTTGCCGCTCATCAGGCCCTCGATCACGCCGAGCTGGGTGCGCCAGGCCTCGGTGCTGGCGGGCGCCAGGCCGTTCTTCTCGAGCCGCTCGAGCACGCCATGGGCCTCGCGCGCGGCGTCGTCGAAGCGGCGCCGCAGCACCGAGTCGTTGAGCACCAGCGACTGGCGCCCGGCGCGCTCCATCGCCGCGCTGCGCTCGGCCAGCGACTGGGCCGCGCCCGACAGCCGCAGCGCGCGCGCCGCGGCGTCGCGGCTTTGCGTCATCAATGTGTCGTACTGCAGCACCGAGCGCAGCGCCACGCCCACCAGCAGCGCGGTGATCAGCAGGAAGGCGAACAGCAGGAGCTGCTGGAACGAGCCCCGTATCGATCGTTTCGCCATCAGGCGAGCGCCCCGGCGGCGGGCGCGCTCTCGCGCGTGGGCACTTCGCCGCGCAGCGTGTAGGCCAGCGAGCGCGTGATGCGGATGTCGGTCATGTGGCCCACGAGCCGCGCGTCGCCTTCGAAGTTGACGACCCGGTTGCAGGCCGTGCGGCCCATGAGTTCGCTCGCGTCGCGGCGCGAGGCGCCTTCCACCAGCACGCGCTGGGTGCTGCCCACCAGCGCCTCGCCGAAGCGCTTCACGTTGCCGTCGATCACGGCCTGCAGCTTCTGCAGCCGCGCCAGCTTGACCTCGTGCGGCGTGTCGTCATGCAGCGCAGCGGCCGGCGTGCCGGGGCGCGGGCTGAAGATGAAGCTGAAGCTGGCGTCGAACTGGCAGTCGTCGATCAGCTTCATCATCTTGTCGAAGTCGGCCTCGGTCTCGCCCGGGAAGCCGACGATGAAGTCGCTCGACAGCGCGAGCTCGGGCCGGATCGCGCGCAGCTTGCGCACCGTGCTCTTGTATTCCATGGCGGTGTAGCCGCGCTTCATCGCCATCAGGATGCGGTCGCTGCCGTGCTGCACCGGCAGGTGCAGATGGCTCACGAGCTGCGGCACCTTGGCATAGGCCTCGATCAGCCGCGGCGTGAACTCGTTCGGGTGGCTGGTGGTGTAGCGGATGCGCTCGATGCCGGGGATCTCGGCCACGTACTCGATCAGCAGCGCGAAGTCGGCGATCTCGGCCGTGTCGCCCATGCGGCCGCGGTAGGCATTGACGTTCTGGCCCAGCAGCGTGACCTCGCGCACGCCCTGGTCGGCCAGGCCGGCGATCTCGACCAGCACGTCGTCGAGCGGCCGGTTGACCTCCTCGCCGCGCGTGTAGGGCACCACGCAGTAGCTGCAGTACTTGGAGCAGCCTTCCATGATCGACACGAAGGCGGTGGCGCCTTCCACGCGCGCGGGCGGCAGGTGGTCGAACTTCTCGATCTCGGGAAAGCTGATGTCGACCTGCGGGCGGTCGAGCCGCTCGCGCTCGGCCAGCATCTCGGGCAGCCGGTGCAGGGTCTGCGGGCCGAACACGATGTCGACGTAGGGCGCGCGCGCGATGATGGCGTTGCCCTCCTGGCTGGCCACGCAGCCGCCGACGCCGATCTTCACGCCGCGCGCCTTCAGGTGCTTGACGCGGCCCAGGTCGGAGAACACTTTTTCCTGCGCCTTCTCGCGCACCGAGCAGGTGTTGAACAGGATCAGGTCGGCCTCGTCGACGTTCTGCGTCGGCTCGTAGCCCTGCGCGGCATGGAGCACGTCGGCCATCTTGTCCGAGTCGTACTCGTTCATCTGGCAGCCGAAGGTTTTGATGAAGACTTTCTTGGCGGTCATGGGGAGCTCTTCTATATGTAAGAGGCCCTCGTCTCGCGGAGGGCCGGGCGGACACGGGGCTTTCGTGGCGAAAGCGGCGGGCGTGTCCGCGAAAGGGATGCCGGTGCGACCGACGGCCGCCGGCGAGATGCCGAGCGGCCTACTGCGTGTTGACCGTGTCGTTCTGCACGAAGGGCCAGATGTTGAGGAAGGGCTTGTTCAGCGATTCGCGGCTGGCGGTGGCTTCGTCGGGCGTGAGGATCCAGACCTCGCGCAGCATGCCCGCGGCATCGCGCGTGTAGTTGACCAGCAGGTTCTGGCCCGTGATCGCGCCGCTCATCACCAGCATGTTCTGGCCGCTGCGGATGCGCGCGCCGGGCGCGAGCCGGTCGGGGCGGCCGTCGAGCATCACGTCGTTGCCGTCGATCACGCGGAACTTGCCGCGCAGGGTGCCGACCGGGAAATTGCGCCCGCCGACCAGCGATTCGTTCTGGGTCTGCGGCCGGGGCACCGCGTCCTGCGCGCTCGCCTGGAGCGGGAAGACGCTGGAAGTGGCTGCCAGCATTGCGCAGGCTGCTATGAAATGAAGAGCGTTCGTGGGTGTCTTGCAGCGGTTCATGGGGTTCATCCAGAGGCTGTGGAGCGGGGATTCTAGCGAGCGGGGTGCCTGTCCATCGGTGCTTATCCCGACCGTTTTTACCGGGCGCGGCGCCCTGGCCTTTACTTTTCTTTACGGCGTGGATGGACACTCGGAACCCCCCGCGATCCAATTGCCGCTGTCAGCCCAAAGTGCACAAAAACCCATGAAGAAGAACGCAGTCATCGCCCTCGTGGGCGTGTCGATCGTCGCCGCCGCGGGATGGTGGTGGAGCGGCTCGGGCGAGCGCGCCGCGGCGAAGAGCGCCAAGGGGCCGGCCGCCGCGCCCACCGCGCTGGTCACGCTCGCCACCGCCGTGCGCCAGGACGTGCCGGTCACGGTGCAGGTCAACGGCAGCGTGGTCTCGCTCAACAGCGTCGACCTGCGCCCGCAGGTGACCAACACGGTCGACGTGGTGCACGTGAAGGAAGGCCAGTTCGTGAAGCAGGGGCAGCTACTCTTCACGCTCGACGACCGCAACGACCAGGCCAACCTGGCGCGCGCCCAGGCCCAGCAGAAGCGCGACGAGGCCACGCTGGCCGACCTCGAGCGCCAGTACAAGCGCAGCCAGGAATTGCTGGCGCAGAACTTCATCTCCAAGAGCGCGACCGATGCCACGCTGTCGCAGCTCGAGGCGCAGCGCGCGGCGGTCGCGGCCGACCGCGCCGCGGTGCAGTCGGCCCAGGTGGCGTTGAGCTACACCAAGCTGCGCGCGCCGATCGCGGGCCGCATCGGCGCCGTCAACATCTACCCGGGCACGCTGGTGCAGCCCACGCTGTCGCTGGTCACGGTCACGCAGCTCGACCCGATCGCCGTGAGCTTCCCCGTGCCCGAGGCCAACCTGCAGGACCTGCTGGCCGCCGCGCGCACCCGCTCGCGCGTCGAGGCCGTGGTCACCGGCCGCAAGGACACGCTGCAGGGCACGCTCAACTTCGTCGACAACACGGTCGACCCGCAGATCGGCACCGTGCGCGCCAAGGCCGTGTTCGACAACGCCGACCAGAGCCTGTGGCCCGGCCAGTTCGTCGGCACCCGCATCACGGTGCGCACGCTCGAGGGCGTCACGGTGGTGCCGGCGGCGGCGCTGATGATGCTGCCCGAGGGCACCTCGCTCTACGTGGTGGACAAGGAGCGCAACGCGAGCCGCCGCAAGGTGAAGACGCTGCATACCTTCGGCACCAGGGTCGCGGTCAGCGGCGTCGAGCCCGGCGAGCAGGTCGTGATCGAGGGCAGCCAGAACGTGCGGCCCAACGGCAAGGTGCGCATCGACGACAAGCCGCGCGGCGACGCGCCCGCGACCCCGGCCGCGCCCGGCGGCACCACGGGCGTGACGCCCGGCAGCGCGGCGTCGTCCGAGGGCGTCGACATCCGCTCGGTCCAGCGGGAACGCGCATGAACATTTCAGAGCTGTGCATCCGCCGTCCCGCGATGACGGTGCTGCTGTCCGCGGCCGTCGTGGTGGTGGGCATCTTCGCCTACTTCAGCATCCCGGTCGCGGCGCTGCCCAGCTACAACACGCCCGTCATAAACGTCAATGCGCAGCTGCCGGGCGCCAGTCCCGACACCATGGCGAGCTCGGTCGCGCTGCCGCTCGAGAAGCAGTTCTCGACCATCCCGGGCCTGCAGACCATCAGCTCGGTCAATACCCAGGGCGTGACCTCGCTCACGCTCGAGTTCGTCAGCAGCCGCGACATCGACGCCGCCGCGGTCGACGTGCAGGCCGCGCTCCTGCGCGCGCAGCGCCAGCTGCCGCAGGAGCTCACGCAGCTGCCCTCGTACCGCAAGGTCAACCCGGCCGATGCGCCGGTGCTGTTCATCGCGCTGATCTCGCCGTCGATGAACCCCTCGGAGCTCAACGACTACGCCGAGAACCTGATCTCGCCCACGCTGTCGACCATCGACGGCGTGGCGCAGGTGGGCGTGTACGGCCGCAAGGCCTTCGCGGTGCGCATCAAGGCCAATGCCGACCTGCTCAACGCGCGCAACATCACGCTCGACGAGCTCGCGCGCGCGGTCAACTCGGCCAACGCCAACACGCCCGTCGGCGTGCTCGACGGCCCGCGCCAGACGCTCACCATCCAGGCCAACCAGCAGCTCACGCGCGCGGCCGACTTCGCCAAGCTGATCGTCGGCCAGCGCAACGGCGCGCCGGTGCGGCTCGACGAGGTCGCGACCATCGAGGACAGCTTCGAGTCGGTCAAGACCGCCAGCAGCTTCAACGGCCAGAGCTCGATCTCGCTGGCCGTGCAGCGCCAGCCCAATGCCAACACGGTGCAGGTGGTCGACGCGGTGCGCGCGCTGATCCCGCGCTTCAAGGCCGAGCTGCCGCAGTCGGTCGAGATCCAGATGGTCAACGACCGCTCGCTGTCGATCCGCGAGGCGGTGCACGACGTGCAGCTCACGCTGCTGGGCACCATCGCGCTGGTGGTGCTGGTGATCTTCCTGTTCCTGCACCGACTGGTCGCCACGCTGATCCCGGCCGCCACCATCCCGATCTCGCTGATCGGCGCGGTGGCGCTGCTCTATGCCTTCGGCTACAGCCTCGACAACGTCTCGCTGCTGGGCATCACGCTGGCCGTGGGCCTGGTGGTGGACGACGCGATCGTGGTGCTCGAGAACATCATGCGCTACGTCGAGAAGGGCATGGACCCGCTGGCGGCCTCGCTGCGCGGCGCGCGCGAGGTGGGCTTCACCATCGTCTCGATCTCGATCTCGCTGGTGGCGGTGTTCATCCCGATCTTCTTCATGCCGGGCGTGATCGGCCTCTTGTTCCACGAGTTCGCGGTGGTGGTGGCGCTGGCGGTGCTGGTGTCGGCGATCGTCTCGCTGACCCTGGTGCCGATGCTCGCGAGCCGGCTGCTCAAGCAGGTGCCGCGGCCCGAGGGCGGCGCGCGCCACGACCATGAAGAAGAGCATCCCGAGCCCGGCACCGCGATCGGCCGCGCCTTCGAGCGCGGCTACCGCTGGGTGCATGGCAGCTACATGCGCACGCTCGACTGGACCCTGGCGCACCGCGGGCTGATGCTGCTGATGGCCGGCGCCACCTTCGTTGTCACCGCCTGGCTGTTCATCACGATCCCCAAGGGCTTCTTCCCCGAGGAGGACATCGGCCAGATCCAGATCACGACCGAGGCCGCCGAGGACATCTCCTTCACCGCCATGAAGGCGCTGCAGGACCGCGTGTCCGACGCGCTGATGGCCGACCCCAGCGTCGACTACGTGAGCTCCTTCGTCGGCGTGGGCGGCCCCACCGCCACGCAGAACTCGGGCCGGCTGTTCGCGGTGCTCAAGGCGCGCGGCGAGCGGCCGAAGATGTCGAAGGTGCTCGAGTCGCTGCGCCAGCGCTTCCGCGAGATCCCCGGCATCGCCGTCTACATGCAGCCGGTGCAGAACCTGCGCCTGGGCGGGCGCCAGAGCAAGGCGCGCTTCCAGTACACGCTGCAGAGCGTGAACGCCGGCGAGATGGTGCCCTGGGCCACGCGGCTGATGGAACGCATGCGCGCCGACCCCGACTTCCGCGACGTGACCAGCGACTCGCAGAACCGCGGCCTGCAGGCCACGCTGAAGATCGACCGCGACAAGGCCGGCGTGCTCGGCGTGGCCGTGGGCGACCTGCGCACCGCGCTCTACAACGCCTACGGCGATCGCCAGATCGGCAGCATCTACGCGGCCAGCAACACCTACCAGGTGATCCTCTCGGCGGCCGATAACGACCGCCAGTTCGAGGACGACGTCTCGCGCCTGTCGGTGCGCAGCACCACCGGCCGGCTGGTGCCGCTGTCGGCCTTCTCGAGCATCGAGCGCACCGTGGGCCCGACCTCGGTCAACCACCAGGGCCAGCTGCAGGCGGTGACGGTGTCGTTCAACCTCGGCCCCGACGTGCCGCTGGGCAACGCCACCGCCAAGATCGACCGCTTCAAGGAAGAGCTCAAGATGCCGCAGTCGATCATCACCACCTACGGGGGCGATGCCGCGGTGTTCCAGAGCTCGCAGTCCAGCCAGGCCGTGCTGCTGGTGCTCGCGGTGCTGGTCATCTACGTGCTGCTGGGCGTGCTCTACGAGAGCTACATCCATCCGATCACCATCCTCGCGGGCCTACCCTCGGCAGCGGTGGGCGCCTTGATCTCGCTGAAGATCTTCGGCTTCGACCTCACGCTGATCGCGACCATCGGCATCCTGCTTCTGATCGGCATCGTGAAGAAGAACGCGATCATGATGATCGACTTCGCGCTCGACGCGCAGCGCACCGAGGGCCTGCAGCCGGTGGAGGCGATCCGCGAGGCCTGCCGGCTGCGCTTCCGCCCGATCCTGATGACCACGCTGGCCGCGCTGATGGGCGCGCTGCCGCTCGCGCTGGGCCTGGGCGCCGGCGCCGAGCTGCGCCAGCCGCTGGGCGTGGCGGTGGTGGGCGGGCTGATCTTCTCGCAGGTGATCACGCTCTACATCACGCCCGCGATCTACCTCGCGCTCGACCGCTACAGCGGCAGCGGGCCGATGGTCGACCTGCCGAAGGAAGCGCAGGCCGAGGTCTCGCACGCCTGAACGGGCGCGGCGCGTTCAGGCGCGCCCGCGCCCCTGCCGCGCCGACGCGGGATCGAGGAACAGCTGGCGGAAGTAGTCGCGCAGCGCCGTCATCGCGGGCGAGAACTCCACGCCCTGTTTCCAGCCCAGCCCGATGTTCATGGTGGGGATCGGGTCGCGCAGGTTGATGGTCTCGATGCGCTTGCCCTCGAGCGACCACGGGCGGTAGACCATGTCCGACAGCACCGTCACGCCGCCGCCGTTGGCGACCGTGCTGCGCACCGCCTCCACCGAGCTGGTGCGCAGCCGCACCTTGGGCTGGTGCGGCGTGCGGCCCCAGTACTTGAGCGCGGTGGCCGCGGCCTCATCGACCGTGAGCATGATGTAGGGCTCGGCCGCCACGTCGGCCAGCGTGACCTCGGCCTTGTCGAGCAGCGGGTGCTTGGCCGGCACCCACAGCCGCCGCTGCGAGCCGAAGAAGGTCTCGAGCGAGAGCTCGCGCAGCACCACGTTCGAGGTCAGCACCACGCCGAGGTCGTAGCGCCGCGTGATCAGCCCTTCCTCGATCGCCTCGCGCGCCACCTCGTGCACCTTCAGCGTGACCTGCGGATGCAGCTGCTCGAAGCGCTGCAGGTGGTGCGGCAGGAAGTAGCCCAGCACCGTGTAGCTCGCGGCGATGGTCAGCTCGCCCTGCACGGCGGCGTCCTCATGCGGCATGCGCTGCGCCTCGTCGGCCGCGGCCAGCACCGCGTAGGCATGGCTCAGGAAGCGGCGCCCGCCCTTGGTCAGTTCCACGCCGTGCGGATGGCGCTCGAACAGCTGCTGGCCCAGCATCTCCTCGAGTTCGCGGATCGCGGTGGTCACGGCCGACTGCGAGATGTTGAGCTGCAGCGCCGCGTGCGAGATGCGGCCGGCCTCGGCCACCGCCGAGAAGTACTTGAGCTGGCGAAGGGTCAGGGACATGGCGGGGCTTCGGGGAGTGGATCGGTATCGGCAACGCGGGGCAGCCGGTGCATGGGTTGGTGAAAACCCGATACCGCGCGAGCGAGTGACGCCAGCGTAGCAAGGCATGCGCCGCCGCGCAGCATCTGTTTTTCAGATACCGAGCGCGCGGAAAACAATGCTTTTCAGCCTTTGGACCGCTCACTAATCTTCGGCCCGTCCATCGAACAAAGGCTGTCACACGTGAACAAGAAGCGGATCGATCTGAACTCCGACATGGGCGAGGGCTTCGGCCCCTGGACCATCGGCGATGGCGTCGACGCGGAACTGATGCCGCTGATCAGTTCGGCCAACATCGCCACCGGCTTCCATGCCGGCGATCCGAACATCATGCGTCGCATGGTCGCGCTGGCGCGCGAGCACGGCGTGGGCATCGGCGCGCACCCGGGCTTTCGCGACCTCGTGGGCTTCGGCCGGCGCCACATCCAGGCGCCGGCCGAGGAACTGGTCAACGACATGGTCTACCAGCTCGGCGCGCTGCGCGAGTTCGCGCGGCTCGAGGGGCTGGCGCTGCAGCACATCAAGCCGCACGGCGCGCTCTACATGCACGCGGCGCGCGACGAGGCGCTGTCGCGCACGCTGGTCGAGGCGCTGCAGCGCATCGAGCCCGGCCTGCGCCTGTTCTGCATGGAGTCCTCGGTCACCTGCCGCGTGGCGCGCGAGCTGGGCCAGCCGGTGGTGCGCGAGTTCTATGCCGACCGCGACTACGACCTGAGCGGCTCCATCGTCTTCACGCGGCGCGTCGGCGCGCTCGACCCCGAGGCGGTCGCGGCCAAGGTGCTGCGCGCCTGCACCGAGGGCACGGTGCGCACGGTCGAGGGCGAGGACCTGGCCATCGGCTTCGACTCGGTCTGCATCCACAGCGACACGCCCGGTGCGCTTGCGCTGGTGCAGGCCACGCGGCGCGCGCTGGCCGCGCATGGCATCGAGGTTGCAGGGCTCGCCGCGCAGGGCTGATCCCCTCTTTCCCTTCCCCGTTTTCCGTTCCGTCCCCAGGAGTGCATCCCATGTCCGCTACCCATGAAGTCCTGAGCCCGCTGCCGGGCACCTTCTACCGCCGCTCGGCGCCCGACGCGCCGCCGTTCAAGTCCGAGGGCGACACGGTGGCCGTGGGCGACGTGCTGGGCCTGGTCGAGGTGATGAAGCAGTTCAGCGAAGTGACGGCCGACGCGGCCGGCCGCCTGCTGCGCTTCGCGGTCGAGAACGCCGAGCCGGTCGATCCGGGCCAGCCGCTGGCCGTGATCGAGACCGCCTGAGGAAGACGACGCGATGACCGCTGCATTCGACAAGCTGCTGATCGCCAACCGCGGGGAGATCGCGGTGCGCGTGATCCGCGCCGCGCAGGAGCTGGGCCTGAAGACCGTCGCCGTCTACAGCGACGCCGACGCCCAGAGCCTGGCCGTGCAGATGGCCGACGAGGCCGTGCGCATCGGCCCGGCCCATGCCAGCAAGAGCTACCTGAGCGCCGACGCCATCCTGCAGGCCGCGGCCCAAAGCGGCGCGGGCGCCGTGCATCCGGGCTACGGCTTCCTCTCGGAGAACGCCGACTTCGCGGCGCGCGTCGAGGCCGCGGGCCTGGTGTTCGTGGGCCCGACGCCGCATGCGATCCGCACCATGGGCGACAAGGCGGCCGCGCGCGCCGCCGCCATGAAGGCCGGCGTGCCGACCGTGCCCGGCAGCGCCGGCGTGGTGAGCGATGCCGGCGTGGCGGTCGAACTCGCGCGCGACATCGGCTATCCGATCATGATCAAGGCCTCGGCCGGCGGTGGCGGGCGCGGCATCCGCGTGGCGCACGACGAGGCCGAGCTGCGCCAGCAGTTCGCCACCGCCACCGCCGAGGCGCAGGCCGCCTTCGGCAACGGCGAGGTCTACCTCGAGCGCTTCATCCGCAAGGCACGCCACATCGAGGTGCAGATCCTCGGCGACGGGCAGCGCGTGGTGCACTGCTTCGAGCGCGAATGCTCGCTGCAGCGCCGGCGCCAGAAGGTGTGGGAAGAAGCGCCCTCGGCCGCCATCGATGCCGCCACGCGCGCCGCGCTGTGCGAATCGGCGCTGCGCCTCGCGAGCGCCGTGGCCTACCGCGGCGCGGGCACGCTCGAGTACCTCTATGACGACGACACGCGCGAGTTCTTCTTCATCGAGATGAACACCCGCATCCAGGTCGAGCATCCGATCACCGAGATGGTCACCGGCATCGACCTCGTGAAGGAGATGCTGCGCATCGCGCTGGGCCAGCCGCTGCGCCTGAAGCAGGAGGACATCCGGCTCGACGGCGCCGCCATCGAGGTGCGCATCAACGCCGAGAACGCCGCGAAGAACTTCATGCCGAGCCCGGGCCTGGTGACGCGGCTCGCGGTGCCGGGCGGGCCCGGCGTGCGATTCGACACCCTGATGTTCGCGGGCTGCAACGTGCCGGCCTACTACGACTCGCTGCTCGGCAAGCTGATCGTGCACGACAGCGACCGCGCCGCCGCGCTCGCGCGCATGCGCCGCGCGCTCGGCGAGCTGCGCGTGGAGGGCATCCACACCACGATCCCGCTGCACCGCGCGCTGTGCGAGGACGCCGAGGTCGCGGCCGCGGCCTTCCACACCGGCTTCCTCGAGCAGTGGCTCGCGGCGCATCCGC
This sequence comes from Variovorax paradoxus, assembly GCA_016806145.1. NCBI lineage: Bacteria > Pseudomonadati > Pseudomonadota > Betaproteobacteria > Burkholderiales > Comamonadaceae > Variovorax > Variovorax paradoxus. Next base: position 1,260,920 of record CP063166.1, read on the forward strand.
TGGCCGAGCCGGCCGCTCCCGTTCCTGCTCCTACGCCCGAGAAGGTGCCCGCATGACCGCTGCCATCCTCCCGGCCCAGGCCCGCTACAGCTTCGGCGGCGACGAGCACCTGTTCGTCGAGATCAGCGAATCGATGTCACTGCCGGCCTTCTTCAAGGGCATGGCGATCTGCAACGAGCTGCGCCGCCGCGTGCAGGCCGGCGAGATCGCGGGCGTCACCGAGATCTGCCCGGCCAACGCGGCCTACCTGGTGCGCTTCGATCCCGACCTGATCGCTCCCGACGCGCTGCAGGCCGTGCTCGAGGGGATCGAGGCCGGCATCGGCGAGGCCGACCTTCGGCTTTCGACCCGCATCGTCGAGATCCCCGTGCTCTACAACGACCCGTGGACGCACGAGACCCTGATGCGCTTTCGCGAGCGCCACCAGGACCCGGCCAGCACCGACATCGAATACGCCGCGCGCATCAACGGCCACGACTCGGTCGAGGCCTTCATCGCCGCGCATTCGGGCGCGCCGTGGTTCGTCTCCATGGTGGGCTTCGTGGCCGGGCTGCCCTTCCTGTTCCAGATGGTCGAGCGCGAGCGCCAGCTCGAGGTGCCCAAGTACCTGAGCCCGCGCACCGACACCCCGCGGCTCACCCTGGGCCACGGCGGCTGCTTCAGCTGCATCTACTCGGTGCGCGGGGCCGGCGGCTACCAGATGTTCGGCGTCACGCCGGCGCCGATCTTCGATCCGGCCCAGCGCCTGCCCTACCTCAAGGAGCTGATGGTGTTCTTCCGCCCCGGCGACATCGTCAAGTGGAAGCCGATCGACCGCGCCGAGTACGACCGCCAGGTGGCGCAGGTGGAGGCCGGCGACTACACCTTGCGCATCGCGCCGGTGTCGTTCTCGCTGCAGGAATTCCTGGCCGATCCCGACGGCTACAACCAACAGCTGCTGAAGGTGCTCCATGGCGATTGAAGTGCTCAAGCCCGGCCTCGCGACCAGCGTGCAGGACGCGGGCCGTCCCGGCTACTACCACCTGGGCATTCCGCTGTCGGGCGCGCTCGACCAGCAGGGCCTGGTGCTGGCCAACCTGCTGGTGGGCAACGACGAGGGCGCGGCCGTGATCGAGAGCACCCTGCTCGGGCCCGAGCTGCGTTTCGATGCGCCCGCCGTGGTGGCGGTGACGGGCGCGCAGGCCAAGGTCAAGCTCAACGGCGCCGAGAGGCCGCGCAACGAAGCCTTCGCGGTGCAGGCCGGCGACGTGCTGGGCTTCGACTTCATGCTGCTGGGCGCGCGCATGTGCATCGCGGTGGCCGGCGGCATCGACGTGCCGCTGGTGCTCGGCAGCCGCTCGACCTACGGCCTCGGCGCCTTCGGTGGCTTCGAGGGCCGCAAGCTGCTGGCCGGCGACCGGCTGCCGGTGGGCACGCCCTCGGCGCGCGCGCGGCCCGGGCGTGGCGTGGCGGCCGAGCTGCTGCCGGTGCTCGCCAAGGAGGTGACGCTGCGCGTGCTGCCCGGCATCTACTTCCACCGGCTGCAGCAGGACTCGGTGCGCAGCTTCTTCGCCGACACCTGGAGCGTGGGCTCGGAGGCCGACCGCATCGGCTACCGCTACAAGAACGGCACGCCGCTGAAGTTCATCGAGCGCACGCCGCCCTTCGGCGCGGGCGCCGATCCGTCGAACATCGTCGATGCCGGCTATCCCTACGGCTCGATCCAGGTGCCGGGCGGGCGCGAGCCGATCATCCTGCACCGCGACGCGGTCTCGGGCGGCGGCTACGCGATGGTCGGCACGGTGATCAGCGCCGACATGGACCTGATCGCCCAGATGCAGCCCAACCACAAGGCCCGCTTCGTCGCGGTCGACATGGCGCAGGCGCTGGCCGCGCGCGCCGAGCGACGACGGCGCATCGACCGCCTGCGCGCCGCGCTCGCCGACTGAGCGCCTGGGCGGCAAGGCCGCCCACCCCAACCGTTTTCTTCCCCGTTGCCACCTAGGAGTTCTTCATGAACAGCTTGCCCCTGCGCGTTTCATTGACCGCCGCCGCCTTCGCCGCCACCGTGCTGTGGCACGGCGGTGCCTCGGCCGCCGACTGGTTTCCCTACAAGGCCGAGGCCACCGAGCCCGCCTTCTCGGCCGAGGGCACGAAGAAGCCCATCGACTACGTGCCGCTGCCCAAGGCCTCGAAGAAGTGGGACCTCTGCGTGTCGTTCCCGCACATGAAGGACGCCTACTGGCTCGGCGTGGACTACGGCGTGATCGAGGAGGCCCGGCGCCAGGGCGTGAAGCTGCAGGTGGTCGACGCGGGGGGTTACACCAATCTCGGCAAGCAGGTATCGCAGATCGAGGACTGCGTGGCGCGCGGTGCCAACGCGGTGATCATCGGCGCGATCTCGGGCGACGGGCTCAACAACGTCATCAAGGCCACGGCCGCGAAGAAGGTGCCGGTGATCGACCTGGTCAACGGCATCAACTCGCCCGACCTGTCGGCCAAGTCGCTGGTGTCCTTCCACACCATGGGCCAGTCGACCGGTGCCTACCTCGCGAAGAAGCACCCGGCCGGTTCGCCGCCGGTCAAGGTCGGCTGGTTCCCGGGCCCGGCCGGCGCGGGCTGGGTCGAGGCCGCGCACAAGGGCTTCATGGAGGCGGTCAAGGGCAGCGCGGTGGTGGTGCTCGATCCGAAGTACGGCGACACCGGCAAGGAAGCGCAGAGCAAGCTGATCGAGGACGTGCTGCAGGCCAACCCCGACCTGGCCTACGTGGCCGGCACGGCCGTCACGGCCGAGGCCGCCACCGGCATCCTGCGCTCGCGCAACCTCGACAAGAAGGTGCAGGTGCTGTCCTTCTACATGACGCCGGGCGTCTACGAGGGCATCCAGCGCGGCCGCATCGTGGCGGCGCCGGCCGACTCGATGGTGATCCAGGGCCGCATCGCGGTCGACCAGGCGGTGCGCCTGCTCGAGGGCAAGGAGGTCGCGAAGCACGTGGGCCCGAAGATCTTCGTGGTCGACAGCAGCAACATCCAGAGCGTGAAGCAGGCCGACATCCTGCCGCCGACCGGCTTCAAGCCGGTGTTCGAGGTCAAGTAGGCCCGCGATGCCACCCCTGCTGCAGACCCGCGGACTCGGCAAGCGCTATCCGGGCGTGCTGGCGCTCGACGGCGTGGACTTCGAGCTGCGCGCGGGCGAGGTGCACGTGCTGTTCGGCGAGAACGGCGCCGGCAAGTCGACGCTGATCTCGCTGCTGGCCGGCGCCAATGTGCCGAGCGCCGGCGAGATCCGGCTGCGCGGCGAGCCGGTGCGCTTCGCGAACGTGCACGACGCGCGGCGCCACGGCATCAGCGCGGTGTTCCAGGAGTTCTCGCTGATCCCCACGCTGTCGGTGGCGCAGAACCTGAGCCTTGGCGAGGAGCCGCGCCGCGGCGGCCTGCTCGACCGCGGCGCGCTGCGCGAACGTGCCCGCGCGATGCTGGCCGACCTGGGCTTCGCGATCGACGTCGATGCGCCCGTGGCCGGCCTCACGCGCGCCCAGCAGCAGATGGTGGAGATCGCCAAAGGCCTGCGCGGCGAGGTCTCGGTGCTGATCCTCGACGAGCCCACCGCCTCGCTGACCGATGCCGAGACGCAGCGCCTGTTCGAGCTGGTGGCGCGGCTGCAGGCGCGCGGCGTGGGCATCGTCTACATCTCGCACCGCATGCAGGAGATCGCGCGGATCGCCGACCGCATCACGGTGCTGCGCGACGGCCGCCAGGTCAGGACGGTCGAGGCGCGCGAGACCGATGCCGACCGCCTGATCGAGCTGATGAGCGGGCGTGCCATCGAACAGGTCTATCCGCGCATCGCCTTTGCGCCCGGCGAGACGGTGCTCGAGGTCGAGGGCCTGCATTCGCCCAACGGCGTGCGCGGCGCCAGCCTCAGGGTGCGGCGCGGCGAGGTGGTCGGGCTGGCCGGCCTCGTGGGCTGCGGCAAGTCGGAGCTGTTCCGCGCGGTCTGCGGGCTCGACCCGGTGAGCGCGGGCCGCGTGCTGTTCAAGGGCCAGCCGCGCACCGGCGCCAGGGTGCGCCGGCTGCTCGACGAGGGCCTGTTCTATCTGCCGCCCGACCGCAAGGGCGAGGGGCTGGTGCTGGGCTTCAGCTCGCGCGCCAACATCACGCTGCCGCTGGTGCACGGCCCGCTGCGCGGCCATGGCGGCTGGCTGCGCAAGCGGCTCGGGCGAAGGCTGTCGACGGCCGCGGCCGAGCGCGTGGAGCTCGCGCCGCGCAACCTCGAGCGGCCGGTGGCGCTCTTGTCGGGCGGCAATCAGCAGAAGGTGCTGTTCGGCAAGGGCATGACGCGCGACGCCGCGCTCTACGTGTTCGACGAGCCCACGGTGGGCGTCGACATCGGCACCCGCAGCGCGCTCTACCAGGTGATCCGCAAGCTCTGCGAAGGCGGCGCGGCGGTGGTCGTGATCTCCTCCGACCTGCCCGAGGTGCTGCACCTGAGCCACCGTGTCTACGTGATGTGCCGCGGCGAGATCGCCGGCGAGCTGCGGGGCGACGCCATCGGCGAGACCGCCGTGCTCAATCTCTTCTTCGGTTCCAGCGAGAACAACAAGCCATGACTTCGTCTTCCTCCGTCGCCACCGCCGTGTCTTCGGCACCGGGGCCCGCCGGCCGCGCGCTGGCCCTGCTGCGCGCCCTGTTCCTGCGCCTGGGCGTGCTGCCCTTCATGCTGGCGATCGCCTTCGTGGTGTTCGGCACCCTGTCGGACCAGTTCCTCACGGTGCAGAACCTGATCAACCTGCTGCGCCAGTCGGTCTACCTGATCCTGGTGGCCATGGGCCAGATGCTGGCGCTGGTGACCGGCGGCTTCGATCTCTCGGTCGGCACCGTGATGGCGATCACCTCGGTGGTGGCGGCGCTGGCCATGCAGTTCTTCGGCGCCGCGCTGCCCGACGCCGCCTGGCTGGCGATCGCGCTGGGCTGCGCCTGCGGCATGCTGGCCGGGCTCGCGGTGGGGCTGGTCAACGGCATCGGCGTGGCCTTCATCGGCGTTTCGCCCTTCATCGTCACGCTGGGCGTGCAGTCGATCGGCTTCGGCCTGGCGCTCTACCTCACGGGCGGCGTGCCGGTGTCGGGTCTGCCCGCGGGCTTCAGCGAGCTGTTCGGCTTCGGCACGCTGCTGGGCGTGCCGGTCCCGATCTGGGTCACGGCGGTCTGCGTGACGGCCATGGGCGTGCTGATGGGCCGCATGCCGACCGGCACCCACCTGCTGGCCGTGGGCGGCAATGCCAAGGCGGCGGCGCTGTCGGGCATCGACACCCGGCGCGTGCTGCTCGTGGCCTACCTGTTGTGCGCGGGCCTCGCGGCCGTCAGCGGCCTGCTGCTGACCGCGCGCGTCGAGACCGGCGAAGCCAACCTCGGCGGCACCGTGGCGCTGGAATCGATCGCGGCCTGCGTGATCGCCGGCGTGAGCCTGCGCGGCGGCATGGGCCGGGTGCCGAACGTGGTGATGGGCGCGATCTTCATCGGCCTGGTGCAGAACGGCATGAACCTCGCGAGCGTGGGGTCGTACCTGCAGATGGTGGTGCTGGGCGCGTTGCTGATCGTGGCGGTGGTGGCCGATCAGTTGCGCCACCGCATGGTGGCGCCCGGCTCGCACTGACGCACTGAGCTAGTTGGCGAACTCGTCGCGCGGCCCGCCCTCGGCCGCGAGGTGCGCGATGTCGCTCCAGCCCACGAGGCTGAAGCCCTCGCTGCTCCACAGCATGCGGTTGATGGCCGCGTTGCCGAGCTGCCAGGTGCGCGGCGCCTGCAGCTCCTGGCGCGTGGCGGCGCGGTAGAGCACGTCCATCACGCCGCCGTGCGCGACCAGCGCCACCAGCTCGCCCGTGTGGCGCGAGGCCAGGTCGGCGGCCACGCGCGTGATGCGCTCGCGGAACACCAGCAGGCTCTCGCCGCCCTCGGGTTCGAACTCGGGATCGCGCTCGCGCCAGCGCCTGGCCTGCTCGGGCAGCTCGGCCTCGATCTCGGCGAAGCTCATGCCCTCGAAGCGGCCGAAGGCGCGCTCGCGCAGGCCGGGTTCGGGCCGGACCTCGAGGCCGTGCGGCTTGGCGATCTCGAGCGCGGTCTGCCAGGCGCGCGAGAGGTCGCTGGCGTAGATGACGGCCAGCGGCTCGTCGGCCAGCGCCTGGCCCACGCGCTGGGCCTGCCAGATGCCGGTGGCATTGAGCCCGATGTCGAGCTGGCCCTGGATGCGCGTGTCGACGTTCCAGGCGGTTTCGCCATGGCGAACGGCGATCAGGCGGGTGATTTCTTCCATCGTGCGAAATTCTAGGAGGGCGGCATTTCGGATCGTGCCGTCCCGCCACGGGGCCGGAGTGAGCCGCTACTGCTGCTTCTTTGCCGTCGGCAGCTCGATGTTGACGCGCCGCACGCCCTCGGGCGGCTTCGGGAAGCCCTGCAGCGCGGCCTGGAACATCACCGGCAGCACCGCGGCGCTCGCGGTGTAGGGGCCGTCGTTGCGCGCGCGGGTCTCGTAGACCACGCGGTTGCTGCCGAGCTCGCGCAGCACCACGCCGACCTCGCGCTCGTACCAGGGGTTCGAGGCCTGCGGAATGACCGGCGCGCCATACCAGCCGCCGCCGTACCAGCGCCGGCCGTAGCCGTAGGGGCCGTAGCCGTAGCCGTAGCCGAAGGGGCCGTCCCAGAGCCAGGGATCGGCCCAGGGCGACAGCGTGGTGGTCACGCGGGCGCTGATCTGCGCCGTGTAGCGCGGGTTGGCGTCGTCGCGGCGCAGGCCGACCTGCTCGAGCGCGGCGGCGGCCATGGCCTCGAGCGAGGCCTGGCGCTCGCCGTTGGCCTGCTGCGAGGGCAGGCGCTCGAAGCGGTAGGTGGCGCCGGCGGGAACGGTGTCGATGGCGGAGAAGCTCTTCACGTCGCTGTCGACCACCCAGGAGGTGGCGCAGCCGGACAGTGTTGCTACTAGAAGCAGAGCAGGAAAAGCACGTTTCATGAGGGTCTCCGGGCCGGTGGGCCCCAAATTCCCCTGGGTAGCCGGATCAGCCCTGGACGATGCGAAGGGCGGCGGGTGCCTGGGAGAGCGGGTCGAAGGAGGGCGTGTCGAAGGCCTTGTCGCCGTTCTCGTCGGCCACGCCCGTCGGCTTCAGACCCTTGAAGTCGTGCAGCGTTCCGTCGAGCAGGTGCGAAGGCACCACGTTCTGCATCGCGCTGAACATGTTCTCGATGCGCCCCGGGTACTTGCGCTCCCATTCGCGCAGCATCTCGCCGACCTGCTTGCGCTGCAGGTTCTCCTGGCTGCCGCACAGCGTGCACGGAATGATCGGGAACTCGCGGTGCTGGGCCCAGCGCACCAGGTCCTTCTCGGCCACGTAGGCCAGCGGCCGGATCACCACGTGGCGGCCGTCGTCGCTCACCAGCTTCGGCGGCATGCTCTTGAGCTTGGCCGCGAAGAACATGTTGAGGAAGAAGGTCTGCAGCATGTCGTCGCGGTGGTGGCCCAGCGCGACCTTGGTGGCGCCCAGCTCGTCGGCCACGCGGTAAAGGATGCCGCGGCGCAGCCGGCTGCACAGGCCGCAGGTGGTCTTGCCCTCGGGGATCACGCGCTTGACGATGCTGTAGGTGTCCTGGTTCTCGATGTGGAAGGCCACGCCGAGATCGCTCAGGTACTTCGGCAGCACTTCCTCGGGGAAGCCGGGCTGCTTCTGGTCGAGGTTGACCGCGACGATGTCGAAGTGGATCGGCGCGCGCGCCTTGAGCTTGAGCAGGATGTCGAGCAGGCCGTAGCTGTCCTTGCCGCCCGACACGCAGACCATGACCTTGTCGCCTTCCTCGATCATGTTGTAGTCGACGATGGCGCGGCCCACCTCGCGGCACAGACGTTTCTCGAGCTTGTGCGTTTCGCGCTCGATCTTCATCGAGTTGGCGGGAGAGGGCGAGGCGGAGGCGTCGGCGACGGGCGCCTCGTCGATCCAGACGGCGTTCATGGCAAAAGGGCTGCCCGGGGCAGCAAAAAACGGGGGAAGGGGGCGATTTTGCCCCGGATCACCATTCCCCGGCTTCGATGCGGATCGCGACCTCGCAGTCCTCGAAGATCTCGAGCTTGGCGATCTTCACGCGCACGCCCAGCACGCCGGGCAGCTGCAGCAGGCGCTGCGCGAGCTTGCCGATCAGGCTTTCGAGCAGGTTCACGTGCTCGGCCGTGCACTCGTCGATGATGATCCGGCGCACCTTGCGGTAGTCGAGCACGTGGAAGATGTCATCGTCCTTGGGCAGCAGCGGCTGCGGGCCGAGGTTGAGCTCGGCATCGACCTGGATCGGCTGCGGTGCGACCTTCTCCTGCTCGAGGATGCCGAGGTTGGCGTCGAAGCGCAGGCCGTGGAGGGTGAGCGTCTGGCGCCCGAGGGGGGTGGTGGGTGACATCGGGTGGGGCTCGAAAGAAGGGGCCTCGGGCGGCGGGCCTGGATTCACATGTGCGAGAAATCGCGCTCGAACTTCATCAGGTGCTGGCCGCCGTCCACCAGCAGCGTGGTGCCGGTGATCGAGCCGTTCTCGAGCGCGAAGCGCACGGTGGCGGCCACGTCGGCCGGCGTGGACGAGCGCCCCAGCGGCGACAGCCTGTGCAGCTGCGCGAACTTGTCGTCGTCGTGCATGTGGCTCGGCAGCGTGAGGCCGGGCGCCACGCCCACCACGCGCACGCGCGGCGCGAGCGCCAGCGCCAGCATCGGCGTGGCGGCCTCGAGCGCGGCCTTGGAGAGCGTGTAGCTGAGGAAATCGGGGTTGGTGTTCCACAGCTTCTGGTCGAGCATGTGGACCACCGCGCCGGTGAGCGTGCCTTCTGGGTCGCGCTGCGCGAGGTGCGCGTGCAGCGCCTGCGCCAGCACGATCGCGGCCCCCGTGTTGCCGCGCGCATGGCGGTCCATCAGCGCGTAGCTGAAGCTGGCCGCGTCGTCGTGCTCGAACAGCGCGGCGCTGTGCACCACCGCGTCGACCCGGCCGAAGTGCGCCGCCACCTGAGGCAGCAGCGCGCGCGTGGCGGCCTCGTCGAGCAGGTCGGCGCCGAAGGCATGGGCCTCGCCTGCGAGCGCGGCGCAGTCGGCCACCGTCTGCTCGGCCTCGGCGCGCGACTGGCGGAAATGCACCGCCACGCGCCAGCCGCCCGCGGCCAGCGCCAGCGCGATCTCGCGCCCCAGCCGCTTGCCCGCGCCCGTGACGAGGACGGTGCGGCGCTCGGGTGGCGTGGCGGTGGAGGAGGGCGCGGCGCTCATGCGGAAGGTGGGGGCTGGAGGATGCGAGGAGAATCGGTGCCCGTGACGACACAGACCCACAGCAGTTTACCCATCGCCCTCGATACCCTGATCGCCCGTGCCGTCGAGCGCGCCGGCGGCTGGATCGGCTTCGACCGCTTCATGGCGCTCGCGCTCTATGCGCCCGGCCTCGGCTACTACGCCAACAGCCTCGCCAAGTTCGGCCAGATGCCCGAATCGGGCAGCGACTTCGTGACCGCGCCCGAGCTCACCCCGCTGTTCGGCCGCGCGCTGGCCGCGCAACTGGCCGAGGCGCTCGAGAAGACCGGCACCGCCACGGTGTGGGAATTCGGCGCCGGCTCGGGCGCGCTCGCCGCACAGTTGCTCGATGCGCTCGATGCGCTGGGCCGCGGCGACGTGAACTACCGCATCGTCGACCTCTCGGGCACCCTGCGCGCGCGCCAGCAGCAGGCCTTGGCGCGCTTCGGCGACCGCGTCGAATGGCGGCTCGAGCTGCCCGCGGCGATGCAGGGCGTGGTGGTCGGCAACGAGGTGCTCGACGCGATGCCGGTGCAACTGCTCGCGCGCCACGGCGGGCGCTGGTTCGAGCGCGGCGTGGTGCGCAATGCGGCCGGCGACGGCTGGGCCTGGGCCGACCGCGAGACCGAGCTGCGGCCGCCGGTCGAGGTGCCGGGCGAGCACGACTACCTGACCGAGATCCATCCGCAGGCCAAGGCCTTCGTGGCGACACTGGCGGACCGGCTCGAGCGCGGGGCTGTCTTCCTGATCGACTACGGCTTTCCCGAGAGCGAGTACTACCACCCGCAGCGGCACATGGGGACGGTGATGTGCCATCGGGCGCATCGGGCGGATGGGGATCCGCTGTCGGACGTGGGGTTGAAGGACATCACTGCGCACGTCGACTTCACGGGGGTGGCGTTGGCGGGGCAGGAGGCGGGGTTTGCCGTGTTGGGGTATGCGAGTCAGGCGCGGTTTCTGCTGAACTGCGGGCTGGTTTCTTTGATGGAGACGGCTTCTGTGGGGGAGAGGGCTATGGGGGCTCGGTTGGTGCATGAGCATGAGATGGGGGAGTTGTTCAAGGTGGTGGGGTTTGCTGTGGGTGATGCTTGGGAGGCTGTTGGGTTTAGTGAGGGGGATCGGAGTCATACGCTCTGATCTTTTTTGAAGGCGCGCTTTTGGTGAGGCTGTTGGCCGGGTCTCGCCCCGGCGGGCGAGTCACTTTCTTTTGCTTCGCCAAAAGAAAGTAACCAAAGAAAAGGCGACCCACTGTCTGTGTCCCTCCGCTTCGCTACGGGCAACCTGCGGTGCTCGAAGAAAGCGGGGGTCCGCAGAACTCGCTTCGCTCAGACAGCTGCGGCCCTTATCCCGCTTTCTCCTGCGCTCCTCGGCACAGCCAGAGGGGAGTGGTTCGGGCCATCGCTGCGCTCGGCCACACGACATCTACTCGGGCCTTCGCTTCGCTCGGCCTTTGTCTTGCTCCTTCTCCCTCTGGGAGAGGGCTGGGGTGAGGGCGCTGGGCGGTGGATACCGTCGCAACATCGGTGAGGCCCGGTGCCCTCACCCTAACCCTCTCCCAGAGGGAGAGGGGACAAGACAAACACAAGGCCGAGCGAAGCGATGGCCCGAACAGCATTGCAAGGCCGAGCGAAGCAAAGGCCTGAACGCCCCCCTCTGGCTGCGCCGAGGAGCGCAGCGTTTCGCGGATCAGGGCTCGCAGCTGTTTGAGCGAAGCGAGTTCTGCGAGACCCCGCGAAACGCGAGCACCGCAGGTTGCCCGTAGCGAAGCGAAGGGACGCAGACAGTGGGGTCGCCTTCTTTTGCTTACTTTTCTTGGCGAGACAAGAAAAGTAAGTCGCCCGCCGGGGCGAGTCCCGGCCAACAGCCTAAGCAAAGAGAGAAAACCCAAAAAACACCAGAGCAGTCATAAGCATTCAACGAAGAGTTCGTTGCCCAACCCCCCCATCCCCGCCTACATTGCGGCACATGAGCCAAGTCCTCGTCCCCGAGCGCACCCAATCCTTCGAGATCCGCCCCTTCCCCGCCCCCGTAGGCGCCGAAGTCATCGGCCTCGACATCGCGCGCCCCATCCCGGAAGAAGACTTCGCCCGCATCCACCGCGCCCACCTCGACCACCACGTCCTGGTCTTCCGCAACCAGCAGATCACCCCCCAGCAGCACATCGACTTCAGCCGCCGCTTCGGCCCGCTCGAGATCCACGTCCTGCACCAGTTCCAGCTCAAGAACCATCCCGAGATCCTCATCGTCTCCAACATCAAGGAGAACGGCGAGCCCATCGGCCTCGGCGACGCGGGCGTCTACTGGCATTCCGACATCTCCTACAAGCCCAAGCCCAGCCTCGGCTCCCTGCTGCACGCGCAGGAACTGCCCAGCGAGGGCGGCGACACGCTGTTCGCCGACCAGCATCTGGCCTGGGAAGCACTGCCGAGCGACCTGCAGCAGCGCATCCTGCCGCTCAAGGCCGAGCACAGCTACCTCGCCAAGTACGAGGAACTGCGCGCCAAGAACCCGTGGCGGCCCAAGCTCTCGCAGGCGCAGATCGACCAGGTCGCGCCCGCGGTGCAGCCGGTGGTGCGCACGCATCCCGAGACCGGGCGCAAGGCGCTGTTCGTCAGCGAGCACTTCACCACCCGCATCGTCGGCCTGCCGAAGGAAGAAAGCGATGAACTCCTGTCCGAGCTGTTCGCGCACAGCGTGAAGCCCGAATTCGTCTACCGCCACCAATGGGCGCCCCACGACCTCGTGTTCTGGGACAACCGCTCGCTGATGCACCTGGCGGCGGGCACGCCCGACCACCTGCGCCGCCGGCTCAACCGCACCACCATCGTGGGCGACGAGCCCCGATAGACCGAGACCGACCACCTCCGCAGACGAATCTCCTCGACGGACCGGCGATGCCGGGTCCGCGCGGAGCGCTGCACCCCGAATTTCTTCCCTTGGAGTCCTTCCCGCCATGAACCGCTTCACCCGCAAGGCCGCATCCCTCGTCGCCGGCCTCGGCCTGCTGGCCGGCAGCCTCGCCGCGCACGCCGAAGGCCAGATCCGCATCGCCGAGCAGTTCGGCATCGTCTACCTGCTGCTCAACGTGGCGCAGGAACAGAAGCTGATCGAGAAGCACGCGAAGGCCGCGGGCGTCGACGCCAAGGTCGAATGGGTCAAGCTCTCGGGCGGCTCGGCGGTCAACGACGCGCTGCTGTCGGGCAACATCGAGATCGCGGGCGCGGGCGTCGGCCCGCTGCTCACGCTGTGGGACCGCACCAAGGGCAAGCAGAACGTCAAGGGCGTGGCCTCGCTGGGCAACTTCCCCTACTACCTGGTGAGCAACAACCCGAACGTGAAGACCATCGCCGACTTCACGGACAAGGACCGCATCGCGCTGCCCGCGGTCGGCGTGTCGGTGCAGTCGCGCGTGCTGCAGTTCGCCTCGGCCAAGCTCTGGGGCGACAAGGAATTCAACAAGCTCGACAAGATCAGCGTGGCGGTGCCGCATCCCGACGCGGCCGCGGCCATCATCAAGGGCGGCACCGAGATCACGGCCCACTTCGGCAACCCGCCGTTCCAGGAACAGGAGCTCGCGGGCAACCCCGCGGCGCACATCGTGCTGAACTCCTACCAGGTGCTGGGCGGCCCCTCGTCGGCCACGGTGCTCTACGCCACCGAGAAATTCCGCAACGAGAACCCGAAGACCTACAAGGCCTTCATCGACGCGCTCGACGAGGCCGCGAAGTTCGTCAGCGCCAACCCCGAGAAGGCGGCCGACATCTACCTCAAGGTCAGCAACGCCACCCTCGACCGCGAGCTGCTGCTGAAGATCATCAAGAACCCCGAGGTGCAGTTCAAGACCACGCCGCAGAACACCTACACGTTGGCCGACTTCATGCACCGCGTGGGCGCGATCAAGAACAAGCCGGCCTCGGTGAAGGACTACTTCTTCGACGACGCCCACAACGCCTCGGGCAACTGATGATGAGCGCGGCGGCGGTGCTGGATTCGCGGGCCGAGGCCCTGGTCCACCGGCAGCGGGTAGCGCCCGCGGCCGGGTCCTCGTTCCCGGACCTGGCACGCGACGAGTCGCGCGCGCCCGAAGCCGCGGCGCCGCTGCTGCAGGTCGACGGCGTCAGCCTCGAGTACCGCACGCCCGAGCGCGTGGTGCGCGCCACCCACCGCGTGAGTTTCGACGTGCACCAGGCCGACCGCTTCGTGCTGCTCGGCCCCTCGGGCTGCGGCAAGTCGACCCTGCTGAAATCGGTCGCGGGCTTCATCGCGCCGGTCGAGGGCGAGATCCGGCTGGCCGGCGAGCGCGTGCTGCGGCCCGGGCCCGACCGCATCGTGGTGTTCCAGGAGTTCGACCAGCTGCCGCCGTGGAAGACCGTCAAGCAGAACGTCATGTTCCCGCTGCTGGCCTCGCGCACGCTGGGCCGCAAGGAGGCGGCCGAGCGCGCGCTGCACTACCTCGACAAGGTGGGCCTCGCGAAATTCGCCGACGTGCATCCGCACCAGCTCTCGGGTGGCATGAAGCAGCGCGTGGCGATCGCGCGCGCGCTCGCGATGCAGCCGCGCGTGCTGTTGATGGACGAGCCCTTCGCCGCGCTCGACGCGCTCACGCGCCGGCGCATGCAGCAGGAGCTGCTGGCGCTGTGGGACGAGGTGCGTTTCACGCTGCTGTTCGTCACCCACTCGATCGAGGAGGCGCTGGTGGTGGGCAACCGCATCGCGCTGCTGTCGCCGCATCCCGGGCGCATGCGCGCCGAAATCAACAGCCATGGCTTCACGCTCGACAGCCTCGGCGGCACCGAATTCCAGCAGACCGCCAAGCGCATCCACGACATGCTGTTCGACGAAGCACACGACACCGAGGCCGGCCGATGAGCGCGATCCTTCCCCCCGTGCGCCCCGAGTACGAGCGCACGCTCGAACCCTTCACCGAGCTGCCGGTCGAGCGCCGGCTGCCGCTGGGCGCGCGCCTGGCTTCGCAGGCCTGGCTGCGCAAGGGGCTGATCCTGGTCGCGATCGCGCTGCTGTGGGAACTGGCGGCACGCTGGCAGGACAACGACCTGCTGCTGCCCACCTTCAGCGCCACCGCGCGCGCGCTGGTCGAGGGCCTGGCCAGCGGCGAGCTGCTCGAGAAGGTGCGCATCTCGCTCGCGGTGCTGGTGCAGGGCTACCTCGCGGGCGTGGCGCTGGCCTTCGCGCTGACCACGCTCGCGGTGTCCACGCGCATCGGCCGCGACCTGCTGGACACGCTGACCTCGATGTTCAACCCGCTGCCCGCGATCGCGCTGCTGCCGCTGGCGCTGCTGTGGTTCGGCCTGGGCCGCGGCAGCCTTGTGTTCGTGCTGATCCATTCGGTGCTGTGGCCGCTGGCGCTCAACACCTACGCCGGCTTCCAGGGCGTGCCCGAGACCCTGCGCATGGCCGGGCGCAACTACGGGCTCACGGGCCTGCGCTACGTGCTGCAGATCCTGGTGCCGGCCGCGCTGCCGTCGATCCTCTCGGGGCTCAAGATCGGCTGGGCCTTCGCCTGGCGCACGCTGATCGCGGCCGAACTCGTGTTCGGCGCCTCCTCGGGCAAGGGCGGGCTCGGCTGGTACATCTTCCAGAACCGCAACGAGCTCTACACCGACCGCGTGTTCGCGGGCCTCGTCATGGTGGTGCTGATCGGGTTGCTGGTGGAAAGCCTGGGCTTCAAGACGCTCGAGCGCCTGACGGTGCGCAAGTGGGGCCAGCAGCGCTGACGCGCTTCAGCCGGCCTTGCCGCCGCCCTTCTTCGCGTCCTCGCGCAGGCTGCGCAGTTCGGCGCGCAGGAACTCGTTCGATTCCCTGACCACGCCGTTGGTGAGCTTCACGCGGTAGGCCTGGCCGGTCATCTCCGAGCGCGTGGCGCAGCGCTCGATGAAGTCCTCGGCGGTCACGATCTCCTTGCGGAAATGCTCGTACTTGGCCTGCATGTGCTTGGCGGCATCGGCGGCGTTGTACTCGCTGCCATTGCGCAGGAAGGTCATCGAGCCCATCTTCGCCACGCGCTGGATCAGCGAGTCGATCAGCCGGTGTTCCGATTCGGACGGCGTGGCGTGGGCGAGGGCGGCGGCGGTGCCGAGCAGGGCCGCGAGCAGGGCGCGGCGCAGGGGCTGGAAGCTGGTCATGTCGTCTCCGCTTGGCAATTTCCGGGCCATGCTAGGACGCGCTGCAGCGTCGGTCAAACCCCGCGCCGATCCAAGTTCGGCCTGGACCCCGGCGCAAGGTCGGGTCTAATCCGGGGTCCGCGGCAACCGTGCCGCCTTGCCCGCAGTCCTTCGCCATGAGCACTTCCAACGCCGATCTCCCGAGCCTCGCGCAGGCGCTGGCCGACGCCGCCGCCGCCCAGTCGATGCGTCATTTCCGCACCCCGCTGGACATCATCACCAAGGCCGACGAGAGCCCGGTCACGCTGGCCGACCGCGCGGCCGAGACCGCCATGCGCGAGCTGCTGGCGCAGCGTGCGCCGGCCGACGGCATCTACGGCGAGGAACACGGCGCCGAGCGCCTCGAGGCCGAGCGCGTCTGGGTGCTCGACCCGATCGACGGCACCCGCAGCTTCATCACCGGCTCGCCGCTGTGGGGCACGCTGATCGGCGTGCTGCAGGGCGGGCGCGTGGTGTTCGGCATGGTCGACATGCCGGTGCTCAAGGAGCGCTGGGTCGGCCAGGCCGGCGTGGGCGCCACGCGCGACGGCCAGCCGGTGCATGCGAGCGCCTGCACGGAGGTCGCCAAGGCGCGCATCGTCACCACCTCGCCCGATATCTTCGCGCCCGCCGACTGGCAGGCCTTCGACCGGCTGAGCCGCCAGTGCGCGATGCGCCGCTTCGGCGGCGACTGCTACGGCTATGCCCAGCTCGCGGGCGGCACCATCGACCTGGTGGTCGAGACCGGCCTGCAGCCCTACGACTACCTCGGCCCGGCCGGGCTGATCGAGGCCGCGGGCGGCGTGATCACCGACTGGGAAGGCCGGCCGCTGGGGCTGAAGTCCGACGGCCGCGTGATCGCGGCGGCCACACCCGAACTTCACCGACAAGCGCTGGCCGTGCTCCAGGGCTAGACTGGTTTCATGCTTCGCTGGCTGATCGTCGTCGTCCTCGCGCTGGTGCTCATGAGCGGCCTGACCGCCTGGCTGCGCCGCTTCGGCTTCGGACGACTGCCCGGCGATTTCGAGTTCCGCGCCTTCGGCCGCGAATGGCAGCTGCCGATCGCGAGCACGGTGGTGCTCAGCATGCTGGCCGCGCTGGTGGCCCGGCTGCTGTAGCCGTTTCGCACCTGAAAGAGAAGACAACCGCAATGAGAGCCTGCGTCGACATCGGTGGCACCAAGGTGGCCGTGAGCCTTTCCGCTTCGAGCGATGCGCCGCTGATCGGCCGGCGCAGCGAACCCACCGCGAAGACCGGCGACAACGACGCGGTGGCGCAGCAGATCCTGCGCATGATCGATGCCGTCTGCGCCGAGCAGAAGGTCGACCCCGCAAGCATCGAGCGCGTGGGCGTGTCCTCGACCGGTCCCTTCGAACTGCGCGACGGCAAGGTCGAACTCGCCACGCCCAACATCTGCGGCGGCATCGCCGGCCCGGCGCGCGGCCTGCCCAACGACTGGATGACGGCGGTGGTTGAGGCGCCGCTCGCGCAGCGCTACGGCTGGGTGCGCGTCGAGAACGACGCCGTGGCCGCGCTCGAGGCCGAACGCCACTGGGGCGCGCTGCAGGGCCTGGACCACTGCGCCTACGTCACCTGGAGCACCGGCGTGGGCGTGGGCCTGTGCGTGGACGGCCGCGCGCTGCGCGGCAAGAACGGCAACGCGGGCCATGCGGGCCACAGCTTCGTGGCCGACGACGGCAGCGGCGCGCTGTGCGGCTGCGGCAACATCGGCGACGTCGAGGCGCTGGTGGCCGGCAACTCCATCGACCGCCGCTTCGGCCGGCCCGCGCCCGACCTGTTCGCGGCCGCCTCGGCCGGCGAGCGGCATGCGCTCGAGGTGGTCGACGCGCTGTGCCGCGTCATGGGCCGCCTGCTCTACAACCTGGTCGCCACGCTCGACCTGCAGCGCATCAGCCTCGGCGGCAGCGTGTTCCTGCACCACAGCGACTTCCTGCTGCCGCGGCTGCAGGCGCAGATCGACGGCCGGCTGCTGCCGCTCACGCGCGGCGTCGAGCTGGTGCGCGCGGGCCTCGGCGACAAGATCGGCGACTACGCGGCGCTCGCGCTGCTCGACTGAACGCCGCCGGCACCGGGCCGGACCCGCACCGGCCCCGCGCGATCAATTCGCGCCATCACCCCGCTTCTCATTCATTTCGATGATGCGCGCCCGCGCGCGGGCCAGAACACTCGAGCCGAGGGGGTTCATGGAGAACCTTCGTTGACGCAAAAAAAGGAGTGTTCCCATGACTGGTTCCAAGAGGGTGTTCTCGCGTTCGGGCATGTCGCTGGCGAGCGTCGCGGCGTTGCTGGCGCTGGCGGCATGCGGGGGTGGAGGCGGCGGTGGTGGCGGTGGCTTTCCCTTCGTCGGCGTCGCGCCGCCGCCGCCGCCACCGGCGCCCGCACCGCCGGCCGCGCAGAAGCTCGAGGTCAAGGTGGTCGACGGCGTGCTGCGCAATGCCAACGTCTTCCTCGACAAGAACAACAACGGCCTGCTCGACAGCGGCGAGCCCAGCGGCAGGACCGACACGGCGGGCAAGGTCACGCTCGAGATCGATGCCGCGGACGCCGGCAAGTACCCGGTCGTCGCGCTCGTGGGCACCGACGCCGTCGATGCCGAGCTCGGGCCGGTGAAGACCGCCTACGTGCTCAAGGCACCGGCCGACAAGCCGGGCCTCGCGAGCCCGCTGACCACGCTCGTGCACTACCTGGGCACCGGCGCGGGCGCCACCTCCGCCGAAGCCGAAGCCAACCTGCGCGCGCAGCTCGGCCTGGGCGGCAGCCTGTTCGACGACTACACCGCCAACGGCGACCTGCTCTCGGCCACCACGGCCGCGACGCTGGTCGCGTTCTCGCAGGCGATCTCCCGCACGCTGGCCGACAGCATCGGCACCGCCGACATCAGCGGCGGCACCATCTCGGCCGGCGACATCTCGCTCGAGACGCAGCGCATGCTGCTCGACAAGCTGACCTCGGTGCGCAACCTCGTGAACCAGGAGTTCTCGCGCGCCAGCTGCGCGGGCGGCGTCGGCACCAAGTCGTGCCAGGACCTGATGGCGGGCCAGTCGACCTACTACGCGACCAGCCCCCAGGAGAACCAGCTGCGCCCGGCCAACATCGGCGTGGCCGTGGGCCTCACCAAGCTGGCCGCCGGACCGTCCGTGGGCGCCGGCGAGGCCATCGCGGCGACCGGCATCCTCGACTGGTTCACCATCTCCGACAGCAACAACTGGAGCCGCCGCCTGCTGGTCTCGACCGTCGCGGAGAACACGCCGGTGGACGGACTGACGCACTTTCGCGACCGGCGCGAGCGCAACGTGGCCGGCACGGTCACGCGCTGGGCCTCGGGCGGCGATCCGGCGCGGGTCGGCGACCTGCACTGGAACGGCCGCAGCTGGCTCGCGTGCGCGGACTCGAAGAACACGACCACCGTGCGCGACGCCGCCGGGCGCAACATCTCGGACTACTGCGACGGCCTGAGCGTGAGCCGCTCGCGCCGCATCGATATCGACATCTCGGGCCAGAAGCTGGCCGACGTGGTGAACCGCATCAAGTCGTACCCCTACACCAGCAACGGGCCCTATGGATCGCGCTATGCGAACTGGGGCCCGCAGGCCAGCGCGGCGGCGATCAGCGCCGACCTCGGCAGCGCCACCTTCCCGGCCGGCTCCCGGTTGCGCCTGCAAGGCAGCATGGACCTCGCCACCGCCATTGCGTACGACGTGCGCGACAACGCGAAGGTCCAGCTCTATCCGGCGGACATCGCGCAAGGCGGTGACAGCACCCGGGGCACCGTGGCCTGCGCGGCGACCCCGCTGCCAGCCACCGCGCGCATCGCGACCCTCGAGACGCTGATCCAGCGCAGCCCGGGCGTGCCCTGCGTCTTCGGTGCGGGCACCATCGACGGCGACAACGGCAGCTTCCAGAGCGGACCGACGAACGAGTGGTGGGGTGCCACCTCGATCGAGCTGGGCACGGTCGGCGGCGCGCCGCTGGGCACCGCGGCCACCATCACCGGCTACTACACCGGCAACTACCTGATGCGCGCGAGCTTCGCGGGCGGCAGCAGCAACGCCGTGACCTTCCTGCAATGCCAGCAGCGCGTGATCAACGGCTCGCCGCGCAACTGCATCGCGGTCGGTACGGGCACCTACAAGATCGAGACCCTGGGCGATGCGCGCGTGCTGAGCTTCAGCCAGGTGGGCGACTTCGCGCAGTTCATCGACTACGAGCGCGTCTTCATCGAACGCGGCGGCGAGGTGTCGTCCGGCTACAAGTCGAAGGCGGTCGGCAAGCAGCAGCTGCGGCTGAACCTTGCGGCCTCGAACGCGCTGTTCGCGGCCTATGCGGCGAAGGGCGCCACGGAACTGACGCCGATCGTGCCCTGAGCGAGCCGAGGTTCAGGCAGCCCGACGCACCGCGGCGCAGCATTGCGCCGCGAGCTCGCCGAGCCGCTTCAACCCCGCATCGATGGCCGGCGAGTAGGGCCAGCCGCAGTTGATGCGCAGGTAGTGGTCGAAGCGGCCCGAGTTCGAGAACATGGCGCCGGGCGCGATCTGGATGCGCTCGGCCAGTGCCGCCTCGAACAGGGCGTTGGCGCCGATGCGCTCGGGCAGCTCCAGCCACAGCTGCAGCCCGCCGCGCGGCAGGTTGAGCCGGGTGCCGGCGGGAAAGTAGTTCGCGATCGCCTCGGCCGTCTGCTCGCGCTGGCGGCCCAGGTGCTCGCGCAGCCGGCGCAGGTGGCGGTCGTAGCTGCCGGTGCCCATGAATTCGCCGGCCGCGAGCTGGGCCAGGTCTTCGTTGTTGCGCGTCTGGGCGTACTTGAGCATCTCCACGCGCGCATGCCAGCGCCCGGCGGTGATCCAGCCCAGGCGCAGGCCGGGCGCCAGGATCTTGTGCAGCGAGGCGCAGTAGATGACGTTGCCCGTGCGGTCCCACGACTTGAGCGCGCGCAGCGGGGTCTCGCTGTCGACCAGTTCGCTGTAGGAGTCGTCCTCGATCACCGGGATGCCGTGGCGCTCGCACAGCTGCGCGAGCCGCTGCTTGTGCGCGTCGGGCATCACGCTGCCCAGCGGGTTCTGCAGGTGCGGCACCACGGCCACGGCCTTCACGTTGTCGTAGGCCTGCAGCGCGAGCTCGAGCGCCTCGATAGAGATGCCGGTCTGCGGGCTGGTCGGAATCTCGAGCGCGCGCAGGCCCAGGCTCTCGAGCACCTGCAGCAGGCCGTAGAAGGTGGGCGACTCCACGGCCACCGTGTCGCCGGGCTGCGTGACCGCGCGCAGCGCGAGGTTCAGCGCCTCGATGCAGCCGTTGGTGACCAGCACCTCGTCGGGCGGGATCGTCATGCCGATGCGCAGGCTGCGCTGGGCCAGCACGGCGCGGAACTGCGCATTGCCCTTCTGCGGCGTGGCCGAGGTCAGCAGTTCGGGCTTGTGGCGCAGCGCGCGCGTCATCGCGTTGCGCAGCGCCTCGGCCGGATAGAGCTGCGGCGCGCCGCGCGCGATCGCGAAATTGAGCGTGTCGCCGGCCGTGCGGCCGCGCACCACGAAGTCGGACACGCGCGCATGGATGCCCACGTACTGCGCCGGATCGGGCGGCAGCACGGTCAGCGGCTCCTCCATCGGCGCGATCGCGAGCCGGCGCGGCCGGCGCACGAAGTAGCCCGAGCGGTCGCGCGCCTCGACCCAGCCGTCGCTCTCCATGGCGCGACACAGTTGCAGTGCGGTCGACAGGCTGATGGTGTGCAGCCGCATCAGGCTGCGCAGGGAGGGCAGGCGGTCGCCCTGCTTGAGCGAGCCGGTGTGGATCGCGTCCACGTAGCGCGCCGCCAGTTGCCGGTAGAGCGGTAGCGAGTCCATGGCCTCGATGCTCGCGCGATCGTTCATTGGAAAACAGATGCAGTTGCGAGGGAAAACGACCATAACAGATGGCCGCCGGCCTGGGCTGTTCCGGTGCGAATCGCGTTGGCGTGTGCCTGTTTCACGGGCCGGGGAATTTCTACGATCGAAGCGCGCCCAGCCCTTCCTTCACCGACTTCCGAACCGCCGAGGTACCGCCATGATCACCACCCTCTCGCAAGCCCCCGATGCCGTCTTCCTCGAAGCCGGCGACTCCTTCCGCACGGCGGTGGACGCCGGCACCTGGCTGCAGGTGGCCGAGGGCCGCGTGCGGGTGTCGGCGCCGCCGCGCTGGATCGGCGAGGCCGTGTGGACCGCGCACACGGTGCTCGGCGAGGGCGAGACGCATGGCGTGGAGCACGGCGGCTGGATCGAGCTGACGGCGCTGTCGCCCGTGCAGCTGCGCATCCATGCGCCGATCGCCGTCGCACGGCGGTTGCCCGCGCGGGCCGAGCCGCCGGCCGAGCCGGTGTCGGCCGCCTGGGCCGTGCCGCGGCGGCCGGTGATGCGGCTGATGCAGCTGCTCACCGGCTGGTGAGCGGCCGCGTCAGCGCACGCTGGCCGCCTCGCGCAGCGTCTCGAGGAAGCTGCGCCGCCACCAGTGGATGTCCTGCGCGCGAATGCGCGAGAGCAGCGCCTGGTGCCGTTCGCGGCGTTCCTCCAGCGGCATCTGCAGCGCCTGCTGCACCGTCTCGGCGGTGCCGTGGGTGTCGTAGGGATTGACCAGCAGCGCCTCCTGCATCTGCTCGGCCGCGCCCGCGAAGCGCGACAGCACCAGCACGCCGGGGTCGGCCGGGTCCTGCGCCGCCACGTACTCCTTGGCGACCAGGTTCATGCCGTCGCGCAGCGGCGTCACCAGGCCCACGGCCGCGGCGCGGCACAGGCCCGGCACGCGTTTGCGCGCGACCATGCGGTGGATGTAGCGCACCGGCATCCAGTCGAGCTCGCCGTAGTCGCCGTTGATGGCGCCGCACAGCGACTCGAGCTCGCGCCGGATGTCGGCATAGGCATCGACCGTCTCGCGCGTGGGCGAGGCGATCTGGATCAAGGTGGCGCTGCGCCGGTTCTCGGGGTAGTGGGCCAGCAGTTCGCGGAAGGCGCGCACCCGGTTCGGGATGCCCTTGGAGTAGTCGAGCCGGTCGATGCCCAGCAGCAGCCGGCGCTGCGAGTACTCGCGCTTCATGGTCTCGTACATGTCGCGCGCTTCCTTGGCATGGGTGAGCGCCGCGAACTCGTCGACGTCGATGCCGATCGGGAACGCCGCCGCGCGCACCGTGTTGCCGTAGGCGCGGTACATCTCGCCGCCCAGGCTCTCGCCCTTGGCTTCGTTGTGCACGTAGTGCTCGAAGTGCTGCACGTCCTGCTGGGCCTGGAAGCCGATCAGGTCGTAGGCGAACAGCGAGCGCATCAGCCACTCGTGCTGCGGGATCGCCGCCAGGATGATCTGCGGCGGCAGCGGGATGTGCAGGAAGAAGCCGATGCGCTGCCTGCAGCCCATGGCGCGCAGCTCGGCCGCCAGCGGGATCAGGTGGTAGTCGTGCACCCAGATGACGTCGTCCTCCTTCAGCAGCGGCATCAGCTTGCGCGCGAACAGCTGGTTCACGCGCCGGTAGCCGCCGATGAAGTTGGCGTCGAAATGGGCCAGGTCGAGCCGGTCGTGGAACACCGGCCACAGCACGTCGTTGCTGTAGCCGAGGTAGTAGCTGTCGTGGTCCTCGCGGCTCAGGTCGATGGTGGCCAGCGTGACCTTGCCGGCCTGCTGGCGCCGCAGCTCGCCTTCGCCGGTCGGCCCGTCCTCGACGATCTGGCCGCTCCAGCCGAACCACATGCCGCCCGACTGCTGCAGGCTCTCGCCGAGCGCCACGGCCAGGCCGCCGGCGGCGGGCTTGCGCGGGTCGGCCACGCGGTTGGAGATGACGACGAGGCGGCTCATATGGCGGAGTCCCAGGGGGCGGACAGACGCATCGCCGCGTTGATGATGCCGACCATGGAATAGGTCTGCGGAAAGTTGCCCCACATCTCGCCCGTGACCGGATGCGTATCCTCGGACAGCAGGCCGAGCGGATTGCGCGCGGCCAGCATGGTCTCGAAGATCTGGCGCGCCTCGGCCTCGCGGCCGATCTTCGCGAGCGCGTCGATGCGCCAGAAGGTGCAGATGTTGAACGCGGTCTCGGGCTTGCCGAAGTCGTCGGCTGCCTCGTAGCGACGCATGTAGGGGCCGTCGCACAGCGTCTTCTCCATCGCGTCGACGGTGGAGACGAAGCGCGGATCGCGCGCGTCGATCAGGCCCACCTCGGCCATCAGCAGGATGCTGGCGTCGAGCTCGCGGCCGCCGAAGCTCTCGGCGAAGGCCTGGCGCTCCTCGCTCCACGACTTCGAGAGGATCTCCTCGCGCATGCGCGAGGCATGGCCGTGCCAGTAGGCGGCGCGCTCGGCGAAGTCGATGCGGGTGTCCACGGGCTTGCCGGCCGACGCGGCCTCGGCGTGCGCGTTCTTCTCGAGCGCGCGCGCGATCTTCGCGAGCCGGTCGCAGGCGGCCCAGCTCATGAGCGCCGAGCTGGTGTGCACGCGCGCACGCGTGCGCAGCTCCCACATGCCGGCGTCGGGCGTGCCGTAGACCGCGATCGCGCGCTCGCCCACGGCCTCGAGGTGCGGGAACTCCGCCTCGCCCGCGCGCTGCAGCAGCCGGTGGTCGTGGAAGGCCTGCGCGGCGCCCAGCACGATGTTGCCGTAGACGTCGTGCTGGAAATGCTCCTGCGCCTGGTTGCCCACGCGCACCGGGCCCATGCCGCGGTAGCCGGGCAGGGTCTCGACGAAGGACTCGGGCAGCTCGCGTTCGAGCCCGATGCCGTACAGCGGCTGGATGTGCTCGCCGTGCGAGCCGATCACCACGTTGCCGAGCCAGCGCAGGTAGTCCTCCATCGTGCCGACCTCGCTCAGCGAGTTGAGCGCGCGCACCACGAAGAAGGCATCGCGCAGCCAGCAGTAGCGGTAGTCCCAGTTGCGCTGGCTGTCGGGCGCCTCGGGGATGCTGGTGGTCATCGCGGCGACGATGGCGCCGGTGTCCTCGTACAGCGACATCTTCAGCGTGATGGCCGCGCGGATCACCGCGTCCTGGTACTCGAAGGGGATCGCGAGCCGCTTCGACCAGACGCGCCAGTAGGCGATGGTCTCCTGCTCGAAGCGCCGCGCGGTGTCGGCGATGCCGTCGAGCAGGGTCTCGTCGACGCCGAACATGAAGTTGTATTCGCGTGAGACCACGAAGGGCTGGCGCGAGAGGATGTGCGAGATCGAGGCGTCGGTGTTGAGCCGCAGCGTCACGTCGGGGCCGACGTAGCGGATGTGGTTGCTGCCGCGCGTGACCTCCACCGGCTCCTGCGTGCCCCACTGGAAGCGCGGGTCGAGCGCCACGCGCATGCGCGGCGCGCCGGCGATCGGGCGCACGCGGCGCACCAGCATCAGCGGGCGGAAGTAGCGCGCGCGGCTGTAGAAGCGCGGTGCGAAGTCGGTGATCTCGATGCCCTGGCCCGCGCTGTCGAACAGCTGGGTGCGCAGCACGGCGGTGTTCGGCTCGTACCACTGCTTGGCGTGCGCGAAATCCTCGATCTCGAAGCCCCAGGCGGCCGCGCCCTCGCCCGGATGCAGCAGGGCGTTGAACACCGGGTCGCCATCGAAGCGCGGCAGGCAGCACCACACCACGCGCGCGCGCCCGTCGATCAGCGCGCTGAAGGCGCAGTTGCCGATCACGCCGAGGTTGAGCGAACAGTCGGCCGGGCGCGAAAATTCGCGCGGCTTGGGCGCGGTGGCCGTGCCTTCGTCGACCGGTGCCTCGTCGTCGGGGCCGGCCGCGCCGGCCACCGACTCGCCGCCGCGGTCCTCGGGGGCCTTGGTCAGTTGCCGCGCCTGCGGGTCTGCATGTCGGCTGGTGGGTGCCGCGTCGGCGGCCGTCGATGGTCGTTGTTCTTCCTGCTGGGTGTCGCTCATCCGGGATTCCTTGGCGAAGCTTCTTCGGGTGCGGGCCGCGGCGCGTTCGCGAGCCGGTCGCGCGCCTGCACCAGCCATTCGTAGACGGCGCGCGGCGACTCGAGCCGGTGCAGCGCGAGGCTCGGTCCCGAGCCGACCTTGATGCCGATGCCGCCGCGCGGCTGCACCACGGCGAAGCCGCTCTCGTCGGTGGTGTCGTCGCCCGCGAACACCGGCACGCGGCCCGCGAACGGCGGCTCGTGCATGAAGGCGTCGATGGCGATGCCCTTGTTCACGCCGGCGGGCTTGACCTCGAACACGAACTTGCCGTGCAGCAGCTCGAGCTGAGGCTGGTCGGCGATGGCGCGCGACATGGCGTCGCCGCACACCGCCTCGAGCTGCGGCGCGAGCCGGTAGTGCAGCGCGATGGCCGCGTGCTTGCGCTCGACCAGCAGGCCTTCGTGCACGCGCGCGAGTTCGTTGGCGATCTCGAGCACGGGCACCAGGTCGGGCGGATGCTGCTCCTGCATCGCGCCCTTGGCATCGCGGCGCTGCACGCCGTGCTCGCCGGCGGCCGGCAGGCGCAGCGGCGCGAGGAAGCGGTCGAGCACGTCGATCTGGCGGCCCGACACCACGGCGAGGGCGCCGCCGAGCTGGTCCTTGAGATCGCCGAGCAGCGCGACCAGGGCAGGGGGAACTTCGATCGCCTCGGGCGTGGCCGCGAGGCCCACCAGGGTGCCGTCGAAATCGAGGAAGAGGGCCGCGTCCGGGCCCAGGGGAGGAGGCAGCGGATCGCTGCCGTGGATGGGATTGGACATCGTGAAAGACCTTAGCACGGCCCCCGCGCGTGCCGTGTCGGCCAAAACCGGACGTGCCCGGGGGCCGGGGCCGCGACCCGCGAGGAGCCTCAGCGTGCCGTGGCGGGCGCCGTATCGGGTGACGTGGGGGGCGCGAGATCGGCCAGCGCGCGCAGCAGCGCCGCGGCTTCCACCGGCTTGAACAGCACCGGCACGCCCGAGGCGCGCACGCGCTGCAGCCGCTCGGGCGCGGTCTCGCCGGTCACCAGCAGCAGCGGCGCTTCGAGCGCGAAACGCGCGCGCAGGCGCTGGCCGACGTCGAGGCCGTTGTCGCCGTTGGCGAGCCGGTAGTCGCACAGCAGCGCGCGAAAGGGCGCCGGGCCCGAGGCCAGCAGCGCGGCCGCCTCGGCCTCGCCGGCCACCGCCTGCAGGTCGATGCCGTGGGCCCGCAGCAGCGCGGTCATCGCCGCGCGGATCTCGGCGTCGTCGTCGATCAGCAGGATGCGGCCGGGCACCGGCGCGGTCGGGGCGGTCAGCGCCTCGGCGCGCACGGCCCACGGCCCGGCGGCGACGGGCGCGTCGCAGCGCGGCAGCACGAGCCGAAAGCGCGTGCCGCGTCCCACGCGCGAGCGCAGCTGCACCGGATGGCCGAGCAGCCGCGAGAGCCGGCGCACGATGGCCAGGCCGATGCCCAGGCCGTGCGAGCGGTCGCGCCCGGGGTTGTCGACCTGATAGAACTCCTCGAACACGCGCTCGAGCTGGGCCGGCGCGATGCCGATGCCCGAGTCGACCACCTCGATCCACACCGCATCGCCCTGTCCGTGGCCGCCGGGCCGCACACGCGCGCGCACCGCCACGCCGCCGCGCGCCGTGTACTTGAGCGCGTTGTCGAGCAGGTTCGACAGCATGCGGTGCAGCAGCCGCGGATCGCTGCGCACCCACAGGCCGCTCGCGCGCAGCCGCAGCTGCAGCTGGCGCTGCTCGGCCTGCCCCGAGAACATGGGGTTGAGCGCGCGGAGCAGGGCATCGAGCGAGACCGGCTCGAGCACCGGTTCGACCACGCCGGCGTCGAGGCGCGAGACGTCGAGCATGGTGTCGAGCGAACTGCCGAGCGCGTTCACCGCGCGCATCAGGCGCTGCGCGTTGCGGCTTTGGGGATGCTCGTTCTCGAGCGCGGCGCCGAACAGCGCGATCGCATGCAGCGGCTGGCGCAGGTCGTGGCTGGCGGTGGCCAGGAAGCGGGTCTTCTCGATGCTCGCGCGCTCGGCCGCGGCGATCTGCTCGCCCAGCCGTTCGGCCAGCGCCTCGTTCTCGAAGCGCAGCACCAGCGAATCGGTGAGCAGCCGGTGCTGCTGCTGGCCCACGCGCAGCGTGAACAGCAAATAAGCCAGGCTGAAGATCGACAGGAACAGGTGCATGCCGTCGCCCTGCCAGGCCAGCGCACCGATCAGGCTCAGCATCATCGGCAGCGTGTAGCCGTGGAGCGCGGGCTTGAGCGGCCACAGCAGCTGCATGGCGCGCGCGCAGCTGCCGATGACGACCACCGTCAGCACCGAGGTCGCGGGCAGGTCGCCGCGCGAGATGAACAGCCAGGGCGCGGTGGCGGTCGCCAGGCTCACCAGCGTGACGGTGCGCGCATGCCGGCGCGCCCACAGCGGGGTCTGGTCGAGCGGCAGGCCGGCATGCCAGCGCGGCATCAGGTACAGCGCGAGGCCGAGCAGCAGGTGGGCCGCCATCCAGGCCAGGATCCAGCCGCGCGGCGAGGCGATGTACATCGCGGCCCCGAGCGCGGCGCCGAGGCCGAAGTGCACCGCGATCGAGGCGTCGTAGGCGCCGTAGACCGAGGCCAGGTGCTCGCGCAGCACGCGCAGCGCCAGGTCCGGCGGCAGCGCGGCGGCGACCCGCGGCGCGGCCTGCGTGGCCGGCGCGTCGGCCGGGTCCGGCGAGGAGGTGGGAGGCGGGGCGGCGATCACC
The DNA here is from genome assembly GCA_016806145.1 of Variovorax paradoxus. Classification (NCBI taxonomy): domain Bacteria; kingdom Pseudomonadati; phylum Pseudomonadota; class Betaproteobacteria; order Burkholderiales; family Comamonadaceae; genus Variovorax; species Variovorax paradoxus. The sequence continues at coordinate 1,288,981 of CP063166.1, forward strand.
CGATCCATGCTAGCCATGGCGTCCGGCCCGGGAAGTGCCCTAAGTCATGCAACCTCCGCCATAGGCATGAAGACATGCCGCGGCGTGCGTGGTATGGCGCGCCGGCCGGTTGGCTGGAGGCTCAGCCGGCCGCGGCCTTCACCGCGTCGATGCGCGCGCGGTGGATCGCCTCGCCGATCTTCGGGCCGGTGGCGCCGGCCTGCTGCGCCTGGCGCGCGACCGCGTCGGTGGCCACGGCCGCGGCCACGGCCAGCACCGCAAGCAGGCGCTCGCGCTGTGGATAGTCGCGCTGCGCGAAGCCGAGCCGGCCGCGCGCGTCGCATTCGCAGGCCAAGAGCGCCTCGGCGAAGCGCGCGGGCTTGCGGAAGGCATCGCAGCGCTCGAGCAGCCGCACCAGCGCGGCGGCATCGAGCTCGCCGCTGCGGTGGATGTTGCCGTGCTCGCGCGCCACCACCTCGGCCAGCTCGCGGAGGTCGACCGGCACGCGCCAGCGCTCGCACACCGCCTGCAGCAGCTCGGCGCTGCGCTTCTCGTGGCCGATATGGCGCGGCAGGATCTCCGGCTCGGTGGTGCCCTTGCCGAGGTCGTGCATCAGGCAGGCGAAGCGCACGCCCAGCGACGCCGACAGGCGTGCGCTGGTGTCGAGCACCATCATCAGGTGCACGCCGGTGTCGATCTCGGGATGGTGCTGCGCGGGCTGCGGCACGCCCCAGAGCCGGTCGACCTCGGGCAGCAGCACCGCGAGCGCGCCGCAGGCGCGCAGCACCTCGAACATGCGCGAGGGCCGGGTCTCCATCAGCCCGCGCGAGAGCTCCTGCCACACGCGCTCGGGCACCAGCGCGTCGACCTCGCCGGCCGCGACCATCTCGCGCATCAGCGCCAGCGTGTCGGGCGCGACCTCGAAGTCGTCGAAGCGCGCGGCGAAGCGCGCCACGCGCAGGATGCGCACCGGGTCCTCGCGGAAGGCGTCGGTGACGTGGCGCAGCCGCTTCTCGCGCAGGTCGCGCTGGCCGTCGAAGGGGTCGGCGAGGTCGGCGGGCGCGGGGTCGAAGCTGCCGTCGGCGGCCACGCGCTCGGCCGGCAGCGCGATCGCGTTGATGGTCAGGTCGCGCCGCGCGAGGTCCTGTTCGAGGCTCACGTCGGGCGCCGCATGGATCACGAAGCCGCGGTAGCCGGGCGCGCTCTTGCGCTCGGTGCGCGCGAGCGCGTATTCCTCGCGCGTCGATGGATGCAGGAATACCGGGAAATCGCGCCCCACCGGCAGGAAGCCCTGTGCCACCATGGCCTCGGGCGTGGCGCCGACCACGAGCCAATCGTGGTCCGACACCGGGCGTCCTAGCAGGCGGTCGCGCACCGCGCCGCCGACGAGATAGGTTTTCATGCGCTCAGTGTAGGGATACCCCGCAGGGCCTAAAAAGAACGGTCGTTCGATAATTGCCCGGCAAATCGAACGATCGTTCGCTCGTTCGAGGCGCTCGAACGCCTCACCGGCCGCAGACCGGGACCGCGTTTGGAGGGGGAATTTCAACCAAAGGAGTATTCACATCATGAAAAAGACCATGTTGGCGTTGGCAGCCCTCGGGGCACTGACGTCCGGCAGCGCCTTTGCACAGAAGGCCGGCGACTGGGTCGTCGGCGCGGGCTGGTTCCATCTGTCGCCGCAGGACAAGAGCAAGCCGCTGACGCTGACGGCGCCGGTGCAGAGCGTGCTCGTCGGTTCGGGCGCGAGCGTGAGCGATTCCGACACGCTGGGCCTGAGCGCCATGTACTTCGTCGACGACCACTGGGCCGTGGAAGGCGTGCTGGGCATCCCGCCGAAGTTCAAGCTCAACGGCACCGGCACGCTGGCGCGCGTGGGCCAGCTCGGCGAAGCGCGGCAGTGGAGCCCGACCATCCTCGGCAAGTACTACTTCAACGAGGCCAACTCGGCCTTCCGCCCCTTCGTGGGCCTGGGCGCCACCTACGTCTGGTACAGCGACATCAACCTGACCTCGAACCTGCAGGAAGCGCTCGGCAGCCAGCTGCACCAGCGGCCGCTGTCGACCGCGACCACCGCCAAGCTCGACAGCTCCTTCGCGCCCGTGCTCAACGCCGGCCTGGCCTACCAGTTCGACAAGCACTGGGGCATTTCCTTCTCGGTCTCCTACATCCCGCTGAAGACCAAGGCCAAGCTCACGACGACCTCGATCTCGGGCCTGCCGATCGCGACCAGCGAAGCGCGCCTGAAGCTCAATCCGATCGTGACCTACGTGTCGGCGACCTACCGCTTCTGACCGGCGCGACGCGGCCTGGCCGGCTCGCGCCGATCGCGAACCACGATCAGCGCGAGGTCCGGTAGGGCTCGTCGAAGGCCACGAAATCCTGCTCCGCGAGCGCCTGCTCGATCCACGCGGCGACGCCCGGCAGGGCCGCCACCCGATCGATGTAGGCCTGCGCCGCGGGCGGCATCGGCAGCCCGTAGCTGCGGATGCGCATGCACACCGGCGCATAGAAGGCATCGGCGATGCCGAACTCGCCGAACAGCATCGGGCCGCCATGGGTGTCGAGCAGCTCGCTCCACATGGCCGCGATGCGTTCCAGGTCCTCGACCACGCCGGGCTGTTCCTGCAGCACGCGCGCGCCGACCTCGGGCAGCGAGGCCTCGATGTTCATCGGGAAGTGGTTGCGCAGGTTGCCGAAGCCCGAGTGCATCTCGGCGCTGACGCTGCGCGCGCGGGCGCGCGCGGCCTTGTCGCGCGGCCACAGTGCCTTGTCGGGGAACTGCTCGGCCAGGTACTCGGCGATGGCGAGCGAATCCCAGACCGTGATGTCGCCGTCGATCAGCACCGGCACGCGCGCCGTGGGGTTGACCGCGCCGACCACGGCCTTGAAGTTGGAGCCGGCCTCGAAGGCGTCGAAGCGCACCATCACTTCCTCGAAGGGAATGCCGGCCTGCTTGAGCAGCACCCAGGGACGCATGGACCACGACGAGTAGTTCTTGTTGCCGATGTAGAGCTTGAGCATGGATTTCCTCCGGTGGGTTTCGTGGCAAAGCCTTCGATGCTAGGGCGCCGGCGCCGCGCGATTGATACCGTTTGCGGCGCGCATTGATGACGGGCGCGGCCCGCGCGCCGGCGGCTATCGCCGGTCGCTGTCGTCGGTGCGCAGTTCGGGCTCGCTGCTCGAGGCGATGACGCGCGGCACGGCGCGGCCTGTTGCCTCCTCGCTCTTCGATGGACCGATCGCGCGCTCGATCAGGCTCACGAGCCGCGGCACGAACTGCAGCACCACCAGCGCCAGCAGCGCGCTGATCACCGCCGTCGCCTCGCGGCCCAGGCCGCAGGCCATGCCGATCGCGGCCGTCATCCACAGCCCCGCGGCGGTGGTGAGGCCCTGCACGTGGTGCTCGTCCTTGCCCTGCTTGAGGATGGTGCCCGCGCAGAGGAAGCCGACGCCGGCCACCAGGCCCTGGATCACGCGGCTCATGTCGGCCGGCACGATGCCGGTCTGCTGCGGCACGAGCACGAACATGGCCGAGCCGATGGCCACCAGCATGTGGGTGCGCACGCCGGCGGCCTTGCCCTGCTGCTCGCGCTCGAAGCCGAGCACGAAGCCCAGGAGCGACGCGAGCAGCAGCCGCACCAGGATGCGCGTGAGCTGGGCGAGGTCGCCCACGTCCGAGAACTCGGCGGCGATGGTGTCGAGGACCTCGTCGCTCCAGCTCATCTCAGGGCAGGTCCTTGTTGGGCTCGGGCATCGCGGCGTCGCGCGGGCCGACCCGGCCCAGGCGTTCCTTCAGCGACTGCGGCCGGCCGGTGATGATCGCCGCGTAGTTGGTGGTGTTGGCCAGCACCTTCTTCACGTAGTCGCGGGTCTCGTTGAACGGCACGTTCTCGGCCCAGATCGCGGCATCGAGCACCGGGCCGTTGCGCCAGCTGCGCGGGCGGCCCGGGCCGGCGTTGTAGGCCGCGGCGGCCAGCGCCATCGAGTCGTCGAAGTCGTCGAGCGCGAGCTTCAGGTAGTTGGTGCCGATGGTGATGTTGGTCTCGCGGTCGTTGATCTGGCCCGGCGTGAAGTCGGTCATGCCGATCTTGCGCGCGGTCCAGCGTGCGGTGGCGGGCATCACCTGCATCAGGCCCGAGGCGCCGACGCCCGAGCGCGCGTCCATGATGAAGCGGCTCTCCTGGCGGATCAGGCCGTAGACGTAGGCCGGATCGAGGCCGATGTCCTGGCTCTTGCGCAGCACGGTGTCGTGGAAGGGCATCGGGAAGCGCTGCTCGACGTCGATCACGCCCTTGGTGCGCTCGCTGGTGTTGATGCAGCGGTCCCAGACCTCGCGCTGGCAGGCGAAGTCGGCCGCGGCCAGCAGCGCGCGGTCGTCCATGCCGCCGCGGTCGTGCAGGTTGGTGGCGTAGTTCCATTCGCGCGTGCCCTCGGGGCGCAGGCCGATCGCGATGGCGTAGAGGCCGCGGTTGAGCGAGGGGTTCATGCGCGCGGCATTGCGTTCCTCGGGCGTGAGCGGCGCGGGCCGGGTGGCGGCCATCACGCGCTGGCCCAGCTCCTCGAGCGCCAGCATCTCGTAGAAGCCGCGCGTACCGGCGATGCCCTGGTAGAGCTCGCGCGCCTGGCCGCGGCGCTCGTCGCCGCCGGCATTGACCAGCGCGCGCGCCTTCCAGTAGGTCCAGGTCGGGTCCTGCTGGCTGGCCTCGCTCATGGCGTTGATGGCGGGCGCCACGTCCTTCCACTGGCCGGCGCGCAGCGCGGCGCGCACGCGCCAGCCAAGCATGTCGTCCGACAGGTCGGCGTTCTTGGTGACGTTGCCGAAGTAGCTCACGGCCTGCGGCCAGAGCTTGATCGCCGACTGGCGGCCGATGGTGCCCCAGATCCAGTTGCGCTCCTCGACCGAGAGCATCGCGCTCCACTTGGCGTCGAGCTGCGAGGCGGCCTGCTCGGGATCGGCCATCGCGATCTTGATCAGTGCCAGCGTGACCAGCTCGCGGCGCGACTTGGCGGCCACGGGCCCGCGCGTGACGAGGAACTTGGCCGCGCTCGCGTTGACCTCCTCGAACAGCGGCAGCGCATCGGGCGAGGCCAGCGTGACGGCGCCGCGCGCGGCCTGCGGCCGGTTGGCCTCGATGGCCAGGCGCGCCTTCTTCCAGGCGTCGTTGGGCGACAGCAGGCGCGCGGCGATCATGCGGTCGGCGGCCGTGAGGCAGCCGTCGTCGCTGTCGCGCTGGGCGAACCAGTTGCGCCGGATCTCGTCGGCCTGGGCCTGGGTGGCGCTGCCGCTGCGCAGCGCGTCGACCAGGATCGCGTAGCAGCGCACCTGGGCGTCGTCGCCCATGCGGAAGCCCGCGATGGCGGCCGAGAAGTTGTCCCAGTCGCGGCGCTGGCCCGTGAGCAGCAGCCAGTCGTTGCGCAGCCGGTCTTCCTGGTAGGTGCCGGGGTAGCGCGCGAAGAAGTCCTGCACCTCGTTCGCGCCGGCTTCCTGCAGCCGGGCCTTGAGTTCCCAGTAGGCGGCCCAGGGTTCGAGCACGTGGCCGCGGGCCTGCGGCAGCAGCGCCGCCAGCCGGGCCTTGTCGCCGCGCTGGAAGGCCTGCTTCATCTGCAGCAGCACCTCGTCGTTGGTGTTGCCCTGGGCCGATGCGGACGCGGGCGCGAGGAGGGTCAGCGCGCAGGCCGCCAGGGCCGAAAGAACCAGTGCCGGCGCGACGCTGCGCGGGCGGCGGCACATGGATGCCAAAATGCTTGGAAACTGCATCGGGAGATTATGGACAAGTCAAAGGATGCCGCCACGTCGGCGACGGCGAGTTTTCTCAAGGATCAGCTGCGCAAGGCGTTGATCGAACAACGTCTGGGGATGCCGGACCGGCTGACACGCGCGGACCTGCTGCAGCGCGTGATGCGCATCTGGCTGGTCGGCCGGCCCGACACCGTGATCGGCGCCTACTGGCCGATCAAGGGCGAGTTCGATCCGCTGCCCGCGCTGCATCGGTGGAAGGAGGACGGCGAACTGATCGACGAGCCGCAGCGCCGCCGCATCGGCCTGCCCGTGATCGACAAGGTCCACAAGACCCTGACCTTCCACGCCTGGTACCCGGGCTGCCAGATGGAAGAGGACGCCTACGGCATCCCCAAGCCCAAGGACACCGAGCTGATCGTGCCGACCCTGCTGTTCGTGCCCTGCGTGGGCTACAGCGCGGGCGGCTACCGGCTCGGCTACGGCGGCGGCTTCTACGACCGCACGCTGGCCGCCCTCGAGCCGCGGCCCTTCACGGTCGGCCTGGGCTTCGCGAACGGCTTCCTCGAGGACTTCGAGCCCGAGGCGCACGACCTGCCGCTCGACGCCATCCTCAACGACAACGGGGTGGTCTGGCCGATCGGCTGAGCGGCTGCTCCCTGCAAGGCACGAAATCGCGGATGCGTTCGAAGGCGGGAGCGGACTTCCGGACGCAGAGGACGCGAAGGATTCGCGAAGAACGCAAAAGGAATGCAGGAAAAATTTTGAATTTCTCTTTCGCGCCTTTTGCGAATCCTTTGCGTCCTCTGCGTCCGGTTGCCCGTGTTTCTTGTCAGTCCATGTTGTCGACGGTGTCCGGGTCCGGCACCTCGCCGATGGTCTCGCGCGTGGTGCCGGCCTGCGCCAGCAGCCAGTCCCAGAAGGCCTTGATCTCGGGCCGCAGCGCGCTGCGCGGGCCGGCGATCAGCCAGTAGGACATCGGCGAATCCATGCGGTGCTGCGGCAGCACCTCGATCAGGTCGCCGTTGGCCAGGCTCTCGGCGATCAACGAACTGCGCGCCAGCACCACGCCCTGGCCGGTGAGCGCGGCCTGCACCATCTGATAGGCGTAGTTGAAATAGAGCCAGCGCTTGGGCTGGGCGCGTTCCAGGCCGTGCAGCTCGAACCAGCGCCGCCAGGTCAGCCATTCGAGGTGGGTGCGGTGGGCGTCGCCGGCCTCGATCAGCGTGAAGCGCGCGATGTCCTCGGGTTTCCTGATCGGCGGGCTGCTCTTGATGAGCCAGGGGCTCGCCACCGGCGTGAGGTTCTCGCCGAACAACCGCACGGCCTGCGGGGGCATGGCCTCGCGCGGGCCGTAGCGCAGCGCGATGTCGACGTCGGCCACCTCGAGGTCGACCGCGAGGTCGCTGGCGTCGATCCGGATGTCGATCTCGGGGTTGTCGCGCTGGAAGGCCTCGAGCCGCGGGATCAGCCACATCGAGGCGAACGAGGCGAAGGTGGTCAGCGACACGCTCTTGCGCCCGGCGCTCTGGCGGATCTGGCGCACCGCCGTGTCGACGCGCGGCAGCGCCTGCTGCACCGCCAAAAGCAGCTGGGCGCCCGCGCTGGTCAGCTCGACCGCGCGCGTGTGGCGCAGGAACAGCGGCACGCCCACTTCCTCCTCGAGCGACTGGATCTGGCGGCTCACGGCCGACTGGGTCAGGGCCATTTCCTCGGCCGCGGCGCGGAAGTTCAGGTGCCGCGCGACCGCCTCGAAGGCGCGCAGGTGGCCGGCGGAGATCGGGCGGGAGCGCAGGTGGGTTTGCGAATGCTGCATGGATCGGGGGCCGGCGCCTGCCTCGGGATTGATGCGAAACCGGAATCAGTAGGCTACCTCCTTTTCATTGGACTGCCAACGGCCGGGAAACGATCATTCATTCCCGAACCGCGCCATTGCTGCCTCCTTTCGCAAGCACCCATTGATTCGCGATTCGGCAACACCTAGGAGCCCATCATGTCCACTGCCGTCTGCACCACCTCTACGCTGTCCACCCTGTCGCTGCCCAACCGCAACACCGCCGCCGCGATTCCGCCGGCCGTGCGCCGCGGTGCCTGGCAAATCGCGCCCGGCGAGGCGATGAGCCTGAAGGCGCGTGGCGAGAGCGTGCTGCGCGTACGCCAGGGCCGGGTCTGGATCACGCCCGATGCCACGCTCGAGAGCCCGAGCGAGGACCTGGTGCTCGCCCCCGGTGAATCGCTCACCGTGGCGGCCGGCCAGCGCATCGTGATGGAAGCCTGGGACGGCTACGGCGCCACGTACACGTGGGACGCCGCTTGATCCCGCGGGTTTCCTGATCGATCCTGGGCCACCGGGCGGCGGCGAAGGCCGCGCCCGTCATACCAAGGGGCCGGACGGCGCGTCGAGCGCGGTCCGGCCCCTGTTCTTTTTGGGGGGGGCTTTTCAGCCGTTGATGTCGAAACTTCGGCGCAGCGCCAGGAAATGCTTGAGCGCGACCTCGCCGTCGAGCGCGTGCACGCCGGCCATCAGGTCGGGCCCCTCGCTCTCGGCCAGCCCGAGCCGGAAGCCGCTGTAGCGGCGCGCGGCCAGTTCGCCCTGCCAGGCCACGCGCACGTCGAAGTGGCGCGCATCGCGCGCGATGCGGTCCATCAGCGTTTGCAGGGCGCCGGGCGGTCCCTCGATGTGCTGGCAGAAGCGCTGGCCGTCGAAGACCAGCAGCCCGGTGATGCCGAGTTCGCCGTTGCGCACGCGGGCGCGCGCGACGATGCTGGCCACCGTGTCGGGCGGCAGGTCCGGCGCAAGCTCGCTGCAGTAGAGGATCTCGGAGAGCGCCGGGGCGGGCGCGGGAGCTTGCGTCTGTTCGTCGGGAATCATGGGCCGGGATGGGGGGAAGCGAGCGCAGTGTAGGCAGCCGTCCGACATCACGAAATGTAAAAAGACATACCGGCACCACCCCCCTCGATGCCTATAGTCGGTGGTGCTCGACCAGTACCCCACACCCGCCGCCCCGGAGAACGGGCCCCATCCCTGCAGCCGTTGCGCGCTGCGTCAGCTGCCGGCCTTCCTGCCGGTGTCCGCCGACCAGTTGCGCACCATCGAATCGTTCCGCGTCGGCGCGCGCCGCGTCGAGGCCGGCGGCTCGATCGTCGAGGAACACCGGCGCAGCCCGCAGCTGTTCACGCTCTATTCGGGCTGGGCCTTCCGCTACAAGACCCTGAGCGACGGCCGACGGCAGATCCTCAACGTGCTGTTGCCCGGCGACTTCGTCGGGCTGCAGGACGAGTTCGCCGACGGCCAGACCCACGGCGTCGAGGCCCTGACCGAGGTCTCGCTGTGCGTGTTCGCGCGCGACCGACTCTGGGAGCTGTTCCATGCCGAGCCCAAGCTCGGCTACGACATCACCTGGCTGGCCGCGCGCGAGGAAAAGATGATCGACGACAACCTCGTGACCACCGGCCGGCGCAGCGCCGTCGAGCGCGTGGCGATGCTGTTGATGCACCTGTACCGCCGCGCCGAGCGCGTGGGCATGGTGCGCGACGGCTGGGTCGAGTTTCCGCTGAACCAGCAGCACATCGCCGATGCGCTCGGGCTGTCGCTGGTCCATACCAACAAGACCTTGCGCCGGCTGTCGCAGATGGGGCTCTACAAGCTCGACGACCGCTGGCTGCGCATCCTCGAGCCGCGCGCGCTCGAGGCGCTGGGCGACTACTTCGAGCGGCCGCTGCGGCCCACGCCGCTGATCTGAGGCCGGGGCCGGCTCAGCCGGCCGTGCCCGCGAGCTGCCGCAGGTCCTCGCGGTAGGCCTGCAGCCGCTTCACCGCCTGCGCGCGCTGCGCCGCGCTGGTGCCGTTGTGCAGCGCGGCCAGGTTGCGGCAGCCTTCCTGCAGCAGCGCCTGCTGCTGCTCGCGCCAGGGCCCCGGGGGCGGATCGGCGATGCGCTGCAGGTAGCCGTGCAGCGCGGCGCGCGCCTCGGTGGGCGGCGTGCGGTTGGCGACGAAGCCGCGCAGCAGCACCAGCGCCTCCTGCTGGCGCTTGCGGCGCTCCACGTCCTGCAGCTTCGGGTCGAACACCGACTGCGCCACCTGCTGGCGCAGCAGCTCGCGCTGCTCGGGCGAAAGCCGGCCGTAGAAATCCTCGAAGCGGTCGAGGAACTGGTCGTAGCGCTTCTCCTGCACCCGGGCCGGCGAGCGGTCGAGCCAGTCCTTGCGGTAGTCGGCGTTGTTCTTCGCGTACTTGCGCTCGAGCTGCTGCAGCTGGGCGTCGCTCAGGCTCAGCAGCAGCTCGGTGCCCGCGGGTTCGGCGCGCTCGCTGACCGCCAGCAGCCGGTCGCGGATGCGGTCGGTCATGGCGCAGGCCTGGGCCGGCGTGATCTCGCCGGGCGCCAGCGCCTCGGCCTCCTGCAGCAGCGCCGCGATCTTCGGCAGCTCGTTGCGCCGGTGCCAGTCGAGCAGTTGGGCCAGCTCGTCGCGCACCTTGGGCGTCTGCGAACCGTCGAAATCGAGGTAGCCGTCGAGCCACCAGTAGCTGAGCTCGGGCAGGTTGTTGTAGGCCAGCCGGATCGCGCTGCAAGCCCCGAGGACGGCCAGCAGCGCCATCACGCCGATAATCCGCGCCAGCTTGAACCAACGCATCCGGGTAGAAAAAGGCATGAATCAGATTCCGAAGCAGGGCAACCAGGGACCGGTCGACGTCGTGATCATGGCGGCCGGCAAGGGCACGCGCATGAAGAGCAGGCTGCCCAAAGTGTTGCATCGTTTGGCCGGCCGCGCACTGTTGTCGCATGTGACCGGCACCGCCGCGCACATCGGCGCCCGGCACGTGGTGATCGTCACCGGCCACGGCGCCGAGCAGGTCGAGGCCGCCATGGCCGCCTCGCCCGAGGCCGCCTCGCTGCGCTTCGCGCGCCAGGAGCCGCAACTGGGCACCGGCCACGCGGTGCAGCAGGCCACGCCGCTCTTGCCCGACGACGGCACGGTGGTGATCCTCTCGGGCGACGTGCCGCTGATCGCCGAGGACACCTTGCGCACCCTGATCGCCGCCAGCGGCGGCGAGCGGCTGGCGCTGCTGACCATCGAGCTGGACGATCCCACCGGCTACGGCCGCATCATCCGCAACGCCGCGGGCGGCGAGGTGACCGCCATCGTCGAGCACAAGGACGCCAGCGAGGCGCAGCGCGCGGTGCGCGAAGTCAACAGCGGCGTGATGGCCGCGCCCGCGAAGCTGCTCAAGGGCTGGCTCGAGCGGCTGGACAACCGCAACGCCCAGGCCGAGTACTACCTGACCGACATCGTCAAGCATGCCGCGGCCGACGGCGTGCCGGTGGTGGCCCACATCACGACCGATGGGCTGCAGGTGGCCGGCATCAACAGCCCGGTGCAGCTGGCCGAGCTCGAGCGCGCCTTCCAGCGCCGCCAGGCCGAGGCCCTGATGACCCAGGGCGTGCGGCTGGCCGATCCGGCGCGCTTCGACCTGCGCGGCACGCTCGAATGCGGCGGCGACGTCGAGATCGACGTCAACTGCGTGTTCGAAGGCCAGGTCTCGCTCGGCGAGGGCGTGCGCATCGGCGCCAACTGCGTGATCGCCAATGCCCGCATCGAGGCCGGCGCCGTGATCCATCCCTTCACCCACATCGACGGCGAGAAGGCCGGCGTGACGGTGGGCGAGCGCGCGCTCATCGGCCCCTTCGCGCGGCTGCGCCCCGGCGCCCAGCTCGGCACCGAGGTGCACATCGGCAACTTCGTCGAGGTCAAGAACTCCACCCTGGCCGCCGGCGCCAAGGCCAACCACCTGGCCTACCTGGGCGACGCCACCGTGGGCGCGCGCGTCAACTACGGCGCGGGCAGCATCACGGCCAACTACGACGGCGCCAACAAGCACCGCACGGTGCTCGAGGACGACGTGCACATCGGCAGCAACTGCGTGCTGGTGGCGCCGGTCACCATCGGCGCGGGCGGCACCGTGGGCGGCGGCTCCACCGTCACCAAGACCACGCCGGCCGGCGCGCTGACCGTGGCGCGCGGCAAGCAGATCAGCCTGCCGAACTGGCAGCGGCCGCAGAAGAAGCCGAAGGCCTGACGCGCCTCAGCCCGCGGGCGCCAGCGGCACCCGCGGCTCGAACTTCGCGCGCTTGAGGCTGAAGAAGGCCTTGACGTTGCGCACGTTGGCGTCGGCGGTGAACAGCCGCTGCACCAGCGCGCCGTAGCCGGGCATGTCGCGCGCCGCCACCACCAGCACGAAGTCCGGCCCCGGCGACACGCGCCAGCACTGCTGCACCGCGTCGTCCGCGATCACGCGCGCCTCGAAGGCCTCGAGCGACTCGGCGTCCTGCCGGTCGAGCGAGATCTCCACCACCGCCTGCAGCCCGTGGCCCAGCACCGCGGCCAGCCGGTCGGGCGACAGCAGCGCCACCTGGCGCTCGATCAATCCCTCCTGCCACAGCCGCTGCACCCGCCGCAGGCAGGTCGGCGGAGAGATGCCCACGCCCGCGGCCAGCTTCTGGTTGGTGGCCGAGGCGTCGCGCTGCAGGGCGTCGAGCAGCTTCAGGTCGATGGCGTCGAGTGCAATGGATTCCATAATTCGTGAAATTATGGAATAAAAATTCATCCAGCCGGATGTGTGAAATAAAAGTCCATATTCATGGAAATTTAGACGGCAAATTTCTTTTCACCCTGCCTACCATTCGCAGCAATTCTTTTTCGTTCTCCCTCATTCCTTTCCAAAGGCAAGACAACCATGTGCGGCATCGTCGGCGCGGCTTCCCATCGAAACATCGTCCCGGTCCTGGTCCAGGGCCTGCAGCGGCTCGAGTACCGCGGCTATGACTCCTGCGGCGTGGCCGTGCATGCGGGCGGCCTGACGCGCGCGCGCACCACCTCGCGCGTGGCCGACCTCCAGACCCAGGTGGCCGAGGACAAGCTCGAGGGCCTGACCGGCATCGCCCACACCCGCTGGGCCACGCACGGCGCGCCCGCGGTGCACAACGCGCATCCGCACTTCAGCCATGGCCCGGGCGTCGGCGCGCAGGAAGCGCGGCCCGGCCGCATCGCGCTGGTGCACAACGGCATCATCGAGAACCACGAGCCGCTGCGCGCCGGCCTCGAAGCCAAGGGCTACGTGTTCGAGAGCCAGACCGACACCGAGGTCATCGCCCACCTGGTCGACAGCCTCTACGACGGCGACCTGTTCGAAGCCGTGAAGGGCGCCGTGCGCCAGCTCACGGGCGCCTACGCCATCGCCGTGATCTGCCGCGACGAGCCGCAGCGCGTGATCGGCGCGCGCGCCGGCTCGCCGCTGATCCTGGGCGCCGGCAAGGACGGCGCCGAGAACTTCCTGGCCAGCGACGCGATGGCGCTGGCCGGCGTCACCGACCAGATCGTGTACCTCGAGGAAGGCGACGTGGTCGACCTGCAGCCAGGCAAGTACTGGATCGTCGACCGCGCCCACAAGCCGGTGCAGCGCCCGGTGCGCACCGTGCAGGCCCACAGCGGCGCGGCCGAGCTCGGCCCCTACCGCCACTACATGCAGAAGGAGATCTTCGAGCAGCCGCGCGCCATCGGCGACACGCTCGAGGGCGTGGAAGGCATCGTGCCCGAGCTGTTCGACGGCATCGGCCAGGACGGCAAGCAGAGCGGCGCCAGCGCGCACCGCGTGTTCAAGGACATCGACCGCATCCTGATCCTGGCTTGCGGCACCAGCTACTACAGCGGCTGCACCGCCAAGTACTGGCTCGAGGGCATCGCCAAGATCTCGACCCAGGTCGAGATCGCGAGCGAGTACCGCTACCGCGACTCGGTGCCCGACCCGCGCACCCTGGTCGTCACCATCAGCCAGTCGGGCGAGACCGCCGACACCCTGGCCGCGCTCAAGCATGCGCGCTCGCTCGGCATGGAACAGACCCTGACCATCTGCAACGTCGCCACCAGCGCCATGGTGCGCGAGTGCAAGCTGGCCTACATCACGCGCGCCGGCGTCGAGATCGGCGTGGCCTCGACCAAGGCCTTCACCACCCAGCTCGCGGGCCTGTTCCTGCTCACGCTGGCGATCGCGCAGTCCAAGGGCCTGCTGAGCGCGGAAGACGAGGCGCGCTACCTCAAGGAGATGCGCCACCTGCCGGTCGCGCTGCAGTCGGTGCTCGCGCTCGAGCCGCAGATCATCAACTGGGCCGAGGACTTCGCGCGCAAGGACAACGCGCTGTTCCTGGGCCGCGGCCTGCACTACCCGATCGCGCTCGAGGGCGCGCTCAAGCTCAAGGAGATCACCTACATCCACGCCGAGGCCTATGCCGCCGGCGAGCTCAAGCACGGCCCGCTCGCGCTGGTGACCAGCGAGATGCCGGTGGTCGCCGTGGCGCCCAACGACGCTTTGCTCGAGAAGCTCAAGAGCAACCTGCAGGAAGTGCGCGCGCGCGGCGGCGTGCTCTACGTGCTGGCCGACGGCGACTCGAAGATCAAGAGCAGCGAAGGCCTGCACGTGATCCACATGCCCGAGCACTACGGCGCGCTGTCGCCGCTGCTGCACGTGGTGCCGCTGCAGCTGCTGGCCTATCACACGGCCTGCGCGCGCGGCACGGACGTGGACAAGCCGCGCAATTTGGCGAAGAGCGTGACGGTCGAGTGAGGGGGCGGGGCGGTCTCGGCCCCCTGGCGTGTTGAATCCGAAGCCGTCTCCACTGCGTAGATGGCGTTGGTCGACGACCAATTCCCGTGGTGCGGGCTGCCTGGCCGTGGGTCAGGTTCCACCCCCACCAGAGAGCGCCATGGCTTTGAGCACCCCCAAGGATCTTCCGGCAAGTCGCCGATCGAAGGGCTTCACGCAGAGGGATCACCGCCGGCTCGTCGAGGCGGGGGCGAAACCCGGACAGGTCGTTCCCGTGGGGCTCTGGCACCGGGACGGGCATTTCGGCAGCGAGGCCGAGGCGCAGGGTGCCTTCAAGCTCGCGTACCAGCAGGCGGTCGACGGCCTGGGTCTGTCGACGGCCGACTGGATGGGCATCTCGCAGGGTGAGCTCGATGCATGGCTGCGGCATGGCACCCTGCCTGCCGTTCGCGGGCAGCCACCCGAAGGCCCTGTGCCTGCCGACCAGGCCGGGCCCGGCGCGCCAGCGGGGGCGTCGAAAGCCTAGAAGCCCAGCGGACTCGATCGCGCGTTCTCGCTCGATGAGCTCGTGGCCGCCTGCAAGACACTGCGCGAGGCGGCATCGCCGGCTTGACCGACATTCCATCATGTTGGAGAATTAATCCAACATGAAAGAAGAAGAGCCCGCCCCCCTCAACGACCGCATCGCCCGCCGCGTGCGCGAACTGCGCGCCGCGCGCGGCCTCTCGCTCGAGGCGCTGGCGGCGCAGAGCGGGGTCAGCCGCTCGATGATCTCGCTGATCGAGCGCGGCGAGAGCAGTCCCACGGCGGTGGTGCTCGAGAAGCTCGCGGCCGGCCTCGGCACCATGCTGGCCGCGCTGTTCGACGAGCCGCGCCCGCGCGCCGATCCGGTGGCGCGCCGCGCCGACCAGCCGCAATGGCGCGATCCCTCGTCGGGCTACCTGCGGCGCAACGTGTCGCCCGGTGGCATCGCCTCGCCGCTGCAGATCGTCGAGGTGCTGTTCCCGCCCAAGGCGCGCGTGGCCTACGAATCGGGCGCGCGCGAGTCGCAGGTGCACCAGCAGGTCTGGATGCTCGAGGGAACGATCGAGATCACGGTGGGCGAGGAGCGCCACCGGCTCGATGCCGGCGACTGCCTCGCGATGGTGCTCGACCGGCCCGTCGCCTACTTCAATCCCACGCGCGAGACAGCCCGCTATGCGGTCGCGATCGTGAGCCCCCATCCCGATGTCTGGAAGTGAGAACGCCATGAACCCCACGAGCCCCACCAGCCTCCACCCGGTGCGCCGCCTGCGGGCGGTGGACGCGGCGCAACTGCAATCGCTGGCCGAGCTGCTGATCGACTGTGTCGACGGCGATGCCTCGGTGAGCTTCATGCATCCGCTGCCGCTCGAGCAGGCGATGGCCTTCTGGCGCAAGGTGGCCGACGGCGTGGCGCGCGGGGAGCGCGCGCTGATGGTGGTGGAGGACGCGCAGGGCATCGTCGGCACGGTGCAGCTCGTGCTCGACCAGCCCGACAACCAGCCGCACCGCGCCGACCTCGCGAAGATGCTGGTGCACCGGCGCGCTCGGCGCCAGGGGCTCGGCGCGCTGCTGATGCAGGCGGCCGAGCAGGCCGCGCGCGACAGCGGCAAGACGCTGCTGGTGCTCGACACCTCGAGCCCCGAGGCCGAGCGGCTCTACGAACGCTCGGGCTGGCAGCGCAGCGGCACCATCCCCGGCTATGCGCTGCTGCCGCGCGGCGGCTTCTGCGACACCACCTACTTCTATCGCACGCTCGCGCCTTGAAGCCGACATGCCGCAGACTGGCGCGATGACCGAATTCGATCGACTGCTGGCCGAGGCCGAGCGCAAGCCGCTGGTCGGCTGGGACCTGTCCTGCGATGGCCGCATCGCGACCACCGCCGTGCCCTGGGATTTCGAACGGGCGGTGGTCCACCGCGCGCGCCAGTCGCCCGACCTGCTCGACATGGGCACGGGCGGCGGCGAGTGGCTCAGCCGGCTGCCGCTGCGGCCCGCGCGCACCGTCGCCACCGAGGGCTGGGCACCCAACGTCGCCGTGGCGCGCGAGCGGCTCGCGCCGCTGGGCATCGAGGTGGTGGCGGTGGAGGGCGCGCTCGACAACGGCGCGCAGCACGATGGCGATGCGCACGACGAGGCGCCGCTGCCCTTCGCCGACGGCGAGTTCCACCTGGTGGTCAACCGCCACGAGTCCTTCGTGCCGGCCGAGGTGGCGCGCGTGCTCGCGCGCGGCGGCCACTTCCTCACGCAGCAGGTGGCCTCGGACTTCAATGCCGACCACCACCGGCTCGCGGGCCTGGCACCGGCCGAGCCGCCGCCCGAGTGGCGGCTCGACATCGCGCGGCGCCAGCTCGAGCGCGCGGGCTTCGAGATCCTGCGCGCCGAGGCGGGCGCCGAGCTGCTGCGCTTCGCCGACGTGGGCGCGTTCGCCTGGTACCTGAAGAACGTGCCGTACGTCTGCCCCGGCTTCACGATCGAGGGCACGCGCGATGCGCTCGCGCAGCTGCATCGCCGGCAGCAGGCGGGCGAGGCGATCGAGGTGCGGCAGACCTTGTTCTGGATCGAGGCGCTGCGCTGAAGGCCTTCAGCGCGCCCCGAACTTCGCGTTCTCGAACAGGTCCTTGAACTCGCGCGGCTGCGAGCGCCAGTACTGCACGGGCGCCTTCACCCGCGCGCCGAGTTCGGCGGCCGCGTGCCAGGGCCAGCGCGGGTCGTAGAGGATGGCGCGCGCCAGCGAGATGGCATCGGCCTTGCCCTCGGCGAGGATGGCCTCGGCCTGCCGCGGCTCGGTGATCAGGCCGACCGCGATCACCGGGATGCCGACCTCGGCCTTCACGCGTTCGGCGAACGGCACCTGGTAGCCCGCGCCCAGCGCGATCGCCTGCTTCGGCGACACGCCGCCGCTCGAGACATGGATGGCCGCGCAGCCGCGCGCCTCGAGTGCTTTGGCGAAGGCGACGGTGCCTTCGAGGTCCCAGCCGCCTTCCACCCAGTCGACCGCCGACACGCGCACCCACACGGGCCGCTCGGCCGGGAAGACGGCGCGCACCGCGTCGAACACCTCGAGCGGAAAGCGCAGCCGGTTCTCGAGGCTGCCGCCGTAGTCGTCGTCGCGGTGGTTGGCCAGCGGCGACAGGAACTGGTGCAGCAGGTAGCCGTGCGCGGCATGGATCTCGATGCCCTCGATGCCGAGCCGCGCGGCGCGGCGGGCGGCGGCCACGAAGGCTTCGCGCACGCGCGCCAGGCCCTCGGCGTCGAGCGCGAGCGGCGTGTCCTCGTCGGGCGCGTGCGGCACGGCCGAGGGCGCGAAGGCCTTCCAGCCGCCGGGCTCGCCGGGGCGGATCTGCGCGCCGCCTTCCCAGGGCGCGCGGCTCGAGGCCTTGCGTCCCGCGTGGCCGAGCTGCATCGCGATGGGCATCGACGAATGGGCGCGCACGGCGGCGAGCACGCGCGCCAGGCCCGCTTCGTTGGCATCCGAATAGAGCCCGAGGTCGCCGGGCGTGATGCGGCCCTCGGCCTCGACCGCGGTGGCCTCGAGGATCAGCAGCCCCGCGCCCGACAGCGCGAGATGGCCGAGATGGATCAGGTGCCAGTCGCCCGGCGTGCCCTCGCTCGCCGAGTACTGGCACATCGGCGCGATCAGGATGCGGTTGTCGAGCGAAAGCGGGCCGAGCCGCATCGGCTCGAAGAGGCGGGGGGTGTCGCTGCTCACGGTGTCGTGGCTCCAGGGGTGCGGTAGGTGCAGCGATTCTGCGGGTGCTGCGCGATCCTTGCCGCGGGCAGGGCGTTGGCCTTGCGGTTCAGGACGGTATGGATCAGGAGCGCCGCCACCACCATCGCCATCCCCAGCAGCTCGTTCGCCGTGGGCAGGGTGCCGAGCGCCGCGCTCATCAGCAGCGCCGACACCGGCACGAAGTTGAGGAAGGCGGTGCCGGTGACCGCGCCGAGCGTGCGCACGCCGTGGTTGAAGGCCAGCACCGAGGCGGCCGAGGGCACCACGCCGACGAACAGCAGCGCCCGCCACGAGAGCCGCAGCCCTTCGAGGCTGGGCGCCGCCGACCAGCCGAGCAGTGCGGCACCGACCGCGGCGACCAGCAGCACCGGCCACGCGGCCAGCACCGTGAGCGCGCTGTACTCCACCGCGTCGAGTTCGGGAAAGCGCGCCGCGCCGCGCGTGTACCAGACCCAGCCCAGCGTGCCGACGAAGGCGATGGCATCGCCGAACAGCGTGGCGTTGCCCGCGCCGCCGTGACCGCCGATGAGACCCGAGACGATCGCCACGCCCGCGAGCGCCAGCGCGGTGGCGAGCAGCGCGGCGCGCGTGGGGCGCACGCCGTCGAGCAGCCAGCGCACGAGCTGCGTGGTCATCGGCGTGGTGGCGATGATCACCGCGCCGTGCGAGGGCACCGAGTGCGCGAGGCCGATCAGCAGCAGCACGCTGAAGAGGCCGAAGCCGGCCGCGCCACGCAGCGCCAGCGCTCCCGCATGGCGGCGCAGCCTGCGCCAGGGCGCGGCGCCGCGCGGCAGCACCAGCAGCGCGAACAGCAGCGCCGACAGGCTGTAGCGGATCAGCGTGAACCACACGGGTTCGACATGGTGGAGCACGCCCTTGCTGACGAGGAACAGGGAGCCCCAGCCGGAGGTGGCGAAGAGCAAGGCGGCGATGCCGTACAGGCGTTGGGATCGGGACATGGAAGGCTTTCGGACGATGAAGGAATCGATGTCCGAGGATCGGGGCGGGGCCGCGCGAATGCCATTCGCTTCTTTGGAGCGGGCCCTCCGAAAAAACGAAGGGACCGGGCGCCGCCGCGCGCTCACAATCGGCCGCCATGGAGCTCTACCAGCTGAAGACCTTCGTCGCCATCGCCCGCGAGGGCAGCCTCACGCGCGCCGCCGAACGCGTGTTCACCAGCGCGCCCGCGGTGAGCGCGCAGCTCAAGGCGCTCGAGGACGAGCTCGGCGTGCGCCTGTTCGAGCGCACGCCGCGCGGCATGACGCCCACGCCCGCGGGCCTGAGCCTGCTCGAGGAGGCCGAGCGCACGCTGGCCTCGGCGCTGCGCATGCGCTCGGCCGCCGAGCAGCTGCGCGGCGCCGCGCACGGCGTGGTGCGCTTCGGCACCGTGGTCGATCCGGTCTCGCTGCGGCTCGGCGACGTGCTCGTGAAGCTGGCCGAGCGCCATCCGCAGGTCACGCTGCAACTGCGCCAGGGGCTGTCGTACGAGACCGCCTCGGCGGTCGAGCGCGGCGAACTCGACTGCGCCTACACGCTGAGCGACGTGGCTTCGCGCGAAGGCCTGACGCTGCACCGGCTGGCGCCGGTCGACCTGGTGGTCGTGCTGCCGCTGCCGATGGCCGGCGCCCATCCGGGCCTGTCTCTCGAGGCGCTCACCGAGCAGCCCTGGGTCGGCACGCCGCCCACCTGCGTGCTGCGCGCGCACCTCGACCGCCTGTTCGCCGGCGCCGGCCGCGAGTACCGCCAGGGCCGCACCGCCGACAGCGAGAGCGCGGTGCGCAGCATGGTCGCGAGCGGCATGGGCGCGGGGCTGATGCGGCTCGACCAGGCCGAGCAGGGCGAGCGCAACGGCGAGCTCGCGATCTGGCCCGGCTGGCGCGCCCACACCTGGCTGTGCTGGATCGAACCGGTTGCGCTCGCGCGGGCGCCGGCGGTCGAGGTGGTGCGGCAGGCGGTGTTCGAGGCCTGGGGCGTCTGAGGGGTTCGGCACCCGTGGCAAGGCGGCACCTGTCAGCCTCCGGTCAGCGCGAAACGCCGGCGCGCGGGTACGATGCGCGCGGCCTGCCGCTGGCGGGGTCTTCCTCCTTTCTCGCATGCCCGACCCGACCCTCTCTCTCGCCGAACTCCTGAACCGCGCCAGGCAGGCACTGGCCGGTCCCGAAGGCGTGCTGCCCGCGCTGCCGCCGGCCACGCCGGTCACCGGCAGCGTGGTGTTCCTCGCGATCGGCGAGGGCGGCAGCCGCGCGCGCGTGGTCTCGGGCCGCGGCGCCGATGCCGCGCAGGCCTGGGAGGAAGCGGCCGAGGCGCTGGCCGATGCCGCGCAGCGCGGCGAACGGCCGCCGCAGCGGCTGCGCGCGGAACTGGTCGAGCACGTGCTGCCGATGCACTGGGGCGAGTTCAAGGAACTGCTCGCGAAGACGCGGCGCAACTACTTCCAGCAGGGCGTGTCCTTCGACAGCCGCTTCGAGTTCGCGCTGCTCGCGCCCGAGGCCAACGGCAGCGCGGTCTTCTACGACGGCAGCGTGGACCACTGCCAGCCCAACCCCGGCAACCTGCGGCTGCACACCCGGCGCCGCTTCGGCAAGGAGCTCGACTTCCCCGACGACGACGCCGCGCCCGTGTGGTGCTTCACCACGCGCGCCGTCTACGTCGATGCCGAGGGCGCCTGGCCGATCGTTCCCGAGGGCCAGGAGGCGCAGCTGCGCCGCCTCGACGACTGGGGTGCCGCGCCGGTGCGCCGCATGGTCGAGGACGCGAGCCGCTACCTGGCCGCGCAGGTCAAGCCCACGGGCGAGTTCCACTACGGCTGGTTCCCCTGCTTCGACCGCGCCATCCCGACCTACAACACGCTGCGCCATGCGAGCTCGACCTATGCGCTGCTCGAGGCCTGGGAGCTCACGCGCGACACGGCGCAGAAGGAGGCCATCGACCGCTCGCTGGCCTTTCTCGCCGGCTCGCTGATCCGGCCCGCGGTGCTGCCCGACGGCGGCAGCGCGGCCTTCCTGGTCGACGTGGCGCACGAGGTCAAGCTCGGCGGCAACGCGGTCTGCCTGCTGGCCTTCGTCAAATACACCGAACTGACCGGCGACCGCCGCTTCCTGCCGCTGCTCGAGCAGCTCGCGCTCGGCATCCGCCACATGCAGGACCCCGAGACCGGCCGCTTCGTGCACGTGCTGCACCGGCCCAGCCTCGCGGTGAAGGACGCCTTCCGCGTCATCTACTACGACGGCGAGGCCGCGTTCGGGCTGATGCGGCTGTACGGCCTCACGCGCGATCCGCGCTGGCTCGCGATGGTCGAGAAGGCCTTCGACCACTTCATCGCCGCCGAGCACTGGCGCGCGCACGACCACTGGCTCAGCTACTGCGTCAACGAGCTCACGCGCCACCGGCCCGCGCTGCGCTACTACGAGTTCGGGCTGCGCAACGTGGCCGACTACCTCGACTTCGTGCTCGAGCGCATCACCACCTTCCCGACCCTGCTCGAGCTGATGATGGCCGCGCGCGAGATGGTGCTGCGCATCGAGGCCGATCCCGAGCTGCGCCACCTGCTCGAGGGCCTGGACCGCGACAAGTTCGAGCGCGCGCTCGAGCACCGCGCGCGCTACCTCGCGAACGGCCACTTCTGGCCCGAGCTCGCGATGTTCTTCCGCCATCCCGACCGCATCGCGGGTTCGTTCTTCATCAAGCACCACAGCTTCCGCGTGCGCATCGACGACGTGGAGCACTACCTGTCGGGCTATGTCGCCTACCACCGGCTGCTGAAGGCGCGCGAGGGCGGCGAGATCGCCGCGCCGTCCGCGCCGCAGGCCGAGGCGCAGGCGCCGGCCGAGACGCCCGCGACGCGCACCGGCACCGTCGCCTTCGGCGGCGACGTGAACCTCGGCCGCCGCCTGCACTACCGGCGCCTCGAGCTCGGCGGCGCGCGCCGCATGCTCAGCGGCATCCCCGCGCTGCGCGCGGCCGACCTGCGCATCGTCAACCTCGAGTGCGTGGTCGCCACCACCGGCGAGCAGGGCGTGGACAAGGGCGAGGCCGGCTCCTACTACTTCCGCGCGCGGCCCGAGATGCTGGACGTGCTGACCACCGCGCGCATCGGCATCGTCGCCACCGCCAACAACCACAGCGGCGACTACGGCCCGGGCGCGCTGATGGAACAGCAGTGGCACCTGCAGGCCGCGGGCATCGCCTGGGCCGGCACCGGCCGCGACCTCGAGGCCGCGCTGCGCCCGGCCTTCGCGCTGGCCGGCGGCGTGCGCGTCGCGCTGTTCTCGCTCGACGCCACCCAGCCCCAGTTCGCGGCCGGCACCGACAAGCCCGGCGCCGCCTACCTGCCGCTCGACGAGCCCGCGGCCTGGACCGCGCTGCTCGCGCCGCGCATCGAGAAGGCGCGCGAGTCGGCCGACGTGGTGCTGGTGGCGGTGCACTGGGGCGACAACCTCGAGACCGAACCCTCCGAGGCCGAGGTCGCGGTTGGCCATGCGATCGTCGATGCCGGCGCCGATGCGGTGCTCGGCACCTCGGCGCACGTGCTGCAGGGCGTCGAGGTCTACCGCGGCCGGCCGATCGTGCACGACGCGGGCGACCTGCTGTTCGAGGCGGTGCGCAGCGACTTCGTCGACGCGGGCGTGTTCACGCTCGCGCTGAGCCCGCGCGGCGTCGAGCAGCTGAGCTTCACGCCGATCGGCGTGGGCTTCGGCCGCTCGCGCCAGTACGCGAACGAGCGCGCGCGCGGCGCGGCCGCGCGCTTCGCGCGCCAGTGCGAGGCGCTGGGCACCCGCATGGCGGTGCTGCCCGAGGGCCGCTGCACGCTGGCGCTGGCGCCACCCGAGCGCGCCTCGCGCCTGGCCGCCGATGCACCGGCGCTGCCCGAGCCGGCGTTCGCGCGCGTCGCGCCGCTGCTCGCGCCGCGGCCCGAATGGCTGGTCGACGTGCTGCCGCCCGATTCGCGCCACTTCGCACCCGTGCGCTTCGGCCCGCTCGAGCTGCTGGGCATCCGCTGCGCGCCGACGCAGATCTCGGGCCGCCGCATGCTGTGGATCGAATCGTTCTGGCGCGCGGTCGAACCCGTGACCGACGATCTGCGCGTGCAGTTCCGCGCCATGCCGATGCGCAGCACGCAGATGCCGCCCTGGGGCGAGAGCATGGACCACGATCCCTGCGACTGGATGTGGCCCACCAGCCGCTGGCAGCCCGGGCGCATCCACCGCGACCGCTACGGACTGCGGCCGCCCGCGAGCAGCCTGCTGCGCAGCGACGTGCTGCAGATCGAGGTGCGGGTGGTCGGCAGCGCCCGGCCCGCGCGCCTGGGCGAGGAGACCGAGGAGACCGTGCCCGCGCCCGAATGGCCGGCGCAGCGCCTG
Source organism: Variovorax paradoxus (assembly GCA_016806145.1). Lineage (NCBI taxonomy): Bacteria > Pseudomonadati > Pseudomonadota > Betaproteobacteria > Burkholderiales > Comamonadaceae > Variovorax > Variovorax paradoxus. The sequence goes on from CP063166.1 coordinate 1,312,407, forward strand.
CCCGTGTGGTGCGGGCTGCGCGCCTCGCAGGTGGCGCTGCCGCTGCCCGAGCGGCCCGCGCCGGTGCTGTTCGCGCTGCGCCCCGGCGCCTCGGCCACGCCCGAGCCGGTGTGGACCGCCGAGGCGCTGCAGCGCATCACGCGCGGCGAGTGGCTGGTCGAGCCGCCGCCCGGCTGGCTCGCGCGCTCGGTGGTGCGCGGGCCGAAGCACATGGCGCTGCTGCCGGCGCCGGCGCTGTTCATCGCCTCCGACTACCAGACCCTGGCCGCGCACGAGCGCTACAGCCGGCCGCGCAGCACGGTCAACTGGGACCGCCACCTGCTGCTGCCCGGCCTGCAGGACCAGCTCGCAGGCGCGATCGTGCAGCACCCGGTCGAGGGCCTCGCGAGCGATTTCCCGCTGCTGCGCGTCGAGGACCCGATCCGCGCCATGCTGCGCCTGGGCGCCGCCGCGCGCGAGCGCTACCGCGGCCTCCTGGTCGGCGTGACCGGCACCGTGGGCAAGTCCTCCACCATCTCGATCCTGCGCGACCTGCTGCCCGCGCAGGCGCGCGTGCACACCACCATCGACAACTACAACTCGCGCGTCGGCGTGCCGGCGATGCTGGCCAGCCTCGGGCCCGACGTCGACGTCTGCATCCTCGAGATGGCGCAGAGCTCGCTGTGGATGGACCGCGGCCCGATCTCGCTGATGGCGCGCCCGCACGTGGCGATCGTCACCGAGATCGGCCTGTCGCAGACCCGGCAGGCCGTGAGCGTGGAGCAGACGGCCGAGTACAAGTCGCGCATCTTCCTCGGCCTGGAGCCCGGCGGCGTGGCCATCGTGCCCGACCACATCCCCTGCCTGCTGCAGACGGTGCAGGCCGCGGCGCGCACCGCGGGCGCGGTCTGGGTGGTGGGCCGCGGACCGCAGGCCGACGTGCGCGTGCTCGGCACCGAGCCCGAGGGCCACGGCTGCCGCGTGCACATCGCGCTGCGCGGGCGCACCCATTCCTACCTGTTCCCGGTCGCGAGCGAAGGGCTGGTGCGCAACTCCACGCTCTCGTTCGCGGCGCTGGTCGCGATGGGCTTCGACCCCGAGGCCGCCTGCGCGCGCATGCCCGGCGTGCGGCTGCCGGCCTCGGTGATGCACGTGCAGGCGCTGCGCACCGAAGGCGGGGTGCAGGCCACGCTGGTCGACGACAGCTGGAACGCCGAGGTGATGTCGATGCGCAATGCGATGGCTTTCGTGCGCGACTACGGCCGTGCGGGCGGTGGCGGCAATGGCGCCGCGCCGGTCGCGCGCCGCATCGCCATGCTGGGCCGCATCGTCAACCTCGACCATGCGGCCGAGGCGATGCACCGCAGCCTCGCGGCGCCGCTGCTGGACTCGGGCATCGAGCACGTGGTGACGCACGGCCAGGAGATGCGCTGGCTGCGCGAGGAGATGCCGACCTCGATGCTGGGCCCGCACTTCGAGAACGCGGCCGATGCCGCCGGCTACCTCGGCGCCTTCCTGCGCGACGGCGACCTGCTGCTGGTGAAGGGCGACCGCGACCGCTCCGATTTCGGCGAGATTCCCGAACTGCTGCGCAAGCTATGAACCTGCGCTCGACCTCCGTGCTGCTGTGCGCGCTCGCCGTGGCGCTGGTGCAGGCGGCCTGCGCGCAGCGCGCCGAGATCCGGCCGCCCGCGATCCGCGTCATCGGCGACGAGGTGCTGCACTGGAACCAGCCCGCGGTGCGGGAGAACTGCCCCGAGGACCGCTTCGGCTTCCTCTGGGTGCAGCCGATCGAGGGGCCGGCCTGCATCCGCTATTTCGCGAGCAGCGACATCGAGGGCGCGCGCGTCGCCATCGTGCAGTTCTCGGGCGACCGCGACGCGGTGATGGACCAGCCGCCCACGCGCATCTCGGGCAACACCGAGGCGCTGCGCACCACCGACGCGCAGCGCAACCGCGACCGCGCCGGCGTGCCCTGGATCTTCGTCGCGCGGCCCGGCACCTACGGTTCCTCGGGCAACCACCGCCAGCGGCGCCAGCCGGTGGAGTTCCATGCGCTCGATGCCGCGCTCGATGCGCTGATGCAGCGCCACCGCATCCAGCGCCTGGTCATCCTCGGCCACAGCGGCGGCGCCACCGCGGGCGCGGCGCTGCTCACCATGGGCCGCACGCGCGTGGCCTGCGCGGTGCTGACCTCGGGCGCCTACGGCCTGCTCGAGCGCGCGCGCCTGCTCGGGCGTTCGCGCGACGGCCGCACCGACACCACCGGCAGCACGCGCTTCTACGACCCGCTCGACCATGTCGACGGCGTGGTGCCCGATCCGGCGCGTCGCATCGTGCTGATCGGCAACCGCGAGGACGAGAACACGCCCTTCGCGCTGCAGGAGCGCTTCGCCGAGGCGCTGCAGCACGCCGGCCATCGCGTCGAGATCCGCACCGCGGCCGCCGAGCCGCCCGACTTCCACGACCTCAAGGACCGCGCGGGGCCGAACGCCGCCGCGGCCTGCGCGCGCGAAGCCATGTACCCGGGGCCGCGCGGCACCGAGCGCTGAGGGCCGGGCCCGTTCCACCCACACCCGACGTCATTCCATGAGCGAACCGAGGATCTCCCAGCGCAGCTACGGCCGCATGCCCGACGGCCGGCCCGTCATCGAGTACACGCTCGACAACGGCCTCGGCCTGCGGCTGCAGGCGATCAACCTCGGCGGCATCGTCACCGCGCTGCTGGTGCCCGACCGCCAGGGCCGCGCCGCCAACGTGGTGCTGGGCCTGCCCGACCTCGCGGCCTACCTCGGGCCGCATCCGCACCTGGGCACCATCGTCGGCCGCTTCGCCAACCGCATCGCCGCCGGGCGCTTCGAGCTCGACGGCCAGGCGCACCAGCTCGCGCTCAACGACGGGCCGAACGCGCTGCACGGCGGAGCGCAGGGCTTCGGCAAGCGCTTCTGGAGCATCTACGCGCTGCCGAACGAGCCCGGGCGCATCGGCATCGAGCTGCGCCATGTCAGCGCGCATGGCGACGAGGGCTACCCGGGCGAGCTGCGGCTCGCGGTGCGCTACGAACTGAGCACCGCGGCCAACACCTGGCGCATCGTCTACCGCGCCGAGACCGACCGGCCGACGGTGCTGAACCTGAGCCACCACGACTACTTCAACCTCGCGGGGGAAGGCAGCGTGATGGGGCACCGGCTCACGCTGCCGGCCAGCCGCTACTGCCCGGTCGATGCCACGCTGATCCCGACCGGGCTGGCCGAGGTGGCGGGCACGCCCTTCGACTTCCGGCAGCCGATGGCCATCGGCGAGCGCATCCGCGACGGCCATGCGCAGATGCTGATCGCACGCGGCTACGACCACAACTGGGTGCTCGACCGCGCGCAGGAGCGAGACGGCCTCGCGCTGGCCGCGCGGCTGGCGCACGAGGCCTCGGGCCGCACGATGGAAGTGCACACCACCGAGCCGGGCGTGCAGTTCTATTCGGGCAACTTCCTCGACGGCAGCCTGCTGGGCAGCGGCGGCGCGGCGATCCGCCAGGGCGACGGCCTGTGCCTGGAGACGCAGCACTTTCCCGATTCGCCGAACAGGCCGGAATTCCCGTCCACGGTGCTGCGGCCCGGCGAGGTGTTCCGCGGCGTCACCGAGCACCGCTTCGGCATCGCCTGAAGAAGCCCGGCGCGGGGCTCACAAGGTGTGAAGAAACCGTAGCGAGCGCCCCGAGGTCGCGCCGAGGACCGCAGCCGTACTCTGTACGGTGAGGACCGCAGGTGCGAGATCGGGGCGCGCAGCAGGTTTATTCATACCTTGTCAGGCCGTCGACAGCCGGTCGTCGGGCAGCGCACCGAAATCCGTCTGCGCGAAATCCTCGGGCACGTGCACGGCCTGCGCATCGCGCCGCAGCAGGCCGCGCTGCTCCATGGCGCGCATGGTCTTGTTGACCACCTCGCGCGACAGCCCCGAGTACGAGGCGATCATCGATTGCGAGATGCGCTTGTCGAAGCCGCCCGCATGCACCGGCGCCAGCTGCGTGAGCTGGTGCAGCACGTGGCCCACCAGCGCGCCCGACGACAGCGTGGAAACGCGCCGCAGCCGTCCGCGCAGCAGGGCCTGCCGCTTCGCCACCAGGCCCAGCAGGCGCAGCGCGATCTCGGGCCGGCGCTCGCACAGCTCGCGCAGCGCGGCCACCGACACCAGGTGCACCGACGCGGGCAGCGCGGCGACCAGCGCCTGCGTCGAGCGGTAGCGGTCCTGCTGCAGCCCGAGGTCGAAGAAGAAGTCGTCGGCGCGGATGAACTCGCTCGTGAAGTCGGCGGCCGGCGTGCGGCCGCGCGCCACCACGCGCAGCAGCCCGGTCGCCACGCAGTAGACGCGGTCGGTCTCTTCGTGGGCCTCGAGCACGGTCTCGTTGCGCCGGAAGTAGCGCAGCTCGCTGTGCCGGGTCAGCCATTCCCGTTCCGTCATCGGAAGGCCGGCCGTGAGGGGATGCAGGTACATGGGCGCGATGATTGGCGAGTGCGACGGCGGCGTCTTCTCATTGCGCGCAGGCGGCCGGCGGCGAAATGCTCAGGAGGGGCCGGCCAGCGCCCGCGCGTCGCCCGGCGTCATCGCATAGGCGGCGCGGAAGGCGCGGTAGAAGGTCGCGAGGCTGTCGAAGCCGCTGCGGTAGGCGATGTCGGTGACCGAGCGCTCCGGCGCCACGGCCAGCTGCCGCGAGGCATCGGCGAGCCGCAGCGCGGTGAGCGTGCGCGCGAAGCTGTGGCCGGTGGGCTCGAACAGCACGTGCACCTGGCGCAGCGAGATGCCCAGTTCGCGCGCGACGTTCGAGGGCGAGAGCTCGGGCCGGCGCAGGTCGCGCTGCAGGATCTCGCGCGCCGCGTGCAGCAGGCCCGAGCGCAGCGCGGCGCGGCTCTCGGGCAGGCCCGGCGCGAGGCGGCCGCGCGCCAGCAGCGTCAGCCGCACGGCATTCACCACCTCGGCCCCGGCGTTCGCGAGTTCGCCCGGCCGCGTCGTCAGCGCGCGGAACAGCGCCAGCAGCGGCCGCGCGAAGGCGGCCGTGCGCGCCAGGGGCGCCGCGAACAGGTCGTCGGCGCGCGCGCCGAGCAGCATGCCGGGCACCAGCGGGATGCGCAGCGAGCGGAAGTCGAAGCCGTCGCCGCGCATCGGCGTGGCCTCGAAGGGAAGGTCGGCATGGTGGACCACGAGGTCGCCCTCGCGCACCGGCCGGCCTTCGTCGCGGCCGCTGCTGACCCAGCCCGGGCCGCGCACCTGCAGGCCGATGCACAGGCTCTGGCCCGCGACGCGCGCGATGTCGGCGCGCGTGCGGCTCACGCGGTAGGAGGAGGCGCGCAGCTCGGAGACGCTGGCGGCGATGCCCGCGTCGCCGACCGGCGTGGAGAGGAAATGCCCTTCGAAGGCCGTGCGCCGCTCGCGCGGCACCTCGATGGTGACGCCGAACAGATGCTTGCCGCGCACCTCGCACCAGTGGTCGAAGCGGTCCTGCGGGCGGAGGTCGTCGGTCGTGAAGTGCAGCATGGCCGTCGGAGCGATGCGGCGGATTGTCCGGCGGCTTCGCGTCGCCGGCGTGGCAATTTCCGGTGCCCCCGGAGCGCGCGGGGTCGGGTCAGCCTGCGTACAGGCCCGCCGGTGCACCGGGGCCGTCGATGCGCACCGCGAACAGGCCGCCGGCCAGCGGTTCGGCGGCGAGCTGCGCTTCGGTGCGGCCGTTGCGCGCGGTCGAGATGTAGAGCGTGCGCAGGTCGGGGCCGCCGAAGGCGCAGTCGGTGACGTTGCCCGCGGGCAGCGCGATGCGCGCGAGTTCCCGCGCGCTCACCGGGTCGTGGCAGCTCACGCAGGCGCCGTCCCAGTGCGCGATCCAGAGCCGGCCGGCCGCGTCGGTGGTCATGCCGTCGGGCAGGCCGTCGGTCGCGGGGAAGCGGTGCCAGAGGCGGCGGTTCGCCACCGTGCCGGCGTCCATGTCGAAGTCGTAGGCGTAGAGGTGGTTGAGCACCGTGTTGTTGAAGTACAGGGTGCGTCCGTCGGCCGACCAGGTCGGCCCGTTGGTGACCTCGAAGCCGTCGTCGTGCCGGCTGCAGCGGCCGTCGCCGTCGAAGCGGTAGAGCGCGCCGGTGGGCGCCCGGCAGTCGAAGTCCATGCTGCCGCCCCAGAAGCGGCCGTGCGCATCGCACTTGCCGTCGTTGAAGCGGTTGCCCGCGCGCTCGGGCTCGGGCTGGTGCAGGTAGGCGGGCGCGGCGATCTCGCCCTCGGGCGCCGTCGCGGGATCGAAGAAGGCGAAGCCGCGGCGCAGCGTGATCGCCAGGCCCGGGGCGGCGGCGCGCTCGGCGATCGCGGTGATCTCCTCGGCGAAGCGCCAGGTCCGGCGCTCGCCGCTCGCGGGGTCGAAGCGGAACAGCCGCGGCGTGAGGATGTCGATCCAGTAGAGCGCCTGCTCGCGCGGCGACCACATCGTGCCTTCGCCGAGGTTGGCGCCGGCATCCCAGATGCATTCGGGCGTGCCGAGGATCGTCGGCGCGGGGAGGGGGCTTGTCTCTGCGGCGGTCATGGCGCGTGCCTTCTTTCTTGTGTGCCTCGTGGCGGGTCTTCTTGACGCCGCGGATCGTATCAAGGCATATTGATAACGGAAATTAAAAATATCTGCATGCATTGATATGCAATTTGCAATGCATCAAGACCACCCCGTCCGGAGACCTCCTTGACCGCTTCCTCCTCCCTCGCCATCCACCCCAGCCTCTCGGGCCGCACCGTGTTCGTCACGGGCGGCGGCAGCGGCATCGGCGCGGCCATCGTGTCGGCCTTCGCCGCGCAGGGCGCCCGGGTGGCCTTCATCGACATCGCCGAAGCCGCGAGTGCCGAACTCGCGCAGCGCATCGCGCAGGCCGGCCACACGGCGCCCTGGTGGCGCGCCTGCGACGTGCGCGACATCGGCGCGCTGCAGGCCGCCATCGCCGACGCAGCGGCCGAACTCGGCGACTTCGCCGTGCTGGTCAACAACGTCGCGAGCGACGACCGCCACACGCTCGAGTCGGTCACGCCCGACTACTACGACAACCGCATGGCGATCAACGAGCGCCCCGCGCTGTTCGCGATCCAGTCGGTGGTGCCGGGCATGAAGCGCCTGGGCGCGGGCTCGATCGTCAACCTCGGCTCCACCGGCTGGCAGACCAAGGGCTCGGGCTATCCCTGCTACGCGATCGCCAAGTCCTCGGTCAACGGCCTCACGCGCGGGCTCGCGGTGGAGCTGGGCCGCGACCGCATCCGCATCAACACCGTCTCGCCCGGCTGGGTGATGACCGAGCGCCAGGTCGCGCTGTGGCTCGACGCCGAGGGCGAGCAGGCCCTCAAGCGCAACCAGTGCCTGCCCGACAAGCTCATGCCCGAGGACATCGCGCGCATGGTGCTGTTCCTGGCCTCGGACGATGCGCGGATGTGCACGGCGCAGGAGTTCACCGTGGACGCTGGGTGGACCTGAGAGAGACAGCCGAACAGCCGGACGCAGAGGACGCGAAGGTTTCGCGAAGGGCGCGAAAGGAATACCAAATTTTTTGAGGTCTCTTTTGCGTACTTCGCGAAACCTTCGCGTTCTTCGCGTCCGGCTGCCCGCTCCCGCATTCAGTCGATCTCCAACTTGCGCCCATAGACGCTGAGGCTCGCCGTCTTCAGCGCCTTCATCATCACCTTGGCCGCCGGCGACAGCAGCCGGTCGGTGCGCGTGATGATGCCGAAGGCGTCCATGTGGCAGGGCATGTCCAGCGGCAGCAGCGACACGATGCCGTGCGAGGCGTAGTAGCGCGCCACGTCGGTCGCCAGCACCGCCACCATGTCGCTCTGCTGCAGCATGCGCGTGATGAACAGCAGCGCCGAACTCTCGATGGTGTTGATCGGCGGCTGCAGTCCCTCCTCCTGGAACATCAGCTCGAAGCGGTGCCGCAGCACGCTGCCGGCCGGCGGCACGATCCAGCCCTCGCCGACCACGTCGCGCAGCGTGAGGCCGCTCACGCCCAGCAGCGGATGGCCGGGGCGCACCAGCGCGCACACCGGCTCCTCGGTCAGCGCCTCGTAGCGCAGCTGCGACTTGTCGTGCTCGGCGAACAGCCGCGCCACCAGGATGTCGAGCTTGCCCTGCTCGAGCCGCTCGATCAGCACCGGGCTGGTCTCGATCTCGAGCGAGACCCGCAGCTGGGGCTGCTCGCGCTTGACCATCGCCACCGCGGGCGGCAGCAGCGTGAGGCCCGGCGCGGTGATCGCGCCCACGTTCACCTGCCCGAAGCGGCCGGCCTTGAGCGCGGTGAGCTCGTCGTGCGCCTGGTTCAGGCTCGCGAGGGCGACCCGCGCGTGGCGGATCATGGTCTCGCCGTACCAGGTGGGCCGCATGCCGCGCGGCAGCCGTTCGAACAGCGGCACCTCGAGCACGTCCTCCAGGTCCTTGAGCAGCTTGGAGGCCGCCGGCTGCGTCATGTTGAGCACCTGCGCGGCGCGGTGGATGTTGCCTTCCTCGGCCAGCGCCACCAGAAGCAGCAGCTGGCGCGTCTTGAGCCGCGCGCGGATAAACCAATGGGTGTAGTTCGTCATGAAGGCTGAGAACCTCGGTTCGCCGGGTTTTCCAGAATGTCTCGATCGATATTCATTTTGTCGAAAAAATGATTGGATCGATATCCGTTTCATTCCTAGACTGCCGCCAACCCCTACAACAACAGAGACAAGGTCGGCGCCACGGTGTTCCACGGCGAGATCCATCAGAACGTGCGGCAATACATCAACGGCCGCTGGGAAACCAGCGCGACCACCGGTGTGAGCACCAATCCCTCGGACACCAGCGAAGTGGTGGCCGAGTACGCACGGGCCGACCGCCGCCAGACCGACGCGGCGATCCGCGCCGCCTCCGACGCCTTCCCCCACTGGAGCCACAGCACGCCGCAGCGCCGCGCCGACGTGCTCGACCGCATCGGCGCCGAGCTGCTGGCGCGCAAGGACGAGCTGGGCCTGCTGCTGGCGCGCGAGGAGGGCAAGGTGCTGCCCGAGGCCGTGGCCGAGGTGGCGCGCGCGGGCCAGGTGTTCAAGTTCTTCGCGGGCGAGGCCTTCCGCGGCGGCGCGGGCGCCGGCGGCGGCGAGAGCCTCGCCTCGGCGCGCGCGGGCGTGCAGGTCGACGTCACGCGCGAGCCGCTCGGCGTGGTCGGCCTGATCGCGCCGTGGAACGCGCCCTTCGCGGTGCCGGCCTGGAAGATCGCGCCCGCGCTCGCGCACGGCAACAGCGTGGTGTTCAAGCCGGCCGAGCGGGTGCCGGCCTGCGGCTGGGCGCTGGCCGAGATCATCAGCCGCGCGGCGCTGCCCGCGGGCGTGTTCAACCTCGTGATGGGCAGCGGCCGCGAGGTCGGCCAGGCGCTGGTCGACAGCCCGCACGTCGACGCGCTGAGCTTCACCGGCTCGGCCGCCGTCGGCGAGCGCGTGCTGCGCGGCGCCACCGCGCGCCGGGCCCGGGTTCAGCTCGAGATGGGCGGCAAGAACGCGCTGGTGGTGCTGGCCGATGCCGACCTCGAGCGCGCGGTCAACTGCGCGGTGCAGGGTGCCTACTTCTCGGCCGGCCAGCGCTGCACCGCCTCGAGCCGGCTGATCGTCGAGGCCGCGGTGCACGACGCCTTCGTGGCGCGGCTGCGCGAGCGGCTCAAGGCGCTGCGCGTGGGCCATGCGCTCGAGCGCGGCGTGGAGATCGGCCCGGTGGCCGACGCCGAGCGGCTCGCGGGTCACCTCGCCTGGGTCGAGATCGCGCGTGCCGAGGGCGCCGAACATGTGTGGGGCGGCGAAGCGCTCGAGCGCGCCACCACCGGCCACTACATGAGCCCGGCGCTGTTCCTGGCCGAGCCCGGCCACCGCATCGCGCGCGAGGAGATCTTCGGCCCGCTGGCCTGCGTGCTGCGCGCCACCGACTACGAGCATGCGCTCGCGCTGTGCAACGACACGCCCTTCGGCCTGTGCGCCGGCATCTGCACCAACTCGCTGAAGCACGCGATGCATTTCAGGCGCCATGCCGAGGTCGGCATGACCATGGTCAACCTGCCGACCGCGGGCGTGGACTTCCACGTGCCCTTCGGCGGCCGCAAGGGCTCGGGCCACGGCCCGCGCGAGCAGGGACGCCATGCCGCCGAGTTCTACACGCAGGTCAAGACCGGCTACATGCTGGCCTGACCCGCACCCAGGTCCCCCGGTTTCCGACAAGCAGCCCCCATCCACAACAGGAGACGACCCATGACCATGAACCGCCGCACCCTCAACGCCGCGCTCGCCGCCGCCGCCCTCGGCGGTCTGCTGCCGGCTTCCGTCCTCGCGCAGAAGAAGCTCGTGCTGGGCTTCGCGCAGGTCGGCGCCGAAAGCGAATGGCGCACCGCCAACACCGAGTCGATCAAGGCCTCGGCCAAGGAGGCCGGCATCGAACTCAAGTTCTCCGACGCGCAGCAGAAGCAGGAGAACCAGATCAAGGCGATCCGCTCGTACATCGCGCAGAAGGTCGACGTGATCGCCTTCTCGCCCGTGGTCGAGTCGGGCTGGGACACGGTGCTGCGCGAGGCGAAGGCCGCGAAGATCCCGGTGGTGCTGACCGACCGCTCCGTCAACAGCAAGGACGACACGCTCTACGTGACCTTCATGGGCTCGGACTTCGTCGAGGAGGGCCGCAAGGCCGGCCGCTGGCTGGTCGAGAAGATGAAGGACCAGAAGGGCGAGGTCAACATCGTCGAGCTGCAGGGCACGGTGGGCTCGGCGCCCGCCATCGACCGCAAGAAGGGCTTCGAGGAAATCATCAAGGCCGACCCGAAGTTCAAGATCGTGCGCTCGCAGACCGGCGACTTCACGCGCGCCAAGGGCAAGGAGGTGATGGAAGCCTTCCTCAAGGCCGAAGGCAAGAAGATCAACGTGCTCTACGCGCACAACGACGACATGGCGATCGGCGCGATCCAGGCCATCGAGGAGGCCGGCCTCAAGCCCGCGAAGGACATCGTGATCATCTCCATCGACGGCGTGAAGGGCGCCTTCGAGGCCATGATCGCCGGCAAGCTCAACGTTTCGGTCGAATGCAGCCCGCTGCTGGGCCCGCAGCTGATGCAGGCGGTGAAGGACATCAAGGCCGGCAAGACGCTGCCCAAGCGCATCGTGACCGAGGAGGGCATCTTCCCGATGGAAGTGGCCGCCAAGGAATTCCCGAGCCGCAAGTACTGAGGACGGCCCATGAAGCGCAGCAACTTCCTCAAGGCGGCCGTCGCGGGCCTCGCGCTCGCAGCCGCCGGCATCGCACCGCTGGCCCAGGCACAGGACAAGGGCCTGATCGCGATCTCGATGCCCACCAAGTCCTCGGCGCGCTGGATCGCCGACGGCGCCAACATGGTCAAGTACTTCAAGGAGAAGGGGTACAAGACCGATCTGCAATATGCGGACGACGACATCCCGAACCAGCTCGCCCAGGTCGAGAACATGGTGACGAAGGGGTCGAAGGTGCTGGTGATCGCGGCCATCGACGGCACCACGCTGTCCGACGTGCTGCAAAAGGCTGCCGACAAGGGCGTGAAGGTGATCGCCTACGACCGGCTCATCAAGGGTTCGAAGAACGTCGACTACTACGCCACCTTCGACAACTTCCAGGTCGGCGTGCTGCAGGCGCAGTCGATCGAGAAGGCGCTCGACCTCAAGGCCGGCAAGGGGCCGTTCAACATCGAGCTGTTCGGCGGCTCGCCCGACGACAACAACGCCTTCTTCTTCTACAACGGCGCGATGTCGGTGCTCGAGCCCTACATCAAGAGCGGCAAGCTGGTGGTGCGCAGCAAGCAGATGGGCATGGACAAGGTCGGCACCCTGCGCTGGGACGGCGCGGTGGCGCAGGCGCGCATGGACAACCTGCTGTCGGCCTTCTATACCAAGGAGCGCGTCGACGCGGTGCTCTCGCCCTACGACGGCCTGTCGATCGGCATCCTGTCCTCGCTCAAGGGCGTGGGCTACGGCTCGGGCTCGCAGGCCATGCCGGTGGTGTCGGGGCAGGACGCCGAGATCCCCTCGGTGAAATCGATCCTGCGCAAGGAGCAGAGCTCGACCGTGTTCAAGGACACGCGCGAGCTCGCCAAGGTCACGGTGGCGATGGTCGACGCCATGCTCTCGGGCAAGACGCCCGAGGTCAACGACACCAAGACCTACAACAACGGCGTCAAGGTCGTGCCCTCGTACCTGCTCAAGCCGGTCAGCGTCGACGGCAGCAACTGGAAGCAGGTGCTGGTCGACAGCGGCTACTACAAGGAAAGCCAGGTCAAGTGAACGAGCGCGACGCCCTCGGCGGCGGCACGATCCTCGAGATGCGCGGGATCACCAAGACCTTCCCGGGCGTGAAGGCGCTGAGCAACGTCAACCTCGCGGTGCGCGCGGGCGAGATCCATGCGGTGGTGGGCGAGAACGGCGCCGGCAAGTCCACGCTGATGAAGGTGCTCAGCGGCGTCTACCCCTGCGACTCGTACGACGGCGAGATCCTGTTCGAGGGCGAGCCGCGCCGCTTCAGGGGCATCGCCGACAGCGAGAAGCTCGGCATCATCATCATCCACCAGGAACTCGCGCTGGTGCCGCTGCTGTCGATCGCCGAGAACATCTTCCTCGGCAACGAGATCGCGCGCGGCGGCGTGGTCGACTGGTTCGCGGCCTATGCGAGGACGCGCGAGCTGCTCGCCAAGGTGGGCCTGAAGGAAGCGCCGACCACGCTGGTGACCGACCTCGGCGTGGGCAAGCAGCAGCTGGTGGAGATCGCCAAGGCGCTCGCGAAGGAGGTGCGCCTGCTGATCCTCGACGAGCCCACCGCGAGCCTCAACGAGACCGACAGCGACGCGCTGCTGCGGCTGCTGCTCGAGCTCAAGCGCCAGGGCATCGCCTCGATCCTGATCTCGCACAAGCTCAATGAGATCGCCAAGGTGGCCGATGCGATCACCGTGCTGCGCGACGGCGCGACGGTCGAGACCATGGACTGCCGTGCCCAGGTCATCAGCGAGGACCGCATCGTGCGCGGCATGGTGGGGCGCGACATGGCGCACCGCTATCCACCGCGCGAGCCGAGGATCGGCGAGACGGTGTTCGAGCTGCGCGACTGGCGCGTGCACCATGCGCAGCATGCCGACCGCGAGCAGATCCACGGCGTGAGCCTGCGCGTGCGCCAGGGCGAGATCGTCGGCATCGCGGGCCTGATGGGCGCGGGCCGCACGGAGCTCGCGATGAGCGTGTTCGGCCGCTCCTACGGCCAGCGCATCAGCGGCGAGGTGCTGATGCACGGCAAGCCGGTGGACGTGAGCACGGTGCGCAAGGCGATCGACCACGGCATCGCCTACGTGACCGAGGACCGCAAGGGCCTGGGCCTGGTGCTCGAGGAGGAGATCCGCAAGAACGTGAGCCTCGCGAACCTCGACGCGGTGGCCGACGGCCTGGTGATCGACCCGGGCCGCGAGTTCCAGGTAGCGAACGAGTACCGCAAGGCGCTCAACATCCGCTGCGCGGGCATCGAGCAACCGGTGGTCAACCTCTCGGGCGGCAACCAGCAGAAGGTGGTGCTGAGCAAGTGGCTCTTCACCCAGCCCGAGCTGCTGATCCTCGACGAGCCCACGCGCGGCATCGACGTGGGCGCCAAGTACGAGATCTACACCATCATCGACCGGCTCGCGCGCGAGGGCAAAGGCATTCTCATGATCTCTTCCGAACTGCCGGAACTGCTCGGCATGTGCGACCGCATCCACGTGATGAACGAGGGGCGCTTCGTCGCCGAATTCACGGCCGCCGAGGCCACGCAGGAACGCATCATGCACGCCATCGTGAGCGCGGGGAGCACGGTCCATGTCGCAGCCTGAAGCGCAGGTGGCGACCGCCGCCGTGGCCGCCGAGCCCGGGGGCCTGCACGCGGGCTTCCTCAAGAACAACCTGCGCGAATACGGCATGCTGATCTCGCTGGTCGCGATCATGGTGCTGTTCCAGGTGCTGACCGACGGCACCCTGCTGCGGCCGCTGAACCTCACGAACCTGCTGCTGCAGAACAGCTACGTGGTGATCATGGCGCTGGGCATGCTGCTGGTGATCGTGGCCGGCCACATCGACCTGTCGGTGGGCTCGGTCTGCGGCTTCATCGGCGCGCTGGCGGCGGTGCTGATGGTGGAGTACGAATGGCATTTCGTGCCGACAGCGATCGTGAGCATCCTCGCGGGCGCGCTGATCGGCGCGGCGCAGGGCTGGTTCGTGGCCTTTCGCAAGATCCCCTCGTTCATCGTCACGCTCGCGGGCATGCTGGTGTTCAAGGGGCTCACGCTGGCGCTGCTCGCGGGCCAGTCGGTGGGGCCGTTTCCCGAGGCCTTCCAGCGCCTGAGCTCGGGCTTCATTCCCGACCCGATCGGCGGCACGGCGCTGCGCACCACCTCGCTGGTCGTGGGCGCGCTGGCGGCCGCGGCGCTGGTGTTCTTCAAGCTGCGCGGCCGCGCGAAGCTCGCCGCGCACGGCATGGCGCAGGAGCCCTATGCCTTCTTCCTCGTGAAGAACCTGTTCTTCGCGGCCATCATCCTGTTCTTCAGCTACCTGCTGGCCACCTACAAGGGCCTGCCCAACGTGCTGATCGTGATGGCGGTGCTGATCGTGGCCTACGACTTCGTCACCAACCGCACCACCATCGGCCGGCGCATCTATGCGCTGGGCGGCAACGAGAAGGCGGCGCGGCTGTCGGGCGTGAAGACGCAGCGCCTGGCCTTCCTGACCTTCGTGAACATGGGCGCGCTGGCGGCGCTCGCGGGCCTGGTGTTCGCGGCCCGGCTCAACACCGCCACGCCCAAGGCCGGCCTGGGCTTCGAGCTCGACGTGATCGCGGCCTGCTTCATCGGCGGCGCCTCGGCCTCGGGCGGCGTGGGCAAGGTGATGGGCGCCGTCATCGGCGCCTTCATCATGGGCGTGATGAACAACGGCATGTCGATCCTCGGCATCGGCATCGACTACCAGCAGGTGATCAAGGGGCTGGTGCTGCTGGCGGCGGTGTTCATCGACGTCTACAACAAGAACAAGTAGCGCCATGACCGAATCAGCGACCTCCGCGCCCCTGCCCGTGCTCGCGCTGCGCGGCATCCGCGAGCAGTTCGGCGGCATCGCCGTGCTCGACGACGTGCAGCTGAAGCTGTACCCGGGCGAGGTGCATGCGCTGATGGGGCAGAACGGTGCGGGAAAGTCGACGCTGATCAAGGTCCTGACGGGCGTGCTGCCGTCGAGCGGTGGCGAGATGTTCCTCGACGGGCAGGCGATCCATCCGGCGTCGCCGCTCGATGCGCAGAAGCTCGGGATCAGCACGGTCTACCAGGAAGTGAACCTGTGCCCGAACCTGTCGGTGGCGGAGAACGTGTTCGCGGGCCGCTATCCGCGCCGCGGCGCGCTGCAGGGCTTTCGCATCGACTGGCGCGCGGTGAACCGCCGCGCGGAAGAACTGCTCGCGCGCATCGGTCTCGAGATCGACGTGACGCGGCTGCTGTCGAGCTATTCGGTGGCGGTGCAGCAGATGGTGGCGATCGCGCGCGCGCTCGGCGTGTCGTCGAAGGTGCTGATCCTCGACGAGCCGACCTCGAGCCTGGACGACGACGAGGTCGAGAAGCTGTTCGAGGTGCTGCGGCGGCTGCGCGCGGAAGGCATGGCGATCGTCTTCGTGACGCACTTCCTCAACCAGATGTATGCGGTGTCCGATCGCATCACGGTGCTGCGCAACGGCCACTGGGTGGGCGAATGGACGGCGGCGGACCTGGGCCCGCAGGCGCTGATCGCGGCGATGCTCGGGCGCGAGCTGGCGGCGCAGTCGGCGCGGCCCGCGGCGTTGCCGGCCTTCGACGAGGCGGCCCCCGCGCTGCTGCAGATCGAGGGACTGGCACAGGCCGGCCAGCTGCAACCGACCGACCTGCGCGTGCGTGCCGGCGAGGTGGTCGGCATCGCAGGCCTGCTGGGCGCGGGCCGCACGGAACTGGCGCGGCTGCTGTTCGGGCTCGAGACGCCCGACCGCGGGGTGTTGAAGATCGAGGGCCGCGCACTGAGCTTCTCGAACCCGGCCGATGCGATCCGCGAGGGCCTGGCGCTGTGCCCCGAGGAACGCAAGACCGACGGCATCGTGGCCGAGCTGTCGGTGCGCGAGAACATCGCGCTCGCGCTGCAGGCACGCCTGGGCACGCGCAAGTTTCTCTCGCATGCCGAACAGACGGCGATGGCCGAACGCTTCGTGGCCTCGCTGGGCATCAAGACGGCGAGTGTCGAAACCCCCATCGGCCTGCTCTCGGGCGGCAATCAGCAGAAGGCGATGATCGCGCGCTGGCTCGCGACCGAGCCGCGCATCCTGATCCTCGACGAACCCACGCGCGGCATCGACGTGGCGGCCAAGCAGGAGATCATGGAAGAGATCCTGCGGCTCGCGCGTGCGGGGATGGCGGTGATCTTCATTTCCTCCGAGATGAGCGAGGTGGTGCGGGTCGCGCATCGCATCGTCGTGCTGCGTGACCGGAAGAAGGTGGGGGAGTTGCCGGGCGGGGCTACGGAGGACGAGGTGTACGACATGATTGCTGCGGCATGAAAGCTTGCTCGATGTCTTGTTCGGGGTGGGCGTGCGCCGACGGGGTACTCCCCTCCGCGAATGTCCCCCGCCCTTCGGGCTCCTCCTTTATTTCGCTGCGGGGAGTACCCCGCCGACGCACGCCAGACGCGCAGCACTCGATCCGCCGGCACCACCGCAGCGCCTCCGTGCACAGGGCAGTGGGTGCTTCCCGCAGCGAAATAAAGGAGGAGCCGAAGGCGGGGGACATTCGCGGAGGGAAGTACCCGCTGTCCTGTGCACGCGCCCCAGCCCTCCAGCAGAGACCCCCCCAATGACAACAACAAAAAGCCGAGCGCACAAAGCCATGCACCACCGCCTGACCTGGCCCCTGGTCACGCTGTTCCTCCTGCTGGCCATCAACACAGCCTTCAACCCCAGCTTCCTCCACCTCGAATGGAGAGAGGGCCATCTCTACGGCAGCCTCATCGACATCCTCAACCGCGCCGCCCCCCTGGTGCTGGTGTCGCTGGGCATGACCCTGGTGATCGCCACGCGGGGCATCGACATTTCGGTCGGCGCCGTCGTGGCCATCGCGGCGGCGCTCGCGGCCTGGATGATCGGCGGCTCGGTGGCCAGCGACGTGAGCCGCTTTCCCATGAGCCTGGCCATCGTGGCCGCCATCGGCATCGCGCTGCTGTGCGGCCTGTGGAACGGCCTGCTGGTCGCCAAGGTCGGCATGCAGCCGATCATCGCCACGCTGATCCTCATGGTGGCCGGGCGCGGCATCGCGCAGCTCATCGCCGACGGCCAGATCATCACCATCTACTACAAGCCCTTCTTCTTCCTCGGCAGCGGCTACCTGCTGGGTCTGCCGTTCTCGCTGTTCATCGTGGCGACCGTGTTCGTGCTGCTGTATCTCGCCATCACCCGCACCGCGCTGGGCCTGTTCATCCAGGCCGTGGGCATCAACCCGACGGCCGCGCGCGTGGCGGGCGTGCAGGCGCGGCGGCTGATCGTCGGGGCCTATGCCTTCTGCGGTGCCTGCGCGGGCGTGGCGGGCCTCTTGATCAGCTCCAACGTCAAGAGCGCGGACGGCAACAACGCCGGCCAGCTTATCGAACTCGACGCGATCCTTGCCGTGACCCTCGGCGGCACCGCGCTGACCGGCGGGCGCTTCAGCCTCGTGGGCAGCGTGATCGGCGCGCTGATCATCCAGACCCTGACCTATGCGATCTATTCGCTCGGCGTGCCGCCCGAGATCAACCTCGTGGTGAAGGCCGGCGTGGTGTTCGCGGTGATGCTGCTGCAGTCGCCGGAGTTCAGGGCGGAGATCCGGACGCTGGTGCAACGGCCGGCGCATGACGGAGTCAAGGCATGAGCGCCGTGATCGAAACCGCACCCTCACCCCGGCCGGCTCCCGCAGGCGGCAGAGGGAGCAAGCGGCTCAATCCCAAGTACCTGCCGCTGGCCGCGACCATCTCGCTGTTCGTGCTCGTCGCCACGCTGGGCTCGGTGTTCTACGACGGCTTCTTCTCGGCTCAGGTCTTCCTCAACCTGCTGATCGACAACGCCTTTCTGATCGTCGTCGCCGTCGGCATGACCTTCGTGATCCTCTCGGGCGGCATCGATCTTTCGGTGGGCTCGGTGATCGCGCTCACCACCATGGTGTCGGCCGCGCTGGTCGAGAAGCACGGCTGGAGCCCGGCGGTGGTGATTCCGCTCGTGCTCGCCATGGGCACCGCCTTCGGCGCCTTCATGGGGCTCCTGATCGAACGCTACCGGCTGCAGCCCTTCATCGTCACGCTGGCCGGCATGTTCCTCGCGCGCGGCCTGTGCTACCTGATCAGCATCGACTCGATCAGCATCACCAACGAGTTCTACACCGAGGTCTCGCAGATCCGCATTCCGATCTGGGGCGAGGCCTCGATCTCGCTGAGCGCGGCGATCGCCATCGGCGTGCTGCTGGCCGCGGTCTTCATCGCCCACTGCACGCCCTTCGGCCGCGCCGTCTACGCCATCGGCGGCAGCGAGCATTCGGCCATGCTGATGGGCCTGCCGGTGCGCCGCACGCTGATCGGCGTCTACACCCTCTCGGGCTTCTGCTCGGCGCTGGCCGGCGTCATCTTCACCTTCTACATGCTCTCGGGCTACGGCCTGCATGCCGTGGGCCTCGAGCTCGACGCCATCGCGGCGGTGGTCATCGGCGGCACCTTGCTCACGGGCGGCGTGGGCTACGTCGCCGGCACGCTGTTCGGCGTGCTGATGCTCGGGATCATCCAGACCCTGATCTCCTTCGACGGCACGCTGAGCTCGTGGTGGACGCGCATCGTCGTCGGTGCGCTGCTGTTCGTGTTCTGCCTGCTGCAACGCTTCTTCACCTCGCGCGCCCCACACCGCTGATCGACCTCCCCATGACCCCCAAGAAATTGCGCTCCGCCGAATGGTTCGGTTCGGCCGACAAGAACGGCTTCATGTACCGCAGCTGGATGAAGAACCAGGGCATCCCCGACCACGAGTTCGACGGCCGGCCGATCGTCGGCATCTGCAACACCTGGTCGGAGCTCACGCCCTGCAATGCCCACTTTCGCAAGATCGCCGAGCACGTCAAGCGCGGCATCTCGGAGGCCGGCGGCTTCCCGGTCGAGTTCCCCGTGTTCTCCAACGGCGAATCGAACCTGCGGCCCACCGCCATGCTCACGCGCAACCTCGCGAGCATGGACGTCGAGGAAGCCATCCGCGGCAACCCGGTCGATGCCGTGGTGCTGCTGACCGGCTGCGACAAGACCACGCCCGCGCTGCTGATGGGCGCCGCGAGCTGCGACATCCCGGCCATCGTGGTCACGGGCGGGCCGATGCTCAACGGCAAGCTCGACGGCCGCAACATCGGCTCGGGCACGGCCGTGTGGCAGCTGCACGAATCGCTCAAGGCCGGCGAGATCGACCTGCACCAGTTCCTCTCGGCCGAAGGCGGCATGTCGCGCTCGGCCGGCACCTGCAACACCATGGGCACGGCCTCCACCATGGCCTGCATGGCCGAGGCGCTGGGCACCTCGCTGCCGCACAACGCGGCCATTCCCGCGGTCGACGCGCGGCGCTACGTGCTGGCGCAGATGTCGGGCATGCGCGCGGTCGAGATGGCGAAGGAGGGCCTGACGCTCTCGAAGGTGCTCACGCGCGAGGCCTTCGAGAACGCCATCCGCGTCAATGCCGCCATCGGCGGCTCGACCAATGCCGTGATCCACCTGAAGGCGATCGCGGGGCGCATCGGCGTCGAACTCGAGCTCGAGGACTGGACCCGCATCGGCAGCCACACGCCGACCATCGTCGACCTGATGCCCTCGGGCCGCTTCCTGATGGAGGAGTTCTATTACGCGGGCGGCCTGCCCGCGGTGCTGCGCCGGCTCGGCGAGAACGGCCTGCTGCCGCACCCGGGCGCGCTCACCGTCAACGGTCGCTCGCTGTGGGACAACGTGCGCGACGCGCCCAGCCTCGACGACGAGGTGATCCGCCCGCTCGACAAGCCGCTGATCGCCGACGGCGGCATCCGCATCCTGCGCGGCAACCTCTCGCCGCGCGGCGCCGTGCTCAAGCCCTCGGCGGCCACGCCCGAGCTGCTCAAGCACCGCGGCCGCGCCGTGGTGTTCGAGAACCTCGAGCACTACAAGGAGCGCATCGTCGACGAATCGCTCGAGGTCGACGCCAGCTCCGTCCTCGTGCTGAAGAACTGCGGCCCCAAGGGCTATCCCGGCATGGCCGAGGTCGGCAACATGGGCCTGCCGCCCAAGCTGCTGCGCCAGGGCATCAAGGACATGGTGCGCATCTCCGACGCGCGCATGAGCGGCACCGCCTACGGCACCGTGGTGCTGCACGTCGCACCCGAGGCGGCCGACGGCGGCCCGCTGGCGGCGGTGCGCGACGGCGACTGGATCGAGCTCGACTGCGATGCCGGCCGGCTGCACCTGGACATCGGCGACGAGGAACTGGCCGCCCGGCTGGCCGCGCTCGGGCCCTCCGACGCGCAGCCCATGAGCACGCGTGGCGGCGGCTACCAGAAGCTCTACGTGAACCACGTGCTGCAGGCCGACGAGGGCTGCGACTTCGATTTCCTGGTCGGCTGCCGCGGCGCGGCCGTGCCGCGTCATTCCCATTGAAAGCCCGAGCCATTCCATGACCCCCCGATACCGCGGCATCTTCCCGGTGGTGCCCACCACCTTCGACGAACAGGGCGCGCTCGACCTCGAGAGCCAGAAGCGATGCGTCGACTTCATGATCGACGCCGGCTCCGACGGCCTGTGCATCCTGGCCAACTTTTCCGAGCAGTTCGTGCTGTCGGACGAGGAGCGCGAACTGCTCACGCGCACCGTGCTCGAGCACGTGAAGGGCCGCGTGCCGGTGATCGTGACCACCACCCACTACAGCACCCGGGTGTGCGCCGAGCGCAGCCGCCGCGCGCAGGACATGGGCGCCGCGATGCTGATGGTGATGCCGCCGTACCACGGTGCCACCTTCCGCGTGCCCGAGGAACAGATCTTCGCGTTCTATGCGCGGCTGTCGGACGCCGTGGGCATTCCGATCATGGTGCAGGACGCGCCGGCCAGCGGCACGGTGCTGTCGGCGCCGTTCCTCGCGCGCATGGCGCGCGAGATCGAGCACCTGGCCTATTTCAAGATCGAGACCGCGGGCGCGGCCGCCAAGCTGCGCGAGCTGATCCGCCTGGGCGGCGACGCGGTCGAAGGCCCGTGGGACGGCGAGGAGGCGATCACGCTGATGCCCGACCTCGATGCCGGCGCCACCGGCTCGATGACCGGCGGCGGCTATCCCGACGGCCTGCGCCCGATCCTCGTGGCGCACCGCGAGGGCCGGCGCGAGGAGGCCTTCGCGCGCTACCAGCAGTGGCTGCCGCTGATCAACTACGAGAACCGCCAGGCCGGCCTTTTGGCCTGCAAGGCGCTGATGAAGGAGGGCGGCGTCATCGCCTGCGAGGCGCCGCGGCATCCGCTGCCGGCGCTGCATCCCGAGACGCGCGCGGGACTGATCGAGACCGCGCGGCGGCTCGATCCGCTGGTGCTGCGCTGGGGGCGCTGAAGAACTACTGCCGCCTCAGCGAGGGTCAGCGGTAGTAGACCTCGACCGTGCCCTTGAGCTTGAGCAAGAGCGGATGGCCCTTGCGGTCCACCGTCTTGCCGGCCGGCACCTTGATCCAGCCTTCGCTGATGCAGTACTCCTCGACGTCGAGGCGTTCCTTGCCGTTGAAGCGGATGCCGATGTCGTGCTCGAAGGCCGTGGGCAGGTGGAAGGGGCTGCGCGCGTCGGTCGAGAGGCGGTCGGGCAGGGGCGGGCGTTCGGTGGCGTCGGTCATGGCAAGGATTGTCGGTCGAAGGGGCCTGCCGCGGCAGTGGGCGCGCGGCGGCGTGCAATGATAGTGGCCGACCGACCCCCGCCCCCATGAGACCCGACCTGGATTCCCTTGCGCTGTTCCTGCGTGCCGTCGAATGCGGCAGCCTCTCGAAGGCCGCCGCCGAGAGCCACACGGTGCTGTCGGCCGCGAGCCGCCGCATCGCGATGCTCGAGAGCCAGTTCGGCGTGACCCTGTTCCAGCGCAGCTCGCGCGGCGTGACCGTGACGGGCGCGGGCGAATCGCTCGCGGTGCATGCGCGGCTGATCCTGCGCGACGTCGACCGCATGCGCGCCGACCTCTCCGACTACGCGCAGGGCGCCACCGGCCGCGTGCGGCTGCAGGCCAATGCCTCGGCGATGGGGCAGTTCCTGCCCGACGACGTGGCGAGCTTCCGGCGCGGCTATCCCGAGATCCGCGTCGACGTGGAGGAGCATCGCAGCGTGTGGATCGTGCAGGCGATCCGCGAGCGCCAGGCCGACGTCGGCGTGATCACCGGCGAGACCTCGGACGCCAGCCTCAACTTCATCCCCTACCGCATGGATCGGCTGGTGGCCGTGGTGCACCGGCGGCATCCGCACCGCGGCCGCGAGGTCTCGTTCGAGCAGCTGCTCGATTTCGATTTCGTCGGCCTCGAGAGCGACTCCGCGATCGCGCGCACCATCGAGGACGCGGCCGCGCTGGCGCGCAAGGTGCTGCGGCTGCGCGTGCAGGTCAAGAGCTTCGAGGCCGTGTGCCGGATGATCGAGGCCGGCATGGGCGTGGGCATCCTGCCCGAGGGCGCGGCCGCCACCTACCGCAAGGAGATGGGGCTGCGCTTCCTGAACCTCACCGACGCCTGGGCCTCGCGCCGCATGTACATCTGCACGCGGCAGGAGACGCTGGGCTTTCCGCAGCGCCGGCTGGTGGACCACCTGCTGGCGCGCAGCGTGCCCTGAGCCAAGCGACACCCCAGAACCGTTCACGCTGAGCCTGTCGAAGCGCCGCGCGAGGCTTCGCCCTTCGAGCGCCTCAGGACAGGCCAAGCTCAGCCCGAACGGGGATGAGGATGGACCGTCGAGCTCTTACTTCATCAGGTCGCTGAGGTTCACCGGCTTGATCTTGCCGCCTTCCACCGTGGCCACCAGCGGGTCGACGATGGTGCCGCCCACGCCGTCC
Source organism: Variovorax paradoxus (assembly GCA_016806145.1). Classification (NCBI taxonomy): domain Bacteria; kingdom Pseudomonadati; phylum Pseudomonadota; class Betaproteobacteria; order Burkholderiales; family Comamonadaceae; genus Variovorax; species Variovorax paradoxus. The sequence continues at coordinate 1,335,494 of CP063166.1, forward strand.
ACGCCCTTGAAGCTGCCGGCATTGATCTTCTCGGGCAGCGCCTTGAGCGCATCGCCGAGCCTGGCGCGGATCGCCGTCGCGTCGCTGGTGGTGCCCGCGAGCTTCATCGCGGCGGCCAGCGCGTGCACCAGCGTGTAGTTGTAGGAAGACTCGGTGGTCGCGTCCTTGTCGGCGCCGTAGGCCTTGCGGTAGGCCTCGGCGAAGCTCTTCGGGCCCACGCGCTCGTCGTAGGACACCGGCAGCACGCCGATCGAGCCCTCGAGCGCGCCGAGGCCGCCCGTGACCTTGGCCATCTCGTCGAACTTGGCCTGGTCCATCACCAGGAAGCCGCCCTTGAAGCCGAGCTCGCGCGCCTGCTTGGCCACCAGCGCGGTGGGCTCCGAGGGGCCGCCGACGAACAGCACGTCGGGCTTCTCGGCCAGCACGCGGCTCACGCCGCTGTAGAAGTCGGCCGAGCGGTTGTACGACATGGGGTTGTTCGAGGCGATGGTGCCGCCGGCCTTCTCCCAGGCCGGGCCGAACAGCTGGCTCCAGTTCTTCGCGTACTCGTGGTCGCCCGGCAGCATGCCGACGCGCTTGCCGAACTTGTTCATCTCGTAGCGCGTGAAGGGCTCGATGTAGGAGTTGAAGGTCGGCGGGATGCGGATGGTGAGCTTGTTGCCGGTCTCGGTGATCTTCGGCGTGCTCGAGTACGCCATCACGATGAACTTCTCCTGCTCGTTGAAGGCCTGCAGCGCGTAGATGCCGCCCGAGTGCGGCACGAACACCGCCGGCGACTGGTGCTGCTGCACCAGCCGGCGCGCGTTGATGGCGGCATCGGCCGGCGAGTACTTGTCGTCGAGCGCGACCAGCTCGAACTTGTACTTCTTGCCGCCGACCTCGAGGCCCGCGGCATTCACTTCCTTGATCGCCATCTCCATGCCGTTGACCACGTTCTTGCCGTAGAGCGCGGCACCGCCGCTCAGCGGGCCGGTGAAGCCGATCTTCACGGTGTCCTGCGCGAAGGCGGTGCCGGCACCGAAGGCGGCGGCCAGCGCGGCGGCCACGGGCAGCGCGGCAAAACGGCGGCGGGTGCGAAGGGGCGTGGTGGATGTCATGGCGTTGTCTCCTGTAGTTAGGGGGCGAGAAAAAAAGCGGGCGGCCGGCGCGCGGCTCAGGCGCCGATGTAGGCGGCGCGCACCGCCTCGTTGTGCAGCAGCGACTCGCGGTCGCCCTCGAGCGCGATGCGGCCGCGCTCGATGACGTAGGCGCGGTGCGCGATGGCCAGCGCCGAGTAGGCGTTCTGCTCGGCCAGCAGCACCGTGGTGCCCTGCTGGTTGATGCGCTGGATCACCTCGAACACCTGCTTCACGATCAGCGGCGCCAGGCCCAGCGAGGGCTCGTCGAGCAGCAGCACCTTGGGCCGCCCGAGCATCGCGCGGCCGATCGCCACCATCTGCTGCTGGCCGCCCGACAGCGACCCCGCGGGATCGTTCTGCTTGGCCGCGAGGATCGGGAACAGCGAGAACACCTCGTCGAGCGAGCGCTGGATGCCGGCCTTGTCGCCGCGGTGCACATAGGCGCCCAGCGTGAGGTTCTTGCGCACCGTCATCATCGGGAACAGCTTGCGGCCCTCGGGGCAGTGCACCAGGCCCGAGGCCACGATCTGCGCCGGGCGCTGGCCCGTGATGTCGCCGTCGCCCAGGCGGATGCGGCCCGCGCTCGGGCGGCGGATGCCGCTGGCGGCCATGAAGATCGAGGTCTTGCCCGCGCCGTTGGCGCCCAGCAGCACCACCAGCTCGCCCGGGTCGGCATGCAGGCTCACGCCGCTGAGCGCACGAAAGCTCCCGTAGTGGAGGTCGACGCCCTCAAACCGCAGCATGGTCGGTCCCCAGGTAGGCCTCGATCACCTGCGGATCGCGGCGGATCTCGGCGGGCGTGCCCTCGGCGATCTTGGCGCCGTTGTTGAGCACGACGATCTTGTCGGCCAGCTGCATGATCATGTCCATCTTGTGCTCGATCAGGCACACGGTCTTGCCGTGCGCCACCAGCTTGCGGATCAGCGCCGCCAGGCCCACGGTCTCCTCGGGGTTCACGCCACCCGCGGGTTCGTCGAGCAAAAGCAGCTGCGGGTCGGTCGCCAGCGCGAGCGCGAAGGCCACGCGCTTGCGCTCCTCCTGCGTGATGTCGGCCGCGATGCGGTGGGCGATGTGCGAGAGGCCCACGAAATCCAGCGCCTCCTGCGCCTTGTCGCGGCACAGCTTCTCTTCCTCGCGCAGGCGGCGGCTGCCGATCAGCACGTCCCACAGGCCCGAGTGCGTGCGCAGCCGGTGGCCCACGATCAGGTTGTCGAGCACGGTGGCGTTGTCGAACAGGTGCGTGGTCTGGAAGGTGCGTGCGATGCCCAGCCGCGCCACGTGGTCGGGGCGCATGCCGGTGACCTCGCGGCCCTCGAAGGCGATGCGGCCCGCGCTCGGCTTGTGCGTGCCCGCCACCAGGTTGAAGAAGGTGGTCTTGCCGGCGCCGTTGGGGCCGATGATGGCGCTGATCTGGCCGCGCTCGAAGCGCGTGCTCACGCTGTCGACCGCGGTCAGGCCGAAGAACTGCTTGGTGAGGCCCTCGATCTCAAGCATGGCGCTGCACCTCCTGCACGGTGGCGCTGGAGGTCGCGGCCCGCCGCGCATCGGCACGGCGCGCGCGGCGCTTGAGCCAGGTGCCGACGATGCCGTCGGGCAGGAAGATGATCAGCGCGATCAGCACCGGGCCGAACACCACCATGCGGTAGTCCTGCAGGAACTGCAGGCTCTGCGTGAGGCCGGTGACGAGGAAGGTGCCCACCAGCGGCCCGAGCAGGGTGCCGATGCCGCCCACCAGCACGAACATCACGAGGTCGAAGGTCACGGCCTCGCTCGCGAGGTCGGGGCCGAGGAAGCGCACCTGGCCCGCGTAGAGCGCGCCCGCGAAGCCGGCGTAGATCACCGACAGCACGAACGACAGCGTCTTGGTGCGCATCAGGTCGGTGCCCAGCGCCTCGGCCAGCTCGTCGCTGTTGCGCACCGCCATGAAGCTGCGGCCCAGCAGCGAGCGCACGATGCGCGCCATGACCCAGATGCCCAGCGCGAGGAAGGCCAGCACCAGGTAGTACTGCGACAGCGGCGTGCCGAACTGCAGCGGCCCGATGCCCGTGGGCGAGGGGATGCCCATGATGCCCACCGGACCGTGCGTGAGGCTCTCCCACTTCTCGATCAAGAGGAACATGATGTAGCTCACGCACAGCGTGAAGATCGAGAAGTAGTGGCCCTTCAGCCGCAGCGACAGGATGCCGATGAAGAAGCCCAGCACGCCCGTGACCACGCCCGCGAGCGCGAAGGCGATCCAGAACGGCACCTGGTGGTCGACCGTGAGGATGCCCACCGTGTAGGCGCCCACGGCCATGAAGGCGCCGTGCGCGAGGTTGAACTGGCCCGTGTAGCCGGTGATCAGGTTCAGGCCCAGCGCGGCGATGGCCATGATGAAGGCCTGCGTCGCCACCGAGATCAGGTAGTTGTTGGGCGCGAACAGCGGAAAGGCCAGCGCGATCAGCGCGAGCACGGCCCAGCCGGCCTTGCCTTGCAGCAGCGATCCCATCAGCGCGCTCCCTTCGGCGTGAACAGGCCCTGCGGGCGCAGCGACAGGATCACCACCAGCAGCACGAAGGCGATGATGTCCTTGTAGTCGGTCGAGAAGTAGAAGCCGCCGAAGCTCTCGGCCATGCCGATGATCAGGCCCCCGACGATGGCGCCCGGGAAGCTGCCCATGCCGCCGAGGATGATGATCACGAAGGCCTTGGTGATCACCAGGTTGCCCATGCTCGGGTAGACCAGGTTGATCGGCGCGTAGAGCACCGCCGCCACCGCCGCCAGCGCGCCCGAGATCGCGAACACCAAGAGCGTGACGCGCGTGGCGTCGATGCCCACCAGCGCCGCGCCGTCGCGGTTCTGCGCCATCGCGATGATGGTCGAGCCCAGCACCGTGTGGTTGAGGAACAGGTGCAGCAGTACCATCAGCCCGAAGGCGCCCGCGATGATCAAGAGGCGCTGCAGCGGCGCCGTGAGCCCGAACACCTCGACGATCTGGCCGTAGGGCGTGGGCATGCGGTGGAAGTCGGCGCCGAAGATGGCCTGCGCGCCGGCCTCGATGAACAGCAGGATGCCGATGGCGGCGATCATGTCGTGCAGCTCGGGCGCGTTGCGCAGCGGATGGAACACCAGCCGCTCGGCCAGCATCGCGATCACCGCGACCACCACCGCCGCGCCCGCCATCGCGAGCCAGTAGTTGAGGCCCAGCCGCGCCATCAGGTAGTAGCCCGCGAAGGCCCCGGCCATGTAGAAGGCGCCGTGCGCGAAGTTCGGCACGTGCAGGATGCCGTAGACCAGCGTGAGGCCCAGGGCCACCAGGCTGTAGACACCGCCCACGGTCAGGCCGTTGAGCAGTTGCTGAAAGAACAGTTCCACGTCGATCCTCGCAGTTGCCGTCAAGGCATTCACCCGCGCACCGGCTCTGAAGGTCGGTATCGCCGGGGTCCAGCGAGGATTGTGGAAGCGCGGTGTGGCCGCGTCGACTGAGGTTTGCCCGAACTTGCCTTGTCGCTTCAGCGACTTCGAAAAACGGGTATGGGTTTGCGCGGGGCCCGGCGGTCATGCGGGCGTCGCGCGGATCTGCGCAGGAAACGCCCGCGCGGGGGCGTTTCCCGGGCGGGTGCTCAGCGCTTGAGCGCCTCGACCAGGTCCAGCACCATGCGGTCGCCGCCGAAGGTGTCGACGCCGCGCGTGAGCAGCGCGTCGACCGCCTGGGCGATGCCGTGCGCGGACGCGGACTGCTCGGCCATGTCGTTGTAGTAGCCCAGGTCTTTCTTGGCGTTGGCCATCGAGAACTTGAGCGAATCGGTGCTGCCGGTCAGGAGCTTGGGCTTGACGCGCTCGAGCGCGACGCCGTTGCCGCCGCCCTTGGCCAGCACGTCGACGAAGACATCGGGCTTGACGCCCGCGCGCTCGGCGCAGGCCGCGGCCTCGCACAGCAGCGCCACGGTGCCCAGCGAGACGAAGTTGTGCAGCAGCTTCATCGCATGGCCGGCGCCGATGCCGCCCACGTGCGTGACGTTCTCGGCGAAGGCGCGCAGCAGCGGCAGGCAGGAGGCCAGCACCTCGGCGTCGCCGCCCACCAGCAGGTTGAGCCGGCCCTCGGCCGCTTCCTTGGCGGTGCGGGTCATCGGCGCGTCGAGGAAATGGCCGCCCCTGGTCTCCACGGCGCGCGCCACGCGCGAGGTGGATTCGGGCACCGCGGTCGAGCAGTCGACCACCACGGTGCCGGGACGCAGCGCGGAGAGCGCGCCCTTCTCGCCGAGCATCACGGCCTCGACCTGCGGCGTGCCGGTCACGCAGAGGATCAGCACGTCGACCTCGGCCGCGAGCTTCGCCACGTCGGGCGTCGAGCGCGCGCCGGCCGCGAGCAGGGCGTCGATCGGCTGGTTGCCCGGGTGCTCGAGCACCGTGAGCGCATGGCCATGGCCCACGATGTTCTGCGCGATGCCGCTGCCCATCAGGCCCACGCCCACGAGGCCCACGCGGCGCTTGGGAGCGGCCGCCTTCTCTTGTTCGTTCAATGCCATGGTTTGGTTCCGCCTTGCTTATCCGTGCTTGATCGCGATGGTCTTGAGGGTGGTGAAGCCGAGCAGGGCCTCGAAGCCCTTCTCGCGGCCGAAGCCCGAGGACTTCACGCCGCCGAAGGGCAGTTCCACGCCGCCGGCCGCGCCGTAATTGTTGATGAAGACCTGGCCGCAGTGCATCTTGTGCGCCATGCGCAACTGGCGGGCGCCGTCGCGCGTCCAGATGCCGGCCACCAGGCCGAAGTCGGTGCCGTTGGCCAGGCGCACGGCCTCGGCCTCGTCGGCGAAGGGCGTGAGCGCCAGCACCGGGCCGAAGATCTCGCGCTGCGCGATGTCGCTGTCGCCGGGCACGTCGCGGAACAGCACGGCCTCCTGGTAGAAGCCCTGGGCCGAGGCACTGGGCGCCACGCTGCCGCGCGCGGCCACCTTCAGGCCCTGGGCCTCGGCGGTGGCGACCATGTCGCGCACCTGGCGGAACTGCTTCTCGTTGATCAGCGGGCCCATGTCGAGGTCGTCGGCCGGCGGGCCGGCGCGCACGGCCGAGAAGCGCTTCGCGAGCCGCTGCACCACCTCTTCGTAGATCGACTGCTCGACCAGCACCCGGCTGCCCGCCGAGCAGGTCTGACCGGCGTTCTGGATGATGGCGTTGACCAGCACCGGCTCGGCCGCGTCGAGGTCGGCGTCGGCGAACACGATCTGCGGCGACTTGCCGCCCAGTTCCAGCGTCACGGGGCAGTGGCGCTCGGCGGCCGCCAGGCCCACGCTGCGGCCGGTGACGGTGGAGCCGGTGAAGGAGATGTGGTCGATGCCCGGGTGCGCGCACAGCGCCGCGCCGGCTTCCTTGCCGTAGCCCGTGACCACGTTGAGCGTGCCGGCCGGAAAGCCGACCTCGGCCGCCAGCTCGGCCAGGCGCAGCAGCGAGAGGCTCGCGTCCTCGGCCGGCTTGACCACGCAGGCATTGCCCGCGGCCAGCGCGGCGCCCACGCTGCGGCCCGCGATCTGCATCGGGTAGTTCCAGGGAATGATGTGGCCGGTCACGCCGTGCGGCACGCGCACGGTGAGCACGGTGTAGCCGCGTTCGTAGGGCAGGGTGTCGCCGTGCAGCTTGTCGCAGGCGCCGGCGTAGTACTCCATGTAGCGCGCGAGCGCGGTGGCGTCGTTGCGCGCCACGCGCAGCGCCTTGCCGGTGTCGCGCGCCTCGAGCTGGGCCAGTTCCTCGTGGTGGGCGATCACGGCCGCGCCGAGCTTGGCCATCAGCCGGCCGCGCTCGAGCGCGCTCAGCGCGCCCCAGGGGCCGTCGAAGTTCTCGCCGACCGCGCGGCGCGCGGCCTTCACGGCGGCATCGATGTCGCCCGCGGTGCCGCGCGCGAGCTGGCCGAAGCGCTCGCCGTCGCTGGGGTCGATCACGTCGATGGTGGCGTTGCCTTCCGAGGGCACGCGCCGGCCGTCGATGAAGTGGGTGGGGTTCATGGGGGTGTCTCCTTGCGGGCGGCGCCGGCGGGGCGGCGCGAAAAAACGGGGGCGGTGCGCGAGAGGCTCGCGCGCCGCCCAGTGTCGGACAAGCGCTTCAGCCGAGTTCGGGCCAGGGCTTCTGCGGCTCGCGGATCTGCTCGAAGGCGCGGCTGAACTGCAGCACGCCGAGGTCGTCGAAGCGCCGGCCGATGATCTGCAGCCCGATCGGCAGGCCCTCGGCGGAGTAGCCGCAGTTGATCGAGGCCGCCGGCTGCTCCGACATGTTGTAGGGCACGGTGAAGCCGATGTGCTCGAGCGAGCGCAGCGGGTCGTTGGTGGGCGAGGCATGCTCCGCGGGCGCGGGCATGTTGGGCGACACCGGCGAGATCACGAAGTCGAAGCCGACCGTGGCCGCCACCGCCGCGGCGCGCGTGGCGATGAACTGGCTGTAGGCCTCGTAGATGTGCTCGCCCGAGAACCCGGCCGCGCTCTCGGCCCAGGTCAGGATGTAGGGCAGCATCTTCGCGCGCTGCTCGGCGCTCATCGTGCGCAGGTCGCTCAGCGAGCGCATGCGCCAGAAGTGGTCCATGCCCTGCAGCATCTTCGGCGTCATGAAGGGCTGCATCGGCTCGACGTGCGCGCCGGCGTCCTCGATGCGCTTCGCGGCGCGGCGCACCGCCTCGGCGATCTGCGGATCGAGCGGCAGGCCGCAGCCCGCGTCCATCAGCAGGCCCACGCGCTTGCCCTTGATGAAATCGGGCTCGACGGCGAACGCGGCCCAGTCGATCGCGCCGGGCGGCAGCTCGGAGTAGTCGCGCGCGTCGGGCTGGGCCATCGAGGCCATCATCAGCGCCGAGTCCTCCACGGTGCGCGTCATCGGGCCGGCGCAGCGGCCCATGTAGGGCGTGCTCAGCGGGATGCGGCCGAAGCTGGGCTTGAGCGAGTAGATGCCGCACCAGCTCGCGGGCAGGCGCAGCGAGCCGCCGATGTCGGTGCCCACGTGCAGCGGGCCGTAGCCGGCCGCGGCGGCCGAGCCGGCGCCGGCGCTGGAGCCGCCCGGCGTGCGCGACAGGTCCCAGGGATTGCGCGAGAGATGGTGGAAGGTCGACAGGCCCGAGGACAGCATGCCCACGTCGGGCATGGTGGTCTTGGCCACCAGCACCGTGCCGTCCTCCTTGAGGCGCGCGGCGGGCGGCGAGTCCTGCGCCATCGGCACCAGCGGATAGGCGGCGGTGCCCAGCGGCATCGGGTCGCCCGCGGTCGCGAGGTTGTCCTTGATGGTCACGGGCACGCCGTCGAGCGCGCCGCGCTGCGTGCCGGCGAGCCAGCGCGCCTCGGAGGCGCGCGCCTGCTCGAGCGCGAGCTCGGGGCGGAACAGCCAGGTGGCGCAGAGCTTGGGCTCGAGCGCCTCGATGCGCGCATTGACCGAACGCGCCACCTCGACCGGCGAGAGTTCGCGGCGCGCGTAGGCGGCGCCGAGCTCGGCCGCGCCGAGGTCATAAAGGTTCTTCGTCGTCATCGCATCAGCTCCACGAGATGGCCGCGAGGTCGTTCACCACGATCGGCATGCTGGGCCACAGGCCCTTGACTTCCTTGCGCGCGATGGTCGGGAACACGGCCTGGTAGAGGAAGCCGTTGACCGCGTCGGTCGCGAGCATCTTCTGCGCGTCGCCCAGCAGGTCGGCGCGGCGCTTCTTGTTCTCCTCGTTCTGGATCGCGACGTACAGGTCGCGGAACTTCTTCGAGTCGTAGCCCCAGTAGTAGTCGGGCTCGGTGTACTTCACGAGGTCGAAGGGCTCGACGTGCGCGACCATCGTGAGGTCGAAGTCGTGCGCGCCGCCGAAGGTGCCGCTGAGCCACTGGGCCCATTCCACGTTCTGGATCTTCACGTTGATGCCGATCTGCGCGAGCTGCGCGGCGATCACCTCGCCGCCCTGGCGCGCATACGACGGCGGCGGCAGTTGCAGGCGCAGCTCGAGCGGCGTCTTCACGCCGGCCTCGGCCAGCAGCTTCTTCGCCTTCTCGACGTCGAAGGGATTCATCGCGGTGGTGTCGACGAAGCCCGGCGCGCCCAGCGCGTAGTGGCTGCCGATGGGCTTGCCGAAGCCGTCGGCCGCGCCCTGCACGATCGCGTTGCGGTCGATCGCCGCCAGGATCGCGCGGCGCACGCGCACGTCGTCGAGCGGCTTCTTGCGGTTGTTGATGGTGAGGATCACCTTGCCGCGCGTGCCGACCTCGATCACCTGGAAGCGGTTGTTGCCCTTGAACTGGCTCACCGAGCGCGTGCCCGCGCGCGGGAAGATGTCGATGTCGCCCGACAGCAGCGCGGCGGTCTGGGCCGCGGTGTCCGACATGAAGCGGAACACGAAGCGCTCGATCTTGGCCTGCGCCGGATCGCGGTAGGTGGTGGACTTGACCAGCGTGCACGAGGCGCCGCGCTGCCAGCCGCCGAGCTTGTAGGGGCCGGTGCCCACGGGCTGCGTGGCATTGGTGTCGGCGCTCTTGGGCTCGACCAGGCAGGCGGTGGACTGGCCCAGCATGAAGGGCAGGTCGGGATTGGGCAGCGTGCTGTTCACGCCCACCGTGTGCTCGTCGAGCACCACGGTGCCGATCTCGCTGAAGAAGCGCTTGTCCTTGTTGGTGCTCTTGGCGTTGCCCGCGCGGTCGAAGGAGAACTTCACGACCGCCGCGTTGAAGGGCTCGCCGTTCTGGAACTTGACGCCGCGCTTGAGCTTGAAGACGAAGGTCTTCATGTCGGGCGAGGAGGTCCAGCTCTCGGCCAGCATCGGCGTGACCGAGCCGTCGGCATTGACCTTGGTCAGCGTCTCGAAGATGTTGTACTGCGTGATCTCGGCGATGGCCGAGGCCGCGCCCGTGGTCGGGTCCAGGCCCGGCGGTTCGAGCGGCATGCCGATGGTCAGCGTGTTCTTGCCGGCCTGCGCGCGCGCCTGCGGCAGGAAGACGCCCGGGATGGCCGCGGCCATGGCGGACGTCATGAGGGTGCGTCGCTTCAACATACTTCGATAGCTCCTGGAAAAGACAACAGAAAAAATTCAGTGGGCCGGTGCCTGCAGCACGGCGCCGAGCAGCGTGCGCGTGTACGGATGCTGCGCGTTGGCGAAGAGCTCCTGCGGCGTCCCGCGCTCGACGATCTGCCCCTTGAAGACCACGCACACTTCGTCGCACAGGTGGTTGACGACGGCGAGGTCATGGCTGATGAGCAGGTAGCTGATGCCGAACTGCTGCTGCAGGTCCTGCATGAGGTTGAGCACCTGGGCCTGCACGGAGACGTCCAGGGCGCTCACGGGCTCGTCGGCGACGATGAGCTTGGGGCGGGTGATGAGCGCGCGCGCGATCGCGATGCGCTGGCGCTGGCCGCCCGAGAACTCGTGCGGGTACTTGTCGAGGTCGGTGGGGCGCAGGCCCACGGCCGCGAGGGATTCGGCGGCGCGCTCGCGCTGCTCCTTCTTCGAGACCTGGGCCAGTGCTTCGAGCGGTTCGGCGACGATGCGCGCGACCGTTTGGCGCGGGTCGAGGGAGCCGTAGGGGTCCTGGAAGACCATCTGGAAGTCGCGCCGCGCGGTGCGCAGTTCGTCCTTGCTCAGCGCGTGCAGCTCACGCCCTTCGAGCTTCACGCTGCCCGAGGTGGGCTTGTCCAGGGCCATCACGAGCCGAGCGATGGTCGACTTGCCCGAACCGGACTCGCCCACGATGCCCACGCTGCGCCCGGCCTGCACCTCGAAGCTCACGCCGTTGAGCGCCTTGACCGTGGGCGGCGGGCCCAGCAGCTTCTCGCGCGGCAGCGCGTAGTGGCGCACGAGGTCGGTGACTTGCAGCAGCGGCGTCTTCGTTTGCGTCATGCCACGGCCTCCGCTTCGATCTCTGCAATCTCTCCAAGCCGGATGCATCGCACCGCATGGTCGTCAGGCAGCATTACCGCGGGCGGCCGCGTCGACTGGCACGCATCGACCGTGTAGCTGCAGCGCCCCGCGAACGGACAGCCCGCGGGCAGGTCCACCAGCTCGGGCACGCTGCCGCGAATCGTCGCCAGCCGCTGGCCCTTCGGCGCCCCGATCACCGGCCGTGCCGCGAACAGCCCCTTGGTGTACGGATGCGCGCGGTTCGCGAAGAGCGCGCGCGTCGGCCCGCTCTCCACCACGCTGCCGCCATACATCACGAGCATGCGCTGCACGCTGTTGGCGATCACGCCCAGGTCGTGCGAGATCAGGATCAGCGCCATGCCCATCTCTGCCACCAGGTTCTGGATCAGGTCGAGCACCTGCTTCTGGATGGTCACGTCCAGCGCGGTGGTGGGTTCGTCGGCGATCAAGAGATCCGGCCCGCAGGCCAGCGCCATCGCGATGCCGATGCGCTGCCGCTGGCCACCCGAGAACTGGTGCGGATAGGCATCCAGGCGGGAGGCCGCATCGGGAATGCCCACGCGCTGCAGCAGGTTCAGCGCTTCGGCGCGGGCCTGCTTGGCCGTGAGCCCACGGTGCAGCCGCAGCGGTTCGCCGACCTGGCGCGCGATGGTGTGGACCGGGTTCAGGGCCGTCATCGGCTCCTGGAAGATCATGCCGATGCGGTTGCCGCGGATCTGGCACATGGCCGACTCGGGCTGCCCGATGAGCTCCTGGCCGTCCAGGCGGATGCTGCCGGTGACCTTGGCGGTGGCCGGCAGCAGGCCCATGAGGGACATGACCGTGATGGACTTGCCGCAGCCCGACTCGCCCACGATGCCGAGGGTCTGGCCGCGTTCGAGCGAGAAGGAGACGCCGCGCACGGCCTGGGCGGGGCCGCGCTGGGTCTGCAGGCCGATGTGGAGGTTGTCGACTTCGAGGAGGGGCATGGGGTTCACCTCGCGCGCGCCAGGCGCGGATCGAGCAGGTCGCGCAGGCCGTCGCCCAGCAGGTTCAGGCCCAGCACCGCCAGCGCGATGGCCATGCCCGGGAAGACGGCCAGCAGCGGCTGCTGGAACATCAGGGTCTGCGCCTCGCTGAGCATGCGGCCCCAGGAAGGCTGCGGCGGCTGCGTGCCCAGGCCGAGGTAGGACAGGGCGGCCTCGGCCAGGATCGCGATGGCGAAGCGGATGGTGATCTGCACGATCAGCACCGCCGAGATGTTGGGCAGCACGTGCTGCATGGTGATGGCGAAGCTGCCCTTGCCGCAGGCACGGGCCGCCGCCACGTACTCGCGCGACCAGATGGCGTTGGCCGAGGCGCGCGTGATGCGCGCGAAGGTGGGGATGTTGTAGATGCCGATGGCGATGATGGCGTTGACGATGCCCGCGCCGAAGACGGCCGTCATCATGATGGCCGAGAGGATGGCGGGGAAGGCCAGCGAGAAGTCGGAGAAACGCATGATGGCTTCTTCGACCCAGCCACGCCTGGCCGCGGCCAGCAGGCCCAGGGCGGTGCCCACTACCAGGCCGATGCCCACGGCGATGACGCCCACCAGGATGGAAGCACGGGCCCCCACCAGCAGCAGCGAGGCCACGTCGCGCCCGAAGGCGTCGGTACCGAGCCAGTGGCTGGCCGAGGGCGGCTGCATCTTGTTGGCCATGTCCATGGCGTAGGGCGAGTAGGGCGTCCAGAGGTAGGAGACCAGGGCCGCGAGCAGCAGCAGGGCGGCGAGCACGCCGCCGATGACGAAGCTGCGGTGATGGCGCGCGCGCTGCCAGAAGCCGGGCAGCTTGAGGGCGGCGGCGCTGGGGGTAACCGATGCAATGGCGCTCATATGTCGCTCGCCTTGATGCGCGGGTCGATGACGGCATAGAGCACGTCGACCACGAAGTTGACGATGACGACCATGGCCGCGAGCAGCATGACGCAGTTGCGCACGACGATGAGGTCGCGGTTGCTGATGGCCTGGAAGATCAGGCGGCCCAGGCCCGGCAGGTAGAACACGTTCTCCACCACGATGGTGCCGGCGAGCAGCTCGGAGAACTGCATGCCCATGACGGTGATGACGGGGATCAGGGCGTTGCGCAGCACGTGGGTCCAGAGCACCGCGCGCTGGGTCACGCCCTTGGCGCGCGCGGTGCGCACGAAGTCCTCGCGCATGACCTCGAGCACGGCCGAGCGTGTGATGCGCGCGAGGATGGCCGCCTGCACGACGGCCAGGGACAGGGCGGGCAGCAGCAGCGACTTCAAGCCAGCGAAGACACCCTCGCCCCAGCCGTCGAAGCCACCGGCGGAGAACCACTGCAGCTGCACGGAGAAGACGAGGATCAGCAGGATGGCGAACCAGAAGTTGGGGATGGCGATGCCGACCTGGGTGAGGCCCATCAGGCCGACGTCGCCGAGCTTGTTGTGGCGCGCGGCGGCGGTGACGCCCACGAGCAGGGCGAGCACGGTGGTGAAGGCCATGGCCAGCAGGGCCAGGGGGACGGTGAGTGCGAGGCGCTCGAGGATGAGGTCGAGCACGGGGGAGCTGTAGGCGTAGGAGTCGCCGAGGTCGCCGGTGAGCAGGCCCGCGATCCAGTGCCAGTAGCGGGTCCAGGCGGGCTGGTCGAGGCCGAGCTTGGTGGCCAGGGCGGCGACGGCTTCGGGAGCGGCGTCCGGGCCCATGAGCATCTGCGCGGCGTTGCCGGGCAGGATCTCCAGGACCAGGAAGACGATGATGGAGGCGCCGATCAGCGTGCCGATCAGCGTGGCAAGGCGCTTGATTAAGAAGAGGCTCATCGCTTTGCGTGTTTGTTTCTGTTCGAGGCGCTTTTGTCCGGGGCGCGTGCACAGGACAGCGGGTACTTCCCTCCGCGAATGTCCCCCGGCCTTCGGCCTCCTCCTTGATTTCGCTGCGGGAAGCACCCACTGCCCTGTGCACGGGAGGCGCTGCGGTGGTGCGGGCGGTTCAACAACGGCTGCGTCCAGGCGCGCGTAGATGGGGTACTCCCCGCAGCGAAATAAAGGAGGAGCCGAAGGCGGGGGACATTCGCGGAGGGGAGTACCCCGTCGGCGCGCGCCCGCCCCGACCCACGCACCTCATCCAAGGCGCGACGAACCGTACGGCAGGCGCGAGAACTCATGCCGAGATGCACTCGGCGATCGCACGCCCCACGTCGACGGTGTTGGCGGTGCCCCCCATGTCGCGGGTGCGCGGACCTTCGCTGAGCACGGTCTCGATGGCCGAGAGCACGGCGGCCGAGGCTTCGGCGTAGACCGGGTTGTCGCCGCCGAGGTGGTCGAGCATCAGCGCGGCCGACCAGATCTGGCCGATCGGGTTGGCGATGCCCCTGCCCGCGATGTCGGGGGCCGAGCCGTGCACGGGTTCGAACAGCGAGGGGAACTTGCGCTCGGGGTTGAGGTTGCCCGAGGGCGCGATGCCGATGGTGCCGGTGCAGGCCGGGCCCAGGTCCGACAGGATGTCGCCGAACAGGTTGGAGGCCACCACCACGTCGAACCAGTCGGGGTGCTGCACGAAGTGCGCGCACAGGATGTCGATGTGGTACTTGCTCGTCGCCACGTCGGGGTAGCGCTTCGCGATCTCGGCCAGGCGCTCGTCCCAGTAGGGCATCGTGATCGAGATCCCGTTCGACTTGGTCGCGGCCACCAGGTTCTTGCGCTTGCGGCGGCTCGCCAGCTGGAACGCGTAGTCGATGATCCGGTCCACGCCCGTGCGCGTGAACACCGCTTCCTGGATCGCCATCTCGCGCGGCGTGCCCTCGAACAGGCGGCCGCCGACCGAGGTGTATTCGCCCTCGGTGTTCTCACGCACCACCAGGAAGTCGATGTCGCCAGGCTGGCGGTGCGCCAGCGGGCCGGGCACGCCGGGCATCAGGCGCACCGGGCGCAGGTTCACGTACTGGTCGAACTCGCGGCGGATCTTGATCAGGAGGCCCCACACCGCGATGTGGTCGGGCACCTTGTCGGGCGCGCCCACCGCGCCGAAGTAGATCGCATCGTGGCCCTGGATCTTGTCGTCCCAGTCGGCCGGCATCATCAGGCCGGTGCGCACGTAGTGGTCCGAGCCCCAGTCGAAGTGGTCGAACGAGAAATCGATGCCGAAGCGGCGGCCCACGGCGTCCAGCACGCGAAGGCCCTCGGGCATCACCTCGACGCCGATGCCGTCGCCGGGAATGACGGCGATCCTGTGTTTTGCTTGCATTTGATCCAGTACCCGGTTGATGAGGGACGGCGCGGGGCACCCGTCGTGCGGGGCGTGCGCCTGCCGCGTCGAAGTCTAGGACTGGATCGGCGGGCCGGGATCGGGAATGGCACGTACGCCGGCTTGCCAATATTGGAAGGGGCTGCGGCGGGTCTTTCCAGGGGAGTCGGCAACGGATTCGGTGCGTCGCAGCGCTTGGCCTTCCAAAAATTAGAAGGCTGGAGGCCGCATCGGCGGCTCGGCGACACGGTCGCGACACGCGCGCGTGCCAGCGCCACGCGAGCGCGCTCCCGCCGCGCGCCCGCGCAAAGGCAGGCGCGTCGCGTGGCGCAGGTTCAGGAAACGGAAGGGATGCGGATCAGCCGGCTGCGACGGTGCAGCGGGTCGCGTCGAACGCGAGGGGAACGGGGAGAAGAGAGAGGAGAGGCGGGAAGCGGGAGGGAGGAAAGCGGAAAACGAAAAGGCGCGGAACCGTCGAATCTCAGTTGCTGCTGCTGCTCTTGTCGAGCTCGCTGACTTGCAGCGACAGATCGAACAGCTTGGACTTGCTGGCGTAGTAGCGATCGAGGCGCCATTCCTTGAGGATGTCCATCGCCAGCTGGAAGCTCTTGTAGTCGAGGCTGTAGAGCGTGACGAGTTCGAAGCTGCGTTCGGATTCGAGGGCCAGCACGAGCTGGGCGAGGATCTTGGCCGATTCGTTGGCCGGGTCCGTTTCGATGAATCGGCGAGCGACCTTGATGGCATTCATGGGTGAAAAGTTTCTCGGTAAGGCAGGAGCCGAGAACTATAGCTAGCAGCCCCCAGGGCTTTTATGACAATTCTGTGACATTGCGGGGCATCGATTCGCAGCCTTGCAAGCTCTCGCCAAGAGGGAAAACACTCGGATTTCGGGGGCCTGCAGGCTATTCGTCGCATTAAAAAGGCGCCCCGCGGGACGCCTTGCTGCCGGACGCGATGCCGATCAGCGGATCGGCTGCGGTGCCGGGTAGGGCATCGGCGCGGCCGGATAAGCGGCCGGCGGCACCATCACGGGCTCGGGCGCGCGCATCACCGGGGCGGGCGGGGCCACCGGGTACGGTGCGGGCGCCGGCATCACGACCGTGGTGACCGACTCGCGGATCACGCCGCCGCCCATCACGCTGCCGTCGACAGCGGCGCGGGTGTTGCCCTCGCCGCCGAGCACGCGGGCTTCGCAGTCGGCGCGGTCGCCCGGCGGCTGCAAGGCGCAGCGCTGCAGCGCATTGCGGCGGTAGTCGGGCGCAGCGGTGAGGCCGCCGCGCGCCGCTTCCTGGCGCGCCGCGCCGGCTTCGCGGATGCAGGCCGCACGGTCCTGCTGGTTGTGGCCGCAGACGGCCAGTTCGCGTTCGTAGGTGGCGTCGCCGCGGCGCGATTGCGCGCTGGCGGTGCCGGCGCTGGCCAGGGCGCCGAGCGCCACGAGGGCGGCGATGGCGCCGCGGGTGAGGAGAAGACGCTGGTTCATGGTGTGCTCCTTGAGATCAGCCGATGAAGAGGACGGGGGATCAGCGCGCCGGTGCCGGCTGCGCGGGCAGCGGTGTCACGGTCTCGCGGATCACGCCGCCGCCCATCACGCTGCCTTCGGTGGTGGTGCGGCCGGCGCCCGCGCTGCCGCGGATGCGCGCTTCGCAGTCGGCGCGATCGGCGGCCGGCTGTTCGCGGCAGCGCGCGAGCGCATTGGCGTCGTAGCCGCCGGGGCCGGCGCTCGTGAGGCCGTTGCGGCCGGCTTCCTGCCGTGCCGCGCCGGCTTCGCGCAGGCAGGCCGCGCGGTCCTGCTGCACGCCGTCGCAGGTGGCGCGCTCCTTCTGCATGCGGGCCTCGGAGCCGGGCGCCTGGGCCTGCGCGCCGAGCGCGACCAGGCCGGCCGCGAGCGCGAGGATGCGAAGGGAACGCAGCGGCCGCGTCGCGCGGCGGGTCGGGATCGTTCCCGCGTGGATCGTTGGGGTCATCGTGCCTCCTGGAAAGGACGCGACTTCCTCGAGAGCGAGGCAGTGCGCGACTGGAGGCCCAGTGTCCGGCCGCGCGGCGCGCGCGGCCTGTGGGACGGCACAGATTGCGGACCCGGCGGGACGCGCCCTCGCGTGTGGGACGAATCCCGCAGGCCGCAGGCCGCGGGACCCGGCCCGAGCGCTCAGCCCTCGGCGATGCGCTTGGCGAGGTGAGCGAGCGCTTCCTCGACCTGGTCGACCAGGATCAGCGAAAGGTCGCCGGGCTGCAGCCGGGCCAGCGCGGCGTCGATGGCAATGAACTCGCCGCGGATCTCGTCGATCTGGCGCGTGCGGGTCGCGCCCTGCAGGCCCTGGCGCAGCAGGCCCATCACCTCGCCGTCGGCGCGGCCGCGCTGGGCCGCGTCCTGGTAGAGGATCACGTCGTCGAAGGCCTGGCCCAGGATCGCGGTCTGGTCGCGGATGTCGGAATCGCGCCGGTCGCCCGCGCCGCTGATGACCACCGAGCGCTTCTTCGCGGGCATGGTGTCCACGGCCGAGACCAGCGCGCGCATGGCGTCGGTGTTGTGGCCGTAGTCGGCGATCACGGTGGCGCCGCGGTAGTCCATCACGTTGAAGCGGCCGGGCACGCCCGCGGCGTCGTTGAGGAAGCTCGCGAGGCCGCTGCGGATGGTGTCCCAGTCCAGGCCCACGGCCCAGGCCGCGGCCACGGCGGCCATCACGTTGTCGACCTGGAAGCCGATGCTGCCGCCGCGCGTGATCGGCACGTCGCGCAGCGAGATGCGTTCGCGCCACGAGCCCTCGGCCGCCACCACCGTGTCCTGGTCGACGTAGACGGTGCGCTTGCCCTGCGCGCGGTGCGTGGCCATCACCGGATGCTGGCGGTCGGCGGCGAAGAAGATCACCTCGCCCGGGCAGTTGGTGGCCATCGCGGCGACGTTGGGATCGGCCGCGTTGAGCACGGCGTAGCCGCCGGGCGCCACGTTGCGCACCACCACGCGCTTGAGCACCGCGAGGTCCTCGACCGTGGTGATGTAGTTCAGGCCCAGGTGGTCGCCGCTGCCGATGTTGGTGACCACGGCCACCGAGCAGCGGTCGAAGCCCAGGCCCTCGCGCAGCACGCCGCCGCGCGCGACCTCGAACACGGCCGCGTCCACGTCGGGATGCAGCAGCACGTTGCGCGCGCTCTTCGGGCCGCTGCAGTCGCCGCTGTCGGTCTGGCGGCCGTCGACGTACACGCCGTCGGTGTTCGTCATGCCGGTGCGCAGGCCGCTGGAGGCGACGATGTGGTTGATCAGCCGCGTGGTGGTGGTCTTGCCGTTGGTGCCGGTGACCGCGATCACCGGGATGCGGCCGTCGTCGCCCTGGGCGAACAGCGCGTCGACCACCGCCTCGCCGACCGCGCGGCCGCGGCCGAACGAGGGCGAGATGTGCATGCGCAGGCCCGGCGCGGCATTGACCTCGACGATGCCGCCGTGCTGCTCCTCGAGCGGGCGCAGCACGCTCTCGCAGACCACGTCGACGCCGCAGATGTGCAGGCCGACCATCTGCGCCGCGTCGACCGCGCGCGCCGCCACCTCGGGATGCACGGTGTCGGTCACGTCGGTGGCGGTGCCGCCGGTCGAGAGGTTGGCGTTGTTGCGCAGCACCACGCGCTGGCCCAGCGCGGGCACGCTGTCGGGCGTGAGGCCCTGGGCTTCGAGCCGGCCGACGGCGATGTCGTCGAGGCGGATCTTGGTCAGCGAGGTGGCATGGCCCTCGCCGCGGCGCGGATCGAGGTTGACCGTGTCGACCAGCTGGCGCACGGTGGCGCTGCCGTCGCCGATCACGTGCGGCGGATCGCGCCGCGAGGCCGCCACCAGGCGATCGCCCACCACCAGCAGGCGGAAGTCGAAGCCCGGCAGGAATTTCTCGACCATCACCTCGCCGTGGGCATCGGCGGCCGTGTAGGCCGCGTCGAGCTGTTCGCGCGTCGTGATGTTGACGGTCACGCCCTTGCCCTGGTTGCCGTCCTGCGGCTTCACCACCACGGGCAGGCCGATCTCCTGCGCGGCGGCCCAGGCGTCGTCCATGTCGGCCACCGGGCGGCCCAGCGGCACCGGCACGCCGGCGGCGTTGAGCAACTGCTTGGTGAGCTCCTTGTCCTGCGCGATCGATTCGGCCACGCCGCTGGTGCTGTCGACCTCGGCGGCCTGGATGCGGCGCTGCTTCGAGCCCCAGCCGAACTGCACCAGGCTGCCGCTGGTGAGGCGGCGGTAGGGGATGCCGCGCGCCACGGCGGCGTCGACGATGGAGCCGGTGCTCGGGCCCAGGCGTTCCGACTCATCGAGGTCGCGCAGCTCGGTGATGGCGGCGGTGGCGTCGAAGGCGGTGCCGTTCTGCGCCGCGGCGATCAGCGCCTCGGCCAGCTCGAGCGCGCGGCGGCCGACGGCCTCCTCGGTGTATTGCACGACCACCTGGTAGACGCCTTCTTCGAGCGTCGGCGAGGTGTGGCCGAAGTTGACCGCGCAGCCGGCCTGGGCCTGCAGCGCCACGGCCGCGTTCTCCAGCACGTGGGCCAGCGCCAGCGGCTGGCCCAGCACCATCGGGTGCAGCTCGCCGATGGTCGGGAAGGCCGCGCGCAGGCGGTCCTCGAAGCCGGCCAGCCGGCCGATGGCGTTCTCGTCGCCGTCGCAGGCAACGACCGCCTCGATGGCGGTGTGGCGGCTCCAGAGGTTGGGGCCGCGAAGGGCGCGGGTGCGGGTGACTTTCATGAGGCGGCGCGGTTCTTCAGGGGTATCGGCGGGTGCCCCCGCGCTGAGGCGGGGGGACCGGATGGATCAGGCGAGCTGGATCAGGCAAGCTGGAGCTGGGGCGAGGGCTGGCTCTGCGAGAGCTGCAGCGAGGCCAGTGCCGCCTGCAGGTCGGCCTCGAAGGCTTCGATGCCCGCGCCGATGAGGTTGAGCGGAATGCCCAGCGCCCAGGCCGCGGCCACGGCGGCCAGCAGGCTCTCGAGGCTGACGCCCGCATGGGTGGCGCGCCACACGGTGAGGCGGCCCAGGCCCGGCAGGAACGACTCGCTGGTGCCGTTGGCCAGCACCACGCGGTCCTGGCGGATCAGCACCGCCTTGCCGCCGGCGGCCTGGTGGGCCGTCAGCGACGCGGCCTGCGCGTCCACGCTGTAGAGGATCACGGCGCCGTCGCACAGCGGCGCCAGGCCGGCCACGCGTTCGTCGTCGGCGTTGAGCACCGCGGTGCCCTCGGGCAGCACCACGTCGACCTGGGTGCGCAGCACCTTGACCATGTGGTCGCTCTCGCGGATGTCGAAGTCGCCCAGCTGCTCGAAGCCGCCGAGGTCGGTCACGATGCCGACCTCGCAGCGGTCGTAGGGCAGGCCGTCCTGCAGGATGGTGCGTGCGCCGTTCTCGATCACCACGGCCTGCACCTGGCGGTTCATCAGCAGGCGGTGGCCGGCTTCCCAGTTGGCGCTGTCGCGCGCATCGACGCGGCGGCGCTCGAGGAACAGGCCGTCGCGGCAGGCCAGGCCGGTGTGGCGGCCGCCGAGGCCGACCAGCCAGGCCACCAGGCGGGCGATCACCGCGTTGTCGCGCGAACCGGCCACGCCCACCACGGGGATGCGGCCTTGCGAGTCATCGGGGAACAGGTGGTCGCAGATCGCGCGGCCCACCGGGCGCGGCGAGCCGACGGCCGGCTTCAGGTGCATCAGCAGGCCGGGGCCGGCGTTCACTTCGACGATGGCGCCGCCCTGCGGGCCGAGCGGCTTCGAGATGTCCTCGCACACCAGGTCGATGCCGGCGATGTCCAGGCCGACCACGCGCGCGGCCAGCTCGACCATGTGCGCGACCTCGGGATGGACGCTGTCGGTGCAGTCGATCGCGACGTTGCCGTTGCGCTGGATCAGCACGCGGCGGCCGGCCTCGGGCACCGACTCGGGCGCCAGGCCCTGGCGGCGCAGGTCCGACAGGATCGCGCCGTCGCGCGCGCCCAGGAACGACAGCGGGAAGTCCTCGGTGTCGCCGCGGCGCGGGTCGCTGTTGATCTGCAGGTCGATGAGTTCGCTGCAGTTCGACTTGCCGTCGCCCGTGACCCAGACGGTCTCGCCGCGCGCGGCCGCCACCATGCGGCCGCCGACGACCAGCACGCGGTGCTCCTCGCCGCGGATGTAGCGCTCGACCAGCACT
Source organism: Variovorax paradoxus (assembly GCA_016806145.1). Taxonomy (NCBI): domain Bacteria; kingdom Pseudomonadati; phylum Pseudomonadota; class Betaproteobacteria; order Burkholderiales; family Comamonadaceae; genus Variovorax; species Variovorax paradoxus. The sequence continues at coordinate 1,356,817 of CP063166.1, forward strand.
TCGCTGCCGTGGCGCTCGGCCACCGAGAAGGCGGCCTCGATGTCCTCGCGCTTCGTCAGGTCGAGGATCACGCCGCGGCCGTGGTTGCCGTCGGAGGGCTTGACCACCACCGGCACGCCCATCTCCTCGGCCACTTCCCAGGCCTCGGCCGGGCTGGCGACCGCCTGGCCGCCGGGCACCGGGATGCCGCAGCCCGCGAGCAGCGACTTGGTCAGCACCTTGTCGCTGGCGATCGATTCGCCGATGGCGCTGGTGTAGTCGGTCTCGGCGGTCCATATGCGCTGCTGGTTGGCGCCGTAGCCCATCTGGACCAGGTTGCCGCTGTTCAGGCGCATGTAGGGGATGTCGCGGTCGATCGCGGCATTCACGATCGCCTCGGTGCTCGGGCCGAGGTAGCAGTCGTCGACCTTCGACTTGATCGCCTCGATCGCGGCCTGCACGTCGGCCGGGCCGATCGGGTCGTTGTTGATCGCGGCCATCATGATGCGGTGGCCCTCGGCCAGCGCCACCCGCGCCACTTGCTCGTCACGCGAGCGGAACACCATGCGGTAGGTGCCCGAGACCGAGGTCTCGCGGGTCTGGCCGAAACCGGTGGCCATGCCGGCCAGGTTCAAAAGTTCGATCACCACGTGCTCGAGCACATGGCCCGACCAGGTGCCTTCGCGCAGCCGCTGGATGAAGCCGCCGCGCTCGCCGACGCCGCAGTGGTGCTCGATCAGCGCCGGCAGCAGGGTCGTCAGCCGGTCGCCGAAGCCTTCGATCTTGTTGGAGGGGAATTCCTCGAGCCGGCCGAGGTCCAGCCAGACTTCGAGCACCGGGCGGTAGGTCCAGATGCTCGGGCCGCGCAAATAGTTGATGCGCAGCAGGCGAATGTCGTCGAAACGGGTCATGCAAACGTTCGATGTGCTTTGGCCGAGCACCGCGGCGCCTTCAAGCGCGCCCATGGCGATCGGTCAGAATCGGCGCCCCGCGAAGGGCGTCATGGCGCGGTCCCAACGGGCCGCGACGGGCAAGAGTCAAAGAAACACAATGCAACATCACGATCCAGTCGGCACCCAGGAGGGCGAAAACGAAGCGGTTTCAGAGGCTCTGAAAAGCCGGCTCGCAGTCGCGGAAAACGTTCTGGCAACACTGTCGGTTGACCTCGATGAAGAACTTCGTTTCGGTTTTGGGCTGGTGGCGCTCACCGACCGCCGGCTGCTGGCGCTGGAGCCCGGTGGCAAAGGCGTGTGGCGTGAGTGGTCGCTCGCCGACCCGGCGCTCGAACTGCAGCTGAGCGACCAGTCCGGCGTCGCCCTGCTCGACCTCGTGGACGGGCGCGGCCGGCTGGTGCGCTGGCGCTACACGCTGGCCCAGCAGGTCGCCGCGCTGCGCCTTTTGCGGCTGTTCGGCCAGCGTGCCAACGCGGGGGGTGTCGCGCGTGCGACACCCGAGGCCGATGGCGACGAGGTCGACACCGAGCTCCAGACCCCGCCCTCGACCTGGGTGCTGCTGCGGCTGGGCCGCTTCGCCCGGCCCTACCGCAAGCAACTGATCGCCGGCTTCTTCCTCACCGTGCTGTCCACGGCCGCCACCCTGGTGCCTCCGTACCTCACGATCCCGCTGATGGACGACATCCTGATCCCGTTCCAGAACGGGCAGAAGATCGATCCGATGCGCGTCGGCCTCTACCTGAGCGGGCTGCTCGGCGCGGCGCTGGTCGGCTGGGGCCTGGGCTGGGCGCGCACCTACCTGCTGGCGCTGGTCTCCGAGCGCATCGGCGCCGACCTGCGCACCACCACCTACGAGCACCTGCTGACCCTGCCGCTCGACTACTTCGGCGGCAAGCGCACCGGCGACCTGATGGCACGCATCGGCTCCGAAACCGACCGCATCAACGTCTTCCTGTCGCTGCACGCGCTCGATTTCGCCAACGACGTGCTGATGATCGTCATGACGGCGGCGATCCTGATCTCGATCAATCCGCTGCTGGCCGTGGTCACGCTGGTGCCGCTGCCCTTCATCGCCTGGATGATCCACGTGGTGCGCGACCGCCTGCGCACCGGCTTCGAGAAGATCGACCGCGTCTGGTCCGAGGTCACCAACGTGCTGGCCGACACCATTCCCGGCATCCGCGTGGTCAAGGCCTTCGCGCAGGAGCGCCGCGAGGCCGAGCGTTTCCGCGCCGCCAACGCCTACAACCTGCAGGTCAACGACAAGCTCAACCGCACCTGGTCGGTGTTCACGCCCACGGTGTCGCTGCTGACCGAGATCGGCCTGCTGGTGGTCTGGGCCTTCGGCATCTGGCAGGTGGCGCGCGGCAGCATCACGGTGGGCGTGCTGACCGCCTTCATCGCCTACATCGGCCGCTTCTACACGCGCATGGACTCGATGAGCCGCATCGTCTCGGTGACGCAGAAGGCCGCGGCCGGCGCCAAGCGCATCTTCGACATCCTCGACCACGTGAGCAACGTGCCCGAGCCGGTCAACCCGGTGAAGGTGGAGCGCGTGCAGGGCGCCATCGAGATGAAGGCGCTGGGCTTTCGCTACGGCTCGCGCGCCGTCATCCACGACCTCGACCTGCGCATCGAGCCCGGCGAGATGATCGGCCTGGTGGGCCACAGCGGCTCGGGCAAGAGCACGCTGGTCAACCTGATCTGCCGCTTCTACGACGCCACCGAGGGCGCGATCGAGGTCGACGGCACCGACATCCGCCGTTTCGCCGTGGCCGACTACCGGCGCCACGTCGGGCTGGTGCTGCAGGAGCCCTTCCTGTTCTTCGGCACCATCGCGCAGAACATCGCCTACGGCAAGCCCGACGCCACGCGCGAGGAGATCGTGGCCGCGGCGCGCGCCGCCCATGCGCACGACTTCATCCTGCGGCTGCCGCATGGCTACGACTCGCTGGTGGGCGAGCGCGGCCAGGGCCTGTCGGGCGGCGAGCGCCAGCGCATCAGCATCGCGCGCGCGCTCTTGATCGACCCGCGCATCCTGATCCTCGACGAGGCCACCTCGGCGGTCGACACCGAGACCGAGAAGGAGATCCAGAAGGCGCTCGACAACCTCGTGCAGGGCCGCACCACGATCGCGATCGCGCACCGGCTCTCGACCCTGCGCAAGGCCGACCGCCTGGTTGTGATGGACCGCGGCGAGATCGTCGAGGTCGGCTCGCACGACGCGCTGATGGACAAGCAGGGCGCCTACTGGCGCCTCTACCAGGCGCAGCTGCGCCAGGGCGACGACGACGCCAGCGAAGGCGCGGCCAACGAGCGCGTGGGCGCGCAGGGCATCCCGGTGAGCCATGCGGCGCATCCGGCGGGAGAGGCATGATGGAAACCACGACGACCACCACTCCCGCCGACTTCGCGCTCGAGCGCGATGCCTTCGGCCGGCTGGTGCTGACCGATGCGCAGGGCCAGCGGCACGTGGGCATCTCGGCGGTGCGGGCCTTTCCGCTCAGCGCGCCGGACGAGGGCGTCTCGCTGGTCGGCGGCGAGGGCCGCGAGCTGGTGTGGATCGACCGCGTCGATCAACTGCCGCCCGCGGCGCGCGTGCTGCTCGAGGAGGAACTCGCGGTGCGCGACTTCGCGCCCACGCTGCTCAGGCTCCACAGCGTGTCGAGCTTCGGCGTGCCCAGTACGTGGACCGTGAGCACCGACCGCGGCGACACCCGCTTCGTACTCAAGGCCGAGGAGGACATCCGCCGGCTCGAGCATGGCGCGCTGCTGATCGCGAGCGCGCACGGGGTGCAGTTCCGCATCGCCGACGTGAAGGCGCTCGACCGGGCGTCGCGCAAGCTGCTCGAGCGCTTTCTTTAGTCAGGTCAGCGCCCGCCCATCCAGCGCAGCGCCGCCCCGCCCGCGGTCGCGGCCACGCCGCTCGCGAAGGTGCCCCAGGCCAGGTCGAGCAGCGACAGGCCCAGCGGCCAGCCCTTCATGATCGAGAGGTTGGTCAGGTCGTAGGTGGCATAGGCGAACAGGCCGAGCAGGGCGCCGAGCAGCGCGGTGCGCGCGAGGCTCGCGGCCTCGGCGCCGGGCAGCACCGCGAAGAACACCAGTCCCACCGGGTACAGCAGGTAGAACAGCGCCGCGAAGCCCAGCTTCGGCTCGGAGGCCATCAGGTGGCCCAGCCCCTGCTGGTAGAGGCTCTTGGCGATCACGCCGAGCCAGAGCGAATCGATCAGCGCCATCACGAGGAAGGTGGCGGCCCAGGCGGCGAGGTGTTTGGTGGTCATGGTGACGGTGCGGATGGGTGGGTGGGGTGTCGCGGCCATCGTAGCGAGGCCCGCGCGCCGCCGGTAGCGGCCGCGGCGCGGGCTGCGAAAATCGCGCGTTCGGACTACACGGTCCGCCGTTCCCGCGCACCGACGCGCCCTGCCATCCATTGCCCGAGCCCCTCATGCCCCTGCACACCACCGCCCTCGTCCTGTTCTCCGGCGGGCAGGACTCCACCACCTGCCTGGCCGACGCTCTCTCGAAGTACCAGCGCGTCGAGACCCTGGGCTTCGACTACGGCCAGCGCCACCGCGTCGAGCTCGACGTGCGCGCCGGCATCCTGGCCTCGCTGCGCGCGCGCTTTCCCGACTGGGCGCCGCGCCTGGGCCAGGACCACGTGCTCACGCTCGCGGCGCTGGCCCAGCTCGGCGGTTCCTCGCTGACCGAGGAGGTCGCGTTCGAGATGCAGGCCGACGGCCTGCCCAACACCTTCGTGCCGGGGCGCAACCTGCTGTTCCTCACGCTGGCCGGCGCGCTGGCCTACCGGCGCGGGCTGCAGGTGATCGTCACCGGCGTCTGCGAGACCGACTTCTCGGGCTACCCCGACTGCCGCGACGACACCATGAAGGCGATGCAGCTCGCGCTGTCGCTGGGGCTGGAGCGCCGGCTGGTGATCGACACGCCGCTGATGTGGATCGACAAGGCCGAGACCTGGCAGCTCGCGCACCGCCTCGGTGGCCAGCCGCTGGTCGACCTGATCGTCGAGGAGACCCACACCTGCTACCTGGGCGATCGCACCCACCGGCAGGCCTGGGGCTATGGGTGCGGGGAGTGCCCGGCGTGCGAGCTGCGCGCCAAGGGGTGGGCGCGCTATGCCGAGCCGGCCGTGCCCGGCACGACCTCCACGCGATAGCGCGCGGGCGCGCCCTCGGCCTCGGGCACCAGCGTCCAGCGCTGGGTGTGGAACTCGCCGACCGCGGCGCGGTGCGCGATCGAGACCATCGCGCCGCCTTTCTCGCGCACCATCCCGGCCAGCCGCTGGTAGAGCGTGCGCTCGGCCGGCGCGTCGAGCGCGCTGCTGATCTCGTCGGCGAAGATCCAGCGCGGCTTCTTGAGCAGCACGCGCGCGATCGCGAGCCGCTGCTGCTCGCCGCCCGAGAGCTTCTGGCCCCAGGCGTCGCTGTCGTCGAGGCGCGCCACCAGGTCGGGCAGCAGCGCATCGGCCAGGGCCTGGCGCAACTGGTCGTCGCTGAAATCCGTCGACGGGTTGGGATAGGTCAGGGCATCGCGCAGCTTGCCGTCGGGCACGTAGGGACGCTGGGGCATGAAGGCCACGTCCTCGGGCACCTCGAGCCGGCCGTTCGAGAACGGCCAGATGCCCGCGAAGGCGCGGAACAGCGTCGACTTGCCGCTGCCCGAGGGGCCTTGCACCAGCACGCTGTCGCCGGGCTGCACCGACAGGGCGGCGCCGCTGAGCAGCGGCGTGCCGTTGGGCAGCGCGACCGACAGGTCCTGCGTGCTCAGCGCCGCGGCCGGCGCGCGCTCCAGCGTTTCGGGACGCGCGGCGTGCGCGGTCATGCCCTCGTCGAAGCTCGAGAGGCGGTCCGCGGTGGCGCGCCAGACGGCCAGGCTGTCGTAGTTGTCGACGAACCAGCTCAGCGACTCCTGCACCTTGCCGAAGGCCGAGCCGATCTGCATCAGGTGACCGAGCTGGAAGGCGCCGCCGAAGTACTGCTGCCCCGCGACCAGGAACGGAAAGATCACGGCCGCCTGGCCGAAGAAGGAGGTGAAGGTGACGAGGTTCTTCTGCTGCTTGATCAGCAGCAGGTAGTTGCGCAGCACGTTGCCGAAACGCGTGTCGAGCTGGGCGCGCTCGACCTTCTCGCCGTGGTCCAGCGCCACCGCTTCGCTGTATTCGCGCACGCGCATCAGGTGGTGCCGGAAGTCGGCCTCGTAGCGCTGCTGGCGGAAGTTGATCCCGATCAGCGGGCGGCCGATGAAATGGGTGATCGCGGTGCCGACGATGGAGTAGGCGAGCGCGATCCAGACCATCGCTCCCACCACCTGGTAGGTGGTGCCGCTGAAGGTGAAAGAGAAGTTGCCCGACAGGCCCCAGAGCAGGCCGATGAAGCTCATCAGCGTGACGACCGCGTTCAGCAGGCCCATCGACAGCGACATGGTGGCGCTGGTGAACATCTGCACGTCTTCCTGGATCCGCTGGTCGGGGTTGTCGGGCGCCTGGCCTTCCTTGCCGGCGTAGCGCGCGAGCTCGAGGTGGTAGAAGGTTCGGTCGGCCATCCAGCGCGACATGTATTCGCGTGTCATCCAGGTGCGCCAGCGCAGCTGCAGCAGCTGCGTCACGTAGAACTTGAGCACCTGCACCGCGATGTTGAAGAAGGCGATCCAGCCGAACACGCCGACCTCGCGCCAGAAGCTCGCCGCATCCTTGTTCTGCAGCGCGTCGTAGAAGCGCCCATACCACTGGTTGCCGAGCACCGCCACATACACGTAGCCCAGGTTGAGCGCGACGATGGTCGCGAACATGAGCCGCGCCTTCCATTTCTCGTCGGACCGGAAGTAGGGCGCCGCGAGCTTGAAGACGCGGCGCAGCACCTGCAGGAAGGTCTGGGCGCGTTCGTTGACGGTGGGGGACATGCTGGCTTTCCTCGCTGGCGCGGGCGCGCCGGTCATCGTGAGGAGGCCATGGTAGACAAATGTTTCTTAAACCGGGCTGAAACATGCCGGCACGGCATGCGACCCGCGTACCGCGCCCCTCAATAGGTGTCCAGCATCACGCGCGCCGCGGTCGCCAGGAAATGCGAGAGCGGCGGCGTCTTCAGGCCCTCGACCTTCGCCTCCTCGTCCCACAGCCGCAGCCGGATCGCATCGCCCGACCATGGATGGTCGGCGAAGCGTCGCGCGGCCGCGTCGTTCATTGGGCCGCCCTGCAACTGCAGGCTGCGCACCGAATCGGGCGAGAGCCGCGAGAAGTAGTCGGGCCGGGTCGCGCAGAGGTAGCGCTTGGCATCCACGTGCAGCCGGATCGGTTCGCGCACCTCGAGGCCGAAGGCGCCGCGCAGCAGCGGCAGCGCGATGTACTGGTGGCGGTCGTCGATGCCGAGTTCGGTCGGCGAGCGCTCGAGCGTCTGGTGCTCGGTGATCAGCATATGGCCCAGGTCGTGCAGCAGCGCGGCCGTCACCAGCGCATCGCCGGCCTCGGCCTGTTCGGCCAGCCAGGCGCATTGCAGCGCGTGCTCGGCCTGCGACACGGGCTCGCCCGCATAGGCCACGCCGCCGCGTTCGGCAAAAAGGCGGGCGATCTCGGCGAGGTCGAGTGTCATTGTTCTGAAACGGAGCGCGTGCGACAGCACACCGAAGTTCGCGTATCTCGATGACAAGGCCATGACCGCCCGCGCGAGCCCGGTCGCAAGAAGGGTTTTGGCATGCCCCAACGCATGCGTCTGACAAATGCCTGTCACACGCCGCTGCGAGCATCGCCGCGTCCACGGCAGGCCTGCGCCACCGTGTTGCGTTTTCGTTTGTCTCCCGTTTCTCGCTCCAATCTTTCCCGAGGGATCTCACATGCTGCGTCGTTGTCTTCGCTGGGCCGCCGTGCCCGCCCTGCTTTCGCTGGCCTTCGCCGCCACCGCCCAGGGCCGCACCGAGCTGCTGGTCTACACCGCGCTCGAAGCCGACCAGGTGCAGGCCTACAAGGCCGCGTTCGAGAAGGAGAACCCGACCATCGAACTGAAGTTCGTGCGCGACTCCACCGGCATCGTCACCGCCAAGCTGCTGGCCGAGAAGGCCAACCCGCAGGCCGACGTGGTGTGGGGCCTGGCCGCCACCTCGCTGATGCTGCTCGACAAGGAAGGCATGCTGCAGCCCTACGCGCCCAAGGGCCTCGACGCGGTGAAGCCCACCATGCGCGATCCGGCCAACCCGCCCAAGTGGGTCGGCATGGACGTGTGGTCCTCGGCCATCTGCTTCAACACCGCCGAAGCGACCAAGAAGAACCTGCCCAAGCCCACGAGCTGGGCCGACCTCACGAACCCGGTCTACAAGGGCCAGATCACGATGCCCAACCCGGCCGCCTCGGGCACCGGCTACCTGATGGTCTCGGGCTGGATCCAGATGATGGGCGAGGACAAGGCCTGGAAGTACATGGACGCGCTGCACCAGAACATCGGCATCTACAGCCAGTCGGGCAGCAAGCCTTGCCGCCAGGCCGGCGCCGGCGAGTTCGCGCTCGGCATGTCCTTCGAGTACCGCGCCAACAAGACCAAGCGCGACGGCGCGCCGATCGACATCGTGCTGCCCAAGGAAGGCCTGGGCTGGGACATGGAAGCCACCGGCATCATCAAGACCAGCAAGAAGCAGGACGCCGCCAAGGCACTGGCCGACTGGGCCGTGACGAAGCAGGCCAACGAGCTCTACGCGAAGAACTTCGCGGTGCTGGCGCTGCCGGGCATCCAGGAAAAGCTGGAGTTCGTGCCGGGCGACGTGGAGAAGCTGCTGGCCAAGAACGACTTCACCTGGGCCGCCGCGAACCGCGACCGCATCCTGGCCGAGTGGTCGAAGCGCTACGAATCGAAGTCGGAAAAGAAGGCCCCGCTCTGATGCACGCCCAACCGTTCGGGCTGAGCCTGTCGAAGCCTGGCGCGAGCGAAGCAGCCCTTCGACGGGCTCAGAGCGAACGGTGGATACCCTCATGACCAGTTTTCTTTCCCTCCGCGGCATCGAAAAATCCTTCGGCGCGACGCGCGTGCTCGACGGTATCGATCTCACCATCGAACCCGGCGAGTTCGTCTGCCTGCTCGGCCCCTCGGGCTGCGGCAAGACGACCTTGCTGCGCATCGTCTGCGGCATCGAGCGCGCGGACCGCGGGCAGATCCTGCTAGGCGGCCAGGACATCGCGGGCCTGCCGCCGGCGGCGCGCGGCTTCGGGGTGGTGTTCCAGTCGTATGCGCTGTTCCCCAACCTGACGGCGGCGCAGAACATCGCCTACGGCCTGCATCCCACGGGCGCGCTGGCGCGCGAGATGGCCAAGCGTTCGCGCGAGATGCTCGACCTGGTGGGCCTGGCGGCACATGCCGACAAGTACCCGGTACAACTCTCGGGCGGCCAGCAGCAGCGCGTGGCGCTGGCCCGCGCGCTCGCGCCCAATCCGCGCCTGCTGCTGCTCGACGAGCCGCTGTCGGCGCTCGACGCGCAGGTGCGCGCCAGCCTGCGCACCGAGATCCGCGCGCTGCAGAAGCGCCTGGGCATCGTCACCATCATGGTCACGCACGACCAGGAAGAGGCACTCTCGATGGCCGACCGCGTGGTGCTGATGCACGACGGGCGCATCGAGCAGGCCGGCACGCCCGACGAGCTCTACCGCCAGCCGCGCACGCGTTTCGTCGCGGGCTTCGTCGGCCGCATGAACATGCTGCCGGCCACGGTGCTGGCCGACGGCAAGGTGCGCGTGCGCGACGCCGAACTGTTCTGCGCCCCCGGCAACCTCAGCGTGGGTTCGCAGGCCACCGTGGGCATTCGTCCCGAGCACGTGGTGGTGAAGCGCTTCGGTGCCGAGCTCGGCGCCAACAGCTTCGCGGCACGCCTGCTCGACACCGAGTTCTTCGGCAACCGCACCGCCGCGCGCCTGGCCTGCGAGCCGCTGGGCATCGAGATCGAGGCCGAGCTGCCGGCCGATGCGCAGGGCCATGGCGGCGAGCCGCTGGTGCCGAGCAGCATGGTGCATATCCAGTTGCCTTTGCATGCGTTGTCGGTGCTGGCGCATTGAATGACGTGTTGTCTGGCGATGCAAGGTTCGGGGCGGACTCACGCCGACGGGGTACTCCCCTCCGCGAATGTCCCCCGGCCTGCGGCCTCCTCCTTTATTTCGCTGCGGGGAGTACCCCATCGACGTGAGTCTGGAGCAGGTCGGTTGAACCGGCTGGCACCACCGCAGCGCCCACGTGCACAGGGCAGTGGGTGCTTCCCGCAGCGAAATAAAGGAGGAGCCGAAGGCGGGGGACATTCGCGGAGGGAAGTACCCGCTGTCCTGTGCACGCGCCCCGGACAATCAAAATGAGCAGCACCCAAGAAGCCATTGCAGTAATCCCCGTAGCGCCGATACGCGCCAGCGCCGTAGACCGCGAGCGCTGGCTCACCGGCGCCGCCGTGCTGCTCGTCGTCGCACTGCTGCTGGTCATCGTCGCCTTCCCCGTCAGCGCCCTCGTAGGCCAGAGCTTCTTCGACCGCGAGGGCGGCTTCGTAGGCCTCGCCAACTTCGCGCGCTACCTCGACAACCCCGCCCTGGTCCAGTCCGCCTTCAACAGCCTCTGGCTGGCCGCGATCAGCGCCGTGATCTGCACCGCCATCGCCTACGTCTACGCGTATGGCCTCACGCTCTCGTGCATGCCGGCCAAGGGCGTGCTGCGCGCCGTCGCGCTGATACCGCTGCTCGCGCCCTCGCTGCTGCCCGCCATCAGCCTGGTCTACCTGTTCGGCAACCAGGGCCTGTTCAAGGGCCTGCTCGGTGGCGCGTCCATCTACGGTCCGCTGGGCATCGTGCTGGGCTCGGTGTTCTGGACCCTGCCGCATGCGCTGCTGATCCTCACCACCGCGATGGCGACCTCCGACGGCCGCCTCTACGAGGCCGCGCAGACCCTCGGTGCTTCGCGCTGGCGCATGTTCCGCACCGTCACCTTGCCGTCCACGCGCTACGGGCTGATCGTGGCCGCGATGGTGGTGTTCGTGCTGGTGATCACCGACTTCGGCGTGCCCAAGGTGGTGGGCGGCCAGACCGGCGTGCTCGCGACCGACATCTACAAGCAGGTGGTCGGGCAGCAGAACTTCCAGATGGGCGCGGTGGTGGGCTTCGTGCTGCTGATCCCGGCCGTGCTGTCCTTCCTGGTCGAACGCCACGTGCGGCGCAAGCAGGCCGCCGCGCTGTCGGCGCGTGCCACGCCCTACCAGCCCGAGCCGGTGCGCACGCGCGACCGCGCGCTGCTCGTGTTCTGCGCGCTCACGGCCTGCGCCATCCTCGTGATGATCGGCATGGCCGTGTTCGCCTCGCTCGCCACCTACTGGCCCTACCAGCTCGCGCCCTCGTTCAAGAACTACGACTTCAGCAACATGGACGGCGGCGGCTGGGGCAGCTACTTCAACTCGCTGCGGCTCGCGGTCTGCGCCGCCGTGGCGGGCGCGCTGCTCACCTTCGTCTCGGCCTACCTGGTCGAGAAGCCGCGCCACTTCGGCCTGTTGCGCGAGCTGCTGAACCTGCTGGCCAACCTGCCGCTCGCCGTGCCGGGCCTGGTACTCGGCGTGGGCTACATTTTCTTCTTCATCTCGCCCTCGAACCCGCTGCGCGCCATCTACGGCAGCATGACCATCCTCGTGGTCTGCACCGTGGCGCATTTCTTCTCGGTCGCGCACCTCACCTCGCTGACCGCGCTGCGCCAGCTCGACCGCGAGTACGAGCTGGTCTCCGAATCGATGGGCATCCCGTTCTGGCGCACCCTGTGGCGCGTGCACCTGCCGGTCGCGCTGCCCACGGTGCTCAACGTCGGCGGCTATTTCTTCGTCAACGCGATGACCACCGTCTCGGCCGTCGTGTTCCTCTATTCGCCGCAGACCACGCTGGCCGCCATCGCCGTGCTCAACATGGACGATGCCGGCGACGTGGCGCCCGCCGCGGCCATGGCCTCGCTGATCATGCTCACGGCCGCCGCCGGCCGCGGCCTGTTCGCGCTGGCCGGCCGCTGGGCGCTCGTTCGCACCCAAGCCTGGAGACACCGTTGACCGCCGCTCCCAACTCCTCCTCGTTCGACGTCATCGTCGTCGGCGCCGGCATCGTCGGCCTCGCGCATGCCTACACGGCCGCCAAGCGCGGCCTGCGGGTCTGCGTGATCGAGCGCGATGCTGCCTGCATCGGCGCCTCGATCCGCAACTTCGGCTTCATCACCGTGACCGGCCAGGCGCCGGGCGACAGCTGGCGCCGCGCCATGCATTCGCGCGACGTGTGGCAGGAGATCGCGCCGCAGGCCGACATCGACATCGTGCATCGCCACCTGTGGCTCGCGGCCTACCGGCCCGAGGCGCATGCGGTGCTCGAGGCCTTCATGCGCACGCCCATGGGCGAGGCCTGCCAGCTGATCGACGCCGCCGAGGCCCAGGCCAAGGCGCCCGCACTGCACCTGGCCGACGCGCGCTCGGTGCTGTTCAGCCCGCACGAGCTGCGCGTGGAATCGCGCACCGCGATCGGCCGGCTCGCCACCTGGCTGGCGCGCGCGCACGGCGTGACCTTCCGCTTCGGCGAGGCGGTGCTGGAGGTGCAGACGCCGCGCGTGCGCACCTCGCGCGGCGAGCTGCATGCCGAGCGCGTGGTGGTCTGCACCAACAGCGAACTGCATGGCCTGTTCGCCGATCGCATCGCGGCCCACGACCTCACCCTGTGCCGGCTGCAGATGCTGCGCGTGCAGCCCGAGGCCGGCTTCCGGCTGCCGGGCGCGGTGATGATGGACCTGAGCCTGGTGCGCTACGAGGGCTACAGCACGCTGCCCGAGGCGGCCGCGCTGCGCGAGCGCCTGCAGCAGGAAGAAGCGGCTTCGCTCGCGCACGGCATCCACCTGATCGTGGTGCAGAGCGCCGACGGCTCGCTGGTGGTCGGCGATTCGCACCACTACGCCGCCGCGCCCGAGCCCTTCGCGCTGGAGGAGGTCGACCGGCTGATCCTGCGCCACCTGCGCAGCACGCTCGACCTCGAGAGCGCGCAGATCGTCGAGCGCTGGAACGGCGTCTATCCCTCCTCGAAGACCACGCCCTGCGTGATCGACGCGCCCGACGATGCGACCCGCGTGGTGCTGGTCACCAGCGGCACCGGCGCCAGCACCGGCTTCGGCATCGCGCACGACGTGTTCGCCGGCTGGTGACACCCCATTTCTCCTGAACCAAACTTCGCCATGTCCGATCCGCATTCCTCGAAACTCCAGGCCGTCGTCTTCGACTGGGCCGGCACCATCCTCGACTTCGGCTCCTGCGCGCCCATGGGCGCCTTCGTGAAGCTGTTCGAGCAGTTCGGCATCGAGATCACCATCGCCGAGGCGCGCGGCCCGATGGGCATGGCCAAGTGGGACCACATCAAGGCGCTGGGCTCGCAGCCGCGCATCGCCGCGCAGTGGGAGGCGAAGCACGGCCATGCCTTCGATGATGCCGACGTCGACCGGCTCTACGAGGTGTTCACGCCGATGAATGCCGCGAGCGCGCGCGACCATGCCGACTTCATTCCGGGCGCGCTCGACGCCGTGGCCGCGGCGCGTGCGCGCGGCATGAAGATCGGCTCGACCACCGGCTACAACCGCCCGATCATGGAAGTGGTCGCGGCCATCGCCGCGCAGGGCGGCTACGTGCCAGACAACATCGTGTGCGCGGGCGACCTGGCGGCCGGCCGGCCTTCGCCGCTGATGATGTACCGCTGCTTCGCCGACCTCGGCGTGTGGCCGGCCCACACCGTGGTGAAGGTCGACGACACCGGCGTGGGCCTCGAGGAAGGCCTGAACGCCGGCACCTGGGCCGTGGGCCTCGCGGTCAGCGGCAACGTGATGGGGCTGACCCTGGCCGAATGGCAGGCGCTCGGCGCCGACGAGCAGCAGGCACGCCGCGAGCAGGCCACCGAGCAGCTGAAGGCGTCCGGCGCGCACTACGTGATCGACAGCGTGGCCGAGCTCATGCCGGTGCTCGACGACATCGAGCGCCGCCTCGCCGCCGGCGAGCGTCCCGCGCGCTGAGTTTTCTTTCTTTCTCCCTCCCCCGCTGGGGGAGGGCCGGGGTGGGGGCACGCAGCCTCCGCACGATGCGCCGCCTGCCCCCATCCCGACCTTCCCCCAGAGGGAGAAGGAGCAGGACGACGTTCCAATCGGCGCAGCGTCCGACTTGACCGCACCCCGAGCGGTCCTAGCATGCCTCGCATGCGAAACCTCTTCCTCGCACTCTGCTGCTGCCTCGGCCTGATGGCCGCCGGCTGCGACGACAAGCCCAGGCCGGGCGGTCCGATGCCCAAGGCCTCGACCGCGCAGCCGCTGGTCGCGCCGTCGGTGGGCTGACAAGGCCCCGGGGCATTGACGCGCCGTTGGCGCGGTGCGCTCGTGCGCCATCGCGGCTTGCCTTGTATGCTCGCCCTCGCCGTCTTCCCGACGGCCGCATGCAGGACAAGAAAGAGAACGATGACGGAGACGCTCGCAGCACGCCACCCCTCCCACCAGCCCGACTCGCGCTACGCCATGGTGCGGCTCGGCCTCACGCTGCTGATCATGACGGTCGGCAGCAGCGGCATGTACGTGGTGTCGGTGATGCTGCCCTCGGTGCAGGCCGAGTTCGGCATCGACCGTGCGCAGGCCTCGCTGCCCTACACGCTGCTGATGCTGGGCTTCGGCATCGGCGGCGTGCTCATGGGCAAGCTGGCCGACCGCTTCGGCATCATGTGGCCGCTGCTCGGCGGCGCCGTCTGCCTCGGGCTCGGCTATGTCGCCTCGGGCCTCGCGGGCGGCATCGTCTCCTTCACCATCGCCCAGACCCTGCTGGTCGGCCTGCTCGGCAGCTCGGTGGCCTTCGCGCCGCTGGTGGCCGACACGTCGCTGTGGTTCGTCAAGCGGCGCGGCATCGCGGTGGCGATCTGCGCCAGCGGCAACTACGTGGCCGGCGCGGTGTGGCCGCCGATCGTGCAGCACTTCATCGAGACCGTGGGCTGGCGCCAAACCTACATCGGCATGGGCCTGTTCTGCAGCGTCACGATGGTGGCGCTGGCCTTCTGCTTCCGCGCGCGTCCGCCGGCGGCCGTCGCCGCACCGCCCGTGGCCGGCCCCGGCGGCGCCGCGGTGCGCAACCTCGCGCGGCCCTTCGGCTTCAGCACCGGCACGGCGCAGGGCCTGCTGTGCGTGGCGGGCGTGGCCTGCTGCGTGGCGATGGCGATGCCGCAGGTGCACATCGTGGCCTACTGCAGCGACCTCGGCTTCGGCGCCGCGCGCGGTGCGCAGATGCTCTCGCTGATGCTGGCCTTCGGCGTGGTGAGCCGGCTGGTGTCGGGCGCCATCTGCGACCGCATCGGCGGGCTGCGCACGCTGCTGCTCGGCGGCGCGCTGCAGTGCGTGGCGCTGCTGCTGTTCCTGCCCTTCGACGGCCTGGTGCCGCTGTACGTGGTGTCGGCGCTGTTCGGCCTGTTCCAGGGCGGCATCGTCCCTTCTTACGCGATCATCGTGCGCGAGCACTTCCCGGCCTCCGAGGCGGGCGCGCGCGTGGGCACGGTGCTGATGTTCACGCTGTTCGGCATGGCGCTCGGCGGCTGGATGTCGGGCAAGGTGTTCGACCTCACGGGCAGCTACCACGCGGCCTTCCTCAACGGCATCGCCTGGAACCTCGTCAACGTCTCGATCGCGGCCTTCCTGCTCTACCGCGTCATGGGGCGCGGCCGCCGCGTCGCGCCGGCCTGAGCCAGCGCCCGGGCGGCTGGAGGCGGCAGAGTATATTCAAGCCACAATCCCACCGAGCCGATCCCGATGCCCGCCTCCAAGCCCACCGCCCGCCGCCCCGACGTTCGCCCGCGCGCGCGCCGTGCCGCCCATGCGGAACCGGCGCTGAAGGAAGAGGCGCAGGGCGCGCGCGCCGACACGCTGACCGACCAGGTCTACCAGCGGCTGCGCCAGTCGCTGATGACCGGCGCGCTGCTGCCCGAGCAGGTGCTGACCGTGCGCGGCGTGGCCGAGAGCCAGGGCGTGAGCCTGACGCCGGTGCGCGAGGCGGTGCAGCGGCTGGTGGTGGAGCACGGGCTCGAGGTGGTCAACGGCCGCACCATCCGCGTGCCGCGCCTCGACGTCGAGACCTACCGCGAGATCCTGAAGATCCGCATGGAGCTCGAATGCCTGGCCGCCAAGGAGGCCGCGCCGCGCATCTCGAACGACGAGATCGAGCGCCTCGACGGCGTGGTGCAGGCGCACCTGGCGGCCATCCAGGCCGGCGACGCCCATCGCACCCTGCTTGAGAACACCGAATTCCATCTCTCGATATATCGCGCCTCGGGCCAGGCCATCCTGATCCGCATCATCGAGAGCCTGTGGCTGCGCGTCGGCCCCACGCTGAACCTGCTGTTCCCGCAGTACTGCGGCAGCCTCACAGGGCACGAGACGCATCTGACGGCCATGGACGCCCTGCGCCGGCGCGACGGCGACGCGCTCGGGCAGGCGATGCGCGACGACCTGACGCATGGCTCGCGTTACCTGATCCGGCTGCTCAAGCCCTGAAAAAGCGGCTGGCGCGGGTTATTGCGTAGACAGAATATATTCTGATCGCCTAAAGTGCGGCCCAAGGCCTCGTTGCCGGGGCTCCAGTTCCTTCGTCTGTTCGAAGAAAGGCCGTCGCATGAAGTTGAATCTCTCCCGCCGCGAGTTCCACCTGGCCAGCGCCCACATGCTGCTGGCCTCCTCCGCCGGTTCGCTGCTGCTCGGGGCCTCGGGCCCGGCCGCCGCGCAGTCGCGCTCGGTCAAGCTCGGCACCTTCGGCGCCATCGATGCGCAGAACTACATCCGCGCGAAGAACATGGCGGCCAGGACCTTCGGCGCCGGCACCAGCGCCGACTTCGTGACCGTGCGCGCGGGCTCCGAGGTGATCGCTGCCATGGCCGGCGGCAGCCTCGACATGTGCAACATCGGCTCCAGCCCGATGATGGTCGGCTACGCCAACGGGCTGAAGGCCTCGATGGTCTACGTCTACAAGAACATCGTCGACAGCGAATGCCTGGTGGTGCAGGGCAACTCGGGCATCACCACGGTGGCGGGGCTCAAGGGCAAGAAGATCGGCCTGCCGTTCAACACCTCGGTGCACTTCGCGGCGGTGGCGGCGCTCAAGACCGCGGGCATCGGCCTGGCGGACGTGCAGCTCATCAACATGCGCGCCGACCAGATCGCCTCGGCCTGGCAGCGCCGCGAGATCGATGCCAGCTACATCTGGGTGCCGGTGCTGCCGCGCCTGACCGACGACGGCGGCAAGATCATCTTCAAGACCGGCGATCTCAACAAGAACAACCTGCTGATCTTCGACGGCCTGCTGGTGCGCGACGAGTTCAAGCAGAAGTCGCCCGACCTGGTGCTGGCCTTCCTCAAGGACTACGAGCAGATCGCGCGCACCTTCAAGCAGGAACCGAAGGAAGTGGTCGAGACCATGACCAAATTCCTCAACGTCGACGAGGCCGCGGTGATGCGCTCGCTCAACACCTTCTACCCGGTGCCCGCGCGCGAGCAGCTGCAGAGCCACTGGATGGGCAAGCCCGGCGAGAAGGACACGGGCGTGCTCAAGACCTTGCAGACGCAGGCGCAGTTCCTCCTGGAGTCGGCGCAGATCTCGGCCATGCCGAAGGACCTGAGCGGGCTCGTCGATTCGAGCTTCGTCGCCAAGATGGCCGCCTGAGGCCATGGGACTGCCACCGCAGCAGGCGGGCACGCCCAAGGTCCGTTTCGAGGAAGTCTCCAAGCGCTTCGGCGACGGCCCCGACGCGGTGCAGGCGCTGGAGCCGATCACGCTCGACATCGCCGAGGGCGCCTTCACCTGCCTGCTCGGCCCCTCGGGCTGCGGCAAGAGCACGCTGCTGAACATCCTCGCGGGCTTCGAGCAGCCCACGGCCGGCCGCGTGCTGATGGACGGCCAGCCGGTGCGCGGCCCCGATCCGCGCCGCGGCGTGGTGTTCCAGCAGGGCGCGCTGTTCACCTGGATGCGCGTGATCGACAACGTGGCCTTCGGGCCGCTGGCCACGGGCAAGTCGGCCGCCGAGGCCACGCGCATCGCCTCGCAGTACCTCGAGATGGTCGGCCTCACGAGCTTTGCGAAGCGCTATCCCTACGAGCTCTCGGGCGGCATGCAGCAGCGCGTGGGCATCGCGCGCGCGCTCGCCAATTCGCCCGAGATCCTGCTGATGGACGAGCCCTTCGCCGCGCTCGACGCGCAGACGCGCGAGCTGCTGCAGGAGGAGATCAAGCGCATCTGGCACGAGACGCGCAAGACCGTGCTGTGGATCACCCACAGCATCGACGAGGCGCTGTTCCTCGCGACCGAGATCGTCGTGATGTCGGCGCGGCCCGGGCGCATCAAGGCGAAGTTCCATCCGGGCTTCGCGCAGAGCGACGATCCGGCCGTGGTCGCGAGCGCCGAGTTCGCGCGCATGAAGGCCGAGATCTTCGGCCTGCTGCGCGAGGAGGCGCTGGCCGCGCAGCATCAGGAGGCCCAGCGATGAGCGCCGTATCCAATCGGCCGAACGGCGCGCGCGGCCGTGCGCGCTGGATCAACCTCGGCTCCTTCGCCGCGCTGTTCGCGCTGTGGCTGCTGATCACCGTGCCGATCGTGGGCGACCAGCCGCTGGTCGCGCCGCTGTTCCTGCCTTCGCCGATGTCGGTATGGAACACCTTTTTGCAGCTCATGCAGAACGGCTACCAGGGCAAGACGCTCGCGCACCACCTGGGCATCAGCCTGTTCCGCTTCGGCGTGGCCTTCGGGCTCACGGTGCTGGTGGCGGTGCCGCTGGGGCTGTGGATGGGCATGAACGAGACCGTGAAGGCGCTGCTCGATCCGCCGATCGAGATCACGCGGCCGATGCCCAAGCTCGCGCTGCTGCCGCTGCTCATCATCTGGTTCGGCATCGGCGAGGTCTCGAAGATCGTGATCATCGTGCTCGCGCTGTTCCCGATCCTCTCGATCAGCGCCATGCAGGCGGTGCGCGCGGTGGGCCGGCGCAAGGTGCAGGCCGCAATGGCGCTGGGCGCCTCGCGCACCATGATCTTCCGGCGCGTGATCTTCCCGGCCAGCCTGCCGGGCATCTTCACCGGCATCCGCGTGAGCATCGGCCTGGGCGTGACCATGCTGGTGGGCGCCGAGATGATCGCCACCAACGCGGGCATCGCCTACATGGCGATGTCGGCCTCCGACTTCCTGCTCACCAACGTCGTGATCGTCGGCGCGCTGATCATGGCGGTCCTCGGCTACCTGCTCGACCTGCTGGCGCGGGCGCTCGAAAACAAGGTCGTCCACTGGGGCGGCAAGGAAGGATGAAGCGACCATGGCACTGACACTTCCCGAGCAAGGCGCGTCCTGGCCCGAGCTGCAGCGGCGACTCGAGGAGGCCGGCCGCGGCGACGCCGACTGGCGCAACGGCCGCGTGCCGATGTTCATCCACTACGCGGGCGAGGATGTGCTCGAGGTGGCCAAGAAGGCCTACCTGATGTACTTCTCCGAGAACGGCCTGGGCCCGCGCGCCTTCGCGAGCCTCGCGACCTTCGAGCGCGAGGTGGTGGAGATGGGCCTCGCGCTGCTGCATGGCGGTGCCGAGTCGCGCGGCGCCATGACCACCGGCGGCACCGAGAGCATCTTCCTCGCGGTCAAGTGCGCGCGCGACCGCGCGCTGGCGCGCCGCCCCGGCATGGCCAAGCCCGAGATCCTGATGCCGCAGAGCGCGCACCCGGCCTTCGACAAGGCCGCGCACTTCCTCGGCCTGGTGCCGGTGCGCACGCCGCTGGCGGCCGACTTCCGCGCCGACCCGGCGGCCATGCGCGCCGCCTTCACGCCCGACACCGCGATGGTGGTGGGCTCGGCGCCGGCCTTTCCGCATGGCGTGGTCGACCCCATTCCCGAGATCGCGGCGCTGGCGCGCGAGCAGGGCTGCTGGATGCATGTCGATGCCTGCGTGGGCGGCTACTTCGCACCGTTCGCGCGCGAGCTCGGCGCCGACATTCCCGACTTCGATTTCGCGGTCGAGGGCGTGACCTCGATCTCGGCCGACCTGCACAAGTACGGCTACACCGCCAAGGGCGCCTCGACCCTGTTCTTCGCCGATCCCGAGGCCTTCGCGCTGATGGGCTACTACTTCGACGACTGGCCGCGCGGCCAGTATTTCACCCACACGCTGGTGGGCACGCGCGCGGGCGGCGCCATCGCCGCGGCCTGGGCGGTGATGAACTACCTGGGCCATGCGGGCTATCTGCGCGTGACCGAACGCGTGCTCGCGACGCGGCGCGCGATGCAGCAGGGCCTCGATGCGCTGGGCCTGCCCACGCTGGGCCGGCCCGAGCTGTCGATCTTCGCCTTCGGCTCGCCCGAACGCGACATGGGCGCCATCGGCCGCGGCCTCGGCACGCGCGGCTGGACCGTGGGCTACGTGAAGAACCCCGACGGCATCCACCACATGCTGAACCTCACGCACGAGCCGGTGGTGGGGCAGTACCTGGGCGACGTGGCGGCGGTGCTGGAGGATCCGGCGACCTTGGCGGATGGCGGTGCTGGCGGGGTGGTGGCGCAGTATTGAACGCGGGAGCGGACAGCCGTACGCAGAGGGCGCGAAGGTTTCGCTAAGAGCGCGAAAGAGTCAAAAGAAACTTCTTGATGTTTTCTTTCGCGTCCTTCGCGCAACCTTCGCGCCCTCTGCGTCCGGAAACCCGCTTTCAGCAGCCATCTCAGGCTGTGTGCGGATGGCGCGCGCGCTCGTACAGCGTGCGCGCGAGTTCGCGGTGCCGCGCGAGCAGCGGCGGCAGTTCGAGATCGACGAAGCGGCCCTCGCGGATGCGCACCTGGCCATCGATGATGCTGAGCGCGGCCGAGGCCGGCGTGCAGAACACCAGCGCCGCCACCGGGTCGTGCCATGCGCCCGCGTGCGACACGCCGCGCAGGTCGAAGCCCACCACGTCGGCCGACATGCCCGGCGCGAGCGCGCCGATGTCGTCGCGGCCCAGCACGCGCGCGCCGCCCAGGGTCGCGATCTCGAGCGCCTCGCGCGCCGTCATCGCGGCCGGGCCATGGCCCACGCGCTGCAGCAGCATGGCCTGGCGCGCCTCGCCGAGCAGGTGGGCGCCATCGTTCGAGGCGCTGCCGTCCACGCCCAGGCCCACCGGCACGCCGGCGCGGCGCATGGCGCCGATGGGCGCGATGCCCGAGGCCAGCCGCATGTTCGAGCACGGGCAGTGGGCCACGCCGGTGCCGGTGCGGCCGAAGAGGGCGATGCCCGCGGGGTCGAGCTTCACGCAGTGCGCATGCCAGACGTCGCGGCCGACCCAGCCCAGGTCCTCGGCGTACTCGGCCGGCGTCATGCCGAACTTCTCGCGCGAGTAGGCGACGTCGTTGTCGTTCTCGGCCAGGTGCGTGTGCAGCGACACGCCGCGCTCGCGCGCGAGCAGCGCCGAGTCGCGCATGAGCTCGCGCGAGACCGAGAACGGCGAGCAGGGCGCGAGCACGATGCGCCGCATCGAGTGGCGCGAGGCGTCGTGCCAGCGGTCGATCAGCCGCTCGCTGTCGCGCAGGATCGCGGCCTCGCTCTCCACCACCTCGTCGGGCGGCAGGCCGCCGGCGCTGCGGCCCACGCTCATGCTGCCGCGCGCGGCATGGAAGCGCATGCCCATCGCGGTGGCCGCCTCGATCGAATCGTCGAGCCGCGCGCCGTTGGGGAACAGGTAGAGATGGTCGCTGGTGGTGGTGCAGCCCGAGAGCATCAGCTCGGCCATCGCGGTCTGGGTCGACACGCGGATCATCTCGGGCGTGAGCCGCGCCCACAGCAGGTAGAGGTTGGTGAGCCAGCCGAACAGCTCGGCGTCCTGCGCCTCGGGCACCGCGCGCGTGAGGCTCTGGTACATGTGATGGTGGGTGTTCACCAGCCCCGGCATCAGCACGTGGCCGTGCAGGTCGATGGCCTCGGCGCCACCGCTGCGCAGCGCCTCGAGGTAGACCGGCGGCAGCTCGGCCGTGGCACCGACCCAGGCGATGGCCGGCCCGTCGATCACCAGCGCGCCATCGGCGATCTCGCGCCGCGCGGCGTCCATGGTGACGAGCACGTCGGCGTGGCGCAGCACGCGCAGCGGCCGGGGCGAGGAAGCGGTGGAGGAGGTCATGTCATTCGGTTCCGTGCGAGGTGCGTGCCGCCAGTGTGAAGGAACGCTCCCTCGACTGCACGCCGTTGTAGAAGAGATTGAGCAGCACCGCGGCGACCGTGCCCAGCACGATGCCGCTGTGCGTCAGCGGATGGGTCCAGGCCGGGAAGTGCTGGAAGAAGTTCGGCGACAGCGTGGGGATCAGCCCGAGGCCGACCGAGATCGCGATCACGTAGAGCGCATGGCGCTCGCGCGTGTAGTCGATGCTGCCGAGGATGCGGATGCCGGTGGCCGCGACCATGCCGAACATCACGATGCCCGCGCCGCCGAGCACGAAGGAGGGCACCGAGGCCACCACGTGCGCGACCTTGGGGAATAGCGCGAGCGCGATCAGCAGCACGCCGCCGCCGGCCGCCACGTAGCGCGAGCGCACGCCCGTGACCGTGACCAGCCCCACGTTCTGCGAGAACGAGGTGTAGGGGAAGGTGTTGAACACGCCGCCGATCACCGTGCCCAGGCCGTCGGCGCGCAGGCCGCGCGAGAGCGCGTCGGTGTCGACCTTGCGGCCCGTGATCTCGCCGAGCGCGAGGAACATGCCGGTCGATTCGACCAGGGTGATCAGCATCACGATGCACATCGAGGCGATGGCCGTGAGCTCGAAGCGCGGCAGGCCGAAGTGGAAGGGCGTGGTCACGGCCATCCAGCTCGCTTCCTCGAGGCCGTCGAACTGCATGCGGCCGAGCGCCAGCGACAGCAGCACGCCGAAGACGATGCCCAGCAGCACCGCGATGTTGGCGATGAGGCCCTTGCCGAAGCGCGTGATCGCGATGATCGCCGCCAGCACGGCCGCGGCGATGGCGAGCTTCACCGGCTCGCCGTAGGCCGGGTTGGCCACCGCATGCACCACGCCCTCGATGCTGCGCGTCGAGGTGGGCTGCCCGCCCGCGGCCCAGTGGATCGCCACCACCATCAGCGAGACGCCGATCAGCGTGATGACCGTGCCCGTCACCAGCGGCGGGAACACGCCGAGCACGCGCCCCATCAGCGGCGCGAGCGCGATGCCGAACAGCCCCGCCACGATGGTGGCGCCGTAGATCGCGGGCAGGCCCAGCGAGGGATCGATGCCGATGGCGATCATCGGGCCCACGGCCGCGAAGGTCACGCCCATCATCACGGGCATGCGGATGCCGAAGCGCCAGAAGCCGATGGCCTGCACCAGCGTGGCGATGCCGGCGGCCAGCAGGTCGGCATTGATGAGGAAGGCGATGTCGGCCTTCGAGAGGCCGAGCGCGCCGCCCACGATCAGCGGCACCGCCACCGTGCCCGCGTACATCACGAGCACGTGCTGCAGGCTCAGCGCGCCGCAGCGCACCAGGGGAAGCTTCTGGTCGACCCCTTCGCCGTCTCCTGCGGGGGTCTTTTTGTCGTTCGAAAGCATGGGACTTTTCCTTCCGGCCGATGACCGGAGCGGCAGTCTAGGAGCCATGCCTTCGAACGCGCAAAGTCAATAAATGGCGCGCCCCGTGCACAAAAAGTGGACGGCACCCGGCGCCGCGCTCAGGGCGCGAGCAGCTCGTCGAGGCAGGCCGTCACATGGTTCGCGAACAGCTCGGCCGCGGGGCTCGGTGCCTGCGCGGCGCGGGTCTCGAGCGTGAGCGTCTGGGCCGGCAGGGTGGCGTCGCGCAGCGGCACGAAGACCAGCGAGCCGTCGTGCATCTCCTCGGCCACGTCGAGCCGGTTGAGCAGCGTGATGCCCTCACCCTCGCGCACCAGGCGGCGCATCAGCGCGGTGGAGGTGGTCTCGATCACGGGCGAGGCGCGCAGGCCCGAACGCTCGAAGGCCGCGTCGATGATCGGCCGGATCGACAGCGAGGGCGCGGGCAACAGCAGCGGATGGCCCACGCACTCGGCCAGCACCGTGCTCGCATGGGCCGTGAGCGCATGGCCGGGCGGCACCACCGCGCCGATCGGCCATTCGCTCGCGAACAGTGTGCGAAAGCCCGCCGTGGCCGGCACGTCGTAGGCCAGCGCGAGGTCGGCATCGCCTTCGCGCACGCCGTGCAGCACGGCCGCGATCGGCAGGCCCAGCAGCTTGAGCTGGATGCCGGGATGCGCCGCGCGAAAGCGCCGCACCACGCCCGGCAGGAAGGCGTCGGCGAGGCCGGCGGTGGTGGCCAGCGTGACCTCGCCCTGGCGCAGCCCGCGCATGGCCTCGATGCGCTGGCGCACCCCGTCGAACTCGCGCAGCGTGCCGCGCGCATGCGCGAGCACCAGCTCGCCCACCGGCGTGAGCTTGAGCGTGTTGTGGATGCGCTCGAACAGCGGCGCGCCCAGTTCCTCCTCGAGGTTGAGGATCTGCCGGTTGATCGCCGTCGGCACCACGTGCAGCTGCGCGGCCGCCTTGCGGATCGAACCCGCGCGAACCACCTCGACGAAGTACCGGACCACCTTGGCGTGCATGACATCTCCCGCGCCACCGTGGGCGCGGGGGGATCATGCATGCGGGGTCAGAGGTCGGGCAAGCCCAGCGCGGGATCGCTGACCGAATGCTTGCCGGTCTCGACGCGGCCCGCGAAGCGGCGGTAGTAGGCCGGATCGGCATCGCAGGTGACGGCGAAGTCGTACCACTGGCCGCTGGCCGCGAGCTCCCAATGCTGCTCGGCCTTGGCGCCGCCCTGCACGGTGGCGGTCCACGGGCCGTCGTCGCGGTAGGCCTTGGCGCGCACGCTGAACTTCGTCGCGGCCTGGCCGCCGTTCATCATCTCGAGGTAGACGTTGCCGTTGGCGATGTCGTAGCACACGCGCACTTCGGGCACGGCCGCGCCGCCCGCGCGCAATGCGTTGAGGTCGCCCTGGAAATGGCGGTGGTAGCCGTTGGGGCCGAGCACCCAGAGGTCGTAGCGGCCGGCGTTGTCGGCGGTCGCGTTCCAGCGGTCGTCGAGCGACTTGCCGGCTTCGACCATGTAGCGGCGCGGCAGGCGGTCGAGGTTGAGCCGGTCGTAGACATGGAACACGGCGGCCGCGCTGCCGGTGTTGGCGAACAGCAGCTGCAGCGTGCCGCCGGCCGCGTCGGCCCTGGCGCTGGTGTGCAGCTCGTAGGGCAGCGCGCGCGAGGGCCGCGTGCCCGTGGCCTGGCGCGGCAGCAGGCCGTTGGCCGGCGGCGTGACCTGCGGCAGCGCCTGCTGCGCGGCGCGCAGCTGGTCGGCCTCGGCCTTGGTGCGGCGGCCCGCGAGCGTGGGCAGCGCCTCGCCGTTGGGATTGGCGAAGTTGAAGGCGCTCGTGAGGTCGCCGTTGACCGCGCGGCGGAACGGGCCGATGTTGCTTTCCTTCACGCCGAAGCGGGCCTCGACGAAGCGCAGCACCGAGGTGTGGTCGAAGGTCTGCGAGTTGACCCAGCCGCCGCGGCTCCAGGGCGAGATCACGTACATCGGCACGCGCATGCCGGGGCCGTAGACGTTGCCGTCGGGCGTGGGCTGCGCCTGCGTCATGCCCGGCGGCTTGGGATGGTTGAAGTACTCGAAGCTCAGGTCCGCGTCGGACATCGTGGTCTTGCCCGCGAAGGCCTTCACCGAGGGGTCGGCCGATGCGATGGGCGAGGGCGCCGAGGCCGAGGGCACGTGGTCGAAGTAGCCGTCGTTCTCGTCGAAGTTCACGAACAGCACGGTCTTGCTCCAGACCTCGGGCACGGCGGTGAGCGCCTCCAGCACCTGCTGGATGTACCACGCGCCCTGCACCGGGCTCGAGGGGCCGGGGTGCTCGGAGTAGACGTCGGGCGGGATCACCCACGACACCGCCGGCAACCGGCCGGCCTTCACGTCGGCGCGGAAGGCATCCATGATCGCGCCCGCGTCGAAGGCCGCCTGGTCGGCCACCGGCAGCGTGTTGGCCGTGCCCTTGTAGAGCGGGTTGCCGGCGTCGTCGCCGGGCGCGTAGGCCGGCGATGCGCCCTGCGGCAGCGAGGTGCTGACCGGCTTGGCCGAGGCTTCGTTGGCCTTGCGGAAGTTCTTGAAGCCCAGCAGCGGATTGCAGCCGTAGTTGTTCGGGATGTTCTGGTAGACCATCCAGCTCACGCCCGCGTCCTGCAGCCGCTCGGCATAGGTCTTCCATTCGTAGCCCTCGGTCGAGGGACCGGTCGAGCTCCAGGCGTTTACGTTGTTGACGTAGGCCACGTTGCCGCCCGTGGGGCCGTTGGTGCCGGTCCAGTGGAACGAGCGGTTGGCGTGCGTGCCGGTGTGCATCGCGCAGTGGTAGTCGTCGCAGATCGTGAAGGCGTTGGCCAGCGCGAACTGGAACGGCAGCTCGGCCTCGGCGAGGTAGCCCATCGACTGCACGTAGGGCGCGGTGCTGCTGACCTTCTTGTAGCGCGGCCACTGGTAGAGGCGGCCGCCGTCCCAGGCGTTGTGCGAGTCGACCCAGGTGTGCGGCGTGCTGCTCACGCGCTGCGCGTTGCCTTTGCTGCCGTCGAGGTGGTAGGGCAGCACCACCTTGCCGTTCTCGTCGAGCTGCTGCCACACGTTGAGGCCGTTGGGCAGTGGGATCGGGAAGCGGTCGCCGAAGCCGCGCACGCCCTGCAGCGTGCCGAAGTAGTGGTCGAACGAACGGTTCTCCTGCATCAGGATCACGATGTGCTCGACGTCCTGGATGGTGCCGGTCTTGTTGTTGGC
The DNA here is from genome assembly GCA_016806145.1 of Variovorax paradoxus. Taxonomy (NCBI): domain Bacteria; kingdom Pseudomonadati; phylum Pseudomonadota; class Betaproteobacteria; order Burkholderiales; family Comamonadaceae; genus Variovorax; species Variovorax paradoxus. Next base: position 1,383,544 of record CP063166.1, read on the forward strand.
GGGGATCGCGAGCGCGCGGCGGATGGCCGGCGGGAAGGCCGAGAGCGCGAGCGCGGCGGCGCCGGTGGTGGCGGTGCCGGTGAGGAATTTGCGGCGTGAGGTCATGGTGTTGTTGTGCTGGTTTTTTCTCGTGAAGGTCGTTGTATCAAGGCGCGCAGCGCATCACGGGCTGCGTGGTGGCGGGCGGGTTCTGCGTGCCGCCGTCGCCGCCGCCGGGGTTGCCCGTGCCCGGCAATCCGCCGAAGCCGCCGCCGCTGCCGCCGCCGCAGGCGGCGAGGGTGCAGGCCAGGATCAGCGCCGGCAGCAGCCGTGCGCGCGAGAAGAAGAGATGCATGAGGAATCCTCGCAGGTGTGTTTTCTTTTGAAGAGGCGACGAGGAGCGCGCCGCCCCTGCCACGGTAGGAAGCGGCAATGACAGTCGAGTGAAGAACGAGGCCGAGGTGTAAGCGCGCGTTGCGCCTGCGCGCGCGATGAATACCAAAGCCGGACAGGCAGCGCGCGAAGGGCTCGCGCGTACCGTGTCCGGCTTGGTGGGAAGGCTGCGGGAGCGGGTCCCGAGAGCCTTCAGCGATGCATGCGCCTCAGAGGTCGGCCATGCCCATCGCGGGATCGCTGACCGAGTGCTTGCCGGTCTCGACGCGGCCCGCGAAGCGGCGCGCGAAGATCGGATCGGCATCGCAGCCCACGGTGAAGTCGTACCAGGCACCGCTCGACGAAAGATCCCAATGCAGCTCGGCCTTGGCGCCGGGCTGCACGGTCGCGGTCCACGGGCCGTCGTCGCGGTAGGCCTTGGCGCGCACCGTGAACTTCGTGGCCTTCTTGCCGCCGTTGAGCAGCTCGAGGTAGACGTTGCCGTTGGCGATGTCGTAGCACACGCGGACTTCGGGGGCGGCCGCGTCGCTCGCACGCAGGCTGCCGAGGTCGCCCTTGAAGTGGCGGTGGTAGCCGTTCGGGCCGAGCACCCACAGGTCGTAGAAGCCGCTGTTGTCGCGGCCCGCCATCCAGGTGTCGTCGAGCGTCTTGCCGGCCTCGACCATGTAGCGGCGCGGCAGGCGCGCGAGGTTGAGCTTGTCGTAGACGTGGAACACCGCGGCCGCCTTGCCGGTGTTCGCGAACAGCAGCTGCACCGTGCCGTCGAGCGGTGCCGTGCGCGCGCTGGTGTGCAGCTCGTAGGGCAGGGCGCGCGAGGGCCGCGTGCCGGTGGTCTGGCGCGGCAGTTGCGGGTCGAGCGGCAGCGGCACCTGCGACAGCGCCTCCTGGTTGCGCCGGATCTGGTCGACCTCGGCGCGGGTGGCGCGGCCGGTCAGCGTGGGCAGCGCTTCGCCGTTGGGGTTGGCGAAGTTGAAGGCGCTCGTGAGGTCGCCGCACACCGCGCGCCGGAAGGCGCTGATGTTGGGTTCCTGCACGCCGAAGCGGGTTTCGAGGAAGCGCAGCACCGAGGTGTGGTCGAAGGCCTGCGAGCTGACCCAGCCGCCGCGGCTCCATGGCGAGATCACGTACAGCGGCACGCGCGGGCCCGGGCCGTAGACGCGGCCGTCGGCCTTGGGCTGGCCGCCGCTGCCCAGCGGCGCGGCGTGCGTGAAGTACTCGGGACCCATCGCCGAGTCCGACAGCGTGGTCTTGCCCGCATAGCTGCCGTCGCCGTTGGGCGAAGGCGCCGAGGGCGAGGGCAGGTGGTCGAAGTAGCCGTCGTTCTCGTCGAAGTTGATCAGCAGCACGGTCTTGCTCCACACCTCGGGCACGGCGGTGAGCGCGTCCAGCACCTCCTGCAGGAACCAGGCGCCCTGGATCGGGCTCGAGGGACCGGGATGCTCGCAGTAGATCGACGGTGCGTTCATCCAGCAGACCTGCGGCAGCTTGCCCTCGCGGATGTCGCGCTTGAACGCGTCGAGGTAGTCCTCGGGCTTCGTGCCGGGCAGCGTGTTGGCCACGCCCTTGTAGAGCGGGCTCTTCGCATCGTCGGTGGCGCGGTCGTAGGCCTTGTAGGGCAGCGCCTGGCCGGTGTCGGCATAGGGCTTGTTGGGCTCGCCGCCGCTGGAGACCGGATAGCCCGAGTCGATGTTGGCCTTGCGGAACTGGCGGAACGCGCCGAGCATGTTGTCGCCCCATTCGTCGGGCATGTTCTGGTAGCTGATCCAGCGCACGCCCGCGTCTTCCAGGCGCTCCGCATAGGTCTTCCAGGTGTAGCCCACGTTCAGCGAGCCGGGCTTGCCGTCGATCCAGTCCCATTCGTTGCGCACGAAGGCGGTGTTGGTCGCGGTCGGACCGTTGGTGCCGGTCAGGTGGAAGGAGCGGTTGGCGTCGGTGCCGGTGTGCATCGCGCAGTGGTAGGCATCGCAGATCGTGAAGGCGTTGGCCAGCGCGAACTGGAACGGGATCTCCGTTTCCTTGTGATAGCCCATGGCCTTGCTGGTCTTGTAGCGCGCCCACTGGTACATGCGCCCGCCGTCCCAGGCGTTCTGGCTGTCGGCCCAGTCGTGCGGCGTGCCGCCGTCGCGCTGCGCATTGCCTTTCGAGCTGTCGAGGTGGTAGGGCAGGATGGCCTTGCCGCTGGCATCGCTCTGCTGCCAGACATTCATGCCCCTGGGCAGCGGAATCGTGAAGCGGTCGCCGAAGCCGCGCACGCCGGCGAGGGTGCCGAAGTAGTGGTCGAACGAACGGTTCTCCTGCATCAGGATGACGACGTGCTCGACGTCCTGGATGGTGCCGGTCTTGTTGTTGGCGGGAATGGCGAGGGCGCGGCGGATGCTCGGCGGAAAGGCCGAGAGCGCGAGCGCGGCGGCGCCGGTGGTGGCGCTGCCGGTAAGGAACTTGCGGCGTGCGTTGTCGGTCATGGTGCGTGCCTCCTTCACAGATCGCCCAGGCCCATGGCCGGATCGCTGACCGAATGCTTGCCGGTCTCCACGCGGCCCGCGAAGCGGCGCTGCCAGCTCGCATCGGCATCGCAGCTCACGACGAAGTCGTACCAGGCGCCGCTCGACGCGAGATCCCAGTGCAGCTCGGCCTTGGCGCCGCCCGCGACGCTCGCGCTCCACGGACCGTCGTCGCGGTAGGCCTTGGCGCGCACCGTGAACTTCGCGGGGGCCTGTCCGGCGTTGAGCATCTCGAGGTAGACGTTGCCGTTGGCGATGTCGTAGCACACGCGCACCTCGGGCACGGCGGTGCCACCGGCGCGCAGCCGGCTCAGGTCGCCCTTGAAGTGGCGGTGATAGCCGTTCGGCCCAAGCACCCAGAGGTCGTAGAAGCCGCTGTCGTCGCTGACCGCGTTCCAGGCGTCGTCGAGCGTCTTGCCAGGCTCCACCATGAAGCGGCGCGGCAGGCGGTCGAGGTGCAGCCGGTCGTAGACGTGGAACACGGCGGCGGCCTTGCCGGTGTTGGCGAAGATCAGCCGCACGCTGCCGCCGGTGGCATCGGCGCGCGCGCTGGTGTGCAGCTCGTAGGGCAGCGCGCGCGAGGGCCGCGTGCCGGTGGCCTGGCGCGGCAGCTGCGGGTCGAGCGGCAGCGGCACCTGGGCCAGCTTCTCCTGGTCGCTGCGCAGCTGGTCGGCCGCGCCGCGCGTGGTGCGACCCGCGAGCGTGGGCAGCGTCTCGTTGTTCGGGTTCGCAAAGTTGAAGGCGCTCGTGAGGTCGCCGCACACCGCGCGCCGGAAGGCGCTGATGTTGGTCTCCTTCACGCCGAAGCGCGCCTCGATGAAGCGCAGCACCGAGGTGTGGTCGAAGGCCTGCGAGTTGACCCAGCCGCCGCGGCTCCACGGCGACACCACGTACATCGGCACGCGCACGCCGGGGCCGTAGACGCGGCCGTCGGGCGCGGGCTGGCCGGTGGTGCCCGGCGGCTTCGGATGGTTGAAGTACTCGGGCTTGAGCGCATCGAGCGGCAGCGTGGTCTTGCCCGCGGGCGTGCCGTCGGGGTTGATCGAGGGCGCGGCGGGCGAGGGGTAGTGGTCGAAGTAGCCGTCGTTCTCGTCGAAGTTGATGAGCAGCACGGTCTTGCTCCACACCTCGGGCACGGCGGTCAGCGCATCGAGCGTCTCCTGGATGTACCAGCCGCCCTGCACCGGGCTCGACGGTCCGGGATGCTCGGAGTAGGTGGCCGGCGCGACGATCCACGACACCTGCGGCAGCTTGCCGTTCTTGATGTCCTGGCGGAACTGCTCGAGGAAGCCGCCGTCGCCCATGGTGTTGGCGATGCCCTTGTAGAGCGGGTTGCGCGCGTCGTCGCTCGCCGGATCGTAGACCGGCGAGGGGCCGTCGTTGCTGACCGGTTTGCCCGAGGCCTCGTTAGCCAGGCGGTACTGCTTGAAGCCCGCCAGGGGGTTGTCGCCGAAGTTTTCCGGCATGTTCTGGTAGACGATCCAGCTGACCTTGGCCTCCTGCAGGCGCTCGGGATAGGTCTTCCACTCGTAGCCCTTGGCCGAGCCGTCGATGGAGTCCCACTCGTTGTTGACCGTGGCCACGCCCGCGCCGGTCGGGCCGTTGGTGCCGGTCCAGTGGAACATGCGGTTCGAGTTGGTGCCGGTGTGCATGCTGCAGTGGTACTCGTCGCACAGCGTGAAGGCGTTGGCGAGCGCGAACTGGTAGGGCACCTCGGCTTCCTTGAAGTAGCCCATCGCCGCGTTGGTCTTGTAGCGCGCCCACTGGTAGGTGCGCCCACCGTCCCAGGCGTTCTGGCCGTCGCTCCACGAGTGCGGCGTGCCGCTCACGCGCTGGGCGTTGCCCTTGGTGCTGTCGAGGTGATAGGGCAGGATGGCCTTGCCGCTGGCATCGCTCTGCTGCCAGACGTTCATGCCCTTGGGCAGCGGAATCGTGAAGCGGTCGCCGAAGCCGCGCACGCCCATCAGCGTGCCGAAGTAATGGTCGAACGAGCGGTTCTCCTGCATCAGGATGACGATGTGCTCGACGTCCTGGATGGTGCCGGTCTTGTTGTTGGCGGGAATGGCGAGGGCGCGGCGGATGCTCGGCGGAAAGGCCGAGAGCGCGAGCGCGGCGGCACCGGTGGTGGCGGTGCCGGTGAGGAATTTGCGGCGTGCGTTGTCTGTCATCGCGGGGTCGTCCTTGGCGTTCTTCCGGTTCTGGAAAGCGCGAACGCTCACGGTGCGCAGCGCTTCACGGGCTCGGTGGCGGCCGGCGGATTCGGGGTGCCGCCGCCAGGGTTGCCCGCGCCGGGCAGGCCGCCGAGGAAGCCGCCGCCGCCATCGCCGCCGCCGCAGGCGGACAGCAGGCAGGCCAGCAGCAGGGCGGGCGCGAAGCGAAGCAGGTGAAGGGGACGTGGGACTTGCATGGTGATCCTCTCTCTCGGGGTCGTTGTGTGTTGGGGGAACGGGATGCGATGAGGCTCAGGGTTCGAGCGTGGACAGCGGCTGGCCCGACTTGAAGATGCTCGCGAGCTCGTCGGCCGTGAGCGCGCGGTTCCAGATCGCTAACTCGTTGAAGTCGAGCGGGCCGCGCGGCGAGCTGGTCCAGCGCTTGTAGTACTGGCCGGTGCCGTCCTCGTTGAGGCTCAGGCCGTTCTTCAAACCGCCGAGCTGGGCCACGATGTCGGCGGTCATGTCGGCGCTGCCGGTCTGCAGCGCGCGCGCCGCGTCGAACAGGAAGCCGGTCATCTTGAGGTTGGCCTTGTCGATCACGACCGCCACGTAGGCCCACTGGCCGGCGCTCAGGCGATAGCCGTTGCTGTCGGCGCGGCCGCCGCCCTTGCCGACGTTGAAGCGCAACTCGCAGCCATCGAACAGGCCGATCGCGAGGCCGGCGTTGCTGCCGCTGTCGTAGTTCTTGTTGGCGATCACCGAGGCGCCGTCGCCCGCGCCGACGCTGCAGGTCGCGTCGGTGCGCAGCCAGAAGCCGATGGTGTAGGCCGTGACCGAGGGCGCGGTCGCGACGTCGGCGGTCTGCAGCAGGCGATAGCCGGCGGTGCCGTCGGCGGTCTTCAGGCTGCTGTCCACGCGCAGGGCCTTGGCCTTGTACGGGGCCTTGAAGCCGTCGTCCGTCAGGCTGCCGCCATCGGCACCGGCGGCCCAGGGCGCGAGCGTGGAGGCGCTCCTGCGGTCGGTGGGCGGCAGCGCGTCGAGTGGGTAGTAGTTGACCAGGCCGTTGCGCAGTGTGGGCGCGAGCGTGGCGGGCTTCACGTAGGTCACGCGCGCCGGCAGCGCGAGGCTCGCATCCCCCGCGACCACGGTGTAGTCGAAGGCCAGGATGCCGTCGCTGGCCGCCTCCACGGGATCGTTGTAGGCGGTGGCGCCGGCCGCGAGCGTGGCGACCAGCTTACCGTCGCGCAGCACCTTCACCGGCACGTTCGCGTTGCCCGCGAGCGTCCACGAGAGATCGACGCTGGCCTTGTCGGCGCCGGTCTTCGCCAGCAGGCCGCGCAATGCGGTGGCGGCCTGCAGCGGCTGGCCGTTGAAGCGATAGGCCTCGGCCGCGGGCAGCGCGCCGAGGTGGCGCAGCACGGTCGGTGCGATGTCGGTCGCGGCGGCCAGCTTCGTCAGCGCGGCGACGTCGGTGGGCGCGGCTTCGCCGGTGGCGGGCAGCGCGGCCAGCGTCTTGTTGCTCGCGACGAAGACCGTCTTGGTCTGCGCGCTCTGCGTGCCGGTCGCATTGCCGAAGGCATCGAGGCCGTTGGGCGTGGTGAGCACCACGAGCCAGTCCTCCTTCGCATCGTTGGCGCTGCGCCGCGCGATGCGCGCGAGCAGCTGGCCGACCGCGGCGGCGGTGTCGGACACGGCGCGCTGGTAGGCCTCGCCGCGCAGGCCGGAGGGCGCCGCTGCGGCGGGCGCGCCGTACTGCGCCACCAGCAGGTCGTAGCCCTGGTCGATGAGCTGGGCGGTGCGCTCGGTCACGCAGGCGTCCGCGCCCGCGCAGTCGACGGCGGCATCGAGCGTGCCGCTCTCGTTCGCGAGCAGCGAGCGGTAGTTGGCGCCGGCCGTCACCGAGCCGGTGAGGTAGCCGGCGTCCTTCTTCTGCTTCGCGAGCGCGAACACCGAGGGCGCGAGCCTGGCGTCGATGCGCTGGTCTGCCGTGTCCCATTGCACCGAGTGGCGCTGCGCCCAGGTGCCGGTCACGAGCGTGGCCCAGCCGGGGCTCGCGGTGGTGCGCTGCTCGGTGAGCGCGCCATTGGCGCCGCCGGTCCAGGCCGGCGCGAGCTTCAGGCCCTGCAGCGCGGGCACCTTGTTCTGCGCCATCCCATCGCGCAGCGCGGCATGGGTGAGGCCGTCGACCTGGACCACCAGGGCCTTGGGGCCGCTCTTGCCCTGGTTGGTGGTGGGCGTGTTGCCGCCGCCGCTGCCACCGTCGGCGGGTGGGGCGGCCGGTGGGAAGACCACGCCGCCGCTGCTGCCACCGCCGCCACATGCGGCGAGCGCCATGGCCGCGGTCAGCGGCAGCATCCAGCGGGTTGCGGCGCGTGTTCGGAATGCGGGAAGTGCGTGAAGTTTCGGACGCATCGTGTAGTCCTGGAAGGAGATGGGACGGAGTGCCGGTGACAGTCGGCCCGAGGCAAAAAAAAGTGCCCGGAGGGCACGTGTGCGGACGCCGCGAAGATTAGGGAGAACCCGTGACGCAGCAGTGAATCGCACATGACAAAGCGAAGGCATGCGCGTGACAGCGCACCGCCAGTTACTGCGAAAGAATGAAGTTGGAGGTGGCCGAAGCGCTCGGCCTGACGCCGCGCGTCGAAGCGGCGCCCGTGCCTATCGCGCGCGTTTCGCGGGCTTGGCCGCGGCCTTGGGTGCGCGTTGCTTCGAAGGCGCCGTCACGGCCTTCTTTCCGGCTGTCTTCTCGGCCTCGACAGCGGGCATCGAAACCTCATTGCTGATCCCGCTCGACACATGCCCCGACGGCACATGCCGTGCCGCCGCATCCACATGCCCGGTCTGGTCGTCGAAGAAGAAGTCGGGCTCGAACTCGCGCAGGAACTCGCCCTTGGGCAGGCCGCCGAGGAACATGGCCTCGTCGACGCGGATGTTCCAGTTCATCAGCGTGCGGATGGCGCGCTCGTGCGCGGGCGCGCTGCGCGCCGTGACGAGCGCGGTGCGGATGCGCATCTGCGCATTGCCCGCCATCTGCAGCCGGTGCAGCGCGGCCAGCAGCGGCTTGAACGGGCCGCCGGGCAGCGGCAGGTCGACCTTGCTCGCCTCGTGCGCCTGGAAGGCATCGAGGCCCTGGGCCTGGAACACGCGCTCGGCCTCGTCGCTGAACAGCACGGCGTCGCCGTCGAAGGCGATGCGCACCTCGTTGGGCCAGGCATCGCCGGCCTTCACCGACTCGACCAGCACGCGCGCGGCCGGAAAGCCCGCGCCCAGCGCCTCGCGCACGTCCTGTGCGTTGACCGAGAGGAACAGGTGCGCGCGCAGTGCGCGCAAATAGCCGAAGGGCGGGCGGCCCTGGGTGAACACGCCGCGCTGCAGCTTGATGTCGGCCGCGGCGCTGGAGCGGAAGATGCGCATGCCCGAGACCGGGTCGTTGCGCGAGAGGATCACGACCTCGACGCGCTGCACGCCGTCGTCGTTGAAGCGCAGCAGCTTGCGGATCAGCGAATAGGCGATGCCGGGCGCGGCCGGCACGTCGAGGCGCTCGAGCTGCAGCTTCATGTAGCCCGCGTCGTCGCCCGACTCGAAGATCTTGTTCTCTTCTTCGAGGTTGAACAGGGCGCGCGAGGAGATCGCGACCACGAGCTTGTCTTCGAGGGTGACGGGCATGGCGTGCGGTTGTGCGGTCAGGAGTCGTCGCGACCATCGTCGGCCGCGTCGAACGAGAAGTAGAGCGTATCCGACCAGTGGCCCAGGCCGAGCTCGCGGATCGGTGTCTCGACCACCTGCTGCGCGGGCGGCAGCAGGCGCTGCCAGAAACTTTTCGGGCGCGGCGCGAGCGTGGCGAGCGTGCGCTCGATCTCGGCGTCGAGCTCGCCCAGGCCCAGGCGCAGCTTCTCGACCTCGTCGGCCACGGGCGCGTCGCCCATGCCCAGCACCTCGGCCGGCTCGAGCACGAACCATTCGTCGGGCCGCGTGCGTTCGGCCAGGAAGCGCAGCGCGTCCTCGCGCAGCGGCGAGATCGCGGGGTGCTCGATGCGCGCGAGGAAGGCGGCCAGGCGCGCGATGCCCGGGCCGCAGCGCCCGGCCAGCGCGAGCGGCCGGGGATCGTTCCAGATCGCCGAGTGGCAGGGCCGCGTGTCGCACGACACCAGCAGGCGGAACACCAGCGGCACGTCGTAGGCGTATTCGGAGATGCCGCGCAGCGCGGGCGTGCCGGCCTGCGCACCGGGCAGCGCGGTGCTGGCATAGAGGTAGCTTCGATTGGCCATCGGCGTGTTCCTTGCCCGCGGCCGAACCGCGGGCGCTACTTCACGAACTGGTTGAGCTGGATGATCGGCAGCATCACGGCCAGCACGATCAGCATCACCACGCCACCCATCGCCACGATCAGCAGCGGCTCGAGGATGGTCGCCAGGTGCATCGCGCGGCGCTGCACTTCGGCGCCGAGCTGGTTGGAGGCGCGCTGCAGCATCAGCGGCAGCGTGCCGGTCTGCTCGCCGAGCCGCGCGAACATCGACACCAGCCCCGGGAAGCGCTTCTTCTGCGCCAGCGCCGAGGCCAGCGGCGCGCCCTCGCGCACCAGCACCAGCGCGTCGAGCGCGTCGGCGCGCATGGCGCGGTTGCTCAGGGTCTCGGCGGCGGCCTGCAGTGCGCGCAGGATCGGCACGCCGGCGGTGGCCAGCATGGCGAGCGTGCTCGCGAAGCGCGCCGCGTTGTAGCCGCGCGCGAGCTTGCCCACCAGCGGCAGCTTGAGCCAGGCGGCATCGAACTTGAGGCGGAAGGCTTCCTGCGCCAGCGCCAGCCGCGCGCCGATGGCGGCCAGCAGCACGGCGCCGAGCATCCACCAGCCGTAGTTGCGCACCGCGGCGCTCAGGCCGAGCATCACGGTGGTGAGGAAGGGCAGCGAGCGCTTGGTGCCCGCGAACACCTGGGCCACCTGCGGCACCACGTAGCTCACGAGGAAGATCACGATCACGATCGCCACCAGGGTGACGATGGCCGGGTAGAGCGCGGCGCCGACCAGCTTCTGCTGCAGCGCCTGGCGTTCCTCGAGGTCGTCGGCCAGGCGGTCGAGCACCAGGCCGAGGTTGCCGCTCTGCTCGCCGGCGCCGATCACGGCGGTGTAGATCGGCGAGAACTCGCGCGAGTGCGCCGACAGCGCGCGCGCGAACGGCGAGCCCGCGTTGACCTCGGCGCGCAGCGAGGCCACGAGGTTGCGTTGCTGTTCGGATTCGGCCTCGTCGGTGAGCGCCGTGAGCGCGCGCTCGAGCGGCAGGCCCGAGGACACCAGGCCCGCGAGCTGGCGCGTCCAGACCGCGAGGCCGGTGGAATTGAAGACCCGCTTGCCGCCGCCGAGCCAGCGCGAGAGGCCGCTGCGCTGGCCGGTGCCGTTGACGTGGTCGCTGCCGACCGGCTTGACCGACAGCGGGATCAGCGCCTGGGCGCGCAGCATGCTGCGCGCGCTGCGTGCGGTGTCGGCCTCCAGCACGCCCTCGCGCGACTGGCCGGCGGCATCGATGGCTTCGAAGGAATAGGCGGGCATGGCGGAACTCGCGCGCTAGTCGCGCGTGACGCGCAGGAGCTCGGCGCGCGAGGTGATGCCGGCCTGCACCAGCCGTTCGCCGTCCTCGCGCATCAGGCGCAGGCCGCCGCGAGCGCCGGCCTTGAGCAGTTCGCTCTCGGCCGCCTTGCTGTGGATCAGGCCCTGGATGGTCTCGTCGGCCACCAGCAGCTCGAAGATGCCGGTGCGGCCCTGGTAGCCGGTCTGGCCGCAGGCCTCGCAGCCGGCGCCGCCGCAGCTGGTGCAGACCTTGCGCACCAGCCGCTGCGCGAGCACGCCCAGCAGCGAGGAGCTCAGCAGGAAGGGCTCGACGCCCATGTCGGTGAGACGCGTGACCGCGCTGACCGAGTCGTTGGTGTGCAGCGTGGCCAGCACCAGGTGGCCGGTGAGCGAGGCCTGGATCGCGATCTGCGCGGTCTCGAAGTCGCGGATTTCGCCGATCATGATCACGTCCGGGTCCTGCCGCAGGATGGCGCGCAGGGCCTTGGCGAAGGTGAGCTCGATCTTGGCGTTGATCTGGGTCTGGCCCACGCCCGGCAGTTCGTACTCGATCGGGTCTTCCACCGTCATGATGTTGCTGCGGCTCGCGTCGAGCCGGGCCAGCGCGGCATACAGCGTGGTGGTCTTGCCAGAGCCGGTGGGGCCGGTCACGAGGATGATGCCGTGCGGCTGCGTGATCAGCTTCTCGAAGCGTTCCAGCGTGTCGCCCAGCATGCCCACCGATTCGAGCGTGAGCTTCGACTCGCTCTTGTCGAGCAGCCGCAGCACGGCGCGTTCGCCGTGCGCGCTCGGCAGGGTCGACACCCGCACGTCGACCGCGCGCGTGCCGATGCGCAGCGAGATGCGCCCGTCCTGCGGCAGCCGCTTCTCGGAGATGTCGAGGTCGGCCATGATCTTCAGGCGCGAGATCAGCGCGGCATGCAGCGCGCGGTTGGGCTGCACCACCTCGCGCAGCGTGCCGTCGATGCGAAAGCGCACCGACGACGTGCGCTCGTAGGGCTCGATGTGGATGTCGCTGGCGCCGTCGCGCGCGGCCTGCGTGAGCAGCGCATTGAGCATGCGGATGATGGGCGCGTCGCCCGCGCTCTCCAGCAGGTCCTCGACCGCCGGCAGCTCCTGCATCATGCGCGAGAGGTCGGCGTCGCTCTGCACTTCGCTGACCACCGCGGCGGCGCTCGATTCGCCCTGCGCGTAGGCGGCGCTGATGCGCTGTGCGAGCGGGCCGTCGGCCAGCACCTCGAAGGCCTGCACGCCGTACTTGCGCGTGACCTCGCCGACGGCGCTGCGCGCGGGGTGGCTCGACATCCACAGCGTGTAGCGGCCGTCGTCGGCTTCCTCGAGCAGCAGTTGCTGGCTGCGGGCGAAGGCGTAGGGCAGGGGATAGCGCATGGGGCGGGTCGGCGGGGCGTGGTCGGTGCGTTGCGGGGAGGGCCGGAGGGTCAGGGCATTTCGCGCTGGGTGGCCGGGTCGGCGGTGGGAGGCAGGGCGCCGCGCAGCACGCCTGGCGCGAGCCTGCGATCGTCGACAGGCGGTGGCGGCTGCGGAATGAGCTCGGTGCCTTGCGTGCGCAGCGTGCCCGGGGTCGGGCGGCTGGGCCGCGGCAGTGGCGACGGCGGCAGCACGGGGGCGGAATCGACGTTGTTCAGCATCACGTTGCTGTTGTCCGGCTGTGCCCCCTGCTGCATGCCGCGGATCTGGTCGTAGCGGTCGAAGGCGAAGGCCTCGGTGGCGCTCGCGTCGCGCATCACGGCCGGACGCAGGAACATCATCAGGTTCTTCTTCTCGCGCGAGCGGACCTGGTTCTTGAACAGGTTGCCCACGACCGGGATGTCGCCGGCCAGCGGCACCTTGTCGATGGAGTTGGAGTAGGTGTCCGACAACAGGCCGCCGAGCATGACCAGGCCGCCGTCCTCGACCAGCACGCTCGATTCCAGCGAGCGCTTGGTGGTGGTGGGGCCGTTGGGGTTGGTCAGCGTGTTCGCCAGCACGTCCGAGGTCTCCTGGAAGATCGTCATGCGCACCGTGCCGTTCTCGTTGATGGTCGGGCGCACGCGCAGCGTGAGGCCGACGTCCTTGCGCTCCACGGTGGTGAACGGGTTGACGCCTACCGAGCCCGAGGTGCTGGCGTAGGAGCCGGTGGGGAACGGCACGTTCTGGCCGATCACGATCTTGGCCTCCTCGTTGTCCAGCGTCAGCAGGTTCGGGGTCGACAGCACGTTGGCATCGTCGTCGCTGCTGAAGAAGTTGGCGATCGCGCCGAGGATGTACTGGCCGTTGATCTTGCCGGCGATGCCGAGATTCAGGCCCTGGGGCAGCGAGATGCCGGCGGGGTTGCGCGTGGCCAGTGCCTGCGTCAGCGCCAGGATGTTGGTCCCGGTCAGGCTGGAGTTCGAGCCGATCACCGCGTTGTTGCCCAGCGCGCTTTGCCACTGCACGCCGAACTGCGCGGCCTTGGTGGCGTTCACCTCGACGATCAGCGCCTCGATCATGACCTGCGCGCGGCGGCCGTCGAGCTTGTCGATCACCGCGCGCATCTGGCGGTACTGCGGCTCGGGCGCCGTGATGATCAGCGAATTGGTCGACGGGTCGGCCTGGATCTGGCCGCCGGTGGAGGGCTGGTTGGCGTTGTTCAGCGGCGCGTTGGCCTGCGGCGAACTGCTGCCCTGCGAGCTGCCGCTGTTGAAGTTGACGGGCATGGCCGCCGACAGGTTGGGCTGCGATTGCGCCGCGGCCGCACCGGCACCGCCGGCGGCGCCGGGCTGGCCCTGGTTGTTGGTCTGCGCCGCCGCCATCGCCGCGCGCAGCGTCGCCGCGAGCCGCACCGCGTCGGCGTTCTTCAGGTAGACCACGTAGATGTTGCCGGCACCGCCGTTGCTGCTGTCGATGGCGGGGCGGTCGAGCTTGTCGACCAGCGTGCGCACCAGCGCCGCGCGCGCCGGATTGGCCGCGCGCAGGATCAGCGCGTTGCTGCGCGGATCGGCCATCAGCGTGGTGCGGAACGAGGCGTCGGTGCCGCCGCCGGCCGCGGCCGCGCCGGGCTGGCCCGTGGCGCCGCCGCCATCGACCAGGCGCTGGATCAGCGGCACCATGTCGGTGGCGATCGAGTGCTTGAGCGGGATCACGTCGATGTCGGAGGCGTTGGGCACGTCGAGCGCCGCGATGATGCGCGCGAGGCGGCGCATGTTCTCGGCGTAGTCGGTGATCACGAGCGAGTTGTTGCCCGGGTTCACGTTGATGGTGTTGTTCGGCGGGATCAGCGGCCGCAGCACCGGCAGCAGGTTGTTCGGCGACTCGTAGTTGAGGCGGAAGATCTGCGTGATGATCTGGTTGCCCGCCACCGCGGCGGTGCCGCCCGTGGTGGTGGTGACGGTGCTGGTCTGCAGCTTCGCGTCGGCCTCGGGCACGATCTTGTAGAGGCCGTCGGCCTCGACCACCGCGAAGCCCTGCAGCCGCAGTGCCGAGGCGAACTGGTTGAAGGCGGCCGAGGGCGGGATCGCGCGGTCGGTCACGAGATTCATCGTGCCCTTCACGCGCGGGTCGACCACCACGTCGCGCCCCGTGACCACCGCCATGGTGCGCGCCACGGCCTCGATGTCGGCGTTGGCGAAGTTCAGCGTGATCGGCTCGCCGCGGCGTGGCGCCTCGCCCTGCGCGAAGGCCGGCATCAGCGCGAGCGGCGCGGCCTGCAGGAAGGTGGCGGCGATCAGCAGCCGGACCGCATGCGCGACCAGGCCACGGGAGGCGCGGGGGAAGGAGGACAGGGGCGTCGTCATGGTCAGGTCAACCCAGGGTGATGATCGAGCGCGCGTTGTCGCGCCGCCCGATGATGTTCAACAAGTTGGAGAGAGCGTCTTCGCTGCCCGGCGCCGCACTGGCCTCGCCGTTGAAGCGGAATGCGGTGCCGTTCCAGCTGCCGCTGCCGTTGAGCACGAGGCTGCCCTGGCGCGTGCTCAGCAGCAGCGAGGGGCGGTTGCCGCCCTCGAGCGCGAGGCGGTAGCTGCCCATCGGTCGCAGGGTCGAGAGGCTGGAGGAAACGTCGGTGGCATCGAGCGTGGCCTGGCCCGCGATGCGCAGCACCGGGCCGTCGGTGCGCAGCGAGAAGGCGCGCGTCGAGAGGTCGAGCGTGCCTTCGAGCTTGAGCGTGTTCCACGGCGCGCCGAGGCCGCTGAGCATGGTGGCGGGCCAGCGCGAGCGGCCGTCGCTCCAGTCGATCTGCACGCCGCCGGCGCGCGGGCCGGCGCGCAGCTCGAGCGGCTGGGCGGCGCAGCAGGGCAGGTCGAGCGAGGCCGACACGCCGCCCCAGCCCGGCCGCAGGCGCCAGTTGAGCGTGCCGGGCAGCGAGACGGCCTCGCCGCCGCCCGCGCCGCTCGCGAACACCACGGCCGCGGCGCCGTTCCAGACCGTGCCGCGCGGATTGACCAGCAGCAGGCGGCCGTCGCTCCAGCTCGAGAGACCGGCCGCGAGCCAGCGCGCGGGCGCGAACAGCACCAGCGCGACCAGCGCGCCGACGACGATGCCGAGCACGGCCCAGCGCCAGCCGCGGCGCGGCTTGGGAGAAGACAGCGGGGCGCGCGTCACCATGGCCGGGCGCACCGGTGGAGGGGGCGGCTCATCGCGCGGCCGGCAGCGTCATGACGAGGGTGCCCTCCCAGCGGATCTGCGGTGTCTCGGGGGCCTTGTCGCGCGCGGCGGCCTGCGCCGCGCCGGTGGGCGGAGTCGGCGCGGAGGCGACGGCGCGCGTGAGGTGCGCCTCGCGCGGCACCGCATGGGCATTGCCGCGCGCCTGCGCGAGCCATTGCGCGAGCGCATCGGCGGCGGTGGGGCGCAGCGTGACGGTGGCGACGTCGCCGGAGCCGCCACCGCCGGTCATCAGCTGGCCGCTGGCGCCGATGCCCTGGCGCACCGAGGTCTCGAGGGCGCGCAACGCGTCGTCGCGCGCCAGCCGCGGTTGCGACTGCAGCGCCTTGGCGCGGTTCTGCAGGGTGGCCATCTGCTGCAGCTGCGCGTCGAGCTTCGCGTGCTCGGCCGGCGCGGCCCAGAGGGTGCGCAGCGCGGGCGCGAGCGCGATCCACCACAGCAGGGCCAGCGCCACCAGCGAGACGGCGGCGATCACCATGCGGCGCTCGCGCATCGCGAGGACGGCCCAGCGGGCCTTGAGTTCTTCGGTGAATTTCATCGGGTGGCCTCGGCCTGTACCAGCAGCAGATCGCCTTCGGTGCGCACGCCGTAGCCGCGCGGCGCCATCGCGGACGTGAGCTGCGAGACCTCGGAAGGCTGCAGTCCGAGGCCGCGCAGCCGAAGCTGGCCGGCCACGTAGTCGATGGCGCTCGGCACGCGGCCCGGCGGCAGGTTGCCGGCGAGCGCGCCGAGCATGGGTTCGAAGTCGCCGCTGGCCACGTCGCCCACGGCGAGCTGCAGCGCGGCGACTTCGCGCTGCATCTGCACCGGCGCGTCGACCACCAGCTTGACGCTGGGGAAGGTCTGCGTCAGCACGCCCTTGACGGCTTCGCGCTTGGCCTCGAGCGCGCTGCGCTCCTTCCAGGCCCAGGCGTTGAGGCCGACGAGCTGCACCAGCACCAGCACCACCGCGCCCCAGCGCGCGGCGCGCCATTCGGGCGCGTAGCGCAGGGTCTGCAGCACCGATGCGAATTTCTTGCCGGCGCGCGCGCGGCCGGTGACCGCGAGGTCGAACTGCGCGAGCTCCCAGCGCGAGCGCGCGGCCTGCAGCCAGCGCTGCGGCGCCTGCACGATCGGCACGCGCTGCTCGAGCAGCCGCTCGGCCGCCGCGGCCACGGCCGGTTCGGCGGAGATCACGGCGGTGTCGGCCGGCAGGCTGGCCGAGAGCGCGAGGCCGGCGCCCGCGAGCGGCAGCGAGACCACGCCGTCGGCGTCGCAGACCGTGAGTTGCGGCGCGTCGGGCTCGCCGGTGATCAGCAGCTGCGGCGGGCCGTCGGCCGGCTGCGGCGCGAACTCGGGAACGATGCGGGTGACGCGCCGGCCGCTGGCCTCGAGCGCCTGCACCACCGAGCGCAGCCAGATGCGGTTGCAGGCCGCGACCCACACGGGCTCGCCGGCACGCGCCTCGGGCTCGAGCGCGAAGTGCAGCGCCTCGGGGTCGTCGAGCAGGTGTTCCTCGAGCAGGCCGTCGAGCACGGCGCGCAGCTTGGAGGCGCTGCCCATGCTGCCCTTGGGCAGGGTGACGCGGTGCCACGAGAGCGCGGTCGAGGGCACGGCCAGCGTGACCTCGCTGCCCGAGGGCAGCAGCGCGAGCAGCGCGCGGCCGTGGTCGCGCAGCACGATGCCGTCGTCGCCGGCCTGGGCCCAGTCGTACTCGCCCGCGGCGTCGGCCGGAGGCTGGGGAGCGATGAGCAGCAGCGGGGTCATGGGGGTGTGGGGAAAAGCCGGTGATTGTAGGTGGGCGTCTTACAAAGGCGCACTACGTTTTTCATAGCGTACCTGACAGATATGACGGGCGTTAGAAGGCTTTTATGCTCGTAAAAATGTAACGGGCCTCAGGGTTTGACCGAGGTGTAGGTGGCGCCGGTGCCACGGGTACGCCAAAGGGTCTTGACGGTGACGCCGTCGCGCTGCAGCAGCGAGCGCTCGTCGACCCAGGTGCGGTCGATGCGCAGGCGGCCGTAGACCTCGAAGAATTGCGTGCCGACGCTGTGCTGCTCGGCGTTGAACAGGATGCCGTCGGGCAGGCCGGCGTTGGCGGCCGCGATGTCCTTGAAATACGAGCGCGTGCGGCGCTCCACGAGCTGGCGCGCGTCGGCGATGGTGAGCCGCGGCAGGCTGGCGGCGAGGACTTCGGCGCTGGCGGTGTTGACGTTGATCGGCGTGCGGATCGGCAGCACGGTGACATAGGGTTCGAGCGCGGCCGCGGTCGAGGGCGAGAGGCCGAGCCACACGAGCTGGGACACCTCCTGCGGCATCAGCGGCGCGCTGGCGCCGTCGTCGGCCGGTGCGCCGGCCGAGGCATCGGTGGTGGTGGCCAGCGTGCGCGCCAGCGAGGCGGTCATCGCATTGAGCTCCGCGCCCGGCAGGTTCAGCAGCCCGAACAGCTTGGTGAAGGCCGCGAGCGCCGCCGGCACCGGCTTGCCGGCATTCACCAGCGTCAGCACGTTGAGCTTGGACTGCGCATCGACGATGCGGCCCGACAGGAAGGCATCGGGCAGGCCCTCGAGCTGGTCGCTCGAGACGTTCTTGTCGGCCGCCAGGAAGCTGGTGAGACGCGCTTCCTCGAGCGGCACGGCCCAGGGCTCGGCCAGGTGGTCGGGGCCGCCGGCGCGGCCGTCCTCGCGCAGGATCAGGCGCGACCAGTCGAGCGCGCCGACCAGCACCCAGGCGGCCTGCACGCGCGCGCGCTCGGCCGATTCGACCTCGGATGCGCGCCACTGCTGCCACAGCGCGGCGGCGGCGAAGGTGGCGACCAGGGTCACGGTGAGCATCGCGGCCAGCAGCGCGGCGCCCGCCTGCCGGTGGCGTTGGTGGTGGGGTGGCGTCATGAGCGTTGCGATCCCACGGTCGGCCGCACCCAGTCGCGCTTGAGCGTGCCCGAGAGGCCGTCGCCCGGCGGCAGGGTCAGTACCAGCCGCACGCCGTCGGGCATGCTGACGATCGAGCCGATCGGGGCCTGCGGATTGGCCGGCGTGGCCTGCAGCTCGCCCGCGGGCACCCAGACGTCGTTGCGGAAGTAGTAGAGCTGCCAGTTCTGCACCGGGATCAGCACCGTGTCGCTGAAGCCGTTGGGGCCGCCGTAGCTGCCCTGCGCGCCGCCGTTCTCCTGCGCCCACGAGGCGGCCTGGGTCCAGGCCTGCTGCCAGGCGCCGCGCGTGCTGAAGGGCGGCGACTGCCAGCGGCGCCAGCGCACGCCGTCGGGGCCGGCGCGCAGCGTCCAGGCCACCACCAGCACGCTCGGGTTGGCGGCATCGCCGCCGCTGCGCGTGAGGCGCAGCACGCGGCCGTCCCAGTCGATCGGGCGCGTCTGCGCGAGCGCGACCACCGCGTCGAGGTCGGCGCTCCATTGCGACAGCGTGGTCTGCAGCGTGAGCACCGCGTCGGCGCGCAGCTGGTTCTGCGTAGTGGCGCGCGACATGCCGTCGAGCCCGCGCCAGCTGACCAGCGCGAGCAGCGCCATCACCGCGAGCGCGACCAGCAGCTCGATCAGCGTGAAGCCGCGCGCGCGCCGGGCGCGGGAAGGGGTGCGGTCCATCAGTAGCGTCCCACCACGGTCGACACGCGCAGGATCGGCGCGTCGACCGCGTCGCGCACCTGCACGTCGACGCGGTTGAAGTTGGGGTTCAGCGTGGCGGAGACGGTGGTCGTCACGTTGAAGCTCGCGCCGGCCTGGGCGCAGATGGAGCCCGAGATGCCCACGCCCGGCATCTGGCGCGCGAGCCGGGCCTTGGCCAGCTCGTTCTCGGCGCACAGGTCGGCCAGCAGCAGGTCGGACTGGCGCTGCGCGTTGCGCGTGAGCGCCATCGTCGCCTCGGAACCGGCGGCCAGCGCCAGCGCGACGATGCCGAGCGCGATCAGCACCTCGATCAGCGTGAAGCCGCGACGGCGCCGCGCAGCGGCCGCGGCGCGGGGGGCGCGCTGCCTCATGGATTGCTGACCGAGAAGGGACGCAGGCCGTCGGTCGCGATGCGCAGGGTGCGCGCGGGCGGGCCGTCGGAGGACAGCAGCACCTGCTGGGGCGCGATGATCGGATCGGGGCCGAGCAGCAGCGCCGCGACCGGAATGCCGTTGGCGAAGAAGGCCTGCGCCGTCATGCCCTGCGAGGCCCAGCCGTTGGGCAGGGTGCCGGGCGGCAGGCCGTCGAACACGAAGCTGCCGCCCTCGACCAGGCGCCAACGCACCGCGATGCCGCTGGCGCGCGACTGGGCGCGGGCCGATTCGAGCAGCGCGGCGAGGCGGTCGGCTTCGCGGTCGAGGCGGGCCTGGCCGCTGTCGCGCATCGCGAAGCTCACGCCGGCCGTGGCGATCGCGATGATCGCGATCACCACGATCAGTTCGATCAGCGTGAAGCCCGCGGCCCGGCGACCGGCGCGGCGTCTATTGCCAGCTGCCGATGTCGGCATTCTTGCCCTCGCCGCCGGCCTGTCCATCGGCGCCGAGCGAGAGCACGTCGATTTCGCCCTTGATGCCCGGGTTCATGTACTGGTAGGGATGACCCCAGGGGTCGTTCGGGAGCTTCTCGACGTAGGGCTTCCAGTTCGGCGCCGCCGGGCCGGTGGTCGGGCGCACCAGCAGCGCCTGCAGGCCTTGCTCGCCCGTGGGGTAGCGCTGGTTGTCGAGGCGGTAGAGCTTGAGGGCCTGCATCAGGTTGTTGATGTCGGTCTTGGCGGCTGTCACACGGGCGTCATCGGCCCGCTCGATCACGTTCGGCACGATCAGCGCGGCCAGCACGCCGATGATGACGAGCACCACCATCAGCTCGATCAGCGTGAAGCCGCGCTGGGCGGAACGGGTGGCGGCGCGAAGGAGTTTGGTCATGGATTTCGGTGACATGGTTCGGAAAGCGCGCTGCATGATAATCCGCGCCCATGACAAGTCCCTATACCGCCGCGCGCTGGCATGCGCCCCTCGCAACCACGGGCCTGTGGGCGCTCGCGGCCGGTGCGGCCGTGTTCTGGGGCCTGCGGCTGGCATCACCGGTGCAGACCGTCGCCGCGGCCGCTGCCGCCGGACGGCCCGCCGCGGCGGCCGACACCGACGCGGTGGCGCGGATCTTCGGCGTGCTGCCGGCCTCGAGCAATGCGCCGGTGGCGCCCGAGGCGGCCAGCCGCTTCGCGCTCGCGGGCGTGGTGGCCGATCCCTCGAGTCAGGGCGCGGCGCTGATCGCCATCGACGGCAAGCCGCCGCGGCCCTTCCGCGTAGGCTCGCGTGTCGGCGACGGCTACGTGTTGCAGTCGGTCGGCCTGCGCTCGGCGACCCTGGGCGCGCGGATGGATGCGCCGGCCGCGTTCACCCTGCAACTGCCGGTGAAGGCGCCCATCAACGTGAGCGTGCCGCCGCCGATCGGCATGGCGCCCGCGATGCAGGCGCCGGTGAACGTGGGCGGCCTGCCCGCGACCATGCCCGCGATGGCGCCGGCCGCCAGCGCGCTGCAGCCGGATGGCGGGGCGCCGATGCCGCAGCCCGGGCAGGGCGGGGCGACCGCGCAGTAGCCTTCGCGCCGTCGCGCGTTCGGCAGGAAAAAAAACCGGCATCGCGCCGGTTTTCTTTTTGGGGGGAGGCGCTGCCGTGGCGCCTTCGGGCCTTCGGATCAGGCCTGGAGGAACAGGCGGTACGCGGGGTTCGCGGTTTCTTCCACGTAGGGATAGCCCAGCGTCTCGAGGAAGGCATCGAAGGCCTCGCCGTCGCCGGCCGGCACCTGCAGCCCGACCAGGATGCGGCCGTAATCCGCACCCTGGTTGCGATAGTGGAACAGGCTGATGTTCCAGTTCGGCCGCATCAGGCTCAGGAACTTGAGCAGCGCACCGGGGCGCTCGGGGAAGATGAAGCGCAGCAGGCGCTCGTCGTGCGCGAGGCCGGTGCGGCCGCCGACCAGGTGGCGCAGGTGCTCCTTGGCGAGCTCGTCGTGCGTGAGGTCGAGGGCGTCGAAGCCGTGCTCGCCGAAGGCCTTGGCGATGACCGCCGACTCGCCGCGCGTCGAGGTCGTGAGACCGACGAAGACGTGGGCCTGGGCCGCGTCGCTGATGCGGTAGTTGAACTCGGTCACGTTGCGCAAGCCACCGCCCGGCGAAGCCGCGTTCGTGTCGGCGTCGCCGATCGGCATCTGGCCGACCAGCTCGCACAGCCGGCGGAAGCTGCCGCGCTCCTCGGGGATCGTGACCGCGAACAGCGCTTCGCGCTCCTCGCCCACTTCCGCGCGTTCGGCCACGAAGCGCAGGCGGTCGAAGTTCATGTTCGCGCCGCTGAGGATCGCCGCGTAGGTCTCGCCATGCCGGCCATGCTGCGCGGCGTACTGCTTGATCGCCGCCACCGCCAGCGCGCCCGAGGGCTCGACGATGCTGCGCGTGTCGACGAACACGTCCTTGATCGCGGCGCAGACCGCGTCGGTGTCGACCGAGACGTAGTCGTCGACGAGGTCGCTCGCGACGCGGAAGGTTTCCTCACCCACCAGCTTGACCGCGGTGCCGTCGGCGAACAGGCCCACGTCGGTCAGCGTCACGCGCTGGCGCGCGGCGACCGATCGCATCATCGCGTCGGAGTCGTTCATCTGCACGCCGATCACCTTGATCTCGGGACGCACGGCCTTGATGTAGTTGGCCACGCCCGAGATCAGGCCACCGCCGCCGATCGCGACGAAGACCGCGTCGAGCCGGCCCTGGTGCTGCCGCAGGATCTCCATCGCGATCGTGCCCTGGCCCGCGATCACCTCGGGGTCGTCGAAGGGATGGACGAAGGTCAGGTTCTGTTCGGCCTGCAGCTCGAGCGCGCGCGTGTAGGCATCGGAATAGCTGTCGCCGTGCAGCACGACCTCGCCGCCGAAGCCGCGCACCGCATCGATCTTGAGCTTGGGCGTGGTCACCGGCATCACCACCACCGCGCGCGCGCCGAGCTTGCGCGCGCCGAGCGCCACGCCTTGCGCGTGGTTGCCGGCCGATGCGCAGATCACGCCGTTCGCGAGTTGCTCGGCGCTCAGGTGCGCCATCTTGTTGTAGGCCCCGCGCAATTTGAAGCTGAAGACCGGCTGTTGATCTTCGCGCTTGAGCAGCACGGTGTTGCCGATTCGCTCGCTCAGCGCACGCGCTTTTTCGAGCGCCGATTCGACCGCCACGTCGTACACGCGGGCGTTGAGAATTTTTCGGAGATAGTCAGCAGGTGTCAGTGCCGACGGAGGTGCATGGCGCACGATTGTTCCTGGGGAGAATTTTGTTAACAACGAATGATAAGAGGCATCGGGATTGCATACGGGAGACGACATGGACACAAATGTCATAACTCTCTTTCCCAACGCGCCTGCCGCGAATGATTCCGGTTTTTTTGGACGCACCTATCCCGCAGTCCCACCGGCCGCCGAAAAGTTCAAAGACGGACAGAATCTGTTATCAATTTCTGTCAGTGATCTTTCGGAAAAGTTGATGCGCGCCGAGGCGGCGCGCGTTCAACGCGGGGAGATCGGACGTCCCACCTGGCAGGTGATGGGCAACAGATTGCGTGCGCATGTCCTTCCATTGCTCGGGGACTTGCCCGCGCAGGCCTTCACCACGCGCGATGCACAACGGCTCATCGATCGGCTCGGCGACGAGGGCTTCACGAGCACGACGATCGCGCAGTACCTCGTGCTGCTGCGCAAGGTCGTGATGCATGGCGTGCACATCGGCGTGTTGCGCGAGGCGCCGGTGTTCCCGAAGGTGAAGGTGCGCAGCCGGCCGCGCGGCAGCTTCAGCGTGGCGGAGTACCGCGCGTTGATCGCCGCGGCGCGCAGGCTGCGCGGACGATCGCATCCCGTGCTCGATGCACTCGCGCCCGGCGACCGCTTCTGGATCGCGCGCGAACTGCTGGTGATGCCCGAGGAGATGCCGTGGCTGATCCGCTGGATGGTCAACACTTTCGTGCGGCCGAGCGACATCAAGCTCATGAAGCACAAGCACATCGAGGTGGTGCGCGCGAAGCATGTCTACCTGCGCATGAACCTGCCCGAGACGAAGCGGCACAGTCAGCCGATCGTGAGCCTGCAGCCCGCGGTGCGCGTCTACGAACGGCTGGTTGCCCATCGTGCGCGGCACGGCTTCGATGGCGCGGACGACTACATCTTCCTGCCGCAACTCAAGAACCGCGAGCACGCGCTCGCGGTGCTCAACTTCCTCTTTCACTGGGTGCTCGAGGTCGAGGGCATCGAGAAGGGACCGCTGGGACAGGACCGCACGCTCTACTGCCTGCGCCATACCGCCATCACGTTGCGTTTGCTCTACGGGCAGGGCATCGACATGCTGACCCTGGCGCGCAATGCGCGTACGAGCGTCAACATGGTCGAGCGCTTCTATGCGTCGGTGCTCAATGGGGAGATGAATGTGGGGCTGCTGCAAAGCAGGCGAGGGCGAACAGTCTGAGCAAACGCGGAGAGCCCGTTTGGCGACGGGCACTGGTGTAGCGCCGCCGACCTCGAACGCCTGAGGGCGCCGCCGCAGATGCTGCAAAAGTGGATTCGGAGAGAGCGCCGAGAGAGCGCCCGGCATAGACGACCAAAAAGCCGCCCGGCGTGAGCCGGGCGGCTTTGGATCGGAAGGATTCGATCTGGCGAGAGCCAGCATCGGAATCGGCTTCTTTCAGGCTTGCTTAGAACGCGTGGCGGATGCCGATGTCGTAGCCGGTGGCCGTGCGCGGAGCCCAGCCGAGGTTCTTGGCGGCATCCAGGTAGCCCGGGGAGCCGCCCGTGGTTGCACCCATCACGCCGGGGTTGTTCTGGCCGTCCTTGATGCGGATGCGAGCCACCGTGGCATACAGCGCCGTGCGCTTCGACAGGTTGTGCACATAGCCGATGGCGAGCTTGTTCGCCGAGGCATCGCGATTGCCGCCGAGGAGCGCGTCTTCGACGCTGAGCGGTGCGCCGTTCTTGAACTTCACGGTCGAGTACGAAGCGCGGATCAGGCCCGGGCCGACCGGCACCGTCACGCCCAGCAGGTAGCCGTTGTACTTGTCGCTTTGCGAGGTGGTGGCGAAGTAGGGGACCGATTGCAGCGTGAGGGGGTTCACGAAGCTCGAGCTCGCGCCCGTTTCGTTCTTGTCCTTCACGCGGGACACCTCGCCGAAGAGCTTGACCGGACCGAAGTCGTACGAAGCGCCGAGGTTGAAGGTGCTGATCTTGCGATCCTGCGAACCGGTGATGAGCGAGAACTTGTCGAAGGTCACGCTGTCGGCCGCGGTGCTTTGACCGTAGGCGGCTGCCACGTCGATCGGACCGTTGGCGTAGCCGAAGCGGCCGCCGATGTATCGACCCTTGGTCGACGGGCTTTCGGGCAGGCCGCTCGACTTCGTGTTCTCGTGCAGCGCGTACTGGATCTGACCGTAGAAGCCGCCCAGGTTCGGAGGCAGGAAGTACCCGATGCTGTTGCTGGCGCGGTAGTAGTTGTCGGTCTTGCTCACCGGAGAACCCGGGCCGACGGCCGTCGACAGGTTGCTGTTGATCGTGGCGAAGAGGTTGGTGCCGACGCCATTGGTGCCGAACGGATCGAACACGGTGTCGTTCCAGAACGTGGGGGTGTAGTCGCGGCCGAGGCGGACTTCACCGAAGCCACCCGACAGGCTCACGGTCGAACGGCGGCTGAAGTCGGCGATACCCTTGGCGCCATCATCGTTGCTGATGGGAGCCTCGAGCCAGAAGCTGGCGGCCAGGCCGCCGCCGAGGTCCTCGGTGCCGCGAAAGCCGATGCGGCTGGTGTTGTAGCCCGAGTTCGTCAGCGCGGTCTGGCTCTGCTTCACCCCAATCGGGGCCACCAGGAAGGGATTGGCGAGCGCGCTGTAGTAGGTGCTCTTCGTCGAATAGTTGCTGACTGCGGCATCGACCACACCGAACAGCGTCACGGAAGACTGGGCCGAGGCAACACCGGCAACAGCCAGGGCAGCCAGAGCAGCTGCCCTTTGGGGTGGCTGGCTAGAGTGGCCGGCTTCGGCTGGCTAGAGTGGGCGACGCGCCCAAGAAAAAAGCCCCGAGCCTTGCGGCTCGGGGCTAAATCCACCAATTGGAAGGGTGGAGGAGACAACTTGCACGCACCGGGGTGCGCAATGAAATAAAGTATATCGGTTGTTTGTTGCGATGCAACAAGCGAGTGACGCTTTTCCCACACAGATAACGATGCTGGGCGTGATTTTTGCCAGACATCCGGAACCGGAGTTCAGAAAAAGATGGAATGCACTGTAAGTTGGACCGGCAATGCGGGTGCGCGCTCGTCCATGGGATTCGTGGCCGAGACAGGCAGTGGCCACGTCCTGATGATGGACGGGGCGCCCGACGCGGCAAAGCCCGAGAACGGCGGCCAGAACCTGGCGGCGCGCCCCATGGAGACGGTGCTGGCCGGCACCGGCGGCTGCACCGCCTACGACGTGGTGCTGATCCTCAAGCGCGGCCGCCACCAGGTCGAGCGCTGCAGCGTCAAGCTGACCAGCGAGCGGGCCGAGAAGGATCCCAAGGTGTTCACCAAGATCCACATGCACTTCACGGTGGCCGGCAAGGGAATTCCGGCCTCGGCGGTGGAGCGAGCGATCGCTCTCAGCCACGAGACCTACTGCTCCGCCAGCATCATGCTGGCCAAGACCGCCGAGATCACGACCAGCTTCGATCTGATCGAAAGCTGATCCTTCCCGGGGTCAGATCCGGTGCGCCAGCGTCGTCATGACCCGCGAGGCGACCCGCATCAGGGCCTTGGCGGGCGGCGGCAGCTCCGCGGCGCCCGCCGCCACGGCATTTTCGGCATGCCGGGCCTCGTCGGCCTTCATCTGTTCGACCACGGCGCGCGAGGCGCTGTCCGCCAGGGGCAGCCGATTCAGGTGACTGTCCAGATGCGCCTCGACCTGGCGTTCGGTTTCGGCCACGAAGCCCAGGCTCAGCGGGTCGCCGAGCCGTCCGGCGACCAGTCCGAGGCCGAATGCGCCCGCGTACCAGAGCGGATTGAGCACCGAGGGACGGGCGCCGAGCGCGTCCAGCCGCTCGCGCGTCCAGGCCAGGTGGTCCGTTTCCTCGTGCGCCGCCTCGAGCAGCTGCGCGCGCAGCACGGAATCGCGTGCCACGGCCGCCTGCGCCGTGTAGAGCGCCTGCGCGCAGACTTCCCCGACGTGATTGACGCGCATCAGCGCGCCGGCTTCGCGCCGCTCCGCATCACTCAGTTCGCCTGGCGGCCGGGACGGGACCGGGGTGGCGCGGGTGGCATGCGGCCGGGCGAACAGCGTCCGGAGCGCGGAATCGGCGGCGGTCAGCAGGGGGTCGAGCGAAGTCGTCATGGAAGGGATTGGAACGCAACTTGCCAAAGCACCGATCCCGGCAAGTTTTTTCGCATCGTGAGATCAAAAGGCCCTAAGTCCTTTGTTGCATCACTGCAACGAAACGCGGCAGGGGTAGGAGATTTCGGCCGAATTGTTTTGCCCTGCCGCATCGGCTCTGGTGCAATAGCGACAACTTCCCAAAAGGAGGTTGGCCCGGGGTCCGGTGGGAGCACAGAAGTGCCAGTCACGGTGAGCCCTTCGCACCGGAGCCCTATGTTTAACCTTGGAGAAACTTGCAATGAAAAAATCTCTAGTTGCTCTGGCTGCCCTGGCTGTTGCCGGTGTTGCCTCGGCTCAATCGTCCGTGACGCTGTTCGGCGTGGTTGACGCTGCAGTCAGCGGCTATTCGACCAAGAGCAATCTGATCGTCGCCAACCCGTTCGCGATCCCCCCGTTCGGCGTTCCCGGCTCGCTGAAGCGCAGCCAGACCGCTCTGTCGAACTCGGGCTACAACTCCAGCCGCATCGGCTTCCGTGGTACGGAAGACCTCGGTGGTGGCCTGGCAGCCAGCTTCTGGCTCGAAGCCCCGATCACGAACGACGACGGCAAGGGTGGTATCTCCAACTTCGCTCGCCGCTCGACCGTGAGCCTGTCGGGTGGTTTCGGTGAAATTCGTCTGGGTCGTGACTACACCGCCACGTTCTGGAACGACACCGTGTTCGACCCCTTCGGCACCAACGGCGTGGGCTCCAGCGCGATCTTCCGCACCAGCGTGAACCTGGCTTCGGCCCACGGCGGTCAGCCGGCTGGCGTGTCGGCTTCGGACAGCTATGTTCGTACCAGCAACGCCATCGCTTACTTCCTGCCCCCGAACCTCGGCGGTTTCTACGGCCAGTTCCAGTACGCTCTGCATGAGAACGTCAAGTCGGACGAGCTGCTGAACAGCCCGAGCAAGCGCGGTCGTTACGTCGGCGGCCGCTTCGGCTACGCCAACGGTCCCCTGGACGTCGCTGTCGCCTACGGCATCGACACCAAGGACGGCGCTCCCCTGCCGGGCAACGCTGCTGGCTTCTCGAAGGACGAGCTGAAGACCTTCAACCTGGGCGCTTCGTACGACTTCGGTCCGGTCAAGCTGTTCGGTGAACTGTCGCAAGTCAAGGACTCGTACGACCGTAACCAGTCGGTCACGCTGCTCGGCCTGCCGTTCATCTACACCCAAGGTCTGTCGGACAAGTACAACGGCGCCCTCATCGGTGCTACGGTCCCCGTCGGTCCTGGCCTGATCCGCGCTTCGTACTCGCAAGTCAAGTTCAAGCCTGACAGCGCTCTGGTTCCGTTCAACTTCTACAACGACGGCAGCGCTCGCGCCAGCCAGTTCGCTGTTGGCTACGTGCACAACCTGTCGAAGCGTACGGCTCTGTACGCTACGCTGTCGCGCATCAGCATCAAGAACGGCCAGAACAACAGCATCCTCGGTCTGACGACCGGTGGTTCGCCTGGCTTCGGCACGATCGCTGGCCAAACGTACGCTCCGAAGAGCGCTACCGGCTACGACTTCGGTATCCGTCACGCTTTCTAATTTGACGCTGGCGCAAGCCAGCTTCGAATCGAAAGATCAAGAAGCCGCTCGACGCAAGTCGAGCGGCTTTTTTTCATGGGCATTCGATCGGCATCGGGCCCTGTCGAGTCAGCCTCGCGCCGCTCTCGAAAAGCACACGCGCACCAAGCGCGTGCACCCCGGGGGAACCCCCGTGCGGGCACGCAGTTTGCACTGCTAGCATGCCTGCTCTTTTTCAGAACTGAATGATTGCCTTCGTACTGCGCCGCCTGATCCAGGCCGTGATCGTGATGGTCGCGGTCGCGTTCATCGCCTTCCTTCTCTTCCAATACGTGGGCGACCCGGTCGTGTTCCTGCTGGGCCAGGACGCCCGCCCCGAGCAGATCCGCGAAATGCGCTCCGCGCTGGGGCTCGACCGTCCCTTCTTCGTGCAGTTCTGGCATTTCCTGGTGAATGCGGCGCAGGGCGAATTCGGCCTGAGCCTGCGCCAGGGCGCCAAGGTCTCGCGCCTGATCGGCGAGCGCTTCCCGGCCACGCTCGAACTGGCCCTGGTCGCCGCGCTGCTCGCGCTGCTGGTCGGCATCCCGATGGGCGTGTACACCGCGCTGCGCCGCGGCACCTTCATGAGCCAGGTCTTCATGACCGTCTCGCTGCTCGGCGTGTCGCTGCCCACCTTCCTGATCGGCATCCTGCTGATCCTGGTCTTCGCCGTCACGCTCGGCTGGTTCCCGAGCTTCGGCCGCGGCGACACCGTGCAGCTCGGCTGGTGGTCCACCGGCCTGCTCAAGTCCGATGGCTGGATGCACATCGTGCTGCCGGCGATCACGCTCGCGATCTTCCAGCTCACGCTGATCATGCGGCTGGTGCGCGCCGAGATGCTCGAGGTGCTGCGCACCGACTACATCAAGTTCGCGCGCGCACGCGGCCTCTCGAACCGCGCCATCCACTTCGGCCATGCGCTCAAGAACACGCTGGTGCCGGTGATGACCATCACCGGGCTGCAGCTCGGCGGCCTCATCGCCTTCGCGATCATCACCGAGTCGGTGTTCCAGTGGCCGGGCATGGGCCTGCTGTTCATCCAGGCCGTGACCTTCGCCGACATTCCCGTGATGGCCGCCTACCTGTGCCTGATCGCGCTGATCTTCGTCACCATCAACCTCATCGTGGACCTGCTGTATTTCGTGGTCGATCCACGGCTGCGCATCGGCAAGGCGGGAGGACACTGACATGAGCGCCACCCCCACCGCGGCCACCCCGCGTCTGCAGGCCAACGGCCGCGCCTTCGCCCACATCGCGAGCTTCTACCCCGAGATCGAGGCCTTCCGGCGCGACCTGCACGCGCATCCCGAACTGGGCTTCGAGGAGGTCTACACCTCGGGCCGCGTGCGCGAGGCGCTGCGTGCCTGCGGCGTCGACGAGATCCACGACGGCATCGGCAAGACCGGCGTGGTCGGCGTGATCCGCGGCCGTTCCACCGCCAGCGGCCGCATGATCGGCCTGCGCGCCGACATGGACGCGCTGCCGATGCGCGAGGACAACGACTTCGGCTGGCGCTCGTGCACCGAGGGCCTGATGCACGGCTGCGGCCACGACGGCCATACGGCCATGCTCGTGGGCGCGGCGCGCTACCTCGCCGAAACGCGCAACTTCGACGGCACCGCGGTGCTGATCTTCCAGCCCGGCGAAGAAGGCTACGCCGGCGCGCGCGTGATGATCGAGGACGGCCTGTTCGACCGCTTCCCGGTGCAGTCGGTCTATGCCATGCACAACTGGCCCGCGATGCCGGCCGGCACGGTCGGCATCAACCGCGGCGCGATGATGGCCGCGGCCGACCGCATCACGATCGAGATCAAGGGCAAGGGCGGCCATGGCGCGCACGCCTACCTCACGGTCGACCCCGTGGCCATCGCGGCGCACCTGATCACCGCGGTGCAGACCATCGTCTCGCGCAACGTGCGGCCCATCGACGCGGCCGTGATCAGCATCTGCGCGATGCAGGCCGGCGATCTCGGTGCCTTCAGCGTGGTGCCGGGCGAGGCCACGCTCGTGGGCACCGTGCGCACCTTCAGCGCGCGCGTGCAGGCGCAGGTCGAGCAGCGGCTCGGCGAGCTCTGCAAGTCCGTGGCCGCGGGCTTCGGCGCCACCGCCACGCTGAAGTACGAACGCATCTACCCGGCCACCATCAACACCGCGCCCGAGGCCATGTTCGCGGCCGACGTGGCCGAGTCGCTGGTCGGTGCCTCCAACGTCGATCGCAGCCTCGAACCCAGCATGGGCGCCGAAGATTTCTCGTTCATGCTGCAGAAGAAGGCCGGCGCCTACCTGCGCCTGGGCCAGGACGCGCGCCGCGGCGCCTTCCTGCACAACAGCCGCTACGACTTCAATGACGAGATCCTGCCGCTCGGCGCCGCGCTGCACGCGGGGCTGATCGAGCGGGGCATGCCGCTTGCCGCGACCCGCGGCGGGCAGCCGGAGAGAGCTGCCGCCACCGCGGCGCCTTGATTGTTTTGATCCCAACCCGAGGAGTGTTCCCCATGAGTCTCAGAAGAAATGTGGCCGCGGCCGCCGTCGTGTGCGCCCTGGGCGCCGTCAGCATGGTCGCCGGCGCGCAGACCATCCGCATCGCCAACCAGGGCGACGCGCTGTCGCTCGATCCGCACTCGCTCAACGAATCGCTGCAGCTCAGCGTGACGGCGAACGTCTACGAAACCCTCGTGGGCCGCAACAAGGACCTGAGCCTCGCGCCGCTTTTGGCCACCAGCTGGAAGCAGACCTCGCCCGACGTCTGGCGCTTCGAGCTGCGCAAGGGCGTGGTGTTCCATGACGGCACGCCGTTCACCGCCGACGACGTGGTGTTCAGCTTCGCGCGCGCGCAGGGCGACGGTTCCGACATGAAGGCCACGCTCAGCGAGATCAAGGCCGTGCGCAAGGTCGGCGAGCTCGCCGTCGAGATCGAGACCAACGGCCCGTTCCCGATCCTGCCCGACGTGATCTCGCTGACGATGATCATGAGCAAGAAATGGTGCGAGGAGAACCAGGCCACCAAGCCGGTCGACCGCCGCAAGGGCATCGAGAACACGGCCTCGTTCAAGGCCAACGGCACCGGCCCGTTCCGCGTGCGCGAGCGCCAGCCGAACGTGCGTACCGTGTTCACGCGCAACGGCACCTACTGGGGC
Source organism: Variovorax paradoxus (assembly GCA_016806145.1). NCBI lineage: Bacteria > Pseudomonadati > Pseudomonadota > Betaproteobacteria > Burkholderiales > Comamonadaceae > Variovorax > Variovorax paradoxus. The sequence continues at coordinate 1,414,794 of CP063166.1, forward strand.
AAGATCGACGGCAACGCGCAGGAGATCGTCTTCACGCCGATCGCCAACCCCGCCACCCGCGTGGCCGCGCTGGTCTCGGGCGAGGTCGACGTGATGGAGCCGGTGCCCGTGCAGGACATCGCGCGCATCAACGCCGCGCCCAACGCACGCGTCATCACCGGCCCCGAGCTGCGCACCATCTTCCTGGGCATGGACCAGAAGCGCGACGAACTGCAGTACTCGAACATCAAGGGCAAGAACCCGTTCAAGGACAAGCGCGTTCGCCAGGCCTTCTACCAGGCCATCGACATCGCCGGCATCCAGCGCACCGTGATGCGCGGCGCCTCGCGGCCCACCGGCCTGCTGGTCGGCCCCGGCATCAACGGCTGGACCGCCGAGCAGGACAAGCGCCTGCCCTTCGACGTCGAGGCCGCCAAGAAGCTGCTGACCGAGGCCGGCTATCCGAACGGCTTCGAGGTCTCGCTCAACTGCCCGAACGACCGCTACGTCAACGACGGACAGATCTGCCAGAGCGTGGCCGCCAACCTCGCGAAGATCGGCGTCAAGATCAACCTCGTGGCCGAGACCAAGGGCACCTACTTCCCGAAGATCCTGCGCCGCGACACCAGCTTCTACATGCTGGGCTGGACCCCGACCACCTACGACTCGCACAACGCGCTGAGCTCGCTGACCTCCTGCCCCGACGACAAGGGCACGGGCCAGTTCAACCTGGGCGCCTACTGCAATCCGAAGCTCGACGAGATCACGAAGAAGATCCAGTCCGAGAGCGACAAGGCCAAGCGCAACGAGCTGATCAAGGAAGCCTTCAAGATCCATGCGGACGACGTCGGCACGCTGCCGCTGCATCAGCAGTCGCTGGCCTGGGGCGTGAGCAAGAAGGTCGAGCTGGTGCAGCTGGCCGACAACTTCATGTATTTCAAGTGGATGAGCGTCAAGCCCTGACGCGGCCCTTGGCTGCTCCTGCGGCCTGACCCATGGGCCCGCTTCTTGCGGGCCCATTCCTTTTGCTTCCACGATGAAAAATAACCCCCACGCTCTCCTTGCTGCGCAAGGTCCGCTGCCCCCCGAGGGGGCCGCTTTTCCTCTTGGGGCGGCCCGGCGATGAAAAGAACCATAGCCCGCTGGTTCGACAGCGACGTCGGCTACAGCTTCCGCACCTCGCCGGTGGCGATCGTCGCGGCGCTGATCGCGCTGACCTGCCTGTTCTGCGCGGTGTTCGCCGGCTGGGTGTCGCCGCACAACCCCTTCGATCTCGCATCGCTCGAACTCGGCGACGCGCGCCTGCCGCCGGCCTGGACCACCGACGGTTCGGCCAAGTACCTGCTGGGCACCGACGACCAGGGTCGCGACATCCTCTCGGCCGTGATCTACGGCGCGCGCATCTCGCTGATCGTCGGCGTGGTGTCGGTGGTGCTGTCGGTCCTCGTCGGCGTCGTGCTGGGCCTCTTGGCCGGCTTCTTCGGCGGCTGGCTCGACACCTTCCTCATGCGGCTGTGCGACGTGATGCTGTCGTTCCCGCCGATCCTGGTCGCGCTGCTGATCGCCGGCGTGGGCCGCGCGCTGTTCCCGCACGCCAACGATTCGCTGGCCTTCGGCGTGCTCATCATCTCCATCTCGCTGACCGGCTGGGTGCAGTACGCGCGCACCGTGCGCGGCTCCACGCTGGTGGAGCGCAGCAAGGAGTACGTGCAGGCCGCGCGCGTCACCGGCGTCGCGCCGATCCGCATCATGCTGCGCCACGTGCTGCCCAACGTGCTCGGGCCGGTGATGGTGCTGGCCACGATCCAGGTCGCGACCGCGATCATCACCGAGGCCACGCTGTCCTTCCTCGGCGTCGGCGTGCCGCCGACCTCGCCCTCGCTGGGCACGCTCATCAGCATCGGCAACCAGTACCTGTTCTCGGGCGAGTGGTGGATCACCGTGTTCCCCGGCGCGATGCTGGTGCTGATCGCGCTCAGCGTGAACCTGCTGGGCGACTGGCTGCGCGATGCGCTCAACCCGCGGCTGCGCTGAAGAAGCGGGAGACACGCCATGACACTGCTACAGGTCAAGAACCTCGTCGTCGAATTCCCGAACCGCCGCGGCACCCTGCGCGCGCTCGACGACATCTCCTTCGACATCGCACCGGGCGAGATCCTCGGCGTGGTCGGCGAATCGGGTGCCGGCAAATCGCTCACGGGCGCCTCGATCATCGGCCTGCTCGAGCCGCCGGGCCGCGTGGCCGGCGGCCAGATCCTGCTCGAGGGCCAGCGCATCGACAACCTCGGCTTCGATGCCATGCGGCCGATCCGCGGCCGCAAGATCGGCGCGATCTTCCAGGACCCGCTGACCTCGCTGAACCCGCTCTACACGGTGGGCCGGCAGCTCATCGAGACCATCCGCACCCACCTGCCCGTGACCGAGTCGGAAGCGCGCAAGCGCGCCATCGGCCTGCTGCAGGACACCGGCATTCCCGCCGCCGAGCAACGCATCGACCACTTCCCGCACCAGTTCTCGGGCGGCATGCGCCAGCGCGTGGTGATCGCGCTCGCGCTCGCGGCCGAGCCCAAGCTGATCGTGGCCGACGAACCGACCACCGCGCTCGACGTGTCGATCCAGGCGCAGATCATCCAGTTGCTCAAGCGCATCTGCAAGGACCGCGGCGCGGCCGTGATGCTGATCACGCACGACATGGGCGTGATCGCCGAGACCTGCGACCGCGTGGCCGTGATGTATGCGGGCCGCATCGCCGAGATCGGCCCGGTGCACGAGGTGATCCACCAGGCGGCGCATCCCTACACCGCGGGCCTGATGGCCTCGATCCCCGACATGGCGAGCGACCGCGAGCGGCTGAACCAGATCGACGGCGCGATGCCGCGGCTCAATGCGATCCCCAAGGGCTGTGCCTACAACCCGCGCTGCCCGCGCACCTTCGCGCGCTGCCTCGAGGAGCGGCCCGAGCTGATGCACGCGGGCGCCACGCGTGCCGCCTGCTGGCTGCACGACGCCACCGATCCGCACACCGGCCAGGCCGAGATCGCGGCGAAGCATCACGATGCGCTCGCGGCCGGCGAACGCGCCACGCCCGAGGCGGCCGAACCGATCGTGGAGGTGACGCGATGAGCGCCGTGATCGAACCCGGCAAGGCCGGCGGCGGCGAGCCGCTCGTGGTCGCCCACGACCTCGCGCGCACCTTCGACGTCTCGCCGCCCTGGCTCAACCGCGTGCTCGAGCGCAAGCCGCGCGTGCTGCTGCATGCGGTGGACGGCGTGAGCTTCTCGATCGAGCGCGGCAAGACACTCGCGCTGGTCGGCGAATCGGGCTGCGGCAAGAGCACGGTCGCGCGCCTGCTCGTGGGCCTGTACGCGCCCACGCGCGGCGGGTTGCAGTTCGACGGCCAGGACGCGCACGCGGCCTTCAAGACCGCCGAGGGCCGCAAGCTGCGCCGGCGCATCCAGATGATCTTCCAGGACCCCTACGCGAGCCTCAACCCGCGCTGGATCGTCGAGGACATCATCGGCGAGCCGCTGCGCGAGCACGGCATCTTGAGCGACAAGGCCCAGCTGCGCGAACGCGTGGGCCAGCTGCTGCAGTCGGTGGGCCTGTCGCCGCTGGACATGAGCAAGTACCCGCACCAGTTCTCGGGCGGCCAGCGCCAGCGCATCTCGATCGCGCGCGCGCTGGCCACGCAGCCCGAGTTCCTGGTCTGCGACGAGCCCACCTCGGCGCTCGACGTGAGCGTGCAGGCGCAGGTGCTCAACATCATGAAGGACCTGCAGCGCGAGCAGGGCCTGACCTACCTGTTCATCTCGCACAACCTCGCGGTGGTGCGCCACGTGGCCGACCAGGTGGGCGTGATGTACCTGGGCCGGCTGGTGGAGGTGGCGGACAAGCAGAAGCTGTTCGCGACGCCGCAGCATCCGTACACGCGCATGCTGCTCGACGCGATCCCGCAGATGAAGCACACGGGGCGCGCGCGCACGCCGGTGCAGGGCGAGGTGCCGAACCCGCTCATTCCGCCCGCGGGCTGCGCCTTCCATCCGCGCTGCCCGCACGCGAATGCGCGTTGCTCGGCCGAGCGGCCGAAGCTCCAGAGCATCCGCGGCGTGCAGGTGGCCTGCCATGCGGCGGAGGAGGGGCGGATCTGAGGATCGGGCCCGGCGCGCAAAGATGTGCGCAAAGGCACAGCCCGGCGCGCCGCATCGCGGCACAGTGGCGCGGCCCCTTCCGCACCGCGCCATGCCCCTTCCGATGACCCCTCTTCCTTCCGACGCCGGCGCGCTGAGCGCGCTCGGCCGCCGTGGCTTCCTCATGGGCTCGGCGCTCGGCGCGACCGCCGTGCTGGGCGCGCTGGCCTCGGTCTCGCAGGCGGCGTCGGCCGCCGGCGACGCGCCCGCGCGGCGCATGCCGGTGATCTTCATCGGCCACGGCTCGCCGATGAATGCGCTGGCCGACAACGCGTTCACGCGCCGGCTCGCCGCCTGGGGCCATGAACTGCCGCGACCCACGGCCATCCTCAGCGTCTCCGCGCACTGGCTCAGCAGCGGCGCGACCGGCGTCGGCGTGCAGGCCCGGCCCCGGACCATCCACGATTTCGGCGGCTTTCCGCAGGCGCTGCACGAGATCGACTATCCGGCGCCCGGCCATCCCGCGCTCGCGCGCGACGCGGCCGCGGCGGTGAAGCAGTCGCCCGTGGTCGCCACCGAGCAATGGGGCCTGGACCACGGCACCTGGACCGTGCTCAGGCATCTCTATCCGAAGGCCGACGTGCCGGTGTTCCAGCTCAGCATTGACTACGACAAGCCCGCGGCCTTCCACTACGCGGTGGGCCGCGATCTCGCCACGCTGCGCGAGAAGGGCGTGCTGGTGATGGGCAGCGGCAACGTGGTGCACAACCTGCGCGCCACCGACCGCGGCACGCCCGACGGCCCGGCGGCGAGCCGGCCCTGGGCCCAGTCCTTCGACGATGCGGTGAAGGCCGCGCTGGCCGGCCGCGACGACCGCGCGCTGATCGGCTACGAGCGGCTCGCGGGGGCGTCGACCGCGGTGGCCACGCCCGATCATTACTTCCCGTTTCTCTACGCGCTCGGCGCCGCGGGCGCGGGCGAGCGCGCGAAGACGGTCTACGAGGGCTTCCAGTCGGGCACGCTCGGCATGCGCTGCGTGCAGTTCGGCTGAGTTACTGCTCCTCGCCCCACGAGAAGCCGTCGCGCGCGATCATCGCGCTCGACGCGCTCGGGCCCCAGGTGCCGGCCGCGTAGGGGCGCGGTCCGCCGTCGTTGGCCCAGCTGTCGATCAGCGGTTCGACCCAGCGCCATGCCTCCTCCTGCTCGTCGCTGCGCACGAACAGGTTGAGCCGGCCGTCGATCACGTCGAGCAGCAGCCGTTCGTAGGCGCCCACGCGCTCGGAACCGAAGCGCTTGTCGAAGTCGAGGTCGAGCTGCACCGGCGCGAGCTGCGCCGCGCTGTCCTGGCGGCCGTTGCTGCGGCGGTTGTCCTGCGCCTGCGCGAGCATGTGCAGCTCGAGCCCGTCCTTGGGCTGCAGGTTGATCACGAACTTGTTCGCGCTGCCGGCCGGCGCGCGAAAGATCGCGTGCGGCGTAGGGCGGAAGTTGACCTCGATGCGCGCGTCGCGCGAGGCCAGCCGCTTGCCGGTGCGGATGTAGAAGGGCACGCCGGCCCAGCGCCAGTTGGCGATCTCGGTGCGCAGCGCAACAAAGGTCTCGGTGCGGCTCTCGCGGTCGACGCCCGGTTCATCGCGATAGCCTTGCACGCGCTCGCCGTAGGCCGTGCCGGCCGTGTACTGGCCGCGCACCGTGTGCAGGCCCAGCGTCTCGGGCGTCCAGGGCTTGAGCGCGCGCAGCACCTTGAGCTTCTCGTCGCGGATCGCGTCGGCATGCGAGTTGATCGGCGGCTCCATGCCGATGGCGCACAGCAGCTGCAGCGCATGGTTCTGCACCATGTCGCGCAGCGCGCCCGTCTGGTCATAGAAGGCGCCGCGCTTCTCCACGCCGAGGTCTTCCGCGATCGTGATCTGGATGTTGGCGATGTGCTCGCGGCGCCAGATGGGTTCGAACAGCGCATTGCCGAAGCGCATCGCGAACAGGTTCTGCACCGAGGGCTTGCCGAGGTAGTGGTCGATGCGGAAGACCTGCTTCTCCTCGAGCACCTTGCCCACCGCGGCGTTGATCGCGCGGTTGGAGGCCAGGTCGTGGCCCAGCGGCTTCTCGAGCACGATGCGGGTGCGCGCGCCGTTGAGGCCGGCGGCCGCGATCTGCTCGACCACCTGCGTGAACAGGCCCGGCGCGGTGGCGACATACATCACGACCGTTTCGGCATCGCGCTGCTTGAGCAGCTCGGACAGGCGCGCATAGTCGTCGGGCTTCGACAGGTCCATGCGCAGGTAGTGCAGCATCGAGGCGAACTTCTGGAACTCCTCGGGCGAGGGCCGCTTGGCGCCCTCGACGGCATTGAAGCGCGACTGGATCAGCTCGCGGTACTGGTCGTCCGACAGGTTGTCCCGCGCCACGCCGACGATGCGCCCGTCCTTCGGAAGACTCCCGTGCCGGAAGGCCTGGAACAGAGCGGGCATCAGCTTGCGCCATGCGAGATCGCCGGTGCCGCCGAACAGAACGAGATCGAAGCTCATGGGGAACACTTTCCTTGGGTCTGAGGGGCGATAGCAGGCAATGCGCCGGTCCGCCTAATCGCGATGGTACTTGTACCGATTCCACGCACTTGTACTAAAGCTACGCTGCACCCACGGCCGGGAGGCCTTTTTTTATTGGACAAAGCGGAGAACTCCATGAAGAAGCTTTTTGTTGCGGCGGCGCTGCTGGGTGGATCGGCGATGGCATCGGCCCAGGGCACGGTCAACGTGATCTGCTCGGTGCAGGCCGAGTGGTGCAGCGTGATCTCGACCGTGTACGCGCGCACCACGGGCACGCGCATCAACATGGCGCTCAAGGGCTCGGGCGAGGCGCTGGCCCAGCTCATCGCCGAGAAGGACAACCCCAAGACCGACGTCTGGTTCGGCGGCACCGGCGACCCGCACCTGCAGGCGGCCGAGCAGGGCCTGACGCTCGAGTACAAGTCGCCCTCGCTGCCGCAGTTGCATCCCTGGGCCCAGCAGCAGGCGAAGCAGTCGGGCTACAAGACCGTGGGCATCTACTCGGGCCCGCTGGGCTTCGGCTACAACCCCGAACTGCTGGCCAAGAAGAAGCTGCCCGTGCCCAAGACCTGGGCCGACCTGCTCAAGCCCGAGTACAAGGGCGACATCCAGGTGGCCAACCCCGCCTCGAGCGGCACGGCCTACACCATGATCGCCACGCTGGTGCAGCTCATGGGCGAGGACAAGGCCTTCGAGTACCTCAAGGCGCTGCACCGGAATGTCGGCCAGTACACGCGCTCGGGCACCGGCCCGATCAAGGCCGTGGCGCGCGGCGAGACCGCGGTGTCGATCAGCTTCGTGCACGACGGCCCGGGCGAGAAGATGCAGGGCTTCCCGGTCGAGACCATCACGCCGAGCGACGGCACCGGCGCCGAGATCGGCTCGATGAGCATCATCAAGGGCGCGCGCAATCTCGAGGCCGCGAAGAAGTTCTACGAATGGGCGCTCACGCCCGCCGCGCAGGAGCTCGGCGCCGCCAACAAGCAGTTCCAGCTGCCGAGCAACGCCGCCGCCAAGCTCGACCCGCGCATTCCCGACTTCAAGAAGATCAAGTTCATCGACTACGACTACGCCAAGTACGGCGCCAGCGCCGAGCGCCGCCGCCTGATCGCGCGCTGGGAGAAGGACGTCAACTCGCTGCCGCGCTAAGTGGAAGCGCATTCCATCGGGGCCTCGCCCCGTGCGGCGGCCCCGCGCAATCCGGCGTCGGAGGCCGCGGCGCGGCGCACCCAGCGCTGGATCCGTGCCTGGGTGCTGCTGGGCTTCGCGGCCTACCTGCTGCTGCCCTGGTATGCGATCCAGGACGCGACCTGGTACGAGGCCATTCCGCAGGTCTTCGGCGGCGCCGAGGGCGCCAACGGTCTGATGCAGGTCGCCTTGCAGGGGCGCGTCTGGCTGTTCGTCGGGCTGGCGGGCCTCGCCGTCTGCGCCGTCGGCGCCTGGCTGCCGCCGGGCCGCGCGCAGGGCCGCTGGCTTTTGGCCGGCGGCGCGGGCGGTGCCCTCGGGCTCGCGCTCGCGGGCTTCGCGATCGGCGCGCGTGGCTGGGCTTTCGCGGCGCTCGAGGCGCGCTTCGGCGAGCTCGGCATCAACCAGTTCGGCATCGGCGCCGGCGGCTTCGTGGCGCTGTGCGCGCTGGTGCTGCTCGCGGCCTTCGGCATCGCGCGGCTCGGCCGCTTCAAGGGCGACCTGTTCGTGGCCGCCTCGGTGCTGGGCTGCGGCGTGCTGATGGCGCTGTTCATCGCCTACCCCGTGAGCCGCGCGCTGTCGGGCGCCTTCCTCGACGAGGACGGCCGCGTATCGATGGCCGCCTTCCTCGCGCGCGTCTTCACCGAACGCATCTGGGGCCTGGGCTGCCTCGCGGGCGGCGTGCGCTGCGGCGTGGCCTGGAACACGCTGGTGCTGGCGCTGCTCACGGCCGCGGGCACCACCTTCCTGGGCACGCTGATGGCGCTGATGGCCGAGCGCGGCAGCCGGCGCGGGCAGGGCGCGCTGCGGGTACTGGCGCTGCTGCCGATCATCACGCCGCCGTTCGTGGTGGGCCTCGGCCTGATCCTGCTGTTCGGCCGCGCGGGCATCGTCAACCAGGTGCTCGAGAGCGTGTTCGGCATCGAACCCACGCGCTGGTTCTACGGCATGCCCGGCGTGCTGGTGGCGCAGCTGTTCGCCTTCACGCCGATCGCCTTCATGATCATGCGCGGCGTGGTGCAGGGCATCGCGCCCAGCCTCGAGGAAGCCGCGCAGATGCTGCGCGCCGACCGGCGCCGCGCCTTCTTCACCATCACGCTGCCGCTGCTCAAGCCCGGGCTCGCCAATGCCTTCCTGGTGGGCTTTATCGAGAGCATCGCCGACTTCGGCAACCCGGTGGTGGTGGGCGGCCAGTTCTCGGTGCTGTCGACCGACATCTTCTTCGCCATCGTCGGAGCGCAGTACGACCAGGGCCGCGCGGCCTCGCTGGCCTGGGTGCTCACCCTGTTCGCGCTCGGCGTGTTCGCGCTGCAGCGTGGGCTGCTCGGCAAGCAGAACTACACCACCGTCAGCGGCAAGGGCGACGCCGGCATCCCGATGGCGCTGCCCGACGGCGTGCGCCGCACCATCCACGGCATCGCGCTGCCCTGGATCGCCTTCACCGCGGTGGTCTACCTGTTCGCCTTCGCGGGCGGCTTCGTGCAGACCTGGGGACGCGACTACAGCTTCACGCTGCAGCACTTCAAGACCGCGTTCGCGCTCGAATGGGGGCAGTTCGGGCTGGTGTGGGCCGGCACCGCGTGGAACTCGCTGCTGACCACGCTCAAGCTGGCCGGCATCTCGGCGCCGATCACCGCGGCGCTGGGCCTGCTGATCGCCTGGCTGCTGGCGCGCAACGAGTTCAAGGGGCAGGGCGCGTTCGAGTTCGGCGCGCTGCTGGCCTTCGCGATCCCGGGTACGGTGCTCGGCGTGAGCTACATCCTGGCCTTCAACGTGCCGCCGTTCGAGCTCACGGGCACCGGGCTCATCATCGTGCTGTGCTTCATGTTCCGCAACCTGCCGGTGGGCGTGCGCGCGGGCACCGCGGCCTTCAAGCAGCTCGACCGCTCGCTCGACGAGGCCTCGCTGATGCTGCGCGCCTCGACCTCGCAGACGCTGTTCAAGGTGGTGCTGCCGCTGCTCAAGCCGGCGCTGGTGGCGGCGCTGGTCTACAGCTTCGTGCGCGCGATGACGACCGTGAGCGCCGTGATCTTCCTGGTCACGGCCGAGAACGAACTGGCCACCACCTACATCATCGGCCGCGTCGGCAACGGCGACTACGGCATCGCGCTGGCCTACTGCACGGTGCTGATGATCCTGATGTCGCTCGCGATCGCGCTGGTGCAATGGGTGGTGGGCGAACGCAGGCTGGGACGGCGCGGCACGGCACCCGGGCACCAGGGGCATCACAAGATGGAGGGGCTGGCATGACGGGCATGACGAGCATGAGTACTGGGATCGAGTTTCGCGACGTCACCAAGCGCTACGGCGCCGACAGGAACGGGCCGCTCGCGGTCAAGGGCATCAGCTTCGAGGTGCCCGAGGGCACGCTGACCACCATCCTCGGCCCCTCGGGCTGCGGCAAGACCACCACCTTGCGCATGATCGCGGGGCTCGAGTCGCCGACCTCGGGCGCGATCTTCATGGGCGGGCGCGACGTCACCACGCTCGGGCCTGCCGAGCGCAACGTCAGCATGATGTTCCAGAGCTATGCGCTGTTTCCGCACATGGACGTGATCGGCAACGTGGGCTACGGCCTGCGCATGAGCGGCGTGAAGAAGGACGAGGCCACGGCGCGTGCGCGCGAGGCGCTGCGCGGCGTGGGCCTGGTGGGCTTCGACCAGCGGCTGCCCAGCGAGCTCTCGGGCGGCCAGCAGCAGCGCGTGGCGCTGGCGCGCGCGCTGGTGCTCGAGCCCGCGGTGCTGCTGTTCGACGAGCCGCTGTCGAACCTCGACGCGCGGCTGCGGCGCGAGATGCGCGAGGAGATCCGCTCGCTGCAGCAGCGGCTCAAGCTCACGGTGGCCTACGTCACCCACGACCAGAGCGAGGCGCTGGCCGTGAGCGACCAGATCATCGTGATGGACCACGGCGTGATCGCCCAGCGCGGCACGCCCGAGCAGCTCTACGGCCGGCCCGAGAGCGAGTTCGTCGCGGGCTTCATGGGCGAGGCGATGGTGTTCCCGGCCGTGGCCGGTGCCGACGGCGACGTCACGCTCGGGCCGCTGCGGCTGCGGCCGCGCCATGCGGTGGCGCCGGGCGCGGTCAAGGTCGCGGTGCGGCCCGAGGCCTGGCGCATCGGCGAGGCCTCGGCGGCCGACACCGGCCTGCCGGCCACGCTGAAGAAGGTGGCCTACCTCGGCAGCTTCTACGAGTACGGTTTCGACACGCCGCTGGGCGCGGTCTTCGTGGTCTCGACCGACCTGTCGAACCCGCTGGCCGCGGGTGCGCAGACCCGGCTCTCGCTGGGGGCGCATGGCGTCAGCGTGGTGTAGCGCGCGCATGGAACAATGGCGCCATGAACGTGGTTTTCGATCTTGGCGCCGTGCTCTTCACCTGGGAGCCCACACGGCTGGTCCAGGCCCATCTGGCGGAGCATGCGCCCACTGAATCCGCCGCCGCGGCCCTGGGCCGCGCGCTTTTCCATCATGACGACTGGACCAGCTTCGATTGCGGCACCCGCACGCTCGAGGAATCCGTCGCGCGCATGGCGGCGCGTCTCGCGCTGCCGGCCGACCGCCTGCTGGCCATGCTCGACGGACTCGGCGAACGGCTGGCGCCGATCGATGTCACGGTGGCGCTGCTCGAGGAGCTGTTCGAGCGCCGCGAGGCCGGCGAGCCGCTGAAGCTCTACTACCTCTCGAACATGCCCGCGCCCTATGCGCGCGCGATCGTGGCGCGCCACGGCTTCATGCGGCGTTTCGACGGCGGCGTGTTCTCGGGCGACGTGAAGTTCCTGAAGCCCCATCGCGAGATCTACGAACTGCTCGCGGTGCGCCATGCGCTGGCGGCGGAGCAGACGGTGTTCATCGACGATTCGGCGCCCAACGTGGAAGCCGCGCGCGCCTTCGGCTGGCACGCGATCCACTGCACCGCGCCGGCCACGCTCGCGACCCAGCTCTCGCGCTACCTGCCGGTGCGCTCGACCTTGTCGATGTCGAAGCCCAGGCTGCCCGCGTAGTCGAGCTCGGCCTGCAGGGTCGCGTCGTCCAGGCAGGGCGCGCGCGACAGCACCCACAGGTACTCGCGGTTCGGCGTGCCGACCAGCGCCACCTGGTAGTCGCGGTCCAGCTTCAGGATCCAGTAGTCGCCCCACACCACCGGCAGCCAGGCCAGCCACGAGGGCGCGAAGCGCACCTCGAGCCGGCCCGCGCCGGGCTGGCCCGCCACCGGCACCACGCGCGCGGTGCCCAGCGATTCCTCGAAATTGCCGTCGGCGCGCTCGCAGCGGTTGAGCACCTCGATCGTGCCGTCAGGGCGCGGCGTGTACTGGGCCGTGACCGGGCCGGCGCAGGATTTCTGGAAGCGGTTGGGCAGCCGCGCCTGTTCATGCCACAGGCCGGCGTAGCGGTGCAGGTCCACGGGTGCCACCACCTGCAGCGGCGCGCGCATCAGCGGCGCGCCATCGGCCGGACCGGCCAGCCGCACGCGCGAGCGGCGCGCGGCATCCAGCGCGAGCCAGGCCGCCGCGCCGCCGATCACGAAGGCCGTGGCCAGCGTGCCGATGGCGGCGCTGGTGCGGCGGTCGTCGAAGGGGGCGAGGTCGGTGGAGGCTGCGGGAGGAAGTCTGCGCTGCATGTAGGGGGCTCCTGGGTCGGGACGGGACGGCGAATCCGACGATTCGCGAAGGAAGGACTCCGCAGCCTAGGCGCGCTCGCGGGTGCTCGCCGTCAGCCGTGGACCACAGCGCCTGTAGGGCGGCATGGGGCCGAAACCCTGCTGGCCGCATGTTGTTCGCGCCGTCATGGAACCGGGTGCCAAGCCGTGCTACGGTGCGCATGAAAGCATCGGCCCGCATGCACCAGCGTGCAGGCCCTGTCGCCATCACCGCAACATAATCATTGCCATGAACCAACTCGATGCACTCCGTCAATGGACCACCGTGGTCGCCGACACCGGCGACTTCAAGCAGCTCAGCGCCTCCAAGCCGCAGGACGCGACCACCAATCCGTCGCTGATCCTCAAGGCGGTGCAGAAGGCCGAGTACCGGCCGCTGCTCGACGAGGGCGTGAAGAAGCATGCGGGCAAGCCGCTCGACGAAGTCATCGACCGCCTGCTGGTGCGCTTCGGCACCGAGATCCTTTCGATCATCCCGGGCCGCGTCTCCACCGAGGTCGATGCGCGTCTGTCCTTCGACACCGCCGCCACCGTGGCGCGCGGCGAGCGCATCACGGCGCTCTACAAGGCCGAGGGCATCGACACCGAGAAGCGGCTGCTGATCAAGGTCGCCTCCACCTGGGAAGGCATCGAGGCCGCGCGCCAGCTCGAGAGCAAGGGCATCCGCACCAACCTCACGCTGCTGTTCTCGTTCGCGCAGGCCGTGGCCTGCGGCGCGGCCGGCGTGCAGCTGATCTCGCCCTTCGTCGGCCGCATCTACGACTGGTACAAGAAGTCCGAGGGCGCCAAGTGGGACGAGGCCGCCAATGCCGGCGCCAACGACCCCGGCGTGAAGTCGGTGCGCCAGATCTTCGAGTACTACAAGGCCAACGGCATCAAGACCGAGGTGATGGGCGCGAGCTTCCGCAACGTGGGCCAGATCAAGGCGCTCGCCGGCTGCGACCTGCTGACCATCAGCCCCGAACTGCTGGCCGAACTGGCCGCGAGCAACGAGCCGCTCGAGCATGCGCTCGACGCCAAGGCCGCCGCCAAGGGCAAGGCCGAGAAGATCGCCTACGACGAGGCCGGCTTCCGCTTCGCGCTCAACGAGGACGCGATGGCCACCGAGAAGCTCGCCGAGGGCATCCGCGCCTTCGCGGCCGACGCGATCAAGCTCGAGAAGCTGATGCAGGAAAGCGGCCGCTGATCATGGCGACCCCGCTTCGCTGCGACCGCGCGCCGGCCTGGGCGCAGCTGCAGTCCTATTTCGAGACCGCGGGCCGCCAGTTCGACCTGCGCCATGCCTTCGTCGACGACGCCGAGCGCTTCGCGCGCTTCAGCCAGGAGGCGCCGCACCTGTTCGCCGACCTGTCGAAGAACCTGCTCGACACGCGCGTGGAGGAGCTGCTGTTCGCGCTCGCGCGCGAGTGCGGCCTCGAGGCGCACCGCGATGCGATGTTCGCGGGCGAGCACATCAACAACACCGAAGACCGCGCGGTGCTGCACACGCTGCTGCGCGCGCCGGCCGATGCCACGGCCGGCAAGACCGCGGCGCAGCTGCGCGAGGTGCACGAAACGCTCGACGCCATGCTCGCCTACGCCGAGAAGGTGCGCGGCGACCACACCATCACCGACGTGGTCAACATCGGCATCGGCGGCTCCGACCTCGGTCCGCAGATGGCGGTGCTGGCGCTCGCGGAGTTCGCGGCGCCGGGCAAGCACTTCCACTTCGTCTCGAACGTCGACGGCCACGAGCTCGACGGCGTGCTCGAGGGCCTCGCGCCCGAGCACACGCTGTTCCTGATCGCCTCGAAGACCTTCACCACGGCCGAGACGATGACCAACGCGCAGTCCGCGAAGCGCTGGTACGAGCAGTCGGGCGGCAACGACATCGCGGGCCACTTCGCGGCGCTCACCACCAACGTGGAAGCGGCCAACAAGTTCGGCATCGAGACCACCTTCGGCTTCTGGGACTGGGTGGGCGGGCGCTATTCGCTGTGGTCGGCCATCGGCCTGCCGATCGCGCTGGCCATCGGCGCCGAGGGCTTCCGTCGGCTGCTCGCGGGCGCGCATGCGATGGACGAGCACTTCCGCACCGCGTCGCTCGCGAAGAACCTGCCGATGCGCCTGGGCCTGCTCGACGTCTGGTATCGCAACTTCCACCGCTTCACGAGCCGCTGCATCGCGCCGTATCACAGCGCACTGAAGCGGCTGCCGGCCTACCTGCAGCAGCTCGAGATGGAGAGCAACGGCAAGCAGGTCGACGCGACCGGTGCCGCGCTGCCGCCGGGCCTGGGCACTTCGCCCGTGCTCTGGGGCGAGCCGGGCACCAACGGCCAGCATGCCTACTTCCAGATGCTGCACCAGGGCACCGACGTGATCCCGCTGGAGTTCCTCGCGGTGCGCGATGCCTCGCACGACCTCGAGGGCCACCATCCGAAGCTGCTGGCCAACGCGCTCGCGCAGGCGCAGGCGCTGATGGTGGGCAAGCTCGACGCGGGCGGCCACAAGAACTTCCCGGGCAACCGACCCAGCAGCTTCTTCGTGTTCGAGAAGCTCACGCCCGAGGCGCTCGGCGCCTTCATCGCGCTGTACGAGCACCGCGTGTTCACCAGCGGCGCGCTGTGGGGCATCAACAGCTTCGACCAGTGGGGCGTGGAGCTCGGCAAGGTGCTCGCGAAGGACATCGAGCCGCGTCTCGCCTCGGGCGACATCACCGGGCTCGATGCCTCGACCGCGGGGCTGCTGCAGCGCCTGAGTCCGCCCGCGCAGTGAGCGCTTGGCCGTTCGAAGTACGCCATTCGTTGCCATTGCCGTTGCAGAAGGCGCCGATATGATGGCCCCGGGAAATTTCCCGGGGACCTCAAGAGGAGCCGAGCAAAATGGATTTTCAAACAGCGGTCAAGACCTGCTTTCAGAAGTACACGGATTTCAGTGGGCGCGCCTCGCGCTCCGAGTTCTGGTGGTTCATATTGGCCGAGGTGGTCGTGCTGATCGTCGCCAGCCTCATCCACCAGATCGTCTACCTGGTCGCCGCGCTGGGCTTCCTGCTGCCCGTGCTGGCCGCGGGCTCGCGCCGCCTGCACGACATCGGCAAGAGCGGCTGGTTCCAGCTGCTGATGATCATTCCGCTGATCAACCTCGTGCTGATCTATTTCTTCGTGCAGCCCAGCCAGCCCGAGGCCAATGCCTACGGCCAGCCGCCGGGTGCCTGAAGACCCCGGGACACGCAGAACAACGATTCGACAGGGCCGCGCATGCGGCCCTTTTTTATGGCGGCCGACTCAGGCCTCGGCCGTCGCGGCCGCGCGCACCGGCGCACCGCTGGCCATGCGCAGGCATAGGTCGAAGGCCTGCTGCAGGCCCTCGATCTGCGCGATGCCCTGGCCCGCGATGTCGAAGGCGCTGCCGCTGGCCGAGGTGGCCACGGGCACGGGCAGGCCGCCGTGCAGGGTCACGCCCTGCTCGAAGCCCATGAGCTTCATCGCGATCTGGCCCTGGTCGTGGTACATCGAGACCACCGCGTCGACGTCGCCGCGCCGCGCGCCGATGAACACCGTGTCGGGCGAGAACGGGCCGCGCGCGTCGTAGCCCTCGGCGCGCAGCTTTTCGATGGCCGGGCCGATGATCTCGATCTCCTCCATGCCGATCGAGCCGCCGTCGCCGGCATGCGGGTTGAGCCCCGAGACCGCGATGCGCGGCTGCGCCACGCCCGACTGGCGCAGCGCCGCGGCGATGATCTTCACCGCGTCGCGCACGCCTTCACCGGTGATGTGGCTCGCCACGTCCTTCAGCGGAATGTGCGAGGTCACGCGCGAGGTCCACAGCGCCCCCGTGAGGTTGAACTCGCAGACGAAGCCCGGCACCGCGAAGCGCGCCTGCATGTAGCGCAGCTCGTCCTCGTGCATCAGGCCGCCCAGGCGCAGCGAATGCTTGTTGAGCGGCGCGAACAGGATCGCGTCGACCTGGCCGCGGCGCACGGCCGCGGTCGCGAGCTCGAGCGCCTCGAAGGAGGCACGGCCCGAGGCCTCGTTCGATTCGCCGAGCACCGGCTCGGCACCGTCCATCCAGTCGCAGGCCAGCAGCGAGGGCCGGCCGTCCTCGAAGCGCAGCGTGTCGAGGCTCTCGGCCGCGAGCGGATCGAGCTTCGCGCCGGCGATGCGCTCGCCCGCGGCCAGCACCACCGGGTCGGCGATCAGCAGCACGCGCGCGGCGTCGAGGTTGCGCTGGCGCGCGAGCAGCTTGACCGCCATCTCGGGGCCGACCCCGCTGGGGTCGCCGAGCAGCACGGCGATACGGGGCTTGGCGGAGGTCACGGTCGGAATCTTCGAAGGAGTGGACATGGCGATCGTCGGTGGAGAAAAAGCGAGGGACGGCCTCATTCGGCCTTGATGTTGGCGGCGCGCACGAGCTGGCCGTAGTGCTCGAACTCCTGCCGGTTCATGGCCGCGAAGGGTTCGCCGATCAGGTTGCCGGGCTCGCCGCCCAGGGCCTTGATGCGGGCCTGCACGTCGGGCAGCTGCAGGCTGCGCGCCAGCTCGGCGCTCAGGCGCTCGACGGCCGGGCGCGGTGTGCCGGCCGTCACGTAGAGGCCGTACCAGGTCGAGACGTCGGCGCCCTTGACGCCCTGTTCGGCCAGCGTGGGCACGTCGGGCAGTTCGGGCGAGCGCTGCGGCGCGCTCACGGCCAGCGCGCGGAACTTGCCGGCCTTGATCTGGCCCATGGCCGAGGAGGTGCTGTCGAACATCATCTCGACCTCGCCCGAGATGATGTCGATGTGCGCCTGCGAGCTGCCCTTGTAGGGCACGTGCACCGACTTCATGCCGGTGGCCAGGTTGAAGGCCTCGCCGCCCACGTGCTGGGTGCTGCCGATGCCCGAGGAGGCGTACTTGAAACCGCCGGGCTTGGCCGCCATCGCGGCCAGCAGGTCCTTCACCGACTTGTAGGGCGAGCTGGCCGACACCACCAGCACGTTGGGCATCACGGCCACCAGGCCCAGCGGCTGCAGGTCTTTCAGCGGGTCGTACTTGAGCTTGAGGATGTGCGGCGCCACCGCCTGCGCGGTGTTGGTGGCCAGGAGCAGCGTGGCGCCGTCGGCCGGCGCGCGTGCCGTGAGCTCGCCCGCGATGGTGTTGGAGGCACCGGGCCGGTTCTCGACCACCACCGGCTGCTTGAGCGCGGGCGAGAGCTTGTCGGCCAGCACGCGCGCGAGGATGTCGGTGCCGCCGCCCGGCGAGGCGCCGACCATGATGCGCAGCGGCTTGTCGGGGTAGGCGGGCGCGGTCTGGGCGGCGGCGAGGCCGCAGGCCAGCACGAGCGTGGCGGCGAAGGCGCCGGCGCAGCGCTGCCGGAAGGCCGGGGAAAAGGGGCGCATCGGGGTTGTCTCCTGCTTGTTGGTCTTGGACGCCATTGCTTTCCATGCATGGCGAGGCTGCAGGTTAGGCCGTTCGCTCCTCGCGATCCAATCGAAATTGGCGGGGTCTCCATATACTTTTGGTGATGACCGTCCAGAAAACATCGCCCGATGCCTCGCTGATGCTGCAGGTGCGCCCGCGCCAATTGCTGCTGCTGGTGCGCCTCGACGCCCACCGCCACCTGGGCCGCGCGGCCGAGGCCATGAACATCAGCCAGCCCGCGGCCACCAAGCTGCTGCAGCAGCTCGAGGATTCGCTCGGCGAGAAGCTGTTCGAGCGGCTGGCGCGCGGCATGGAGCCCACGCCCTACGGCGAGATCCTGGTGCGCTACGCCCACCGCGTGGTCAGCGACTTCGGCAGCGCGCGCGAGGAGATGCTGGCGCTGCGCTCCGGCCTCAGCGGCGCGCTGCGCGTGGGCAGCGTGCCGGGCGCGGTGCCCGAGCTGCTGGCGCCGGCGCTGGTCGAGTACCGCCGGCGCCATCCGCAGGTGGCGGTGTCGGTGGTGGTCGAGACCAGCGACGTGATGCAGGCCCAGCTCGAGCAGGGCGAGGTCGACCTGGTGCTGGGCCGGCTCACCGACGGGCACGACGAGTCGCGCTACGCCAGCGTGCCGCTGCTCGGCGAATCGCAGGTGGTGGTGGTGCGCGGCGGCCATCCGGCCTTCGAGCGCGAGGGACTCACGCTGGCCGACCTGGCGGCCTGGCAATGGGTGCTGCAGCCCCCGGGCTCGCCGCAGCGCGGGCGCTTCGAGGCCGCCATGCGCGAGGCCGGCGTGCAGGCGCGGCTCGACATCCTCGAAACGGCCTCGCCGATCGCCATCACCGCGCTGCTCGAGAGCTCGGACATGGCGGCCGTCATGCCCGCCTCGCAGGCCCGGCACTACGCGCGGCTGGGCCTGCTGCGGGTGGTGCCGATCGAGTTGCCGGTGCGCGTGCCGCCGATCTGCCTGGTCACGCGCGAGGACCGGGCGCTCTCGCCCGCGGCGGCCCAGTTCCGGCGGCAGCTGCTGGGCACCGGTTGAACGCTTTGGATTGCCTGCGGCACATGCTGTATTGCGTTGACTAGGGAATTCACTAGCCAATCGGTGCATGAAAGTACTGTCGTTGACATTCGAAGTACCAAAACCGCAAGCGTGTTTATCCAGAATCCGGGCACGGCGACCCGAGGGGGCGTCGCTCACCCTCTAGGAGACAACATGCAGCGTTTTCTGAAAGCGGGCCTCGTCCTCGCACTCGCCGGCACCGGGCTCGTCGCCCAGGCCGCCACCGAACTCGTGATCGCGACCGTCAACAACGGCCACATGATCGAGATGCAGAAGCTCACGCCCTTCTTCGAGAAGGCCAATCCCGACATCAAGCTCAAGTGGGTCACGCTGGAAGAGGGCACGCTGCGCCAGCGCGTGACCACCGACATCGCCACCAAGGGCGGCCAGTTCGACGTGATGACCATCGGCCTGTACGAAGCGCCGATCTGGTCGAAGAAGGGCTGGCTGCAGCCCATCGCCACCGACGCCGCCTACGACGCCGACGACCTGCTTCCCGCGATCCGCGACGGCCTGTCGTACCAGGGCAAGCTCTACGCCGCGCCGTTCTACGGCGAGAGCTCGATGCTCATGTACCGCAAGGACTTGGCCGACAAGGTCGGCTTCCAGATGCCCGAGCAGCCGACCTGGACCCAGGTGAAGGAGTTGGCCGGCAAGATCCACGACCCGAAGGCCGGCGTCTACGGCATGTGCCTGCGCGGCAAGCCGGGCTGGGGCGACAACATGGCCTTCCTGACCACGCTGGTCAACACCAACGGCGGCCAGTGGTTCGACATGCAGTGGAAGCCGCAGATCGACACCAAGCCCTGGAAGGACGCGATCGGCTTCTACGTCGACCTGATGAAGGCCTACGGCCCGCCGGGCGCCTCGGCCAACAGCTTCAACGAGAACCTCGCGCTCTTCAATGAAGGCAAGTGCGGCATGTGGGTCGACGCGACCATCGCGGCCTCGTTCATCAGCGATCCCAAGCAGTCGAAGGTGGCCGACAAGGTGGCGTTCGCGCAGGCACCGGTGGCCGTCACGCCCAAGGGCGCCAACTGGCTGTGGACCTGGAACCTGGCGATCCCCGCCAGCTCGACCAAGGCCGCGGCCGCCCAGACCTTCGTGAAGTGGGCCACCTCCAAGGACTACATCAACCTGGTCGCCAAGGAGCAGGGCTGGGGCGCGGTGCCCACCGGCACGCGCAAGTCGACCTACGCGAACGCCGAGTTCCAGAAGGTCGCGAAGTTCGCCGCCGCCGAGAAGAAGGCCATCGACAGCGCCAACCTCAGCGACAGCACGCTGCCCAAGTCGCCCTACGTCGGCGTGCAGTACGCGGCCATTCCCGAGTTCCAGGCCATCGGCGTGGCAGTGGGCCAGCAGATGAGCGCGGCCCTCGCGGGCAAGGTCACGGTCGACCAGGCGCTGAAGACCTCGCAGACCACGGCCGAGCGTGAGATGAAGAAGGCCGGCTACTACAAGTAAGCCCCGCGGCTTGCTCCCTCCCCCTCTGGGGGAGGGTCGGGGTGGGGGCACGCACGGCGCGTCGTCCGTCGCCGCGCTCGATCGCGGCAGCCCCCATCCCCGCCTTCCCCCAGAGGGGGAAGGAGCCAGACAGAAGAGAGAAGGGACCTCCCATGAAAAGACTCCTGCCCCGCGCACTCATGGCGCCGGCCGTGCTCACGCTCTTCCTCTGGATGATCGTGCCGCTCGCGATGACGTTGTACTTCTCGTTCGTGAACTACAACCTCATGCAGCCCGGCGACCATCCCTTCGCGGGCCTCGCCAACTTCGAGTACTTCGTCACCGACCCGGACTTCTGGCCCGCGACCTGGAACACGCTGCTGTTGATCGGCAGCGTGATCGGCATCACCGTGGTGCTCGGCGTGCTGCTCGCGCTGCTGGTCAACGAGCCCTTCCCGGGCCGCGGCATCGTGCGCGTGCTCTTGATCTCGCCCTTCTTCGTCATGCCCGCGGTCAACGCGCTGCTGTGGAAGCACATGATGATGAACCCGATCTACGGCATCCTGGCCGACGTGTGGCGCATGTTCGGCGCCCAGCCGATCGACTGGCTCACCGACGTGCCGCTGCTGTCGGTGATCATCATGGTGGCCTGGCAATGGCTGCCGTTCGCCTGCCTGATCTTCATCACCTCGTTGCAGTCGCTCGACCGCGAGCAGATGGAGGCCGCGCGCATGGACGGCGCGAGCGCGTTCCAGCGCTTCTTCTATCTCACCGTGCCGCACCTCGCGCGTCCGATGGCGGTGGTGATCATGATCGAGATGATCTTCCTGCTCAGCGTGTTCGCCGAGATCGCCATCACCACCAACGGTGGTCCGGGCAACGAGAGCACGAACATGACCTACATGATCTTCAAGCAGTCGCTCATGAACTTCGACGTGGGCGTGGCCTCGGCCGGTGCACTGTTTGCGGTGGTGCTCGCCAACATCGTGGCCGTGTTCCTGATCCGCATCATCGGCAAGAACCTGGACTAGTCATGTTGCACACCCCCAGTCTTCGCGCACTTCGTGTCGCTTCGCCAACCCCCTTGCAGGGGGCAACACCAACGGCCCGGCAAAGCCGGCTCCGTGGTGTTCCTGGAATGGGCCGTGTCTTGCCCACCGCACGACGGAGTAGCTGAACCATGCAACCACAAGCTCCCAGCAACTTCCTGCCGCAACTGCTGCGCACCGTCGGTGCCTGGGCCGTCGCGCTGCTGCTGTTCTTCCCGCTCGGCTGGCTGTTCCTCACGGCCTTCAAGACCGAGCTGCAGGCGATCCACGTGCCGCCGCTGTTCATCTTCGAGCCCACGCTCGACAACTTCGGCGAGGTGCAACGGCGCAGCGACTACCTGCTGTACGCGCGCAACTCGCTGATCACCAGCCTGGGCTCGACCATCCTCGGCCTGTTGATCGCGGCGCCGGCCGCGTACTCGATGGCCTTCTTCCGCACGAAGAAGACGCGCGACATCCTGATGTGGATGCTCTCGACCAAGATGATGCCGGCCGTGGGCGCGCTGGTGCCGATCTACGTGCTCGCGCAGACCGCGGGCCTGCTGGATTCGCTGAGCGCGCTGACCATCGTGTTCACGCTGTCGAACCTGCCGATCATGGTCTGGATGCTCTACAGCGCCTACAAGGACATCCCGAACGAAATCCTCGAGGCCGCGCGCATGGACGGCGCGAGCCTGTGGACCGAGTTCCGCCATGTCGTGCTGCCGCTGTCGGTCGGCGGCCTCGCCTCCACCGGCCTGCTGTGCCTGGTGCTGAGCTGGAACGAGGCCTTCTGGGCGCTCAACCTCACCTCCGCCAAGGCCGGCACGCTGGCCACGCTGATCGCCTCGTACTCGAGCCCCGAGGGCCTGTTCTGGGCCAAGTTGTCGGCGGCCTCGCTGATGGCCATCGCGCCCATCGTCGTGTTCGGCTGGTTCAGCCAGAAGCAACTGGTGCAAGGCCTGACCTTCGGCGCCGTCAAGTAAAGAAAGGGAGACACCCCATGGCCTACCTCCAACTGAAGAACATCAAGAAGAGCTTCGGCGAAGTCGACATCATCAAGGGTGTCGACCTCGAGATCCAGAAAGGCGAGTTCATCGTCTTCGTCGGTCCCTCGGGCTGCGGCAAGTCAACCCTGCTGCGGCTGATCGCGGGGCTCGAGCCGATCAGCAGCGGCAACCTGCTGCTCGACGGCAAGGACATCACCTGGGCGCCCTCGGGCAAGCGCGACCTCGCGATGGTGTTCCAGAGCTATGCGCTCTATCCGCACATGAGCGTGTACGACAACATGTCCTTCGCGCTCAAGCTCGCGGGCACGAGCAAGTCCGAGATCAAGACCAAGGTCGAGCATGCGGCCAAGACGCTGAACCTCACGCAGTACCTCGACCGCCTGCCCAAGGACCTCTCGGGCGGCCAGCGCCAGCGCGTGGCCATCGGCCGCGCCATCGTGCGCGCGCCCAAGGTGTTCCTGTTCGACGAGCCGCTGTCGAACCTCGACGCGGCGCTGCGCGGCAACACGCGGGTGGAGATCCACAAGCTGCACCGCGCACTCGGCGCGACCACCATCTACGTCACGCACGACCAGGTCGAGGCCATGACCCTCGCCGACCGCGTGGTGGTGCTCAAGGACGGGCTGATCGAGCAGGTCGGCACGCCGCTCGAGCTCTACGACCGCCCGGCCAACCAGTTCGTCGCGCAGTTCATCGGCATGCCGTCGATGAACATGGTGGCGGCCAGCGCCATCCCGAGCTTCTCGGCCGCCACCGGCGGCCGGCTGCCGAGCGACGGCTTCCTCGGCGTGCGGCCCGAGGGCCTGCGCGTGCATCCGAAGGCCGGCGCACCGGTGTCCGATGTGCAGGGCCGCGTCGAGCTGATCGAGGCGCTGGGCGCCGACACCCTGATCCATGTCGACGTGGGCGGCGTGCCGCTGGTGGCGCGCCAGAACGACCGCACGCCGCTGCAGGCCGGCGACGACGTGGCGGTCGAGCTCGATCCCTCGGTGCTGCACCTGTTCACGCGCGACGGGCGCGCGGTCGCGGCCTGAATCCCTTTTCTCGTTTCACTCTTCCTCTTCCGGGACATTCTTCGTGACTCTCGCAGCAGCACCCCTTCCACCCGCTCCCTCGGAGTTCACGGTGCTCCACCTCGGCCTCGGGTCCTTCCACCGGGCGCACCAGGCGGTCTACCTGCAGCGGCTGATCGACGCGGGCGACAAGCGCTGGTCGATCTCGGGCGCCAACATCCGGCCCGACATGGCCGAGGTCGTCGAGGCGCTGCGCGCGCAGGGCGGCCGCTACACGCTCGAGACCGTGTCGCCCGCGGGCGAGTACCGCTACGAGCAGATCGAGGCCATCCGCGAGGTGCTGCCCTACGAGCCCTCGCTTGCCGGCCCGATCGCGCGCGGTGCCGCGCCGTCGACGCGCATCGTCTCGTTCACCGTCACCGAGGCCGGCTACTACCTCGACACCAAGGGCCGGCTCGACCTGTCCTTCACCGACCTCGCCACCGACATCGCGCGTGCCGCGAAGGGCGAGGCGGGCGGCGAGGGCGTGACCATCTATGGCGCCGTCTGCGCGATCCTGCGCGCGCGCAAGGCCGCGGGCGCAGGCCCGCTCACGCTGCTGAACTGCGACAACCTGCGCCACAACGGCGAGCGCTTCCGCGCCGGCCTGCTCGAGTTCATCGAGCGCGCGGGCGATGCCGAGCTGCTGGCCTGGACGCAGGCGAACACGCGCTGCCCCAATGCCATGGTCGACCGCATCACGCCGCGCCCGCCGCCCGAGCTGCGCGCGCGCGTGAAGGCCGCCACCGGCCGCGACGACGCGGCCGCGATCACCGGCGAGAGCTTCATCCAGTGGGTCATCGAGGACGACTTCGCGGCCGGCCGCCCCGACTGGGCGCGCGTGGGCGTCGAACTGGTCGACTCGGTGCAGCCCTACGAGGAGGCCAAGATCCGCATCCTCAACGCCACCCACAGCTGCATCGCCTGGGCCGGCACGCTGGTGGGCCTCGGCTTCATCCACGAGGGCACGCACGACGCCGCCATCCGCAAGATGGCCTTCGACTACGTGAGCGACGACGTCATTCCCTGCCTGAGCCCGAGCCCGATCGACCTCGCGGCCTACCGCGACGTGGTGCTCGACCGCTTCGGCAACCCCGCCATCCGCGACACCAACCAGCGCGTGGCGGCCGACGGTTTCTCGAAGATCCCGGGCTTCATCGCACCCACCGTGCGCGAGCGGCTGGCTGCGGGCCAGCCCATCGACAGCGTGGCGATGCTGCCCGCGCTGTTCCTGGCCTTCCTGCAGCGCTGGCACCGCGGCGCCTTGCCCTATGCCTACCAGGACCAGGGCATGGACGAAGCCGTGGCGCATGCCATCTGCGACGCGGCCGACCCAGTCGCGGCGCTGTGCGCGGACGCGGGCCTGTGGGGGCCGATCGCGGGCGATGCGCGGCTGGTCGATGCGGTGCGCCGCGCGAGCGGGCGTGTCGCGGACTTCGTGAGCGCGAAGGCATGAGCACGCGGCTGCAGGATCGCCATGTGCTGCTGACCGGCGCCGGCGGCGGCATCGGCCTGGCGGTCGCCGAAGCCTGCGTCGCCGAGGGCGCGCGCTGCAGCGTGGTCAATCGCGCGGCCGCGCCTTCCGAGGCGGTGCGTGCACTGCAGCAGCGCCATCCCGACCGCCTGGCCTACATCGCGGCTGATGTGACCGACATGCAGGCCATCGCACACCTGCTCGTGGAGGCGCAGGTGGCCTTCGGGCCGATCCACGTGCTGTTCAACAACGCCGCCGTGTTCGATCTCGCGCCGCTGCTCGACAGCGACGAGGCCTCGTTCGACCGCCTGTTCGCCGTCAACGTGAAGGGCATGTTCTTCGTCATGCAGGCCGTGCTGCGCCACATGGTCGAGGCCGGCACCCGCGGCGCCTCGGTCATCAACATGGCCTCGCAGGCGGGGCGGCGCGGCGAGGCACTGGTGTCGCACTACTGCGCCACCAAGGCGGCCGTGATCAGCTACACCCAGAGCGCGGCGCTCGCGATGGCGCCGCATGGCATCCGCGTCAACGGCATCGCGCCCGGCGTGGTCGACACGCCGATGTGGGACCAGGTCGACAGCCTGTTCGCCAGGGCCGAGGGGCTGGCCCTCGGCGAGAAGAAGCGGCGCGTGGGGCTCGAGGTGCCGCTGGGCCGCATGGGCCTGCCGGGCGACATCGCGGGCGCGGCCGTGTTCCTGGCCAGCGACGAGGCGCGCTACATCACGGCGCAGACGCTCAACGTCGATGGCGGCAACGTCATGAGCTGAGATGGCGATGCACGCCGCATTGAAGTCAGGAAAGTATCGGAACGCTTCCGTCGTGCGCGGTGAAGCGCGGGCCGCCCGGTGAGAAGATAGCCGTCCTCTGTTTCGAACCCTTCATGCACGACGACTTCCATCTCTACCTCGACAGCGCCGACCTCGCGGCGCTGCGAGCCTGCCTGCCGCATCCGGTCGTCCACGGCGTGACGACCAACCCGACCTTGCTCAGACGCGCCGGTGTCGGCCGCGCCGACGTGCCGGGCCTGCTGCAGCGCTGCATCGAACTGGGCGCGCGCCAGGTGCAGGCGCAGGTGTATTCGAGCGAGGCCGACGGCATGCTCGAGGACGCGCAGGCGCTGCTGCCGAAATTCGACGCCGGCCAGCTCGTCATCAAGATTCCCGCCACGCGCCAGGGCCTGGCCGCCGGCGCGCGGCTGATCGCGCAGGGCGTGCCCGTGACCTGGACCGCCGTCTACGCGCCCGAGCAGGCGCACTTCGCGGCGCAGCTCGGCGCGGCCTACGCGGCGCCCTACCTCGGGCGGCTCGAGGATGCGGGCGAGGACGGCCTCGCGCTGATCGCGCGCATGCAATCGCTGGTCGCGCAACGGCCCGCGTCGGGCACGCGGCTGCTGGTGGCGAGCATCCGTTCGCGCGAGGCCTACCTGTCTTTGCTCGCGCTGGGCGTCGGCGCCATCACGATCCCGCCGCGCCTGTTCGCCGAACTGCTCGACCATCCCGCCACCCTGGCCGCCGAACGCGGCTTCCTGGACGACGCTCGCGCCCTGAACTGACCGAAGAAAATCCTGTCCTCACCATGCGCATTGCACTCACGGGCGAAGCCCTGATCGATTTCACCGCCAGCGAGGCCGGCGCGCTGGCCTTCCTCGGCCACGAGGGCGGTTCGCCGCTCAACACGGCCGTGGCCTGCGCGCGGCTGGGCCAGCACACCGGCTTCTTCACGCAGCTCTCCACCGACCTGTTCGGCGAGCGGCTGATGGCCTTCCTCGAACGCAACGGCGTCGACACCGGCTTCATCCTGCGCAGCAGCGCGCCCTCGACCCTGGCCTTCGTCGAGCGCACGCCGCAAACCAACCGCTATGCCTTCTACACGCACGGCAGCGCCGACGCGACCTGGGCGCCCGAGCCGCTGCCGCAGCTGCCGGCCGACTGCCGCTTCCTGCACTTCGGCTCGATCTCGCTGCTGCAGGAGCCGGCCGCGACGCGCATCGCCGACCTGGTGAGCGCCAACGCGGGCCGCTGCGTGATCGTGTTCGATCCCAATGTGCGGCCCAGCCTGATCCCCGACCTCGCGGCCTACCGCCTGCGTGTCGCCAACTGGTTCGCGATGGCCGACCTCGTCAAGCTCAGCGACGAGGACGCGGCGCTGCTCGCGCCGGACCGCCCGGTCGATGCGCTGGCCGCCGAGATACTGGCCGCGGGCGCGCGCGCCGTCATCGTCACGCGCGGCGGCGAGGGCGCCACGCTCTGGCGCGCGGGCAAGGCGCCGCTGTCGGTGGCCGCGCCGCGCGTGCAGGTGGTCGACACCATCGGCGCCGGCGACACCTTCACGGCCGGCCTGTCGGTCGCGCTGCTCGAGCAGGGCGTCGAGCACCGCGACCAGCTCGCGGCGCTCGGCGACGACGGCTGGCGCGCGGTGATGCGCTTCGCCGCCACCGCCGCGGCCCTGAACTGCACCCGCGAGGGTGCCGATCCACCGGTGCTGGCGGCCGTGCAGGCGGCGCTGGCGCAGGGAGACAATCGCTAGTCGTTCTGGCAGCGGGCGCGGCCCGCCAGCGAGCATGCAGCCATGACCACCACCACCCGCAAGCGTTCGATTCCCCGCCAGCGCCAGCCCGAGCTGGAGCGCGACTTCGCGCGCTCGCCCTCGCTGGGCTACGAGGCGCCCGAGGAGACCGGCCTGGTGCGATGCCTGGCGCACGGCTTCCCGAGTCCGCTGGTGCGCTGGCACTTCCACGAGGACTACGAGCTGCACCTGATCACCGAGACCTCGGGCAAGGCCTTCATCGGCGACTGGATCGGGCCGTTCCAGCCCGGCCACCTGGTGCTGTGCGGCCCGCGGCTGCCGCACAACTGGATCTCGCTCGACGTGCCCGAGGGCGGCGCCGCCGGGCGCGACCGCGTGATCCAGTTCCGCCACGAGCCGATCGAGCAGGCCGCGGCCCAGATCCCCGAACTGCGCGAGGTCATGCAGCTGCTCGAGCGCGCGCGCCACGGCATCGAGTTCTTCGGCCTCTCGCAGCAGGCGCAGCGGCACTGGGACGACATCAAGGCCGCGCGCGGCGTGCGCCGGCTCGGGCTGTTCCTGGGCTTCCTGGCCGACCTCGCGCAGTGCACCGACTACCGGCTGCTGTCGAGCGTGCAGATGCAGGGCGCGCAGGGCGCCGATGGCGATGCGCAGGTCGACCAGATCAACGGCATCGTCAACCGCATCACCAACAACATGACCGAGCAGCTCTCGATGGCCGACCTGGCCGCCGAGCTCGGCATGAGCGAGAGCCGCTTCAGCCGCTTCTTCCGCCGCTCCACCGGCAACAGCTTCACCGACTTCGTCAACCGCGTGCGCATCAACAGCGCCTGCCACCTGCTGATGCAGACCGACCACTACGTGACCGACATCTGCTACCAGGTCGGCTTCAACAACGTGGCGAACTTCAACCGGCGCTTTCTCGAGATCAAGGGCATGACGCCCAGCGAGTTCAGGCGCCAGGCCGACACCCGCTTCGGCAGCGGCATGGCCTGAGCGCCGCCTTCCATCCAAACCCACCGGGAGCTTCTCTTGTATCTGGGACTCGACCTCGGCACGTCCGAGCTCAAGGCGCTGCTGCTCGCCGACGATCACCGCATCGTCGGCGTGGCGCGCGCTTCGCTGACCGTGGACCGGCCGCATCCGCTGTGGTCCGAACAATCGCCCGCGCAATGGTGGCAGGCGCTCGAGCAGGTGATGGCGCAGCTGCGCGCCGACCAGCCGGCGGCGCTCGCGCAGGTCCGCGCCATCGGGCTGTCGGGCCAGATGCACGGCGCCACCTTGCTCGACGCGGCCGGCGAGGTGCTGCGCCCGGCCATCCTCTGGAACGACGGTCGCAGCGGCGCGCAGTGCGAGGCGCTGACGCGCGCGGTGCCGCGGCTGGGCGAGATCGCGGGCAACCTCGCGATGCCGGGCTTCACCGCGCCCAAGCTGCTGTGGGTGCGCGAGCACGAGCCCGAGCTCTTCGCGCGCGTGGCGCGCGTGCTGCTGCCCAAGGACTGGCTGCGCTTCATGCTGAGCGGCGAGGCGGTCGGCGAGATGTCCGACGCGGCGGGCACGCTGTGGCTCGACGTTGGGGCGCGCGACTGGTCCGACGAACTGCTCGCGGCCACCGGCCTCACGCGTGCGCAGATGCCGCGGCTGGTGGAAGGCAGCGAGGTCTCGGCCACGCTGAAGCCCGCGCTCGGCGAACGCTGGGGCCTGGGCGCGGAGGTGAAGATCGCCGGCGGCGCGGGCGACAACGCCGCCAGCGCGGTCGGGATGGGCATCGTGGAGCCGGGGCAGGGCTTCGTCTCGCTCGGCACCTCGGGCGTGATCTTCGTGGCCTCGAGCCGCTTCGAACCGAATCCCGCGCAGGCGGTGCATGCCTTCTGCCATGCGTTGCCGGGCCGCTGGCACCAGATGTCGGTGATGCTCTCGGCCGCGAGCGCCGTGAGCTGGGCCTCGCGGCACCTGGGCTTCGGCGACGAGGCCACGCTGCTGGCGGCGGCCGCGCGGCTCGACGACGCGGCACGTGCGCGCGCGCCGATCTTCCTGCCGTACCTGTCGGGCGAACGCTCGCCGCACAACAACGCGAATGCGCAGGGCGTGCTGTTCGGACTCACGCAGGCGCACGGCGCCGACGACATCGCCTATGCGGTGGTCGAGGGCGTGAGCTTCGGCCTGCGCGACGGACTCGACACGCTGGCGCGGCCCGCGGGCGCGCTGGCGCTGGTGGGAGGCGGTGCGCGCAGCAGCTGGTGGGCGCAACTGCTGGCCGACATCCTCGAAGTGCCGCTGACGCTGGCCGAGGGCGGCGAGGCTGGCGGCGCGCTGGGCGCCGCGCGGCTGGCCTGGCTGGCCGATGGCGGCGCCATCGCCGCGGTCTGCACCGCGCCGGCGGTGCGGCAGCGCTTCGAGCCGAAGGCCGGGGCCGCGCCGGGGCATCGCGCGCGGCATGCGCGCTTTCGCAAGCTCTATCCGCTGCTGCGCGCGTCGTTCGAGGCCTGAGCGCCTGTTTTCCCCCTCTCCCAGAGGGAGAGGGAACCAGCGCGTTCAGTGCGCCGCGACGATCGCGATGCCCTTGATCTGCCCCGCGGCCTTGGTCGAGGCCGGCGCCGGATAGCGCTGCGGCCGCAGCCGGTGCAGCAGCTCGGCTTCGCGCGCACGCGCCAGCGCGAGGTTGCCGATCTTCACGTGGCCGTAGCCGCGGATCGTCATCGGCAGCGCGGCGATGTCGGCCAGCAGCTTCTGGTCGGCGGCCGCCATGTCCTGCGCCAGCTCGTCGAGCCGGGCCTCGAAGTGAGCGATCAGCTCGCGCTCCAGCCGCCGCTCCTGCGTACGGCCGAAGGGGTCGAAGGGCGTGTGGCGCAGCGCCTTGCCGCGCGCGAGCACGCGCATCGCCGGCAGCATCCAGGCACCGAAACGGATCTTGCGCGGCGCCTGGCCGTTCTTCGGCGGCGCGAGGAAGGGCGGCGCCATGTGGAACTCGAGCTTGATCTTCTCGCCCTCGAACTGCTCCATCAGGCTGCGCTGGAAGCTGCCGTCGGTGTACAGGCGCGCGACCTCGTACTCGTCCTTGTAGCTCATGAGCTTGAGCAGGCTGCGCGCCGCGTTGCGCGTGAAGGGCAGCGAGGCATCGCCGCCGAGCGCCGATTCGCGCTGCTGCAGCGCGCGGATGCGGGTCTCGAAGCGCCGCGCCCAGGCGGCGTTCTGGTAGCCCGAGAGATGGGCCACGCCGCGCGCGACGATGGCCTCGAGGTCGTTGCCGTCGGCCGCGTTCGCGAGGTCCATCGCCGACGCCGGCTGCAGCGTGTCGCCCAGGCGCTTGAGCCCCTCGGCGTCGGCCGCGGCCATGCGACCCAGCGCGAAGGCCAGGCGGTTGGCGGCGACCGCCACGCCGTTGAGCTCGATGGCGCGCATCAGCGCCTCGAAGCCCAGCGGCACCAGGCCGAGCTGCCACGCGTAGCCCACGGCGAGGATGTTGGCGGCCAGCGTGTCGCCGATGAACTCCTCGGCCAGCGCCTGCGCGTCGAAGGTCTTCACCTGCTCCTCGCCGGCCGCGAACTGCAGCTTCTCGAGCAGTAGGTCGATGTGCAACTCGGCGTCGGGATTGCGCAGCGACTCGGCGACCGGGATCTCGTGCAGGTTCGCGAGGATGCGCGTGCGGCCGTGGCGCACCGCCTGCAGCGCCTCGGGCGAGGCACCGACGACGAGGTCGCAGGCCAGCACGGCATCGGCCTGCTGGGTGTCGATGCGGGCCTGGTTCAGGCGCTCGGGATGGCTCGCCATGCGCACGAAGCTCAGCACCGAGCCGCCCTTCTGCGCGAAGCCCATGAAGTCGAGCACGCTCGCGGCCTTGCCCTCGAGGTGCGCGGCCATCGCGACCAGCGCGCCCACGGTCACCACGCCGGTGCCGCCGACGCCGGTGACCAGCAGGTCGTAGGGCGCGTTGTCCCAGTCGTGGCCCGGAGGCTGCGGCAGCGCGGCGGCACGCGCCAGCACGGCGTCCTTCTCGCGCTGCAGCGCGCCGGCCTTGCGGCGCAGCGAGGCGCCGGTCACGCCGACGAAGCTCGGGCAGAAGCCCTGGGCGCACGAATAGTCCTTGTTGCAGTGGGTCTGGTCGATCTGGCGCTTGCGGCCCAGCGGCGTCTCGTGCGGCACCACCGCCACGCAGTTGCTCTGCACCGTGCAGTCGCCGCAGCCCTCGCACACCGCCTGGTTGATGAACAGGCGCTTGGGCGGATCGGCGAGCTCGCCCTTCTTGCGCCGGCGGCGCTTCTCGGCGGCGCAGGTCTGTTCGTAGATCAGCACGGTGACGCCGGCCACCTCGCGCAGCTCGCGCTGCACCGTGTCGAGCAGGCTGCGGTCGTGGAAGCCGGTGCCGGCCGGGAAGCGGTCCTTCTGGCCGTCGTACTTGCGGATGTCGTCGCTCACCACCACCACGCGCGCCACGCCTTCCGACTCCACCTGGCGCGCGATCGCGTCGACGGTGATCACGCCGTCCACCGGCTGGCCGCCGGTCATCGCGACCGCGTCGTTGAACAGGATCTTGTAGGTCATGGTGGCCTTGGCCGCCACCGCCTGGCGGATCGCCAGGTAGCCCGAGTGGTAGTAGGTGCCGTCGCCGAGGTTCTGGAACACGTGCGGCACGCGCGTGAACTTGGAATGCGAGATCCAGTCCACGCCCTCGCCGCCCATCTGCACCAGGCCCGCGGTGCCGCGCTCCATCCAGCTGGCCATGAAGTGGCAGCCGATGCCGGCGCGCGCGGTCGAGCCCTCGGGCACCTTGGTGCTGGTGTTGTGCGGGCAGCCGGCGCAGAAGTAGGGCAGGCGCTTCACGGCGTCGCTGGCGTTGGCCAGCAGGTCGGGCGGCGTGAAGTCGCGCACGCGCTCGGTCGGGCGGCCGATGCCGTCGGCGCCGCCGACGTGGCGCTCGAGCCATTCGGCCACGCGCTCGATCAGCCGCGAGGGCCGCAGCTCGCCGAGCGCCGAGATGAAGGGGCGGCCGTCGCGGTCGTGCTTGCCGACCAGCGCCGGGCGTGCGTCCGCCGGCGCGTTGTAGAACATGTCGCGCAGCTGGTTCTCGACGAAGGCGCCTTTCTCCTCGATCACCAGCACCTCGGCCAGGCCCGCGGTGAAGGCGCGCATGCGCGTCTGCTCGAGCGGGAAGCTCAGGCCCACCTTGTAGATGCGCACGCCGGCCGCGGCCAGGCGCTCGGTCGGGATCTCGAGGCGGCGCAGCACCTCCATCAGGTCGTAGTGGGCCTTGCCGCAGGTCACGATGCCGACGCGGGCCTCGGGGCTCTCGACCGCCACGCGGTCGATGCTGTTGACGCGCGCGAACGCGGCCACCGCCTCGTGCTTGTCGGCCAGCCGCGACTCGATGCGCAGCGAGGGCAGGTCGGGCCAGCGGTAGTGCAGGCCGTCGGCCGGCGCATGGTGGCCGGTGGCCTCGCGCACGCCGTCGGCATCGAGCCAGGCGGCGCTGCGCGCGAGGATCAGGTCGAGGTCGACCGTGCTCGAGCTCTCGACCACCTCCGACAGCGCCGGCATGCCGACCCAGGTGCCCGAGTAGCGCGAGAGCGCGTAGCCGTAGAGGCCGAACTCCACCAGTTCGGCCACGTTGGCCGGCTGCACCACCGGCATGCTCCATGCCGCGAAGGCCTGGTCGGACTGGTGCGGCATCGACGAGGACACGCAGCCGTGGTCGTCGCCTGCCACCACCAGCACGCCGCCGTTGGGCGAGGCGCCGTAGGCGTTGCCGTGCTTGATGGCGTCGCCCGCGCGGTCCACGCCCGGGCCCTTGCCGTACCACATGCCGAACACGGCATCGACCTCGCGCTCGGGGTCGGACTCCACGCGCTGGGTGCCAAGCACCTGGGTGGCGGCCAGTTCCTCGTTGATGGCGGGCACGAAGCGCACGCCTTCCTGCTCGAAGCGGCTACCGGCCTTCCAGATCGCCTGGTCGACCATGCCGAGCGGCGAGCCGCGGTAGCCGCTGACGAAGCCGCGGCTGTCGAGGCCGCGCGCGGCATCGCGCTGGCGCTGCATGCACAAGAGGCGC
Organism: Variovorax paradoxus; assembly: GCA_016806145.1. Classification (NCBI taxonomy): domain Bacteria; kingdom Pseudomonadati; phylum Pseudomonadota; class Betaproteobacteria; order Burkholderiales; family Comamonadaceae; genus Variovorax; species Variovorax paradoxus. The sequence continues at coordinate 1,448,295 of CP063166.1, forward strand.
ACCAGCGCCTGCGTGCCGGTGAGGAAGACCACGCCCGCGCTCGCCCAGAGGTTGTCGGCGAGCTGGTAGCCCGGACGGGCGAGGGTGGTCGTGGTGGCGGTTTCGGCGGCGCGGGTGGGGGCTGCGGCCGAAGAGAGGTCATTCGAATTCATTGCGAGATTGTTGTTCTCGCTCAGGAGGAATATTCTCTCGAATCACTACAGGGTGACCCTGGAATCAGGAATATCCATCTCGAAAATCGCCATGAACGACGAATTCATTCCTCTCGACCATCATTCGCTGCGCATCCTCGACGAACTGCAGCGCGACGCGCGCCAGACGGTGCAGCAGATCGCCGACGCGGTGGGGCTGTCGCCCACGCCGTGCTGGCGCCGCATCAAGGACATGGAGGCCAGCGGCGTGATCCGCGGCTACACGGTGATCGTCGACCGCGAGAAGGTGGGGCTGAACCTCGCGGCCGTGACCGAGGTGAACCTCGACCGCCACAGCGAGGCCAAGGTGCGCGACTTCGAGCGCGCCGTGGCCGCGAGCCCGCAGGTGGTGCGCTGCGCCTCGGCCACCGGGCCGGCCGACTACATCCTCACGGTGCTGGTGCCCGACATCAAGCACTACGAGCAGTTCCTGCACACCACGCTGTTCGAGCAGGCCGGCGTGACGCACGTGCGCTCGGCGATCGTGCTGCGCGAGGTCAAGGCCGATGCGCCGCTGCCGATCGACATGGCGTCGACCGCGGCGGGGCCTAGGCGCAGGGCGCGCGGCTGACTGAAGCGGCGTGACCAAAGAAAAAGGCCGGGGCGAACCCCGGCCTTCTTCGTGTCTGAACGACCCGCCCGTCGAACGCCGAAGCGCTCGCCGGGCGAGAGGCAATTACATGCCCATGCCGCCCATGCCACCCATGCCGCCCATGTCGGGCATGCCGCCGCCGGCAGGAGCGTCGTCCTTCGGAGCGTCAGCCACCATGGCTTCGGTCGTCAGCAGCAGCGAGGCCACCGAAGCGGCGTTCTGCAGCGCGGTGCGGGTCACCTTGGTCGGGTCCAGGATGCCCAGCTCGAGCATGTCGCCGTACGAGTCGTTGGCGGCATTGAAGCCGTAGTTGCCCTTGCCGGCCAGAACCGCGTTGACCACCACCGAGGCTTCGCCGCCGGCGTTGTTCACGATTTCGCGCAGGGGAGCTTCGATGGCCTTCAGGACCAGCTTCACGCCGGCGTCCTGGTCGGCGTTGTCGCCCTTCACGCGGTCGCCCACGGCTTGCTTGGCGCGCAGCAGGGCCACGCCACCACCGGCAACCACGCCTTCTTCCACTGCAGCGCGGGTGGCGTGCAGGGCGTCTTCGACGCGAGCCTTCTTTTCCTTCATTTCGACTTCGGTGGCGGCGCCGACCTTGATCACGGCAACACCGCCGGCCAGCTTGGCCACGCGCTCTTGCAGCTTTTCACGGTCGTAGTCGCTGGTCGCTTCCTCGATCTGCACGCGCACTTGCTTCACGCGGGCTTCGATGTCGGCAGCAGCGCCGGCGCCGTCGATGATGATGGTGTTTTCCTTGCCCACTTCGATGCGCTTGGCCTGGCCCAGGTCGGCCAGCGTCACCTTCTCGAGGGTCAGGCCGACTTCTTCGGCGATGACCTTGCCGCCCGTCAGGATGGCGATGTCTTCGAGCATGGCCTTTCGGCGGTCGCCGAAGCCAGGCGCCTTGACGGCCACGACCTTCAGGATGCCGCGGATCGTGTTCACGACCAGCGTCGCCAGGGCTTCGCCCTCGACTTCTTCGGCAATGATCAGCAGCGGACGACCGGCCTTGGCGACTTGTTCCAGCGTGGGGAGCAGGTCACGGATGTTGCTGATCTTCTTGTCGAACAGCAGCACGAAGGGGTTGTCGAGCAGCGCCGATTGCTTCTCGGGGTTGTTGATGAAGTAGGGCGACAGGTAGCCGCGGTCGAATTGCATGCCTTCGACGACGTCCAGTTCGCTCTCGAGCGACTTGCCGTCTTCGACGGTGATCACGCCTTCCTTGCCGACCTTGTCCATCGCGTCGGCGATGAGCTTGCCGATGGTTTCGTCGCTGTTGGCCGAGATCGAGCCGACTTGCGCGATTTCCTTCGAGGTGGTGGTGGGCTTCGAAGCCTTCTTCAGCTCTTCGACCAGGGCCGACACGGCCTTGTCGATGCCGCGCTTCAGGTCCATCGGGTTGATGCCGGCGGCCACGTACTTGAAGCCTTCGCGAACGATGGCTTGTGCCAGCACGGTCGCGGTGGTGGTGCCGTCACCGGCGTTGTCCGAAGTCTTGGAAGCCACTTCCTTCACGAGCTGGGCGCCCATGTTCTGGAGCTTGTCCTTGAGTTCGATTTCCTTCGCGACCGACACACCGTCCTTGGTCACGGTGGGGGCGCCGAAAGAACGCTCGAGCACCACGTTGCGGCCCTTGGGGCCCAGGGTGACCTTGACCGCGTTGGCCAGGATGTTCACACCCTCGACCATGCGTGCGCGGGCTTCTCCGCCGAAGACGACGTCTTTTGCTGCCATGTTGTATTACTCCGAATAGGGGATGGGTGGATTACTTCTCGACGACCGCGAACAGGTCGTCTTCCTTCATGACCAGCAGTTCGTCGCCGCCGACCTTGACGGTCTGGCCGCTGTACTTGCCGAACAGGACGCGGTCGCCGACCTTGACGGTCAGTGCGGCCAGTTCGCCCTTGTCGTTGCGCTTGCCCGGGCCCACGGCCAGGACTTCACCCTGATCGGGCTTTTCGGCGGCGGCGTCGGGGATGACGATGCCCGAGGCAGTCTTGGTTTCGCTGTCAACACGCTTGACGATCACGCGATCGGCCAAAGGACGAAGTTTCATTGCATCTCCTGGATAAGAAACTGGGTGGTGGTTTTTGTGGGCGCCCATCCCGCAGGACCGGTTGCCCGTCGACTGGAGGCGAGGCTTGTTAGCACTCAACCACAGCGAGTGCTAATCATAAGGGCAATCGCCGGGGTTTCAAGCGCCGGGGCGGGTCGCGCGGGAAGTCGGTTGCCACGATTCAATATTTCAACGATGATTGAAATATGGAAGAAGAAGCCGTCATCCGTTCCCTCATGGCCCTCGCGCAGAGCGTGCGCCTGCGTGTGTTTCGCGCGCTGGTCGTGGCCGGCCCGCAGGGCATGACGCCCGGCGCGCTGACCGAAGCGCTGGGCGTTCCGGCCACGGGCCTGTCGTTCCATCTCAAGGAGCTGGGCCGCGCGGGCCTGGTGTCGCAGGAGCGGCAGGGGCGCCACCTGATCTACCGCGCCTCGTTCGACCAGATGAACGGGCTGCTGGCCTATCTGAGCGAGAACTGCTGCCAGGGGCAGCCCTGCGCGGTCGATGCGCCAGGCGCGTCCTGCGATTGCTGACGGTCGGCGCCATCCTCATGCTCTCGGCTGGTCTCATCTTTCTCGCGACCCTCGTGCTCGTGATCTGGCAGCCGCGCGGCCTCGGCATCGGATGGAGCGCCGCATTGGGCGCGCTGGTGGCCCTGGCGCTCGGCGTGGTGCATCTGGACGACGTCGTGCGGGTCTGGCAGATCGTCTGGAATGCCACCGCCACCTTCATTGCCGTGATCGTCATCAGCCTGCTGCTCGACGAGGCCGGCTTCTTCGAATGGGCTGCGCTGCACGTCGCGCGCTGGGGTGGCGGCAGCGGCGGCCGGCTGTTCGCCTTCATCGTGCTGCTCGGCGCGGCCGTCTCGGCGCTGTTCGCCAACGATGGCGCCGCGCTGATCCTCACGCCGATCGTGATGGCCATGCTGGTGGCGCTGGGCTTCACGCCGGCCACCACCTTGGCCTTCGTGATGGCGGCCGGCTTCATCGCCGACACCGCGAGCCTGCCGCTGATCGTCTCGAACCTCGTCAACATCGTCTCGGCCGACTTCTTCGGGATCGGCTTCAACGCCTACGCGGCGGTGATGGTTCCGGTCAACCTCGCGGCGGTGGCAGCCAGCCTGCTGGCCTTGCTGCTTTATTTCCGTCGCGACATTCCCGCGCGCTACGACGCCAGCCGCTTGAAGCGCCCGGCCGATGCCATTCGCGACCCGGCCACCTTCCGCGCGGGCTGGGTCGTGCTGGCGCTGCTGCTCGTCGGCTTCTTCGGCCTCGAGCCGCTGGGCGTGCCGGTCAGCGCCGTGGCGGCCGTTGGCGCGCTGCTGCTGCTGGCCGTGGCCGCGCGTGGCGAGGTCATCGCCACGCGCAAGGTGCTGCGTGGCGCGCCCTGGCAGATCGTCGTGTTCTCGCTGGGCATGTACCTGGTGGTCTACGGCCTGCGCAATGCCGGCCTGACCGAGCGGATCGCGTCGCTGCTCGACGTGTTCGCGCAGGGCGGCATCTGGGGCGCGGCCCTGGGCACGGGCTTCCTGGCGGCCGCGCTGTCTTCCGTCATGAACAACATGCCGACCGTGCTGGTCGGCGCGCTCTCCATCGATGCCTCGGGCGCCACCGGCGTGGTGAAGGAAGCGATGGTCTACGCCAACGTGATCGGCTGCGACCTGGGCCCGAAGATCACGCCGATCGGCAGCCTCGCCACCTTGCTGTGGCTGCACGTGCTCGCGAAGAAGGGCACCACCATCGGCTGGGGCTGCTACTTCAAGGTGGGCATCGTCATGACGGTGCCCGTGCTCGCCCTGACCCTCGCCGCGCTCGCACTGCGCCTGAGCTTCGGCTGATTTGCTTTCTCACCAGCGACATCCCTCCCTTCCATGAGCGACATCACGATCTATCACAACCCCGACTGCGGCACCTCGCGCAACGTGCTCGCGCTGATCCGCAACAGCGGCGAGGAGCCGACCGTCATCGAGTACCTCAAGCATCCGCCGAGCCGCGAAACCCTGGAGCAACTGCTCGCCGACATGGGCATCGGCGTGCGCGACCTGCTGCGCCAGAAGGGCACGCCCCACGACGAGCTCGGCCTTGCCGATGCAAAGTGGAGCGACGCGGAGCTGATCGGCTTCATGCGCGCGCACCCGATCCTCATCAACCGCCCGATCGTCGTCACGCCGTTGGGCACGCGCCTGTGCCGGCCGTCGGAGGCCGTGCTCGACCTGCTGCCGCACGCCCAGCGCGGCGCGTTCTCGAAGGAAGACGGCGAGCCCGTCATCGATGCGAAAGGCCAGCGTGTCGTCAAGCCCTGACCTGCCGAACCTGGATGCGGAGGCCTTCCGGCTCCCGGACCCACGGCACCTGTGGCCCGTCGAGCGTTCGACGCATGCGCCGCGCATCCTGCTGCTCTATGGCTCGGTCCGCGAGCGTTCGTACAGTCGCCTGCTGACCGAAGAGGCCGAGCGGCTGCTGCGCGCGCTGGGCGCGCAGACCCGCGTCTTCGATCCGCGCGGCCTGCCGCTGCCCGACAGCGAACCCGAGGACCATCCGAAGGTGCAGGAGCTGCGCGCGCTCGCGCAGTGGTCCGAAGGCATGGTCTGGTGCTCGCCGGAGCGTCATGGCGCGATGACCGGCATCATGAAGGCGCAGCTCGACTGGATCCCGCTGTCGGTCGGCTCCGTGCGGCCGACCCAGGGCAAGACGCTGGCCGTCATGGAGGTCTCGGGCGGCTCGCAGTCCTTCAATGCGGTGAACCAGCTGCGCGTGCTCGGGCGCTGGATGCGCATGATCACCATCCCGAACCAGTCCTCGGTGGCGAAGGCCTACCTCGAGTTCGACGAAGCGGGACGCATGAAGCCCTCGCCGTACTACGACCGCGTGGTCGACGTCATGGAGGAACTGGTCAAGTTCACGCTGCTGACGCGCGACTGCGCCGGCCATCTGGTCGACCGCTACAGCGAGCGGCGCGAGAGCGCCGAGGCCTTGTCGCGGCGCGTGAACCTGCGAAGCATCTAGCGCCGTGCCTTGTCGGGCGCGGTCCAGCCCGATGGCAGGTCCGGCGCGCCCGCGATCAGCGCATCCCAGAGATGGCGCGACGCGTTCGTGTGATGGCGCGTGCGTGAACGCACGAGGCAGGCCTTGCGCTGCAGCTCGACGCAATCGATGGGCACCGCGTCGTGCACCGCCAGGCTCGATGCGGCCGCGGCGTTGAGGATCGCGACCATGCCGCTCTCGCGCGCGGCGGCCACCAGGTCTTCGAATACATCCGATTCGAGCCGCACCCGCGGCTTGAGGCCCTGCGCGGCAAAGGCCGCGTCGAGCTCGCGGCGCATCGTGTATTCGCTCGGCAGCAGCGCGAGCCCGCAGGTCGCGAGCTGCGCCAGCGTGAGCCGCCGCGCGCGCCGTTGCGGAGCGCCGACGGCGACGGCCCGCTCGACGAAGCATTGCGCGATCTCGAGGTCGGCATGCGGGTGCGGATCGAAACTCACCGCGAACTCGAAGTCGCCGCGCAGCACGCCTTCCTCGAGCGCATGCGCGGTGCGCCGCCGCAGCGCCACGGACAGCGCGGGCCAGCGCGCCTGCGCCGCGCGCATCACCGGCACCACCCAGCAGGCGCCGTAGGACTGCACGAGTCCCACGCGCACCAGGCCCGAGATGGTGTCGGCCCGCTCGGGCACCTCGCGCAAGGCCGACTGCAGTTCGAGCAGGCTGCCCGCGATGCGGCGTTCGAGTTCGTGCCCCGACAGCGTGGGGACCGCGCGGCCGCCGGTGCGGTCGAAGAGCGGCACGCCCAGCACCTGCTCGAGCAGCGCGATCTGTTCCGACAACGCGGGCTGCGAGATCGAGCATTCGCGCGCCGCCTCGTTGAAGCTGGGCGCGCGCATCGCGGCGCTGAAATAGCGCAGCTGCCGCAGCGAAACGAGCTCGAGGGGATCGCGTGCGCGCTGGGCGCGGCTGCTGGGGCGTGCGGTCATGGCGATCGGATTATCCGATGAGGTGTGCCGAAAAATGCGATTTGCCGCGGCCGGCGCATGCTCTGAAACTGCCTCCCAAGACGAGACATCAGGAAGCACCGATTCATGCAGCGACGAAATTTTCTCCAGGCCAGCGCGGCCCTTGCCATCCCCGGCCTTGCCGGCGCATCGCACGCACAGGCCTTTCCCTCCAAGCCGATCCGCATCGTCTGCCCGTACCCGGCCGGCGCCACCACCGACGCGATCTCGCGCCTGATGGCGCATGCGCTGCAGACGGAGAGCGGCGCCACGGTGATCGTGGACAACCGCGGCGGCGCGGGCGGCAACATCGGCACCGAAGCCGTGGCGCGCGGTGAGGCCGACGGCCACACGCTGCTGCTCGCGGCGCTCGGCCCGATGGCGGCGAATGCCGCGCTCTATCCCAAGCTCAACTACGACCCGGCCAAGGACTTCGCGCCGCTGGCCTGGGCCGCGTCGGTGCCGCTGGTGATGGTGGCGCATCCCTCGTTCCCCGCGCCGAACCTGCGCGCGGCGCTCGAGGTGCTGCGCAAGGCGCCGGGCCGCTACTCCTACGCCTCGGCGGGCAACGGCACGCCGCAGCACCTGGCGGCCGAACTTTTCAAGCGCGAGGCGCGGGTGTCGATCCTGCACGTGCCGTACCGCGGCTCGGCGCCGGCGCTCAACGATCTGATGGGCGGCACCGTGCAACTGCTGTTCGAGGCCACGCCGGCGGTGCTGCAGCACATCGTGTCGGGCCGGCTCAAGGCGCTCGCCGTGACCAGCCCCGCGCGCATCCCCGCGCTGCCCGAGGTCCCGACGCTCAAGGAGAGCGGCGTCGATGCGCAGATCGGCGGCTGGTACGGCTTCGTCGCGCCCGCGGCCACGCCGAGCGAACGCCAGGCCTGGTTGGTCGATCACATGCGCCGCGCACTGGCGCAGAAGAACACGCGCGACAAGCTCGCGGAACTGGGATCGATCACGGTCGACAGCTCGCCGCAGGGCTTCGCGCGGATGATGGCCGGCGAGCGCATCCGCTGGCAGCAACTGATCCGCGAGGCCGGCATCAAGCTGGATTGAGGTCGCGCGCCATGCCCCACATCGTTGTCGAGGCATCGCCTCCTCTGCTCGCGGCCATCGATTGGCCGCAGACCCTGCGAACGCTGCACCGCGCACTCGCGGACAGCGGGTCGGCCGCGCTCGGCGATCTGAAGTCGCGCGTGCAACCCATCGTGGCCGAACTCTGCGGCGACGAGCCCGGCGCGCAGCAACTGATCGCCACGCTGGTGCTCACTAATCCGCGTGCGAGCGAGGTGAGCCAGCGGATGGCCGACACCGCGTTCACGGTGCTGTCCCGCGCGGTCGAGGCACTGTCGCCCGGCCAATGGGTGCAGTGCTGCGTGTTCCTGCGCGAACACCCCAAGGCGAACTACTGGAAGCAGCAGTGGAACCCGCCATCGAACCCCCACCATCCATGAAAGGGATCTCCAGATGAACGCCAACCCCTCCATCGGCAGCCTCGAGCGCCGCAACATCCTGCGCGGCGGCGCGGGCACGGTGGCGGCTGCCGCGCTGTCCGGCCTCGCGGCCGGCGAAGCGCGGGCCCAGGCGCGGCCGAAGGCCGCAGCCACGTCCGGTACCGGCCGCTACTGGCCGAACGGCGCGCGGCTCGTGATCTCGGTGTCGATGCAGTTCGAGTCGGGCGCGCAGAGCGAGCACGACAACGGTTCGCCGTTTCCGCCGATGGATGCGAAGTACCCGGACCTGCCGGCGCGCACCTGGTTCGAATACGGCGTGCGGGAAGGCATCCCGCGGCTGCTCGACCTGTGGGACCGGCATGGCGTGAAGGTGACTTCGCACATGACCGGCCAGGCCGTGGAGCGCAACCCGCAGCTCGCGCGCGAGATCGTGCAGCGCGGCCACGAAGCCGCCGCGCATGGCCAGACCTGGACCCCGCACTGGGACATCTCACCCGAACAGGAGCGCGCCTCCTACCAGGCCAACATCGATGCGCTGGCAAGGCCACCGGCACCCGTCCTGCGGGCTACAACGCGTTCTGGCCGCGCGGCACGCCGCGCACGCTCGGCATCCTGCAGGAACTGGGCTTCACGTACCACATCGACGACCTCTCGGCCGACGAGCCGATGACGACGCAGGTCAACGGCAAGCCCTTCGCGGTCGTGCCCTACACGCTGCGCATAAACGACATCGCCCGCTTCGGTGCGGAGGGGCCGCTCACGGCCGCGGCCTTCGGCCAGGAGCTCAAGGACGAGTTCGACCAGCTCTATGCCGAGGCGGCCGGCCGCCGGCGGATGATGTCGATCTCCACCCACGACCGCATCGGCGGCACGCCCGCGCGCGTGAAGGCGCTGGGCGAGTTCCTGGCCTATGCGAACAAGCACCCGGGCGTGGCCTTCGAACGAAAGGACCGGATCGCGCAGTGGGCGCTGTCGATGTCGGGCGTGCCGAACCGGAGCTACTGAGCGGGTATCTCGGCTCAGGGACTGAAGAGGAGCAGCCCGAAGATCGCGAACAGCGCGAGGTGCATCCAGCCCTGCACCGCCGAGGTCTTCTGGCCGTTGAAGGTGAGCATGCTCAGCGCCACGGTGGCAACGTAGAGCACCGTCTCCGCGTTCGAGATCCCCATGATCACCTGCTTGCCGGTCACGAGGCCGATGACGAGCACGGCCGGCACCGTCAGTCCCACCGTGGAGACGAAGGCGCCCAGGCACAGATTGATGGCGCGCTGCATCTCGTTGTTCATCGCGGCCTTCACGGCCGTGATGGACTCGGGCGTGAACACGATGATCGCGATCAGGACGCCGCCCAGGGCGGTGGGCGCGCCGGCCGCCGCGATGCCGTAGTCGGTGACCACCGCGAGATGGTGGGCGAGCAGCACGATCGGCAGGATCAGCGCGATCAGCAGCGCCGAGCGCAGCAGGAGGAAGCGCGTGTCCGTCCGCGCGGGCTGGGGCAGCAGGCCGACGGCATGGCGGGGCGGCGGCTCGGCATCGACGGCTGGCGAGGGCTCCATGTAGAGCTTGCGGTGGCTTCGCATCTGCATGCCGAGGAAGACTGCGTAGACCACGGCCGTCACCGCCGTGATGCCGAGGGCCTGGAAGGTCGTGAACTCGCCCGCGTCGCTCAGGTACTTCGGCAGCACCAGTGCGATGCTGGCGAGCAGCACCACCATCGCCAGGTACGAAGCCGTGCCTTGCGCGTTGTAGGCCTGATGGCCGTTGCGGCTGTGGCCCGCGATCAGGCACAGGCCCATCACGAGGTTCATGATGATCATCATGACGGCGAAGATCGAATCGCGGCCGATGGTGGGGAAGTCGCCCGGGCCCAGCAGCACCGAGGCGATCAGCACCACCTCGATCAGCACGATCGACAGCGTCAGGATCAGGGTGCCGTAGGGCTCTCCGAGCGCATGCGCGAGATGGTCGGCCTCCTTCACCACGCCGAAGGACGCGGCCAGGATCGTGACGAACAGCGCCGCGAAGGCGATACCCGCCGCGACGGGCGTCATCGAGGGGCCGAGCCATTCGGCACCGAAGACGGTGAACGCGCCGACGACGCCCCAGGCGGCGATCAGCAGCAGCCAGGTCGAGGGTGGAACGGAAGGCTTGGGGGCAGCGCCCGGAGGCGGCGGGTTGCGGGGAGTGACCATGGTTGAACTTCAGCAGAAGCGCAGGGTCGTCCCCGAACGGTGATCGCGTTTTGGAGTCGTCCCCAAAGGCGAGCGCGGCAGATGCGCTGGAGGCACTCTATCACAGGCACTGCCGGGTGAAGGAGCACCGTCCGCGGCTCAACTGCCATCAAGTTGCGTTGCCGGCCGGCAAGGGCACCAGGGTGGCCATGAGGTTGTCCATGCTCTTCTCGACGAGTTCCATGTCGAGGGTCGGCTCGCGGACCGCGCGAATCAACAGGCCCTCGACGAAGCATTCGAGCGTGAGGACGCGAATCGCGATCTCGTGCTCGCTCAGCGCCGCGCCGGACTTGGCGAGCAGATCGCCGAGCCAGGCCGTCAGCGACGTCTTGGCTTCTCCGTCCACCTTCAGGATCTGTCGCGAGATCGCTTCGTTGCGCGTGCTCTCGGCGCTCATCTCGAGGATCAGCGTGGCGCTCGGCACGTCGGGGTCGCCGGCCAGCCAGCGGCGCAGGTATTCGCAGATGCGCGTCGTCACGACCTTCGGCGGCAGTCCCAGCAGTCCCGCGCCATTGCCGGTGCTGATCTGCCGGTGCATGAGCGCGAGAACGATCTCTTCCTTGCTCGAGAAGTAGCGATAGATCAGCCCCGGGCTCATCTGCGCCGCTTCGCTGATGCGGGCGATGGTGCCCGCATGCAGCCCGTCCTGGATGAAGCATTCCGTCGCGGCCTTCAGGATCCGTTGCCGCTGCGACTCCGCCCGCAGTTCGATCTTGGGGGACGAGCGCTTGGTAGTGCTATTCACTCGGGAATTCCTCGTGGGTGGGGTGGCATGGGAGGCTGGTGACGACGTTCATGAACGTCCTGAAAGTATAAACATTCATTCATGTTTTGAGTGATGACGGGAGCCGGCGGAAGGGCGCCGCGGCCCTCGCTGTGTGGCGCGGTTCGATCTTTCACCAAGAGGGGCGTTGTCGACAACTTGGTGGCAACAGCCCCCATGTATCGAGAACTAGTTCCGTATTTTTGCGTGAATGTTGTTGCTTTCCCCTAGGAATCCGGTGGACTGGGTTCTCTGAAAGGAGGGAGTAGGTTAACCTAAGAAAAAATGAATATTCACTCTCTTCAATGCAACAGATTCTGTCTGTTCGGCATCCGTCGAAAGGATTCAAGTGGTACAGGAAACAGGGATAAAGCAAGCAGTCGGCGCACGCGATGAAGAGCCAGCGCGCAACCGCATTCTTTCGGTGGCGGCCACATGCTTCGCGCAGCGCGGCATCCGGGCCGTGTCGATGGTCTGCATCTGCGATGCGGCCGAAGCGAGTCCTGACGAAATTCGTCGGCACTTCGCGACCAAGGACGACATCGTGCTGGCCTTGCTCGAGCGCCTGCAGGGGCTGGGGCTTGGCAGCCTGACGGCGCTCACCCCCGAGACGGTGGCGGACTTCGTGTGCGACCGGATGCGCTGCTGGCGCGCCACGGGTGCGGCGAACGCCGCCTTCATGCTGGAAGCGATCGCGGAGGGAGCGCGCCGGGCGCGCGTGGCCGGCGCCAGCATGCAGGCCGTGGTTCAGGAACGCCAGGCGCTGGTCACGCTGTTGCAGGCCCACTTGCGGGAGGTCCACCGTTTCTTGCCCGAGGCGGAGATTCGCGGCCGGGTTTTTGCATTGCAATGCTTCGTTGAAGGCGTGGTGCTGCGCGCGGCGCGTGAGCCGGACATGGAGCTCGACGTGGTCCGCGAAAGCGTCCGACGCTTCGTGGCCGAGGTGGTCCCGGGCTTCGAATCGGCGGCGCGGTCGTCCGGAGGGTTCGCGCCATGAGCCCGACGACCCATGCCGGGATCTCGAACCCGGGATCCATCTCCTCGCTGGCTCTCGTCTTCGGCGACGACCGCAACCGCGGCGCGTTGCGCGATGCCCTCGATTCGCAGGGCTTCGCCTCGGCGGCCTTCGATTCGGTGCAGACCCTGTGGGACTCGCTGTCCTCGGGCCGCCGCTACGACGCGCTGATCGCCTGTGCCGACAAGGCGTGGAGCCCGCGACGATGGGTGAATCTGCGCAGCATGGTGAAGCTGCCGATCCTCGTGGTCGTCTCGCGCGATGCGCTGGAACTGGCGTCCACCTTCGACGACGAATCCATCAACGGCGAACGTATCGAGTTCGCCACGGCACCGGTGGACGGCGCGGAACTGGCCATGCGCCTGCGCCTGCTGCATTCGCGCAGGAACGGCGCCAACGCGCAGCCGGTCGAGGAAGACCTGATCTGGGGCAGCTTCCATTTCAAGCGGCAGGCGCGCGTGGTGCTGGTCGATGGCGTGGAGGTCCGCCTGCAGCCGCGCGAGTTCGAGGTGGCGCTGATCCTGTTCCAGAACCTCGGCAAGGTCATCGGCCGCGCGGAGATCGAGGCACAGCTTTTCGACCGGCCCGCCAGTCCGGGCTCCCGCGTGCTCGACGTGCACGTGACCCGCGTGCGACGAAAGCTTTCGCTGGGGCCGGAGAAGGGGGTGCGCTTGTTGACGATCTATGGCGTCGGTTACCGCCTGGTGGCGCTGAATCCACCGTCGGAAATGCGCTCGGGGTGACGGTGTTCGTGTATTGCAGATGCAGGAGACAGTATGTTTTGGCAGGGTTCCATCTCTCGTGGTTTTCACGGCAGCCATGCGCGCGCGATGTCGCGCACGGCCGAAGTGCCCCAGAGCGACAAATGGAGTGTTTCGACGCACCGCATCGAGATGGACTCCGAAGAAGAGCGCTGCGCCGAGCAGCCGTTGCAGATTGCGCTGCTGGGTGACGACCCAGTCCAGGCCGAGGTGCTCGCCAGGTTGCTCGTGGACCTCGGCTATTCGATTCGCACCATGGCGCTCGACGTTCATTCCGTCGAGAAGGACGACACGGGAAATGCCGGCCTGTTCGTCCTCGACCTGCACCGTTTCTCCGCCGAGAAAGCCTGCCTGCTGATCGAGCGGATACGAGCGCGAGCTGGCGTCTTGCCGCCCGTTCTGCTGTTGAGCACGGAACTTCGCGAAGACGTGATCGCTACCTTGTATGCGGCCGGCGCCGACGATGTACTGCCGAGGCCCGCGCATCGCTCCGTGTTCGCGGCGCGCATCCAGGCGCTGGCCCGGCGCGCCTATCCGCATCTCGAACTCCCCAGCGATGTGCTGCGCGTGGGTGTCTATGCCATCGACCTTCCGGCCCGTCATCTCTGCCTGTACGGCCAGCCGGTCAAGTTGTCGCGTCGGGAGTTCGATCTGGCGCTGTACCTGTTTCGCAATGTCGGAAAACTGGTCACCCGAACCATGCTCGAAAAGGCCATATGGGGTCGGGAACTCGGCATCGATTCCAAGACGCTCGATACGCACATCTATCGATTGCGCGTCAAGCTGAAACTGCAACCCGAGAACGGCGCGCAATTGGCAAGCGTCTATGCGCAGGGGTTCCGGCTGGTGCGCATCGTGACATCGAGTGGCGATCGATCGGAGTCCGAGGTGCGAGTCACACCTTAGTTGCAATATTGAACAATTGTCAAAGTTCAATTTTTGACTTGTTTTTCCTGAATAGACTTCGCTCCGCCATCTCGGCACTGGTCTCTTAATTTATTAATCTAATTTCCTAGGAAATAAAAATGAATCAATTCACGATCGCAAAGATCGTCGCTGTCGCCGCGTTGGGTGTCGCCGCCCAGAGCGCTTTCGCGATCGATGGCAACGTCAACTTCAACGGGAAGATCATCGACGCGCCTTGCTCCATCGCTGGCGAGAGCCAGAACCAGAACGTGGAACTGGGCACCATCTCCAGCGCCCACATGGCCGCCGCGGACGGCACCAAGTCCACGCCGGTGCCGTTCGTGATCAAGCTGATGAACTGCGGCGAAACGGCCACCGGCGCCACGGTGACGTTCAGCGCACCGCCCCATGCCGATGACTCCGCGCTTCTGGCCGTTGGCCTGGGCGAAGTCAACGCGGCAGGCGGCGTCGGCATCGAAGTGCTCGATTCCGCCGGCACCCGGATCGCGAACAACGCGGCGTCCGCCAACTACCAGCTGGGCAAGGGCGACTTCTCGTTGCGCTTCAAGGCCGGCTACGTGACGACCAAGAAGGACAAGGTCACGAGCGGTTCGGGCAACGCCGTCGCGAACTTCACGATCGCCTACAAGTAAATCCGGCAACCCGTCCGGCCACAGTCGGATGGGGTATTTCAAACGGATACGGCCCGTCCATTCACGGGCCATTTTTTCTCCCTCTTCTTCTTTCTTCTTCTTCTTGGCGCCGGACCGGCTCGCCGCGCACATGAGGCGCGTCACGCTCCGCCTGAGCCGCGCATCGGGGAACTCCATGCTTTTCAAAAACGCGCTGCGCTCGGCAGGTGTCACGTTGATGGTGGTCGGCTTGCTGGGTGCACATATCGCGCCGGCCGATGCCGCCGTCATGCTCGGTGGTACCCGCGTCATCCTCAACGAGAAAGACCGCGAAGCATCGATCTCGATGAAGAACGAAAGCGGTTCGCCGTATGTCGTGCAAGCCTGGATCGATGCCGGCGAAGGCAGGAACAAGACACCTTTCCTGGTCACGCCGCCTCTTTCGCGGCTGGACCCCGGCGTGGAAAACATTCTGCGCGTACTGCGCACATCCAAGGATCTTCCCGCCGACCGCGAATCGGCGTTCTGGCTCAACGTGAAAGAGATTCCCGAGAAGGCGCAGGAAGACAACGTGCTGCAGATCGCGGTGCGCACGCGCATCAAGCTGTTCTATCGGCCCACGGCCCTGCGGGATAGCGATCCGGCGGCCGCCCGGAACCGGTTGAAGTGGGCCATCGTGGCGGGGCAGGACGGCAAGGGCGCCGCATTGAAGATCGTCAACCCGACGCCCTATCACGTCACCTTCACCTATCTCCATGTCAATGGAAATCAGCAGGAGATCAATCCCGACATGTTGCCGCCGATGGAGGAGCGCATCTATCCGCTGAACAGCATCACGGAGCCACAGGCTGTTTCCGTGAAGTTCACCACGATCAACGACTTCGGCGGGCAGACCCCTCAGGAAAGCGTCCGCGTTCCCGCGGCGAACGAGCCCGTGGAACTCCAGCCTCAAGCCGCGGCGACCGACAAGCGGCCATGACGTCACGGAGATGAATGTCGTGAGTGCCTCCGCCCACCCTCGAAATGTTCGAAAGCACGCGCTTTCGGCCATTGCGCTCGCGCTCGTGGCACACGCCAGCCATGCGCAGAAGCCGAAGGAAAGCATCTTCAACGAGAAATTCCTGACCATCAACGGCGACCAGGCGAACGCCGATCTTTCGATGTTCTCGTTCGGCAACCAGGTGATGCCCGGCGTCTACATGGTCGAAATCATCCGCAATGGTGCCCCGCTGAGCAAGGTGGAGGTCCGCTTCGATGCGGTGGAAGGAAAGCGCGATGCCGTGCCCTGCCTCACGGTGGACCTGCTGCGCAGCTCGGGCATGAACGTGGACGCCTTCTCCGGCCTGGCGACGCTGCCGCCCGAGAGCTGCGTCGACCTGAATGCCGCGGTGCCGGAGGCCACGGCCACCTACGACGCAGGCCAGCAGCGGCTGCTGCTGAGCATTCCCCAGGCGGCCCTGAAGCGTTCGGCCCGGGGCGCGGTCGAGCCGTCGAAATGGGACCATGGCATCAGTGCCGCCATGCTGGACTATCAGCTCAGCGTGTCGCGCAGCCATGGATCGAACAGCCTCTCCTATCGAGGGCCGACCTCGACTGGCGCCTTCGGCGGCGAGAAGGTCGAGCGCAACACGTTCTATGCCTCGGTGCTGGGAGGGTTCAACGTCGGCGATTGGCGTTTTCGCCACCGCTCCAACTACGACCGCGGCTTCGATGCCAAAGGGCGCTGGCAGGCCGTCCAGACGTACGCGCAGCGCGATCTTCCTTCGATCGGCGGCCAACTGCTGATCGGCGATGGCTTCACATCGGCCGAACTGTTCGACGGCTTCCAGTTCCGGGGCGTGCAGGTGGCCTCGGACACCGCCATGCTGCCGGACAGCCTGCAAGGCTATGCGCCCACCATCCGGGGCGTGGCGCAGACCAATGCGCGCGTCACGGTACGGCAAAACGGCTACATCATCTACAACACCTACGTCGCGCCCGGACCTTTCGCGCTGGACGACCTGTACCCGACTTCATCGGGTGGTGACCTGGAAGTGACGATCACCGAGGCCGATGGCCGCGAGACGCGCTACATCCAGGCATTCGCCGCGGTGCCCACGCTGCTGCGCGAAGGCACGTGGCGCTACAGCGCCACCGCGGGCCAGTTCCGCAGCGGTGACGAGCGCTACAGAGGCAACGCCGAGCGTCCCTATTTCGTCCAGGGCACGCTGGCGCGAGGCTTGCCGAAGGATTTCTCCGTCTATGGCGGCGCCACGCTGTCGCGCGGCTATCAGGCCGGGATGGTCGGCATGGGCAAGAACATGTATGGCTTCGGCGCGGTGTCACTGGACCTCACGCATGCCCGAACCGAGGAGCAGGGCGACAAGACGCTCAGCGGCCAGTCGCTGCGGGCCCTGTATTCCAAGACGATCGATGACACGGGCACCACCTTCCGCATGGCCGGCTACCGTTATTCGACGAGCGGCTTCCGGACCTTTTCCGAATCGGTCGAGATGCGCTATGCCGCGGAGAACCTGTTGCCCTTCTTCAACCGGCGCAGCGAGGTGCGGCTGGACCTGGCGCAGCCATTGGGCGATTGGGGCTCGCTCTACGCGTCGGCCCGGCAGCAGAGCTACTGGGGCAGCGACCGCAAGGACAAGCTGGTGCAGGTCGGCTATTCCGGCAGTTACGGGCGGGTGGGCTACAACATCTTCTACAGCCAGGTTTCCAATCTACGGGGACCGGCCAATCGCCAGGTCATGCTGACGCTGTCGATTCCGCTCGGATCGAACGTCAATGCGAGCTACGCCGTCTCGCGCAACAACCAGGGCCGTGTCACCCATCAGGCGGGGGTTTCCGGCAGCGCATGGGACGACTTCCGCCTGACCTACGGCCTGACGGTGGACCGCTCCAACGAGGACGGATCGAATGGCAGCGCGAACCTGACCTACAAGGGACGCAGCGGGCAGGTAAACCTGAGCCGCAGCCAGGGCCAGGGCTATGGCCAGACCAACATCAGCGTGGCGGGCGGCCTGGTGGCGCATGGCGAAGGCCTGACCTTGTCGCAGCCCTTGGGCGAAACCATCGCGCTCGTGCGTGTTCCCAAGGCCTCGGGCGTGGGCATCGAGTCGCAGTCCGGCGTGAGCACCGACGCCACGGGCCATGCCGTCGTCCCCAACCTCACGCCCTATAGAAACAACCGCCTCGCACTGCTGACACAGGACCTGGACGACAAGGTCGAAGTCAAGCATGCCGCGCGCGAGGTCGTGCCCACGCGCGGCGCCGTGGTGCTGGCGCCGTACGAGACCTCGGTCGGCTATCGGCTGATGTTGACGCTGACCAATCCGCAAGGACGGCCGCTTCCCTTCGGCGCGCGCATCGACAACGAGGCGGGCCAGGAAGTGGGTGTGGTCGGACCCGAGGGCCAGGCCTATGTGACCGGCGCGGGTGAAACGGGCACCTTGAAAGTCATCTGGGGCGACCGTGCCGGCGCGCAATGCCAGGTCAGCTATCGCGTACCCGCTCAGGACGTTGCGGCGCCCATCCACGAAATGAAGGAGATCTGCCGATGAGCGCGCTGCATCGATGCTTTCTGGTGTCGGGAATTCTGGTGGGGGCGAGCATCGCTTCGGGCAGTGCGTTCGCGGAGTGTGCATACAGCGCGAAGATGAACAAAGGCGCCCGTATATTCAATGCGCCCAGCACGATCATCGTGCCGCGGACAGCTGGCATCGGTAGTGTCATTGCGAGCAGCGGCAACCTCAGTTTCGGTGGCGGCCCCTTCTGGATCTGTCAGGGCTCCTCTTCCGGCACCGGCGTCTACGCCATCCTCAGTCCCCTGATGGGAACGCAGGTCGAGGGGATGTCGCCGACCACCTATTCGACCAATATCGATGGCATCGGCTACAGGGTGCGAATCACGCCGGGCAAGGTCAATCAATTGGGCAGTCGCCATGAACAACATGGCAATAACTTCTCGCCCGTCTATATCGACTGGCGAGCGGTGGTGATCGAGCTGGTCAAGACGGCGCCCGTCGTGGGAAATGGCGCGATCACGCCCGGCGCCTACGCCCGCTTTCACATGGTGGGCAACCCTGCCCAGCAGTGGTTCACCGCGGACATCAACTCGGTGCAAATCCTCGCGCCCACCTGCCAGATCACCACGGCGACGAAGAACCAGACGGTCTCGCTGGGCGAAGTGCGCATGAATCGCTTCTCGGGGGTGAGCAGCACGGCGGCGGAGAAGACGTTCAATATCGGCGTGGCTTGCGATGTGTCGGAGAAGCAGCAGGGCAATGCGGTGTCTCTGATCCTCGAGGGAGCGGCGGATCCATCGAACAAGCCCGGCGTGCTCCAGCTTTCTTCCGATGCCGACAAGGTCGCCGTCGGCGTGGGTATCCAGATACTCGACGGCAAGACCAACACGCCGGTCAAATTCGGCGAGCCCGTCGCGATCGGCAATTCCGCGGCTGGCACGATCGACATGCCGTTCAAGGCGCGCTACTACCAGACGGCCAAGGACATCATCCCCGGTCAGGCCGACGGCATGGTCACGTTGACGCTTTCCTACAAGTAAGCAGGACGGCCGGCGCACCCCCGTGAGGGCGGTGCGGTCGTGCGGCCG
This sequence comes from Variovorax paradoxus, assembly GCA_016806145.1. Classification (NCBI taxonomy): domain Bacteria; kingdom Pseudomonadati; phylum Pseudomonadota; class Betaproteobacteria; order Burkholderiales; family Comamonadaceae; genus Variovorax; species Variovorax paradoxus. Next base: position 1,467,487 of record CP063166.1, read on the forward strand.
TCGCGCGCTGACCGAGGCGTCGCGCGCATTTCACCGTCCCGAATCAGGGCATGTCGAGCCGCGACATGTCCATGGCATCGACGGATGCACGTCGCGCGTGCTATGTCGACCGGAGCGCAGCTTCAGCCGCGTATTCTTAACGGCATCCCCACCTTCACCCTTGCGCATCAGCAGGCCAGTCGCGGCGTGATGCGGCCGCACCCCGGCGCTCGCCGCTTCGGGCGGCCCGGTCGATCGGAGGCTCAAGCCCTCTTCAAACCCCAATTGTTTATTTATTATTATCTTATTGAAAATGAATTTTTCATTGTTCAATTAGACACATCGCGTTCGTAAGAAACCTTAAAGAGATTTAATCACAATTGCATTGAATATTGAATCGAGAGTAGCGTTTATTTGTTTTTGGTAACTACCATTGCGTTGGTCCGATTGATGTCGGACTTGTAATTCACATTACTTTTACCAAGGAAACCAATGCTTAAGAACGCATTTATCAAGATCGCAGTGATCGCCGCCGTCGGCGCCATGTCGCAAGCTGCCCTGGCCCAGGATGGAAAGGTCAATTTCGTGGGTGAAGTCACCGACAGCATCTGCGGCATCGCCCCCAACAGTGTCAATCAGACGGTGGACCTGGGCAGGCCGAACAAGGGTGCTTTCCCGACGGTTGGTTCGGGCTTCGACTACAAGAACTTCGAGCTTGGTCTGCGGGACTGCCCCGCGACCGCCACCAAGGCCAAGGTGACCTTCCAGGGCACGGCAGACACGCTCAACGCGGAACTGCTGGCGATCGATCGCGTGAATGGCACTGGTGACCCGACGGCCAAGGGTGTCGCTATCGAAATCAGCGACTGGGGCAAGGTGAAGATTCCGCTGGGCCAAGCCTCGCGCGATTACATCATTGCTGAAGGCGACAACGACCTGAAGTTCTTTGCACGCTACGTTTCGACCCTGCCGGTGACGCCCGCTACTCCGAACGGCCCTGCGCTCACGCCCGGCTCGGCCACCGGCTCGGCGCAATTCACGGTTGCCTACAACTAATTGAGCATGACGGCGCGAGGTCTTCGCGATCTCGCGTCGTTCTGAGGCGCGCATCGGCGGCGCAAGGCCGCGCAGTTCTTGCGTTCGTCTCCAGTTGATCGATTTTTTCCTTTGAGGCGTCGCCATCGGCGCGTCGGAGTGCGCGTGTGCGCGCGTCATGGATGCGGTTCGCACCGAGGAATACATATGTACAGCAACAAACGAATTCGGTGGGTCTTCGGCATTCTGGTGATGCTTGGATTCCAGTGCCTGGCGAGCGCCAGCGTGATGCTTTCCGGCACGCGCGTGATCCTGCGCGAGAAGGACCGTGAAACCTCCCTGCCGATGAAGAATTACGGCACATCGCCCTACGTGATCCAGGCCTGGGTCGATGCCGGCGAGGGCAAGAACAAGACCCCGTTGATCGTCACGCCGCCGCTGTCGCGGCTCGATCCGGGCAAGGAGAACCTTCTGCGCGTGATGCGCGTCGCCGGTGACCTGCCGGCCGATCGCGAGTCCGTGTTCTGGCTCAACGTCAAGGAGATTCCCCAGCTGTCGAACCAGGACAATGTGCTGCAGGTCGCGATCCGCAACCGGCTCAAGCTGTTCTACCGGCCCGCGGGCCTGCCGGGCAGTGCATCGGAGTCGCGCACCCTGCTCAAATGGTCGGTGAGCGCGGGGCCGCAAGGCCAGGGCGCCGTGCTCAAGGTCGGCAATGCGAGCGCCTATCACATCACCCTGCTGAAACTGACGGTCAACAAGGGGCAGGGGCCGGACGGGAAGGACCAGGAAGAGCTCGATGCGGGTATGGTCCCGCCGTTCGGCGAGTTGAGCTTTCCGTTCAAGACCCTCAAGGTCCCGCAGGCCATCCAGATCAATTTCACGACCGTCAGCGACTACGGCAGCGAAACACCCGAGGAATTCGTCAAGGTGCCCGAGGGTGCCGAACCCGTGGCCTTGAAGGCCGAGCCGGCACCCATTCCCGAAGCTCCTTCCGTTTCCGCCACCCGCAGCGGCGCGCCGCGTTAAGCCGATGCGACGTACGTACCCCCCGCAGGCGCGCGCAGGCGTGCCGTTCCGCCTCAGCCTGTGCGCCGCCGTGCTCGGCGCCCTCGGTGCGCCGGTCGTCGCGCAGCAGTTCGTCGCATCGAGCTTCAACGAGGGCTTTCTCGGCGTCGGCGGTGACCAGCAGAGTGCCAACCTGTCGCTGTTCGCCTTCGGCAATCGCGTGCTGCCCGGTTCGTACACCGTCGACGTGTCGGTCAACAAGCGAAGCGCGGGCCAGGCCGTGATCCGCTTCGATGCCAAGGACGGCAAGAGCGACGCCCAGCCTTGCCTCACGCGCGGCATGCTCGACGGGTGGGGTCTCAACGTGGCGGTGTTTCCAACGCTGGCGGCGCTGGCGGACGACGCCTGCGTGGATCTGGCTGCGGCCATTCCCGATGCGTCCTCCAGCTACGACCCCGACAAGCTGCGCCTCGCGGTCAGCATCCCGCAGGCGGCGATGAAGCGCTCGGCGCGCGGTGCCGTGGATTCCGACAGGTGGGACAAGGGCATCACGGCCGGGATGCTCGACTACCAGGTCAACTTCGCGCGCCATGGCGGCGACAACGCCCCCCGCGGGCCCGACCCCTTCGCGGTGCCGCGCAGCGCGTTCGACGGCAACCCGTTCGGCGAGCGCTACCGGGAGCCCCGGCGCGACAGCCTGTTCGCGGGCATTCGTGCCGGCTTCAACCACGGCGACTGGCGCTTTCGCCACTTCTCGACCTACAGCCGCGGTTCCGATGGGCGAGGCCGCTGGCAGGCGGTCAACACCTATGCGCAGCGCGACCTGGTCTCGCTCAAGTCCCAGGTGATGATCGGCGACGGCAACACCCCCGGCAACCTGTTCGACAGCGTGCCGTTCCGTGGCGTGCAGATCGCCACCGACGAGTCGATGCTGCCCGACAGCCAGCAGGGCTATGCGCCCACCATCCGCGGCATTGCGCGGACCAATGCGCGCGTGACCGTGCGGCAGAACGGCTACGCCATCTACAGCACCTTCGTGGCACCTGGTGCCTTCGTGATCGACGATCTCTATCCCACGGCGGCGAGCGGCGACCTGGAAGTGATCGTCACCGAGGCCGACGGACGCGAAACCAAGTTCATCCAGGCGTTCTCGGCCGTGCCGACGCTGTTGCGCGAAGGAACCTGGCGCTATTCGGCCACGATCGGCAAGTACCGCCGCGCGCTCGGCGACGAGTTCATCCAGTCCTCCTACGGCTGGGGGTATGGCGGCCTTGCGCCCTGGGCCTGGCCGCGGCGATCGCGGGCCGAGCCGGCCTTCGTGCAGGGCACGGTGGCGCACGGCCTGAGCAACGACTACAGCGTCTATGGCGGGCTCATCGCCTCGGGGCGTTACCAGTCGGTGATGGCCGGCGTGGGCAAGAACATGCAAGCGCTCGGCGCCATCTCCGCCGACCTCTCGGCCGCGCGCGCCGTGGTGTCGCAGCCGCTGCTGATCGATCGAACCTACAACGGCCAGTCGGTGCGCTTCCTGTACTCGAAGGCCTTCGACGCGGGGACCACCGTGCGCGTGGCCGGCTACCGCTATTCCACCAGCGGCTACCGCACCTTCCAGGAAGCCGCGGACATGCAGGGGCTCGATCCGCGGGAACGCCTCCACAACCGTCGCAACGAGCTGCGGCTGGAGCTTTCCCAGTCGCTCGGCGACTGGGGCGCGGTGACCGCGTCGGCGCGCCAGCAGAGCTACTGGGGCACCGGCGCCAAGGACAGCCTGGTGCAGATCGGCTACTCGGGCAGCTACAAGCAGTTCGGCTACGGGATCTACTACAACCGCAGCAGCAACCTCTACAACCGGGCGCCGACCAACCAGATCATGGTCACGCTGAGCATTCCGTTGGGCGCCTCCGGCGCCAACGCCCACTACTCGGTGATGCACGAGCGCAACGGTCGCACCAGCCAGCAGGCCAGCATCTCCGGCACCGTGCTCGAGGATTCGCGCCTGAGCTACAGCGTGTCGGCCAGCCATGCCGGGGACCAGGGCTCCACCGGCGGCGCCAGTGCCAGCTACATGTCGCCCGTGGGGCGTTTCGACTTCAGCCATTCGCAGGGCTCGGGCTACCGGCAGACCAGTGTCGGCATGGCCGGCGGCTTGCTGGCGCACGGCGGCGGCGTGACGCTGTCGCAACCGCTGGGCGACACGATCGCGCTGGTGCAGGTGCCCAAGGCTTCGGGCGTGGGCATCGAATCGCGGCCCGGCCTGGCCACCGACTGGGCCGGCAATGCGGTGGTCGCCAACGTCAGCCCCTATCGCGAGAACCGCCTGGCCGTGCGCACGCAGGACCTGGGCGACAACGTGGAGGTCAAGAACGCGGTGACCGAGGTCGTGCCCACGCGCGGCGCGGTGGTGGTGGCGAAGTTCGACACGGCCGTGGGCTATCGGCTGATGCTGACCTTGAAGGGCCGCAAGGGCGAGCCGCTGCCCTTCGGATCCATGGTCGAGAACGAGGCGGGCCAGGAAATGGGCATCGTGGGCCCCGATGGCCAGGCCTTCGTGACCGGCGCGCCACCGAGCGGGCGCTTCACGGTGCGCTGGGGACGGCGCGACGAGGATCGCTGCACCTTTGGCTACAGCCTGCCCGAGGAGGTCGGCGCGCCGCCGATTCGCGAAGCGGCGGCGACTTGTGAATGAAGCAACGGTGAAGGGCGACCCGCTCGCCCCGCGCCGGAAATGATGAAGGATTGAATGTGAACCCCACCCAGATTCCGGATGGCCGATGCGCAGGCCGGGCACAACCGTTGCGCGCCGCTCGGCGTGCAGCCCCCCCGCTTCTTCTGGCGGCGATTTTTCTTCTGATGGCGAAAGATGCCGAGGCTGCCTGCCGCCGGAATCCCGATTTCCCCATCAACAACGTGTACCTGAAGGTGGGCCAGACCATCGTGATGCGTGCGAGCGATCCGATCAACAAGGTGTATGTCGATCAAACATTTCCCATGAATATTCCGGGAAATATTCGGCCGTTTCTTTGCCAATATACGGCGCTACTGACGGGAACCATCGACAAGACAGGAATAACGGCGCTCGGAGACTCCTGGTACTCGACGAACATCCCCGGCGTCGCGATGCGGCTCTCGCGACAGGACAGAGACAGCGGGGGGAGCGGGAACTACCGAGATGTTCCTTATCCGTATTCCTTCTCCGGCAGCGATCCGAGTGGCACCAGTCCGATCGTGGGTTTTTTCGATCCCAACATGACGGTGCGCGTTCAGATCAAGAAATTCCAGCCGAGGACGGGCAGCGGTCCGATCGCCCCGGGCCTCTACTCGAGATATTTCGGGGACGACCAGGTATCCCTCATCAATATCTTCGTGGAGGCCAATGGGATCACGGTCGTGACGCCGAGTTGTACGGTGGACGCCGGATCGCAAAATATCCCCGTGGTTTTCGGCAAGGTGCCCATGAGCAGCTTCAGCGGGCGGGGGACCACGGCCGAGGAGCGCAAGTTCACGATCAAGCTCGATTGCGAGGCTGGCGTGAGCGAGAACAAGATGGTGAGCCTGCGCATGGATGGCGCCCGGGATCCGGCCGGCGGCGACGGCGTGCTCAAGATCACCCCGGGCGTCGGGGTCGCCGGCGGCGTGGGCATCCGGCTCAAGAACGAACAGCGCAACGAGCTCGTCAAGTTCGGCGAGAGCATGCAGGTCGGTCCCGCGGTGAGCACCATCTACGACGTGCCGTTCTCCGCGAGCTACATCCAGACCGCCGACAAGGTGACGCCGGGCCAGGCGAACGGCATGGCGACCTTCACGCTCACCTACCAATAGCGCCCGCGCTCACAGCTGATCCGTCGGTACGAACCACGAGAACAGCAGCAGCTGGAACCGCGTCAGCATGCTCGAGTCGGGCTCGCTGTCGAGCACCTCGTTGTTGACGTCCCCCGTGCCGATCCACTGCACGTTCTCGCCATCGGGCTTGAGCACGACGCGGTAGACGCCCTCGATGTCGTCGAGCTGGTAGGCATAGAGCAGGGCCTGGGTCAGGTCGAAGCTGCGCACGCGCACGCCGAACTCGGTGTTGAGCAGGGCCGAGCGCGGGTCGAGGTTCATCGAGCCCAGCATTACCCATTCGCGGTCGATCAGCGCGAGCTTGGCGTGCAGCCGGCCGCGCGCCTTCTTCAGCAGGTCGCGGAACTGGCCGCTGCGCTTGAGCTGCTGCGTGCTGACCTCGTAGAGCTCGACGCCGAGCTTGAGCATGTCGACGCGGTAGCGGTTGTAGTTGATGTTGACCAGCGGCTCGTCGCTGTCGGCCAGCGAGTTGGTGATCACGCTGACCTGCACGCCGCGCCGGCGGCCTTCGCGGATGCGCGCCATGCCTTCGTCGCCCGGAATGAAATAGGGCGAGATCACGAGCACGCTCGAGCGCGCGGTGGCCGCCAGTTCGTGGAAGCGCTGCGCCACCGATTCGGTGGGATGGCGCATCACGCCGAGCGCCTTGTTCGGGCTGTCGGCGCTGGCGTGCGCGTCGGCGCGCATCCATTGCAGGGTGGGGATGTTCAGCAGCTGCAGGCCCAGCGGCGGATCGCCGAGCACGTCGCTGTCGCCCGGCGGATCGGGCCAGGGCGCGAAGCGCAGCGAAGTGGCGGTTTCGAAGTCGGCCTTCAGCACGGCCGGCGTGCGGTGGTTGATGGCCACGGTCTCGATCGGATAGACGACGTCGCTGTTCCAGTAGGTGTCGAAGACCGCGGCCGATTCGGCCACCACCGGGCCGGCCATCAGCAGTTCGAAGTCGATGAAGTTGGCGACCTCGCTGCGCAGGAAGTATTCGTCGGCGAGGTTGCGCCCGCCCGCGATGGCGATGGCGCCGTCGGCCACGAACAGCTTGTTGTGCATGCGGTGGTTGAGCCGCCGGAAGTCGCCGAGGAACTCCATCCAGCGCGTGGCCGAGTGGTCGCGCGCATTCACGAAGGGGTTGAACAGCCGCACCGACACATTCGACTCGGCGGCCAGGCCGAGCAGCAGCGGGTCCATGCCGGCCGTATAGAAGTCGTCGAGCAGAAGCCGCACGCGCACGCCGCGGCGCGCGGCATCGCGCAGTTCGCGCAGCAGCAGGCGGCCGGTCTTGTCGTTGCCGAGCTGGTAGGTCTGGACGTCGAGCGAACTCTGGGCCCGGCGGATCAGCTCGAGCCGTGCATCGAGCGCGAACGCGGCCTCGATCAGCGGCCGCACGCTCGACAGCCCGTCGCGCGGCGCATCGAGATGGGCGGCGGCGCGACCGAGCAGGGTGGCATTGGAGGCCGGAATGGCGAGCACCGGCGTATCGGCGGCCCGCGGCGGCAGGCCCGCGCAGCCCGCGAGCACGAAGGCGGCCGCCAGCGCGAACAGCCATGCCGCGGCACCGCGCAGGGCGGGGAAGCGGGAGGCGAGGGAGGTGTGCATGACGGCGGGCGCGCGAATGTTGCAGGGGCGGCAAGCGAAGCTTGACGGGACTATCCCGCGCCTGGCGCGCGCCGATGCTAGCTGTGTTGCGCCGAAACCACGAGGCGCACGATCAGGCGGCACCCCTCGAACCCACCCGGATTTGGCGGAAATGTGAATTACTCCGTTTTAGAATGAGAATGGTTCTTAATATCTATGAGGAGTGGAGTCGGAATGGCGGTCTTGTTGACGCAGCGCAATGCCTTGGCGCTGATGGGGTGTCTGGCGATCTACGCAAACCAGCAGGTGCTGGCGCAAACGGCCGCCACGACGGCACTGCCCGAAATCCGCGTCGAGGCGCCGGCCGAAACGGCGACCACGTCCGTGAACGGCTACCGAGCGAGGAATGCGGCCACCGCCACCAAGACCGACACGCCGCTGGCCGAGACGCCGCAGTCGGTGACGGTCGTGACCCGCGACCAGATCCTGGACCAGGGCGCCACCAACCTGCAGGATGCGCTCACTTACGCGGCCGGCGTGCGCTCCGATGCCTACGGTCTGGACTCGCGCTCCGACAACTTCCAGGTGCGCGGCAGCGAGGCCTCGGTCTACCTCGACGGGCTGCAGCTCTTCTCCGCGGGCTGGTACACCGCGACCGCGCGGCCCGACCCCTACACGCTCGAGCGCCTCGAGGTGCTGCGCGGCCCGTCGGGCATGCTGTTCGGCGCCGGCACGGCGGGCGGCGTGATCAACATGGTCAGCAAGCGGCCGCAGACGCAGGCCGCGCGCGAAGTGGGCGTGCAGTTCGGCTCCTGGGGCCGCAAGCAGATCCAGGCCGACCTGACCGGTGCGCTGACGGCCGATGGCGACTGGTCGTACCGCCTGGTGGCGCTGCAGCGCAAGGCCGACACCCAGGTCGACCACGTGCCCGACGACCGCACGCTGGTCATGCCCTCGCTGACCTGGCGCCCGAGCGCCGCCACCTCGCTGACCCTGCAGGGGCTCTACCAGAAGGACAAGACCGGCAGCACCTCGCAGTTCCTGCCGTGGCAGGGCACGATCCTGCCGAACCCCAACGGCAAGCTGCCCGTGAGCCGCTTCATCGGCGAGCCCGGCGACGGCTACGACACCGAGCGCAAGACCTTCGGCTGGCTGTTCGAGCACCAGTTCAACGACAACTGGACGTTCCGGCAGAACTTCCGGATGTCGCGCACCTACAACGACTCGCACTACCACTACGCCGATTTCTTCAGCATCCCCGGCGGCTGGGGCATGGACCCGATCGGCCAGCGCGTGATCGGCCGCATCAACGACAAGTCGCTGACCTGGACCCGCATGACGGGCATCGACAACCATGTCGAGGGCCACTTCGACACCGGCGCGCTGCGCCACACGCTGCTGGTGGGCGCCGAGTATTCGCGCCAGCGCCAGGACAAGTACGAAGGCTCGGCCTACAGCGCCATCGACGCCTACGCCCCGGTCTACGGCCTGGGCTATGTGCCGGTGACCGACCTGAGCTGGAAGCCCCGCACCACGCAGCGCAACGCCGGCGTGTACCTGCAGGACCAGATGAAGCTCGACAACTGGATCTTTGTCGCGGGCCTGCGCTACGACCGCAGCACGGCCGGCACCGAAGGCAGTGCTTCGGAAACCACCACCGCCACCTCGCGCCGGCTCGGCGTGATGTACACGCTGCCCTCGGGCTGGGCACCCTACCTGAGCTACACCGAGTCGTTCACGCCGCAGGCCGGCACGGACGTTAACGGCCGGCTGTTCAAGCCGCTGCGCGGCGAGCAGGTCGAGGCCGGCGTCAAGTACCAGCCCATGGGTTCGCCGACCAGCTTCACGGCCTCGGTCTTCTCGCTCAAGGAAAAGAACCGCACCGTCTCCGACAGCACCAACCCGAACTACGGCCGCCAGGTCGATTCGAGCAAGAACAAGGGCCTCGAGCTCGAGCTCAAGACCACGCTCGCGCGCGACCTCGACCTGATCGCCAACTACACCTACATCGAGGTCGATCCCAAGCTCACCGACACGCCGCGCAACCAGTTCTCGGTCTGGGGCAAGTACCGCTTCGCCGTCGGCGGCATCACGGGCTTCTCGGCCGGCGCCGGCGTGCGCTACATGAGCGGCTTCCGCGACATCGAAAGCACGGGCGCGGGCCCGCGCGTGCCGTCGGTCGCGCTGCTCGACCTGATGCTGGCCTACGAGTCGGACAAGTGGCGCTATGCGCTCAACATCAACAACGTGACCGACAAGGTCTACTTCAGCACCTGCCTGGCCCGCGGCGACTGCTGGTACGGCACGCGCCGCAACGTGGTCGCCACCGCGACCTACAAGTTCTGAGGCTTTTCGAGCCGCCGCCACACCGAGCCTCGGGGACAATTCCGCCATGTCGATGAACAGCCGAAAGATCAAGACCTGGGCCTGGGTGCACAAGTGGAGCAGCCTCGTGTGCACGGTCTTCATGCTGCTGCTGTGCCTGACGGGATTGCCGCTGATCTTCCACCACGAGATCGGCCACCTGCTGGGCACCGAGGTCGAGGCGCCGAAGATGCCCGCGGGCACGCCGCGCGTGAGCCTCGACCGCGTGCTCGAGGTGGCGCGCGCGCAGCACCCCGACCGCGTGGTGCAGTTCGCCTCGCAGCCCGAGGACGACGACGGCCTGTGGTTCGTCACGCTCACGCCCACGCCCGCGCCCACCGACGACTTCAAGTCGGTCGCGGTCGATGCGCGCACCGGCGTCATCCTCGCGCAGCCGAAGTTCGACGAGGGCTTCATGTACGTGATGTTCAAGCTGCACGTCGACCTGTTCGCGGGCCTGCCGGGCAAGCTGTTCCTCGGCTTCATGGGCTTCCTGCTGCTGGTCGCGATCGTCTCGGGCGTGGTGCTGTATTCGCCGTTCATGCGCAAGCTCGACTTCGGCACGGTGCGCCGCGAGAAGCGGCCGCGCCTCAAGTGGCTCGACCTGCACAACCTGCTGGGCATCGTCACGCTGGTGTGGCTGTTCGTGGTCGGCGCCACCGGCATGATCAACACCTGGGCCGACCTGGTGATCAAGTACTGGCAGTACGACCAGCTCACCACGCTGCTGGCCCCCTACAAGAACGAGCCCGTGGTCGCCGTGAGCGAACGCGGCTCGGTGCAGCGCTCCTACGAGGCGGCGATGCAGCACGCGCCGGGCAACCGGCTGTCGTTCATCGCCTTCCCGGGCACCGCGTTCTCGAGCCCGCACCACACCACCTTCTTCCTGCAGGGCAAGGAGCCCTTCACCTCGAAGCTGCTGCAGCCGGTGCTGGTCGATGCGAAGACCGCGCAGGTCACGGCGGCGCCGAAGCTGCCCTGGTATCTCACGGCGCTGCTGGTGTCGCAGCCGCTGCACTTCGGCGACTACGGCGGCATGCCGATGCAGATCCTCTGGGCGCTGCTCGACATCGCGACCATCATCGTGCTGGGCAGCGGCCTGTACCTGTGGCTCAAGCGCGGCAACACCGTGCCCGCGGCGGCTTCCAGGGCGGCCGCCGAACGTCCGCGGCGCGAGGAGGGCGGCGCACCGCAGGCCGATCCCGCGCCCGCATTGAAGGCCTGAGCCCATGACCGCAGCAAAGCATCCGCAGCACCACGGCTTCTGGCGCCTCTGGGGCTGGCCGATCGCCCTCGGCCTGCTCACCACCTTCGGCCTGATCTCGGCGCTGTTCAGCGACGGCGGCCTGGGCGACGTGCTGGCCTGGATCACGCTCGGCATTCCTGTCGTGGTCGGCGCGTGGTACGGCTGGCGCCGTCCGCGTCCGGCCAGCGAGTAGCTCGCCTCTTCGTATCGGTGCGCGCGTTCCGCGCGCCACGGTGAGAAACCCCGAGGCCCGGCCGCCGCGCGACACCGCAGAATCGGCGGCATGAAACCCGTTGCCGCCGCCGCCGTCGCCTGTCTCCTGCTCGATCTCTCCACGGCCTCGCGCGCGCAGTCCGGGCCCGAAACCCCGTCGCCGTTCGCGGGCGCCTCGCTGCGCGAGATCACCGTCTCCACGCCGCGCGGCGAGGTCGCGCCCTTCAACGTGCCGGGCTCGGTCGATCGTGTCGACGGCGAGTCCATGCGCGACGGCCGCCTCGGCGTGAACCTCTCAGAGAGCCTGGGCGCGGTGCCCGGGCTGCAGGTGCAGAACCGCCTCAACTACGCGCAGGACCTGCAGCTGTCGGTCCGCGGCTTTGGCGCGCGCTCGACCTTCGGCGTGCGCGGCGTGCGGCTCTATGTCGACGGCATTCCCGCCACCCTGCCCGACGGCCAGGGCCAGACCTCGAACATCGACATCGGCTCGCTCGACCGCGTCGAGATCCTGCGCGGGCCGTTCTCGGCGCTCTACGGCAACTCCTCGGGCGGCGTGCTGCAGGCCTTCACCGCTTCGGGCGAAGGCCGGCCGAAGCTGGCCTATTCGGCCGCCGCCGGCAGCAACGGCACCTGGCGTCAGTCGCTGCAGGCCAGCGGTTCGCAGGGCGCCGTCGACTACCTGCTCGGCGCCAGCCGCTTCCAGACCGACGGCTGGCGCGAGCACAGCGCCGCGCGGCGCGACATCGTCAACGGCAAGCTCGGCATCGCGCTCGACAACGGCGACCGGCTCACGCTGGTCGTCAACAGCGTGCGCATCGATGCGCAGGACCCGCTGGGCCTTACGGCCGACCAGTACGCGCTGGCACCTCGGCTCGCGCCGCTGGCCGTGCAATACGACACCCGCAAGACCGTCGAGCAGACCCAGGCCGGGCTGCTCTACGAACGCCGCCTGAGCCAGACGCAGCAGCTGCGCCTGATGGTCTACGGCGGCGAGCGCAAGACCACGCAATACCAGTCGATCCCGCCCTCGGCGCAGCAGAACCCGCTGCATGCGGGCGGCGTGATCGACCTCACGCGCCAGTACGGCGGCCTCGACCTGCGCTGGACCGGCGCCTTCACGCTGGCGGACCGTCCGTTCGAACTGGTGGCGGGCCTGGGCTACGACAGCCTGCGCGAATGGCGCCGCGGCTACGAGAACTACCTCGGCAGCGGCGCGGCGCAGATCCTCGGCGTGCAGGGCCGGCTGCGGCGCTACGAGCGCAACGAGGTCTGGAACCTCGACCCCTATGCGCAAGCCACCTGGCGCTTCGCCGAGCGCTGGACGCTCGAGGCCGGCCTGCGGCGCAGCAGCGTGCACTTCGACTCGGGCGACCGCTACATCGTCGGCAGCAACCGCGACGACAGCGGCAGCGCGCGCTATGCCAAGACCCTGCCCGCGGCCTCGCTGCGCTTCCAGGCCACGCGCGACATCGCGTTCTACGGCTCCATCGGCCGCGGCTTCGAGACGCCGACGCTCAACGAGCTGTCGTACCGCGCGGGCGGCGCGAGCGGGCTCAACTTCGCGCTGCGGCCCTCGGTCAACGACAGCCTCGAGCTCGGCGCCAAGGCGCGGCTCGGCGGCGGGTTGCTGACCGCGGCGCTGTTTCGCACCCGCACGCGCGACGAGATCGTGACCGACACCAACCTCGGCGGCCGCGCCACCTTCCAGAACGCGGGCCGCACGCGGCGCAACGGCTTCGAGCTGGCCTGGCAGCACGAAACCGAGAACCACTGGCGCACGCAGTTCGCCTACACCTGGCTCGATGCCACCTATCGCGACGCCTTCTGCTCGCCCTCGCCGTGCGCGGCCGCCAACACGGTGGCCGCGGGCAACCGCATCCCGGGCATCGCGCGGCAGTCGCTGTTCGCCTCCTTGGGCTGGGTGCCGCCCGAGGGCTGGCGCGCGGGCGTGGAGATGCGCGCGCTGGGCCGCATCCAGGCCAACGACCTCAACAGCGCGAGCGCGCCCGGCTACGCGGTCGCGGCGGCCTATGCCGGCTATCTCAAGAAGTGGGAGCGCTGGGAGTTCAATGCCTTCGCGCGCGTGGACAACCTGTTCGACCGCCGCTATGCCGGCTCGGTCATCGTCAACGAAGGCAATGCGCGCTATTTCGAGCCCGCGCCGGGGCGCAACTGGACGGTGGGCATGAGCGGTTCGTACCGCTTCTGAGCCTGCGGGCCGCCATGAAAAACGGCGGGCACTGCCCGCCGTCGCGATGGAGCGCAGAGCGCGTCAGAAGGCCGCGGGCCGCCATTTCAGCAGCCGCTTCTCGAGCGAGCTCAAGAGGAAGTCGGCCGCCAGCGCGACCACCGCGAGCACGATCATCGCCGCGAACACGCCACTGGCATTGAAGGCGCCCTGCGCGGTGGAGATCAGGAGGCCGATGCCTTCCTTGGCGCCGAGGAACTCGCCGACCACCGCGCCGACCAGCGCGAAGCCGAAGCTCACGTGCAGGCTCGCGAGGATCCAGGACATCGCCGACGGGATCACCACCGCCATCGTGAGCTGGCGTGGCGAGGCGCCGAGGATCTGCGCGTTCGCGATCATGTACTTGTCGGCTTCGCGCACGCCCTGGAAGGCATTGCCGAAGACCACGAAGAACACCATCACCACCGCCAGCGCCACTTTCGAGGCCATGCCCAGGCCGAGCGCGATCACGAAGATCGAGCCGAGCACCACGCGCGGGATCGAGTTGGCGATCTGGATGTAGAGGCTGAACACGTCCGACAGCAGCTTGTTGCGCCCGAGCACGATGCCGCAGATCACGCCGGCGATGGAGCCGATCAAAAAGCCGATCACCGTCTCCTCGAGCGTCACCGCGACCTGCATCCAGAGCGACCCCTGGGCGGTGCCGTCGCGCATCCATTCCACGAGCTGGTCGTAGATCATGGTGGGCATCGAATAGAAGAAGGGGTCGATCCACTTCAGGCGCGCCGCGATCTCCCAGCCGCCGAGCGCGACCACCAGCACGACCAGCCGCAGCGCGATGATCATGCGGCGCCGGCCGCGGATGGCCGCCTGCGCGATCTCGGATTCGCGCGCGAGCGCGGCGTCGCTGAGGGCCGAGGGAAGTTGCGCGGCGGCAGGCGTGGTGGTGGTGGAAGTGCTCATGGCGGCGTGGGAGGGTGTGACAGCGTTGTTCATTGGATGACGACCTCTTCGCGCAGGTCGTTCCAGATGTGCTTGGACAGTTCGATGAACTGCGCGTCGTAGCGCACCTGCGCCATCACGCGCGGTCGCGGCAGGTCGATCTCGTAGACGCGCTTGAGCGTGGCGGGCCGCGCCGAGAGCACGAACACGCGGTCGGCCAGCGCGATCGCCTCCTCGAGGTCGTGCGTCACGAAGACCACGCTGCCGCCGTTGTTCGACCACAGCTGCAGCAGCTCGTCCTGCATCAGCGTACGGGTCTGCATGTCGAGCGCGGAGAAGGGCTCGTCCATCAGCAGGATCTCGGGGTCGTTGATGAAGGTCTGGGCCAGCGCCACGCGCTTGCGCATGCCGCCCGAGAGCTGGTGCGGGTAGTGCTTGCCGAACTTGGCCAGGCCCACGCGGTGGATCCACTGCTGCGCCAGTTCCATCGCTTCCTTCTTCGGCTTGCCGCGGAAGATCGGGCCGGCCGCCACGTTGTCCTCCACGCTGCGCCACGGGAACACCGCGTCGGCCTGGAACACGAAGCCGATGCGCGGATCGACGCCGGTCACCGGCTGGCCCATCACGCGCACGTGGCCGACGGTGGGCTTGAGCAGGCCGGTGATCATGTTGAGCGTGGTCGACTTGCCGCAGCCCGTGGGCCCGACGATGGCGACGAACTCGCCGCGCGCCACCGACATGCTGAAGTTGCGCAGCGCGACCGTGGCGTTGCCGTCCTGCGAGATGAAGCGCAGCGACACGTCGTCGAAGTCGATCGCGGAGGTGGCCGCGACGTGGCCGCTGCCGGAGGAGGGAGTGCCGTGGCGCATGGTCATTTCGCCGCCGCGAGGTAGGCGTTGCTGTAGGTCTTCGACAGGTCGATGTTCTTGCTCTTGACCAGCGGCTTGTAGGTGGCCAGCACCTTGAGCACGGTCTCGGGGCCGCCCGCGGGCATCTTCGCGTCGGCCGTGAACATCGGCAGCGAGGCCTTGAGCGCCTGCACGTAGAGCGCCTTGTCGTTGCCGTAGTAGTCGCGCGGCACCTTCTCGGCGATCTCCTCGGCGCTGTGCGACTGGATGTACTGCATGGTGCGCGCGAAGGCACGCGCCAGCTTGCCGGCCTCGGCCTTGTGCGACTCGGCCCAGGCGTTCTGCACGTAGAGGCTGGCGGCCGGGTAGAGGCCGCCGAGCGCCTTCACCGTGTCGGCCTCGGTGCGCAGGTCGACCAGCACCTGCGCATCGCCGCTCTTGACCATCTGCGACACCGTGGGCTCGGTCGTCATGCCGGCCTGGATGCGGTCCTGCTTCATTGCGGCGATGAAGGTGTTGCCCGCGCCCACGGGCAGCAGCGAGTAGTCCTTCGAGGCCACGCCCGCGCGGTCGGCGAGGTAGCGCGTGAGGAAGTCGGTCGACGAGCCCAGGCCCGTCACGCCCAGGGTCTTGCCGCCCTTGGCGTCGGCCATGCTCTTGAAGCCGGCCGCGGCAGCCTTGGTGCTGACCAGCTCGACCTCGCCCGGCACCTTGCAGAAGACGGCGATCGCCTGGATCTCCTTGCCCTTGCTCTGCAGGTCGATGGTGTGGTCGTAGAAGCCGACCACGCCCTGCACGGCGCCGGCGATCAGCTGGTTCTCGGCGTCGACGCCCGCGGGCTGGGACTGCAGCTCGACGTTCAGGCCCTCGTCCTTGAAGTAGCCCAGCGCCTCGGTGAGCTTGGCCGGCAGGTAGATGATCTTGTTGATGCCGCCCACCATGATGGTGATGGGGGCGTCGGCGGCCTGGGCGAACGGCGTGGCGAAGGCGGCGCAGAGGGCGGCGGCGAGCAGGGTGCGGCGGGTGGCGGACATGGGGGCTTGTGTCTCCGGTGGGTGTGAGTGCGGTCGGGCCAGTCTAGGAATCGCCATCCTTCGGCCAGCTTTCAGCGCCGGGCGCGAATCCTCATGGTTATCCCTAGGCCCGTGCCCTGGCCGCCACCCTTCCTAGAATCCACGGCCACTCCCGCCGACCGCATGAAGCTGCTGCTGATCGAAGACAACCCGCAACTCGCGCACTGGCTTTCCAGCCTGCTGCGCGAACAGGACTTCGTGGTCGACCACGTCGCCAACGGCGAGGCCGCGGACCTGCAGCTGGCCCAGGCCGGCTACGACGTGGTGCTGCTCGACCTCAACATCCCGGGCCTGCCGGGCAAGGCCGTGCTGCGCCGGCTGCGCGAGCGCGGCGACACGGTGCCGGTGATCATCCTCACGGCCACCGCCTCGCTCGACCAGAAGGTGCTGTGCCTGGAGATCGGCGCCGACGACTACCTGGTGAAGCCCTTCGAGATCCGCGAGCTGGTGGCGCGCATCAAGGTGCTGGTGCGCCGGCAGATGCCGGGCAAGGCCAACGACATCGCCTGCGGCGACCTGCGCTACGACCTGCGCACGCGCCAGTTCGCGCTGGCCGGCGACGAGTTGGCGCTGCCGCCGCGCGAGCGCACGCTGCTCGAGACGCTGATGCTCAAGGCCGGCAGCACGGTGTCGAAGCAGGCGCTGATCGACGCCATCTTCGGCCTCGACGACGAGCCCAGCGCGGACGCGGTGGACATCTACATCCACCGCCTGCGCAAGAAGCTCGAGGCCAGCCAGGCGACCATCATCACGCTGCGCGGCGTGGGTTATTTGCTGCGCACGCGCCAGGAAGAATGAAGAAGCGCTCCAGCCTGCGCCTGCGCCTCGCGCTGTGGCTGCTGCTGCCGCTGTCGCTGTTCGTCGCGGTCTGCGGCTGGCTCAACTGGCGCAACGCGGCGGAGGTGGCCGACTACGTGCAGGACCACGACCTGCTGTCCTCGGCCAAGGTGCTGTCGGACCGCCTGATCTGGGAGGACAACGACGTGCAGGCCAGCGTGCCGCCGTCGGCGCTGAGCCTGTTCGTCTCGCCCGAGCACGACCGGGTATTTCTCAGCGTGACGGGCGCCAACGGCGAGCTGCTGGCCGGCTCGCCCGACTTCCCGCTGCCGGCGCGGCGCAAGCCCGAGGGCGTCGATCGCGCCCAGTGGTACGACGCGGAGTTCGGCGGGCTGTCGTTGCGCGCGGTCGTCACCACGCGCTCGATGTACGAGATCGGCGGCGCGCGCGACATCACCATCGCCGTTGGCAAGACCGAGCGCAGCCGCGACCACATGCTGCGCACGCTGTGGTGGCCGTCGATGGAGTACCTGCTGATCGCGCTCGCGCTGGCCATCGCGCTCGCCGTGGCGGCGCTGACGCTGGAGCTGCGGCCCATTGTGCGGCTGAGCCAGCAGCTCGCGCAGCGCGATCCGCTGCATCTGGACCTGGTGGTGGATACCGGCGCGCTGCATTCCGAACTGCGGCCGGTGGCCGACACCATCAACCGCTTCGTCGCGCAGCTGCGCGCGCATTCGGAGGCGCAGCGGCGCTTCATCGCCGACGCGGCGCACCAGCTGCGCACGCCGCTGGCGATGCAGGCCTCGCAGATCGAGTACGCGCGCTACACGCGCCAGCACCGCGGCGAATGGGACACGCGCCGGGCCGACATGGATGCGATGTGGCTCGCGATGCAGACCAGCAACCGGCGGCTGGTCGACGTCACCAACAAGCTGCTGCTGCTCGCGCAGGCCGAGCATGGCGATGCGCACACGCGGCTCGAGCGGGTCGACCTGGCTGCGGTGGCGCTGCGCTGCGTGGAGCAGCTCGCGGCGCTGGCGGATCGGCGCCGCATCGACCTGGGGCTGGAGGCGACTGGAACGGCCTTCGTGCGGGCGCAGCCGGCGCTGCTCGATGCGCTGGTCAGCAACCTGCTCGACAACGCACTGCGCTACACGCAGGAGGGCGGCCGGGTGACGCTGGGAGTGCGCGAGACCGCGGACGCGGTCGTGCTGAGCGTGGAAGACAACGGCCCGGGCATTCCCGCCGAGGCGCGCGAGCGCGTGTTCGAGCGCTTCTACCGGGTGGCGCAGGACAGCGAGGGAACGGGGCTGGGGCTGGCGATCGTGCGCGAGATCGCGCGGGCCTTCGAGGCCGACGTGGACCTGGCAGCCAACCCTCGCGAGGCGAGCGGGCTGCTGGTCACGGTGCGTTTTCCGCCGGCGGGGCCGGCGGCGGAAAACGCGAGGTAGGCCTCAGAGGCCGGCGGCTGCGCGCAGGGCCGCGGCCTGCGTGGTCGCTTCCCAGGTGAACTCGGGCTCCTCGCGGCCGAAGTGGCCGTAGGCGGCGGTCTTCTGGTAGATCGGACGCAGCAGGTCGAGCATCTGGATGATGCCCTTCGGACGCAGGTCGAAGTGCTCGCGCACGAGCTCGGCGATCTTCTCGTCGGGGATCACGCCGGTGCCTTCGGTGTAGACCGTGATGTTCATCGGCTGGGCCACGCCGATGGCGTAGGCCACCTGGATCTGGCACTGGCGCGCCAGGCCGGCGGCCACGATGTTCTTGGCCACGTAGCGCGCGGCATAGGCGGCCGAGCGGTCGACCTTCGACGGGTCCTTGCCCGAGAACGCGCCGCCGCCGTGCGGGCAGGCGCCGCCGTAGGTGTCGACGATGATCTTGCGGCCGGTGAGGCCGCAGTCGCCCTGCGGGCCGCCGATGACGAAGCGGCCGGTCGGGTTGATCAGGTAGCGCGTGTTCTGCAGCCATTCCTTGGGCAGCACGGGCTTGATGATCTCCTCGATGATGGCTTCGTTGAACGAGGCCTTCATCTTGGTCGGCGACTCGCTCTGGTCGGGGCTGTGCTGGGTCGAGAGCACCACGGTGTCGATGCTGTGCGGCTTGCCGTCGACGTAGCGCATCGTCACCTGGCTCTTGGCGTCGGGACGCAGGAAGGGCAGGCGGCCGTCCTTGCGCAGCTGGGCCTGGCGTTCGACCAGGCGGTGCGCGTAGTAGATCGGCGCGGGCATCAGCTCGGGCGTTTCGTCGCAGGCGTAGCCGAACATCAGGCCCTGGTCGCCGGCGCCGGTGTTCAGGTGGTCGTCCGATGCGTGGTCGACGCCCTGGGCGATGTCGTTGGACTGCTTGTCGTAGCAGACCATGACCGCGCAGCCCTTGTAGTCGATGCCGTAGTCGGTGTTGTCGTAGCCGATGCGCTTGATGGTGTCGCGCGCGACCTGGATGTAGTCGACGTGCGCGTTGGTCGTGATCTCGCCGGCGAGCACCACGAGGCCGGTGTTGGTCAGCGTCTCGGCGGCCACGCGGCTGCGCGGGTCCTGCTCGAAGATCGCGTCCAGGATGGCGTCCGAGATCTGGTCGGCCACCTTGTCGGGGTGGCCTTCGGAGACGGATTCGGAAGTGAAGAGGAAGTCGTTCGCCATTTGTTCAAAGCTCCTTGAAGTGGTTTGGCGCGTTGCCAACTCTGCGGAGCCCTGGCGAACGCTTTAGCAGATTGCCGATGAGCCATCGGCGGGCACAATCGCCATGCGGCGCCCGTGCTTGTCGCCCTGCAAGTTGTTCCGTAACTCGGCGACAATTTCGATTCTATTCGAGCCGCGCCAAACCGTGCGCGCGCGTCCTTGATCCCATTCCCGACCTGTCCATGATCGCTCTCTTCCGATTGCTCGCCCGCGTACCGATGCCCGTGATGCATTGGTTCGGCGCGGGGCTCGGATGGCTGGTCTGGGCCCTGGCGCCCGATTACCGAAGGCGCTTCCGGGCCAATGCGCAGAGCGCGGGCTTCGGCCCCGACGCCTATCGCCCGGCCATCGCCGCGGCCGGCAAGATGGCCTCCGAGCTGCCCTGGCTCTGGCTGCGTCCCCATGGCGAGACGGTGCTGCCGCGCGTGCTGCGCTGGGAGGGCGTCGAGGCCTTCGAGGCCGCGCTGCAGGCGAAGAAGGGCGTGATCCTCGTCGCGCCCCACCTGGGCAGCTGGGAGATGTGCGGCCAGGCGATTGGCGAGCGTTTCCATGAACGCTATGGCCCGATCACCGCGCTGTTCCGTCCCGCGCGCAAGAAGTGGATGGCCGAACTCATCGCCGCGGGCTCGCGCGACCGTCCCGGCCTGCAGACCCTGCCGACCAGCATCACCGGCGTGCGCGGCCTGATGCGCACGCTGCGCAACGGCGGCTACACCGGCATCCTGCCCGACCAGGTGCCGCCGCTGGGGCAGGGCGTGTGGGCGCCGTTCCTGGGCCGGCCCGCCTACACCATGAGCCTGCTGCCGCGGCTCGCGCAGCAGACCGGCGCGGCCTGCTTCCTCAGCGTCTGCGAACGGCTGCCGCGCGGCGCGGGCTACGTGATCCGCTTCGAGCCGATCGTAGGCACCGCGCTGACCGACCCGAAGGCCTCGCTCGAGGACGCGGCCGCGGCCATGAACGAGGCCATCGGCCGGCTGATCCGCAGCCTGCCGGGCCAGTACGTGTGGGACTACGCGCGCTACAAGGAGCCGCGCGGCGACGCGCCCGTGGTGGCCGAGGCCGGGGGGGCTGCACGATGAGCCTGGGTTCCCGTCTGGGCATCGGCTTCATGCGCGCGATCGCGCCGCTGCCGCTGCCGCTGGTGCGCGGCTTCGGTGCCTTCCTGGGCCGCGTGCTGCACACGATCGCGCTGCCGCGCCGGCGCGTGGTCGACACCAACCTCGCGGTCTGCTTCCCCGAGAAGTCCGAGGCCGAGCGACGCGCGATCGCGAAGCAGAGCTTCGTCTACGTGGCGCAATCGTGGCTCGACCGCAGCTGGCTCTGGCATGCGCCCGAGAAGGTGGTGGCGAGCCGGCTGAAGATCGTGGGCGCGGCGTCGGAGATCCGTGAGATCGCCGAGGGCAGCGCGCCGATGATCCTGTTCGCGCCGCACTTCTACGGCCTCGACGCCGCGGCCACCGCGCTCACGATGCACACGGCGCGGCCCTCGGCCACCATCTACACGACCCAGCGCGACCCGATGGTCGATGCCTGGATTCGCGAAGGCCGCACGCGCTTCGGCGACGTGGCGGCGCTCAACCGGGTCGACGGCATCAAGCCGGTGCTCGCGGGGCTGCGCAAGGGCGGGCTCTTGTACCTGCTGCCCGACATGGACTTCGGCCGCGACCAGACCATCTTCGTGCCCTTCTACGGCGTGCAGGCCGCCACCGTGCCCTCGCTCTCGCGCTTCGCGCGGCTGGGCAAGGCGAAGGTGGTGCCGATCGTCGCGAAGCTCACGCGCGGCGGTTACGAGATCGAGGTGCTCGAGACCTGGCAGAACTTCCCGACCGACGACGTCGAGGCCGACACCGCGCTGATGAACACGCGGTTGCAGGGCTACATCGATCCGATGCCGGCCCAGTACTA
Organism: Variovorax paradoxus; assembly: GCA_016806145.1. NCBI lineage: Bacteria > Pseudomonadati > Pseudomonadota > Betaproteobacteria > Burkholderiales > Comamonadaceae > Variovorax > Variovorax paradoxus. The sequence continues at coordinate 1,489,149 of CP063166.1, forward strand.
CTGGGTGCACCGCCGCTTCAAGACCCGCCCCGAGGGCGATCCGCCGATCTACTGAGCCCCCCGGCTTTTCAGTCGCTTCGCGCCTGTAACTCCACCCCCCGAGGGGGAGGCGCGGTCCGCCTTGGGGCGGCCCGGCGGCGGCCGCCTCAATGGCGATTGAGGAAGGCCTCGATCTCGCCCGCCACGAGCCGCGGCTGCTCGTGCACGATCCAGTGGGTGGCGCCCGGCACCTTCTTGACCACGAGATCGGGCACGTACTCGTCGAGCCCCTCGAGCAGACCCGGCAGCAGCGCGGCATCGTCGAGCGCCCAGAACACGAAGGTGGGCACGTTGACCACCAGCCGCTCGCGCGGCAGCACCGGAATGCCGTCGATGGTCTGGCCCGGCAGCGGCGGCTTCATCGGCGTCACGCGGTAGAGGTTGCAGGCACCGGTGAGGCCGGCGCTCCAGACCTCGCGGTACTGCTGCTTCACTTCCTCGGTGAGCCAGCCGAAGCCATCGGGCCCGGCCTTCATCAGCAAGAAGAAGGGCCACATGCGCTTGAAGTCGTCGGCCGCGAGCAGGGCCTCGGCATCGGGCCGCGCGAGGAAGTTCATGTAGGCACTGGCCTGCTGCTGCGCCGGGCTGTTGCGCAGCTCGCGCGTGAAGGTGCCGGGATGCGGCGAGTTGATGATCACCAGCTTGCCGACCTGCTGCGGGAACGCGTTGGCATAGCCCCAGCCGAAGGCGCCGCCCCAGTCGTGCGCGACCAGCGCGGCCATGGTGCCGTCCTGGCTCTCGGTGGCCACCAGCTGCTGGATGTCCTGGATCAGCAGCTGCGCCTTGTATTCGGCCACCTCGGTGGGCGAGCTCGACTTCTCGAAGCCGCGCAGGTTCGGTGCCACGCAGCGGTAGCCGCCATGCGCCGGGTCGGCGAAGTGGGCGAGCAGCTCGTCCCAGATGAACGCGGCCTCGGGGAAGCCGTGCAGGAACACCATCAGCGGGCGGCCGGGTTCGCCGGCGGCGCGGCAGCTCAGGGTGATGCCGTTGGGCAGGCTGCGTTGGAAGGTCTCGATCATGCGTCTGTCTCCTCTTTGCTATCGTTTCAATAGTGAATCAGGCAGAAGGGACGGCCGCTGCAGCCGGGTCTGCCTCAGGACTCTTCGGGCGGCTCGGGCTCGGGTTCAGGCGCGGGGTCGGCGGCCGGCTCGGCCGTGTGGACCCAGCGCGACAGCAGCTCGGCGGCCTCGCCCACGCCCTGCTTCTTCAGTGCCGAGAACAGTTTGACCTCGCCGCCGCCGGCCTGCAGTCGCACGATGGACAGCACCTTCGCGCCCTCGGAGCGCGTGAGCTTGTCGGCCTTGGTCAGCAGCACCAGGAACTTCAGGCCCTGCTCGACGCGCGGGCGGATCACCTCGAGCAGGATCTCGTCGAGCTCGGTCAGGCCGTGGCGCGGATCGCACATCAGCACCACGCCGCGCAGGTTCTCGCGCGTCATCAGGTAGTTGCCCATCACGCGCTGCCAGCGCAGCTTGGCCTCGCGCGGCACGGCCGCGTAGCCGTAGCCGGGCAGGTCGGCGAGCACCGCGTCGTCGACCTTCTGCCGGCCGATGCCGAACAGGTTGATGTGCTGCGTGCGGCCCGGCGTCTTCGAGGCGAAGGCCAGCCGCGTCTGCTGCGTGAGCGTGTTGATGGCGGTGGACTTGCCGGCGTTGGAGCGGCCGACGAAGGCGATCTCGGGCAGGTCGAAGGGCGGCAGGTGCTCGAGCTGCGGGGCGCTGGTCAGGAAGTGCGCGGTGTGCAGCCAGCCCAGCGCGGCACGTTCGCGTTCGACGGTCTCGGGGTCTTGGGCGGGGGCCGCGCGGGAAGGAAATGCGGTGCTCTTGCGCGACGGCGTGGTCATCAATGGGCTTTCGGAACGGGGCGCCATTGTAGAATCGCGGGGTTTTGCGCCAATAAATTCGAGCCCCCGATATGAAGTTGTTTGCCAATTTTCTGCTTGCGGCCCTCGTGGGGATCGCTGGTACCGCAGTCAGCACAGGTGCTTTTGCCGAGGAGACGGCAGCCGCACCGACCACACCGGTCAAGGCCAAGCCCGACCCGGCCAAGGGCGACACCATCTTCAATGCCACCCCGGCCAACAGCCAGAGCTGCGCCTCCTGCCACAACGCGGACGGCAACTCGGCGATCCCGGCCAATCCCAAGCTGGCGCAGCAGCACCCCGAATACATCCTCAAGCAGCTCGAGGACTTCAAGTCCGGCAAGCGCAAGAGCGCGATCATGAAGCCGCTGGCCTCGGCGCTGTCCGAGGAGGACATGCGCAACATCGCCTGGTTCGTCGGCTCGAAGAAGGTCAAGCCCGGCTTCTCGAAGGACAAGGACACCATCGCCCTGGGCGAGCGGATCTACCGCGGCGGCATCGCCGACCGTCAGGTCCCGGCCTGTGCCGGCTGCCACAGCCCGAACGGCGCCGGCATGCCCGCGCAGTACCCGCGCCTGGGCGGCCAGCATGCCGACTACACGGCGGCCCAACTCACGGCCTTCCGCGGCGACGGTGCCACGGTGCGCGCCAACAACGCCGTGATGACCGGCGTGGCCGCCAAGCTCAACGACCGCGAAATCAAGGCCGTGGCCGACTACATCGCCGGTCTGCGTTGATCCCGCACGCGCGAGCGTGAACTAACCGCCGACAACAACCCCAAAAGAGGGCGGGCCGATCCAGAAGGATGGCCCGCCCTTTTGCGTTTCGCTTCCTCCGGACGCCTTTTCCCCTCTCTTCTCCAGCAATCGATGTCAGTCTCCACTCACGGCCTTCGCGTCCATCGCGGCCCGCAAGCGGTTCGCGCGGCGGTGGAACTGCTGTCGTCGATGCGCTTCGCGATCGCGCTGCTCACGATCATCTGCATCGCCTCGATCATCGGCACCGTGCTCAAGCAGCACGAGCCGATCAACAACTACATCAACCAGTTCGGGCCGTTTTGGGCCGAGGTGTTCCGCGCCGCGCGGCTCGACTCGATCTACAGCGCCTGGTGGTTCCTGCTGATCCTGCTGTTCCTGGTGATCAGCACCACGCTGTGCATCGTGCGCAACACGCCGCGCATCGTGGTCGAACTGCGCACCTTCAAGGAAGACATCCGCACCCAGAGCCTCAAGGCCTTCGGCCAGCGCGCGCAGACGCAGCTCGGCGAAACGCCCGACATGGCGGCCAACCGCATCGGCCAGTTGCTCGTGAGCGGCGGCTGGAAGGTCAAGCTGCAGCAGCGCGAGGCCACGGGCGATGGCAAGACGCCGGCCGGCTGGATGGTCGCCGCGCGTGCCGGCGGCGCGCACAAGCTCGGCTACATCGCGGCGCACAGCGCGATCGTGCTGGTGTGCATCGGCGGCCTGCTCGACGGCGACCTGGTGGTGCGCGCGCAGACCTGGTTCAACGGCAAGAGCGTGTTCACCGGCGGCGGCATGATCGCCGACGTGCCGCCGCAGCACCGGCTGTCGGCCGGCAATCCGACCTTCCGCGGCAACATCCTGGTGCCCGAGGGCGGGCAGGGCAGCGTGGCGATCCTCAACCAGGCCGATGGCGTGCTGCTGCAGGAGCTGCCGTTCTCGATCGAGCTCAAGAAGTTCATCGTCGACTACTACTCGACCGGCATGCCCAAGCTGTTCGCGAGCGAGGTGGTGCTGCACGACCGCGAGACCGGCGCGCAGGTGCCCGCGCGCATCGAGGTCAACCATCCGGCCAGCTACAAGGGCGTGGAGATCTATCAGTCGAGCTTCGACGACGGCGGCTCGACGGTGAAGCTCAAGGCGGTGCCGATGGCGGCCGCTGCCAAGCCCTTCGAGGTCGAGGGCGTGATCGGCGGCCCGAGCAGCGAGATCACCAACGGCAAGGAGAAGCTCACGCTGGAGTTCGCGGCGCTGCGCGTGATCAACGTCGAGAACTTCGCCGACGGCGGCGCCATGGGCAGCGGCGCCGACGTGCGCAAGGTCGACCTGCGCCACGACATCGAGTCGCGCCTGGGCGCGGCCAACAAGACCAACAAGCCCAAGGTGCTGCGCAACATCGGCCCGAGCATCGGCTACAAGCTGCGCGACGCGGCCGGCCAGGCGCGCGAATACCAGAACTACATGGTGCCGGTCGACACCGGCGACGGCCAGCCGGTGTTCCTGCTGGGCATGCGCGAGAAGCCCGAGGAGCCGTTCCGCTACCTGCGCGTGCCGGCCGACGAGCAGGGCTCGATGGACGGCTTCGTGCGCATGCGCGCCACGCTCGAGGACCCGGCGATGCGCGCGCGCGCCATCGAGCGCTACATCGCCAAGGCCAGCGATCCGAAGCGCCCCGAGATGGCCGACCAGCTGCGGGTGTCGGCCACGCGCGCGCTGGCGCTGTTCGCGGGCAGCGAGCCCGCGCGCGCCGATGCCGCCTCCGCGGGCGGCTGGCAGGCGATCGCCGAATTCATGGAGAGCAACGTGCCCGAGGCCGAGCGCGAGCGCGCGGGCGCGGTGCTGGTGCGCATCCTCAACGACGTGCTCTACGAGGTGCTGAACCTCAGCCGCGAAGGCGCGGGTCTCGCGGCGCTGCCGGGCGACGAGAAGTCGCAGGCCTTCCTCACGCAGGCGGTGATCGCGTTGAGCGACGCCCACTTCTACCCGGCCCCGGTCGCGATGATGATGACCGACTTCACCCAGGTGCAGGCCAGCGTGTTCCAGGTGGCGCGCGCCCCTGGCAAGAACGTCGTCTATCTGGGCTGTCTGTTGCTGATCGTCGGGATTTTTGCCATGCTGTACGTGCGCGAGCGTCGGCTCTGGGTGTGGCTGACACCCGCCGGCGCCCCTGGAGACAACACCACCGAAACCGCCGCGACGATGGCGTTCTCGGTCAATCGCAAGACCATCGACAGCGATCGGGAGTTCGAGCACCTGAAGCACAAGCTGCTCGCCCTGAAGAAAGAAGAGCCCGCCTCACCATGAACACCACCACCCTCACGCTCAACGAAAGCTGGCTCTCGCGGCGCAACTTGTTCGACTGGGTGTTCGCGGCGCTGGTGCTCGCGGGCGGCCTGTTCGCCTTCGCGCGCCATGCGGGCTCGATGGATTCCTACGAGAAGCCGATCCTGGTGGGCGCTCTGATCTGTGTGATCGCCATGGGCTGGTTCTGGCGCCCGCTGCGGGTGCTGGCGATCGTGGTCGCGGCGGCCTCGCTGCTGGCCATCGCGTCCTACCAGGGCGACCTGGCGCGCGCCGACACCGTGTTCTGGCTCAAGTACTTCCTCTCGAGCCAGTCGGCCATCCTCTGGATGAGCGTGCTGTTCTTCATGAGCACGCTGTTCTACTGGCTCGGCTTCTTCGGCGGCAAGCAGGGCGACGCGCTCGAGGCGATCGGTTCGCGGCTGGCCTGGGCCGCCATCACCATGGCGCTGATCGGCACCATGGTGCGCTGGTACGAAAGCCACCAGCTCGGCCCCGACATCGGCCACATCCCGGTGAGCAACCTCTACGAGGTGTTCGTGCTGTTCTGCTGGCTCACGGCCGCGTTCTATCTCTACTACGAAGAGCACTACCGCACGCGCGCGCTCGGCGCCTTCGTGATGCTGGTGGTGAGCGCGGCGGTCGGCTTCCTGCTCTGGTACACGCTGGTGCGCCAGGCGCACGAAATCCAGCCGCTGGTGCCCGCGCTGCAGAGCTGGTGGATGAAGCTGCACGTGCCCGCCAACTTCATCGGCTACGGCACCTTCTCGCTCGCGGCCATGGTGGCTTTCGCCTACCTGGTGAAGGAACAGGCGGACGAGACCCGCTGGTACAAGCTCACGCCGATCTGGCTGCTGGGCATGGCGCTGTGCTTCGTGCCGGTGGCGTTCCGCCAGCGCGTGCAGGAAGCCGGTGGCAGCTACTGGGTGGCCTATGCGGCGATCTCGGCGCTGATCGCGGCCGGCATCCTGCTGGGGCGCAAGCGCATCGCGGCACGCCTGCCGGCCAACGAGGTGCTCGACGACGTCATGTACAAGTCGATCGCGGTCGGCTTCGCCTTCTTCACCATCGCCACCGTGCTCGGTGCGCTGTGGGCCGCCGATGCCTGGGGCGGCTACTGGAGCTGGGACCCGAAGGAGACCTGGGCGCTGATCGTCTGGCTCAACTACGCGGCCTGGCTGCACATGCGCCTGGTCAAGGGCCTGCGCGGCACCGTGGCGGCCTGGTGGGCGCTCGCGGGGCTGGCGGTCACCACCTTCGCCTTCCTCGGCGTCAACATGTTCCTGAGCGGCCTGCACAGCTACGGCACCCTGTAGGCGCGCGCCGGCGGCCTTTCGCGAAGAATTGAAACCGCGCGCCCCGCGTGCGCGTAACCGAATCGGGGGGAGCCACGAACTACCTTCCGAACACAACGATTCCAGCGAAAGGCCCGTCATGTCCTTCCCTTCCCGTCCGTCGCGCCGCAACAGCGGCTTCATCCACCCGCTGTCCAGCGAGATCACGCCACGCGCCCTCTACGAAGGCCGGCGCGACCTGCTCAAGCTGATGGCGGGCGGCGCGGCCGGCGCCGCGCTGGCTTCCTTCGCGGGCCGCGAGGCGCTGGCCCAGACGGCGCGGCCGAACAAGCTGGAAGCGCTGCCGGGCGCGAAGTCCGCGGTGCCCGGTGCGCAGACGATGGAAAAGCTCACCGACTACAAGGACGCGACCAGCTACAACAACTACTACGAGTTCGGCACCGACAAGGGTGACCCCGTCAAGAACGCCGGCACGCTCAAGACCCGGCCCTGGACCGTCGAGGTCGAGGGGCTGGTGAAGAAGCCCGGCAAGTACTCGATCGAGGACCTGCTCAAGCTCAGCGCGCAGGAAGAGCGCATCTACCGGCTGCGCTGCGTCGAGGGCTGGTCGATGGTGATCCCGTGGGTCGGCTATTCGCTGGCCGAGCTGATCAAGAAGGTCGAGCCGCAGGGCAACGCCAAGTTCGTCGAGTTCGTGACCCTGGCCGATCCCAAGACCATGCCCTTCGTCGGCTCGCGCGTGCTCGACTGGCCCTACACCGAGGGCCTGCGCATGGACGAGGCGATGCATCCGCTCACGCTGCTGGCCTTCGGCATGTATGGCGAGGTGTTGCCGAACCAGAACGGCGCGCCGGTACGGCTCGTGGTGCCGTGGAAGTACGGCTTCAAGTCGGCCAAATCGATCGTGAAGATCCGCTTCGTCGAGAAGGAGCCGAGCACGGCCTGGAACAAGGCCGCGGCGCAGGAGTACGGCTTCTACTCGAACGTGAACCCGAACGTCGACCATCCGCGCTGGAGCCAGGCGACCGAGCGCCGCATCGGCGACGGCGGCGGCCTGTTCGCCAAGCGCAACAAGACCCTGCTGTTCAATGGCTACGAAGCGCAGGTCGGCCAGCTCTATGCGGGCATGGACCTGAAGAAGAACTACTGAGGCGGGCGCGCACCCCCGCAACCCGCGGGGGGCGCGACCCGAACGCCATGAACAAGCTGCTGCTGCATCCCGCCGCCAAGCCCGTCGTCTTCCTGCTGTGCCTGCTGCCTTTCGCGTGGCTGGCCTACGGCGTGGTGGTCGACCAGCTGGGCCCCAATCCCCAGGAGTACCTGATCCGCGCGACCGGCGACTGGACCTTGCGCTTCCTGTGCATCGTGCTGGCGGTCACGCCGCTGCGCGTGACGACGAAGTGGAACGGCCTGGCGCGCTTCCGGCGCATGCTGGGCCTGTACGCCTACTTCTACGTGGTGCTGCACCTGCTGTGCTACGCATGGTTCGACATGGGGCTCGACTGGGGCGAGATCGCCAAGGACATCGCGAAGCGGCCGTTCATCCTGGTGGGCTTCTCGGCGTTCGTGCTGCTGACCCCGCTGGCGCTGACCTCGTTCAACCGCGCGATCAAGGCCATCGGCGCGAAGCGCTGGCAGCTGCTGCACAAGCTGGTCTACCTGATCGCGGGGCTGGGCCTGCTGCACTTCTTCTGGATGCGCGCGGGCAAGAACAACTTCGCCGAGGTGTTCGTCTACGCGGCGATCATCGGCCTGCTGCTGGCGTGGCGACTCTGGCGCTGGATGGGCGCCCGCAAGGCGGGCGTGCCGGCAGCGCGGGCCGGCGCGCGGGCGCGGCCGTCGAACTAGCCGCGGTCCCCGCTCAGCCCCTGGCGGTCTGCAGCTCGGCCTGCAGCTGGTCTTCCAGCGTCTCGCGCCGGCGGATCAGCGTGGCGGCCGTGCCGCTCACGAGCACCTCGGCCGCGCGCGCGCGGGTGTTGTAGTTGCTCGCCATGCTCATGCAATAGGCACCGGCCGAGAGCACGCCCAGCAGGTCGCCGGCCACCACGTTGAGTTCGCGGTCGCGGCCGATCCAGTCGCCGCTCTCGCAGACCGGGCCCACCACGTCGTAGGTGGCGCCAGCGCCGGCGCGTTCGCGCAGCGGCACGATGCGATGGAAGGCCTGGTACATCGCGGGCCGCGGCAGGTCGTTCATGGCCGCGTCGACGATGCAGAAGTTCTTGTCCTCGCCGGGCTTGGTGTAGAGCACCTCGGTCAGGCACACGCCGGCATTGCCGACCAGCGAGCGGCCCGGTTCGATCACCAGCTTGCGCTGGCCGAAGCCGCGCGCGTCGAGCCGCTCGAGCAGTTGCCGCCACAGCGCATCGGCCTGCGGCGGCGTCTCGCCGTTGTAGTCGATGCCCAGGCCGCCGCCGAAGTCCAGGTGATGGATGGGAATGCCCGCGGCCTCGATCGCCACCACCAGGTCGAGTACGCGCTCGAAGGCGTCGAAGTAGGGCGAGGCCTCGGTGATCTGCGAGCCGATGTGGCAGTCGATGCCCACCACCTCGAGGCCCGGCAGGCTGGCCGCGTGGCGGTAGGCCTGCACCGCGCGGTCGTGCGCGATGCCGAACTTGTTGCCCTTGAGGCCGGTGGAGATGTAGGGGTGCGTCTTGGGATCGACGTTGGGATTGATGCGGATGCTGATCGGCGCGCGCGCCTTCTCGGCCAGCGCCACCTCGTTGAGCACGTCGAGCTCGGCCTCGCTCTCGACGTTGAAGCAGGCGATGCCGGCCGCGAGCGCCTGGCGCATCTCGGCGCGGGTCTTGCCGACACCCGAGAAGATGATCTTCTTCGGATCGGCGCCGACCGCGAGCACGCGCGCGAGTTCGCCGCCCGAGACGATGTCGAAGCCGCAGCCGGCCTCGGCGAACACGCGCAGCACGCCGAGCGAGGAGTTGGCCTTCATCGCGTAGCAGACCAGCGCATCGCGGCCTTCGAAGCCGCGCTGGTAGGCGGCCAGCGCATCGAGCATCCACTGCTTCGAGTAGACGAACAGCGGCGTGCCGTGCTCGCGCGCGAGCGCATCGAGCGACACGCCTTCGACCTGGAGCGCGCCGTCACGCTGCGCGATGTGGGGATGGCCGGGCAGGGGAAGGGTGCTCATCGTGCGGCTCCGCTGCTGGCGGTGGCAGGCTTCGGCGCGGCCTGGCCGGTGCTGGAAGACGGCGTGGCATTGCCGGTGCCGCCGGGCATGCTGGGCGTCAGCAGGTCGGGCAGCGTGGCGCGTTGCGAGGCGGCCGGATCGGTCGGCAGATAGAGGGCGCCGCGCTGTCCGCAGGCGGCCAGGCCGAGGGTGGCGGCGGCGAGGCAGACCATGAGCGCAGTGCGGCCGCGGGCGCTCACTAGAATTTGGTGGACATTCAACATAACGAAATTGTAATGACGGACTCCGAATACATGGACCGCGCCGAAGCCGCGCTGGCGGCGATCGAGCACAGCTGCGACCGCATCAACGACGCGACGGACGCCGACATCGACAACCAGCGCGTGGGCGGCATGATCACGATTTCGTTTCCCAACGGCAGCCAGCTGATCGTGAACCTGCAGAAGCCGCTGCAGGAGATCTGGCTCGCGGCGCGCTCGGGCGGCTACCACTACCGCTTCGACGGCCAGGCCTGGATCGACACCAAGAGCGCGGAAGAGTTCTTCGGCAACCTGTCGCGCGAGGCGAGCCTGCAGGCGGGGCAGCCGCTGAGCTTCACCGCGGGCTGAGACCCGCGGCGCGGCCGACGCGGCATCAGTTGCGGAACAGGTCGAGGATGCGGCTGCGCTCCTCGGGCGGCGCCGGCGGGCTCACCGGCGCGCCGCTCAGCGCTTCGGCCGGTGCCGCCGGCGTCGTGTCGACACCCAGGCTGGCCACGCCGCGGCCCGGTGCGTAGTCGTCGTAGTACCACTCGCCGCCCACGTTCACCACGCCCGCGGGCGGCGTGGTCGAGAGGTCGGTGACCGGCGCGCCCTTGATGGCGGTTTCCATGAAGTTGATCCAGATCGGCAGGCTCAGGCCGCCACCGGTCTCGCGGTCCCCGAGGTTGCGCGGCGTGTCGTAGCCGATCCACGAGATCGCGGTCATGGTCGGCTGGAAGCCTGCGAACCACGCATCGAGCGAATCGTTGGTGGTGCCGGTCTTGCCATAGAGGTCGGGTCGCTTGAGCATCGCCTGGGCCTTGGCCGCGGTGCCGGCGCGCGCCACCGATTGCAGCAGGCTGTCCATGATGAAGGCGTTGCGCTGCGGGATGGCGCGCAGCGCGTCATTGAGCAGCGGCGGCTGCTTGTCGACCAGCAGCTTGTCCTTGTGGTCGGTGATGCGCGTCACGAGGTAGGGATTGACGCGGTAGCCGCCGTTGGCGAACACCGAGTAGCCCACCGCCATCTGCATCGGCGTGACCGAGCCCGCGCCGAGCGCCATCGGCAGGTAGGCCGGATGCTTCTCGCGCTCGAAGCCGAAGTTGGTGATCCAGTCCTGCGCGTAGCGCGTGCCGATCGACTGCAGGATGCGGATCGAGACCAGGTTCTTCGACTTCATCAGCGCGGTGCGCATCGACATCGGGCCGTCGTAGCCGCCGCCGTAGTTCTTCGGCTCCCAGGGCTGGCCGCCGGTGGTGCCGGCATCGAAGAACAGCGGGCCGTCGTTGATCACGGTGGCGGGCGTGAAGCCCTTCTCGAGCGCGGCAGAGTAGATAAAGGGCTTGAAGCTCGAGCCCGGCTGGCGCCAGGCCTGCGTGACGTGGTTGAACTTGTTCTTGCCGAAGTCGAAGCCGCCGACCAGCGCCTTGATCGCGCCGTCGCGCGGGTCCATGGCGACGAAGGCGCCCTCGACCTCGGGCAGCTGGGTGATCTCCCAGGTGTTCTTGGGCGTCTTCACCACGCGGATCACCGCGCCGCGGCGGATCTTGATGTTGGGCGGCGCCTTGTCCGAGAGGCCCGACTGCGCGGGCTTGAGGCCTTCGCCCGTGATCTGCACCGCGTCGCCGTTGCCGCGCACCGCATCGATCTGCTTGGCGGTGGCCTTGAGCACCACGGCCGCCATCACGTCGCCGTTGTCGGGATGGTCGCTGAGCGCGTCGTCGACGGCTTCGTCGAGATCCTTGGCATCGTTCGGCAGCTCGACGAACTTCTCGGGGCCGCGGTAGATCTGGCGGCGCTCGTAATCCATGATGCCCTTGCGCAGCGCCTTGTAGGCGGCGGCCTGGTCGGCCGCCACGAGCGAGGTGTAGACCTTGAGGCCGCGCGTGTAGGTGCTGTCGCCGTACTGCGCATACATCAGCTGGCGCACCGTCTCGGCCACGTACTCGGCATGCAGCCGGTTCGGGTCGGCGGCGTCGCGCAGGTGCAGCTCTTCCTTCTTGGCGGCCGCGGCCTGCTCGGCGGTGATGAAGCCGGCTTCCTGCATGCGGTCGATCACGTAGAACTGCCGGCCGCGCGCGCGCTGCGGGTTGTTCACCGGGTTGTTCGCGCCGGGCGCCTTGGGCAGGCCGGCCAGCATCGCGGCCTGGGCGATGGTGAGCTCGGACAGCGGCTTGCCGAAGTAGGCCTCGGAGGCGGCGGAGAAGCCGTAGGCGCGGTTGCCGAGGTAGATCTGGTTCAGGTAGATCTCGAAGATCTGGTCCTTGCTCAGCAGGTGCTCGAGCTTGAAGGTCAGCAGCACCTCGTAGATCTTGCGCGTCAGCGTCTTCTCGGAACTCAGGTAGACGTTGCGCGCCACCTGCATGGTGATGGTGGAGGCGCCCTGGCTCTTCACGCGGTTCATGTTCGCGAGGCCAGCGCGGATCATGCCCTTGTAGTCGACGCCGCCGTGGTCATAGAAGCGGGCGTCCTCGGCCGCCAGCACGGCGTCCTTCACCACCTTGGGAATGGCCGAGATCGGCGTCAGGTTGCGGCGCTCCTCGCCGAACTCGCCGATCAGGATGCCCTCGGCCGAGAACACCCGCAGCGGCAGCTTGGGCCGGTAGTCGGAGAGCTCGGAGATGTCGGGCAGGTTCGGATAGGCGACCGCCAGCGCCACCGCGACCACGCAGATCACCGACAGCACGCCGGCCGCGGCGATGCCCAGGCCCCAGAACACGAAGCGCAGCAGCCATTTGAGCCAGGCGGGCCGGGTGGAGGCGGGTGGGGTCTTGGCTGGGCGCTTGGAGTTTGGCGTTGGCCGTGTGTTTTCTTGCATGGAGGGCCCGAGAGTCACCGCGCATTATAAAAAGCCACCCCTTGAGCGGGCCCCGATGTTTGCTCGGCGCCCCGGTCCTAAATCGAAAGTTACAAAACGAGGCTTTAGCGTCAGCTTTTGGCAACGATCGACCCTGCCGTCCCGATCCGCCCCTTGGATGGCGTCGGGCGTGCTGCTAGCATGCAACCGAATTCAAATTTTTCCATTGGTTACAAATGCAGGGGAAGAGGGACAGAACTTGGCTGCTCTTGGAACATTGTTTCGTCGTCAGAACGCCCCCCTGCTCGGGCTGGATGTCAGCTCGTCCAGCGTCAAGCTGGTCGAACTCGGCCGTGAAGCCAGCGGCAAGCTGATCCTGGAACGCTGCGCCATCGAGCCCCTCGAGCGCGGCTGGATCACCGATGGCAACGTCGAGAAGTTCGACGAGGTCGCCGAGGCCGTGCGCCGCGTGGTGCGCAAGAGCGGCACCCGCACGCGCAACGTCGCGCTGGCGTTGCCGCCCTCGGCGGTGATCACCAAGAAGATCATTCTTCCGGGCGGGATGAGCGAGCAGGAGCTCGAAATCCAAGTCGAATCGGAAGCCAATCAATACATTCCTTTCTCGCTGGACGAAGTGAGTCTCGATTTCTGCGTGACCGGGCCGAGCCTGAGCTCGGCGGGCGACGTCGAGGTGCTGATCGCCGCGTCGCGCAAGGAGAAGGTGCAGGACCGCGAAGGCCTGGCCGAGGCGGCGGGCCTCAAGGCCATGATCCTGGACGTCGAGTCCTATGCCTCGCGCCTCGCCACCGCGCGCCTGATCGAACAACTGCCGGGCAAGGGTCAGGACGCTATCGTCGCCCTGTTCGAGGTCGGCGCCTTCACCACCAGCATGCAGGTGCTGCGCAACCAGGAAGTGCTGTACGACCGCGACCAGGCCTTCGGCGGCGCCCAGCTCACCCAGATGATCGTGCGCCAGTACGGCTTCTCGGCCGAGGAGGCCGAGGCCAAGAAGCGCAGCGGCGACCTGCCCGACGACTACGGCTCGGGCGTCCTCAAGCCCTTCGTCGAGAGCATCGCCCAGGAAATCGCGCGCGCGCTGCAGTTCTTCTTCACCAGCACGCCGCACAACCGTGTCGACTACGTGATGCTGGCCGGTGGATCGGCCTCGCTGCCGGGCCTGAGCAATGCGGTGACGCGGCAGACCTCCTTCGCCTGCTCGCTCGTCAATCCCTTCGACGGCATGGAGCTCGGCTCGAACATCCGCGAGAAGAAGGTCCGGCGCGAAGCGCCTTCCTACCTGACCTCCTGCGGTCTGGCCATGCGGAGGTTCCTGCAGTGATCCTGATCAATCTGCTTCCGCACCGCGAGGCCGCGCGCAAGCGCCGGCGCGAAGCCTTCTATGGCGCGCTGGCCGGTGCCGCTTTGCTCGGCGGCCTGATCGCGTGCCTGGGCTATCTCTGGTTCGAGGCCCAGATCTCGGCCCAGCAATCGAAGAACCGCTTCCTGCAGGGCGAGATCAAGAAGCTCGAGGTCGAGATCAAGGAGATCTCGACCTTGCAGGAGGAGATCGCGGCGCTGCGCGCGCGCCAGCAGGCCGTCGAGGACCTGCAGGGTGACCGCAACCTGCCGGTCCATCTGCTCAACGAACTGGTGCGGCAACTGCCCGACGGCGTCTACCTGTCGAGCATGAAGCAGGACAACCAGACCGTCACGCTGCAGGGCATGGCGCAGTCGAACGAGCGCGTGTCCGAGCTGCTGCGCAATCTCGGCAACAACAGTCCCTGGCTGGTGAAGCCGGAGCTGGTCGAGATCACTTCCGCCACCGTGAGCCTGAGTGCGAACCAGCGCGACCAGCGGCGGGTGGCGAACTTCACCATGCGCATCGGCCTCAAGCGGCCGACCGACGCGCAGAAGGCCGCGGCCGACAAGGCGCTGGCCACCGCGGCGCAGTCCAAGGGCTAGGCGATCATGGCAAGCAAACGCTCTTCCCCCCCCATCGATCTCGGTGCCGCGCTGCGCCGCTTCGGCGATCAGTTCCGCGGGCTGAACACCAACGACCCCGCGAGCTGGCCGTCCGTGCCGCGCTATGCGCTGTGCCTGGGACTGGCCGTTTTCGTGGTCGTGGCCCTGTGGTTTGTCTGGCTCACGAATTCGAACGACGAACTCGAATCGGAGCGCAGCAAGGAAGCCACGCTCAAAACCGACTATCAGAAAAAGGTGGCGCAGGCCGCCAATCTCGACCTGCTGAAGAAGCAGCGCGAGCAGGTGCAGCAGTACGTCACGCTGCTCGAGAAGCAACTTCCGAGCAAGGCCGAGATGGACGCCTTGCTGTCGGACATCAACCAGGCAGGCCTCGGCCGCAGCCTGCAGTTCGAACTGTTCCGCCCGGGACAGGTCGTCGTCAAGGACTACTACGCCGAGTTGCCGATTGCTGTGCGTGTGACCGGCCGCTACCACGACATGGGCGCTTTTGCGGCCGATGTCGCCAGCCTGTCGCGCATCGTCACGTTGAACAACCTGAGCGTGGCGCCGCAGAAGGACAAGGACGGTGCGTTGACCATGGATGCGACGGCGCGCACTTACCGCTATCTCGATGAAGAAGAGCGGGCCACCCAGAAACGCGCTGCGGCGTCCAAAGGCGCGAAGAAATGAAAGCGGCCTTCAAGTTCTTGTGGCTCGCAATGGCCGCGTTGGGATTGAGTGCCTGCGGGAACTCCGATCAGGAAGATCTTCAGCGCTGGATGGTGGAGCAGCGCGCACAGGTCAAGCCCAGCATCTCGCCCATCACGGAACCGAAAAGATTCACACCACAGGCCTATACGGAAGCCTCGTCGTTCGAGCCTTTCAACATGCTAAAGCTCACGCAGGCACTGCGTCGGGAATCGAACCAGCCGGGCAACTCCGACCTGATCGCTCCCGAACTGGCGCGTCGCAAGGAGGCCCTCGAGGCCTTCCCGCTCGATTCGATGGCCATGGTCGGGACCATGAACCGCAGTGGCCAGCCGGTGGCGCTGGTGAAGGTCGACAAGCTGCTCTACAAAGTGCGTGTCGGCGAGTACCTGGGCCTCAACTACGGCCGCATCACGCGGATCAACGAAAGCGAAGTCGCCCTGCGAGAAATCGTGCAGGACGCGGCTGGCGAATGGATCGAACGCGCAGCATCGCTGCAGTTGCAAGAGAGTGCGAAATGAACCTAGAAAAATCGAAGATGGCACATCGGCTGCGAACCGTCGCGCTCGGGTTGCTTGCATTCGGCGCCCTGGCCATGGCCCATGCCCAGAACGCCATCGAGTCGGTGACCAGTTCAATGCAGTCCGGGGCGGAGGTGATCCGCATCGACTTGGCGCAACCCCTGGTCACCGTGCCCAATGGGTTCGCGGTGCAGACACCCGCGCGCATCGCACTCGATTTCCCCGGTGTCACGAATGCTATCGGACGCTCGGCGATCGAAGTGAATCAGGGCAATCTGCGCTCGGTCAATGTGGTGCAGGCCGGTGAACGCAGCCGCGTTGTGCTCAACCTCAAGCAGGCCACTGCATACAAGACTGAGATCCAAGGCAAGTCGCTGCTGGTGACGCTCGAACCTACGGCGGGCGTGGCGCTTGCGGCACCGGTTTCCGCGACTTTTGCTGAGAATCGCAACCGGGACACCCTGCCGTTGCGCGATGTGGATTTCCGTCTAGGCTCGGATAACACGGGCCGCGTCATCATCGATCTGGCGAACAACCAAGTCGGCGTCGATCTGCGCCAGCAAGGCAAGAGCCTTGTGGCGGAGTTCACCAAATCCGCGCTGCCCGAGGGGCTGCGTCGCCGGCTCGACGTGGCCGACTTCAATACGCCCGTCCAGTCGATCACGGCCCAGCAAGCTGGAGATCGTGTGCGCCTGACGATCGAGTCCAAGGGCGACTGGGAACACAGTGCCTACCAGAGCGACAACCAGTTCGTGGTGGAAGTCCGCGCACGCAAGGTCGATCCGACCAAGCTGACCCAGGGCGTGGGCTACACGGGTGAGAAGCTGTCGCTGAATTTCCAGAACATCGAGATTCGCTCGCTGCTGCAGGTGATCGCCGACTTCACGAACTTCAACATCGTGACTTCCGATTCGGTAACCGGTGGGTTGACCCTGCGGCTGAAGGACGTGCCCTGGGACCAGGCGCTCGACATCATCATGCAGGCCAAGAATCTCGGCATGCGCAAGAACGGCAGCGTGCTCTGGATCGCGCCGAAGGACGAGATCAACGCCAAGGAGAAGCTCGAGTTCGAGGCCAAAGCCGCGATCGAGAACCTCGAACCGCTGCGCACGCAGTCGTTTCAGTTGAACTACACCAAGGCGATTGCCATCGCGCAGGGGCTGACCGGGACCGGTGCATCCGCTGGCGGGGGTAGCGGTGGGGGCGGAGGCTCGGGCACGACCACGCGCATCCTGAGTCCCCGCGGCAGCGTGATCGCGGAGGCGCGCACCAATCAGCTGTTCGTCTCCGACATCCCCTCGCGCCTGGCGCAGGTGGCCGAACTGATCCAGAAGCTCGACGTTCCGGTGCGCCAGGTACTGATCGAGGCGCGCATCGTCGAGGCGACCGATACCTTCGGCAAGTCGCTCGGCGCCAGGCTGGGCGGCGGTATCGCCAACGAGAGAATCGCGTCGGCCAACGGCAACCGTGCCTTCGGCACCCTGGGTGTCATGCCGGTGTCTGGTTCGGGGAGTGGAGGATCCGGTGGCAACAGCGGGGGGGCCACGACGACCACCTGGACCAACTCGAATTTTGTGAATCTGCCGGCCAGCGATCCGACCGGCAATGGAGCCTCGCCCGGCACCTTCGCGATCTCGCTGTTCAATTCGAGCTTCTCCCGCATGCTGAACCTCGAGATCTCGGCACTCGAAGCCGACGGCAAGGGCAAGCTGGTATCCAGCCCCCGCGTCATCACGGCCGACCAGACCAAGGCGCTGATCGAGCAGGGCGAGGAAATCCCCTACCAGCAAGCGACTTCGAGCGGCGCCACCTCGATCTCGTTCCGCAAGGCCGTGCTCAAGCTCGAAGTCACGCCGCAGATCACGCCCGAGGGCAACATCATCCTGACGCTCGACGTCAGCAAGGATGCGCGCGGTATCAACACCACCGCGGGCCCGGCCATCAACACCAAGCACGTCCAGACCGAAGTGCTGGTCGAGAACGGCGGCACGGTCGTCATCGGTGGTATCTTCGAGCTCAACGAATCCAATGACGAGTCGCGCGTGCCGGTGCTGGGTGAAGTGCCCTATGTGGGGGCGCTGTTCCGCACACGGACTCGCATTGCGAACAAGACCGAAATGCTCGTCTTTATCACCCCGAAGATGATTACCGACCGCAACGCCGCGCGCTGACGCGCGGGCGTAGCAGCCACGGCGTGGCCGTCGCACTCGTCGGATTGCCCGGCGCCGGAAAGTCCGCGGTGGGCCGGCGGCTGGGTCTTCGGCTCAACCTTCCCTTCGTCGACACCGATCACGAGATCGAGCAGCGCATCGGCTGCTCGATCCGCGACTACTTCGAGCGCGAGGGCGAAGCCGCCTTCCGCGATCTCGAACAGCAAGTGATCGCCGAGCTGGCGGCCGGCGCGAACGGCGTGCTGGCCACCGGGGGCGGCGCGGTGCTGCGCGAGGCCAACCGGCTGCAACTGCGCGGCCACTTCCACGTGATCTACCTGCGGTCCTCGCCCGAGGACCTGTTCCGGCGCCTGCGCCACGACGTCAAGCGGCCGCTGCTGCAGGTGGCCGATCCGCTGGGTCGGCTGCGCGAGCTGCACGATGCGCGCGATCCCTTCTATCGCGAGACCGCCCACGACGTCGTCGACACGGGGCGTCCCACGGTCGCGACGCTCGTGAACATCATCGTGATGCAGCTCGAGCTGGCCGGCATCGTGCCGCCCGGCGCGCATCCCGAGGGGCCCGAGCCGACCTCGTCCTCGGACTGAGTTCGCGCGGCCCGAAGCACATCGACCCTCGCGCGCCGAGGCGCTTGCGGCCAGCGCTCCGGCCCCTGGGCGCCGCACCGCCTAAACTCCCGCCATGCCATCGCCCGCCGCTTCCGTTTCCCCGCCCACCCTCGAACGCGTCGACATCCCGCTCGGCGACCGCAGCTATCCCATCCTCATCGGCGCCGGACTGTTCGACGATCCCCAGACCTACGGCATCGTGCCGCAGGCGGCCAGCGCGCTGATCGTCAGCAACACCACGGTCGCGCCGCTCTACGCCCAGGGTCTGCGCCAGGCGCTGGCCGGCCGGTTCCGGCAGGTGCATCTGCTCGAGCTGCCCGATGGCGAGGTCTACAAGAACCTCGAGACCCTGAACCTGATCTTCGACGCGCTGCTGGGCCACGGCAGCGACCGCAAGACCGTGCTGTTCGCCCTCGGCGGCGGCGTGGTCGGCGACATGACCGGTTTCGCGGCCGCCAGCTACATGCGCGGCGTGCCCTTCGTCCAGGTGCCGACCACCTTGCTGGCGCAGGTCGATTCCTCGGTCGGCGGCAAGACGGCCATCAACCATCCGCTGGGCAAGAACATGATCGGCGCGTTCTACCAGCCGCAGTTGGTGGTCTGCGACCTCGGCACCCTGCAGACCCTGCCGCCGCGCGAACTCAGTGCCGGCCTGGCCGAGGTCATCAAGTACGGGCCGATCCACGACATGGCCTTCCTCGACTGGATCGAAGCCAACATCGACGCCCTGGTGGCGCGCGATCCCGCCGCGCTCGCGCATGCGGTCAAGCGCAGCTGCGAGATCAAGGCGCTGGTGGTCGGCCAGGACGAGCGCGAGACCGGCCTGCGCGCGATCCTCAATTTCGGCCACACCTTCGGCCATGCGATCGAATCGGGCCTGGGCTATGGCGAGTGGCTGCATGGCGAGGCCGTGGGCTGCGGCATGGTGATGGCGGCGCGGCTGTCGCAGCGCCTCGGCGGCGTGGATGCGGCCTTCGTCGAGCGCCTGACCCGCCTGATCCAGCGCGCCGGCCTGCCCACCGTCGGCCCCGACCTCGGCGCGGAGCGCTACCTCGAACTGATGCGCGTCGACAAGAAATCCGAGGGCGGCGAGATCCGCTTCGTGGTGATCGACAAGCCCGGCTCCGCCATCATGCGCGGCGCGCCCGACGCGCTGGTGCGCGAGGTGCTCGCGCAATCCTGCGCGGCGGCCTGAGCCCCGTTCCGATGGCCGGCATCGCCACCGCGGATCCATGAGCCTCGCGCCCTACGCCTCGCACCCCGCGCGTTCGCGCGGCCGCCGCCATCCCGAGCCGCCCGCGCCCACGCGCGACGCCTTCCAGCGCGATCGCGACCGCATCGTGCATTCGACGGCGTTCCGGCGGCTGGTCTACAAGACGCAGGTGTTCCTCAACCACGAAGGCGACCTGTTCCGCACGCGGCTCACCCATTCGCTCGAGGTGGCGCAGCTCGGCCGTTCGATCGCGCGTGCGCTGCGGCTCAACGAGGACCTGGTCGAGGCGGTCGCGCTGGCCCATGACCTGGGCCACACGCCCTTCGGCCACGCGGGGCAGGACGCGCTCAATGCCTGCATGGCCGAGCACGGCGGCTTCGAGCACAACCTGCAGAGCCTGCGCGTGGTCGATGCGCTCGAGCATCGCTATCCGCAGTACGACGGTCTCAACCTCAGCTTCGAGACGCGCGAGGGCATCCTCAAGCACTGCTCGCGCGCCAATGCCGAGAAGCTCGAGGCGGCCGAGCCCGGCGGCGTGGCGCGCCGCTTCATCGACCGCACCCAGCCCGGCCTCGAGGCGCAGCTGTGCAACCTGGCCGATGCGATCGCCTACAACGCCCACGACATCGACGACGGCGTGCGCTCCGGCCTGATCGCCGTCGAGCAACTGGCCGAGGTCGAGCTGTTCGAGCGCTACCGGCGCGAGGCGCTGGCCGAATACCCGGCGCTCAGCGGTCGCCGCGTGCTCTACGAGACCATCCGCCGCATGCTCAGCGCCCAGGTCTACGACGTGATCGACGCCACCCGCGCGACGCTCGAGGCGCTCGCGCCCGGCGATGCCGACGCGGTGCGCCGTGCGCCGCCGGTGGTCGCGTTCAGCGAGGGCATGCGCGCGCAGTCGGAGACGCTGCAGCGCTTCCTGTTCCGCAATCTCTACCGCCATCCGCAGGTGGTGCAGACCACCGATCAGGCGCGCGAGGTGGTGCGCGAACTGTTCGATGCCTACCTCGAGCGCGGCGCCGAGATGCCCGAGTCCTTCGCCGAGCGCGCCGATCGCCCACGTGCCGTGGCCGACTACATCGCCGGCATGACCGACCGCTTCGCGATGCGCGAGCACGAGCGGCTGACCGGCCGGCGCGGCATCGCGCGCGCCGACGGGCCGACGGCATGACATCGGCCGGCGCGCGCCCGCGCATTCCCGCGGCCGCCTTCGCGGTCGTGGTCGCGGGCGTCAGCGCCGCGCTGCACCTGGGCAAGCTGCCGCCCGCGGTGCCGGCGCTGCAGGCGTCGCTGGGCATCGGTCTGGTCGAGGCCGGCTTCCTGCTCTCGCTGGTGCAGGTCGCGAGCATGACGCTGGGCCTGCTCGCGGGGCTGGCGGCCGACACCATCGGCCTGCGCCGCAGCATGCTGGGCGGACTGGTGGTGCTGACCCTGGCCAGCCTCGCGGGCGGCGCGGTTGGCAGCCATCTGCCCCCCGAGCAGGCCGTGCCCTGGCTGCTGGTGCTGCGCGCCGTCGAGGGCATCGGCTTCCTGCTGGCGGTGATGCCGGGCCCGGGCCTGATCCGCGCCCTCACGCCCGCGGGCGCCGACAAGGCCGCGCTGGGGCTCTGGGGCGCCTACATGCCGTTCGGCGTGGCGCTGGCCCTCTTGCTCGGCCCGGTGCTGATCGGCTGGAACGGCTGGCCCGGCTGGTGGTGGGCGCTGGCGCTGGTGTCGGCGCTGGCGGCCGCCTGGCTGCTCGTCGCGGTGCCGGCCGACCGGCAGCGCGCGCCGAGCGCCGCCGCCGTGCCCGAGAGCGGCTGGTCGCGCCTGCGCACCACCGTCGGTGCGCGCGGGCCCTGGCTCACGGCGCTGAGCTTCGCCGTCTATTCGGCGCAGTGGATGGCGGTGATCGGCTTCCTGCCCGCGATCTATGCCGGCGCGGGCGTGCCGGCCGGCTGGAACGCGGTGCTCACGGCGCTGGCCGCGGCGATGAACATCGTCGGCAACATCATGGGCGGGCGCTGGCTGCAGCGCGGCATCGCGCCCGAGCGGCTGCTGCAGTGGGGCTTCCTGATCATGGCGCTGGGCGGCATCGCGGCTTTCGCTGAACTGCGCGGGCCGGGCGCCGATGCCGTCGGGCTGCCCGCCTCGCTGCGCTTCGTGGCCGTCTGCGCCTTCTCGCTCGCGGGCGGCATGGTGCCGGCCACGCTGTTCCTGCTCGGCGTGCGCTTCGCGCCCGGGCCGGCCACCGTGTCGACCACCGTCGGGCTGATGCAGCAGGCCTCGTCGCTGGGCCAGTTCCTGGCGCCGCCGACCGTTGCCTGGGTGGCGCACCGCGTCGGCGGATGGCACTGGACCTGGGTCGCGACGCTGGCCTGCTCGCTGACCGGCATCGCGATCGCGCGCCGGCTCGGCCGCGCGCGGCTGGCGCTGGAGGCGGCGACGCCATGAGCGGCGATGCTTCCGTCACGGCCGAGCAGGCCGTCGCCGACACGCGCCGCTGGCTCGAGCGCGCGGTGATCGGCCTCAACCTGTGCCCGTTCGCGAAGGCCGTGCACGTCAAGGGCCAGATCCACTACGCCACCTATTTGTCCGCCGAGCATGACGACCTGCTCGACGCTTTGCTCGCCGAAGCGCGGCAGCTCGTCGCGCTCGATGCCGCCGAGCGCGACACCACCTTGCTGATCGCGCCGAACGCGCTTTCGGACTTCCTCGACTTCAACGATTTCACGGCGCGCGCCGAGCGCCGGCTCGCCAAGGCCGGCTTCGACGGCGTGCTGCAGCTCGCGAGCTTCCATCCGCAATTCCAGTTTGGCGGCGCCGAGCCCGACGACATCGGCAACGCGACCAACCGCGCGCCCTATCCCACGCTGCACCTGCTGCGCGAAGAGAGCGTGGACCGCGCGGTCGAGGCCTTTCCCGATGCCGAAGAGATCTTCGGCCGCAACATCGACACCCTCGAGGCCCTCGGGCCCGAAGGCTGGGCCGCGCTCGACGTCGGCCCCGGGAGCACCCCCTCATGAATACCCACGCACCGAAGAAGACCCGCGAAGACCATTCCGCCAAGGGCGGCAAGACCGCCAAGGTGGCGAAGGCCGATGCCGAACTCGCCGAGTCCCTGCGCCCGGGCCAGTCGGTCGAGCTGCTCAAGGAGCTGCACATCCTCACGCGCGAGGGCCGGCTCAACCAGGACTCGCGCCGCAAGCTCAAGCAGGTCTACCACCTGTTCCAGTTCATCGAGCAGCTGCTGCGCGAGCTGCCCGAGGGCGGCGCCAACGCCACGCTGGCCGACCATGGCGCGGGCAAGTCGTACCTGGGCTTCATCGTCTACGACCTGTTCTTCCGCGCGGGGCAGGGCGGTCACGTCTACGGCATCGAGACGCGCGCCGAGCTGGTCCAGAAATCGCGCGAACTCGCGCAGCGGCTGGGCTTCGACCGCATGTCCTTTCTGAATCTGACGGTAGCCGAGTCCGCCACCGCGGGTGAGCTGCCATCGCAGATCGACGTGGTGACCGCGCTGCATGCCTGCGACACCGCCACCGACGACGCGATCGCCTTCGGCCTCGCGAAAAAGGCCCGCTGCATGGTGCTGGTGCCCTGCTGCCAGGCGGAGGTAGCGGCCTGCCTGCGCGAGACCAAGGCGCTGGCGCTGTCGCGCACGCCGCTGGCCGAGCTCTGGCGCCATCCGCTGCACACGCGCGAGATCGGCAGCCAGCTCACCAACGTGCTGCGCTGCCTGTACCTCGAGGCCAACGGCTACAGCGTCACCGTGACCGAGCTCGTGGGCTGGGAGCACAGCATGAAGAACGAACTGATCCTCGCGCGCCACACCGGCCAGCGCAAGGCGAGCGCGGCCGCGCGGCTGCGCGAACTGCTGGCGCAGTTCGGGCTCGATGCGTTGGGCGATACCCGCTTTCGGCTCGACTGAGCCGCGCGCCGCGCCGGGTCAGCGCGAAGCCAGCAGCGCCGGCAGCGCGTCGCGCGTGGGCCAGGCCAGCGTCTTCCACGGGCTGCGCTCGTCTTCCAGCAGCCGTTCGGTCACCGATGCCAGCACCTTGCGGCCCATGAAGTTGCTGCCCGCGGCATCGCGTTCGCCTTCGAGGAAGCTGCGGCCGTAGCCCTCCCAGCCGTCGAAGCGCTCGATCGCCAGCGCCACCGCCGGCTCGAGCGCATCCAGCGCCTCGCGCGCTTGCAGGTAGCCGACCGCCGCCGAGCCGGTCGCAAGGTGCGCGAAGCGGGCGATCCACACGGCCAGTTCGCCATCCGTGCTGCGGGCCATCGCCTCGGCCGCGTCGTGGGTGTCGGCGATGGCTTCGCGTGCCTGTGCCTCGTCGCCCGCGTCGAAGTCGCGCGCCAGCAGCTTCTTCCACGGCGCGACTTCCTCGTCGGGGATCGGCACGCACAGCAGGTGCACCGCGCTGCGGTTCGCTTCCTTGGCGGCCTTGAGCTCGGGCGCGAAGGTCTCGCGGTAGATCGCGGCCAGCGCCACGGCCACGTTCTCGTAGCGCGACGAGGCCGCGAGACGGGCCTCGAGCGCCGCGCCGTCCTGCTGCGCCTTGGCCTCGCGCTCGGCGGTTTCCTGCGCCAGCTCGGCGCGTCCCTCCGCCATGCCTTCCTTGACCGTATCGAGCATTTCCTTGAAGAACTTGAACATCGAATGGCTCCTCCCCCGCCACGATGGAATGGTTCGGCGGGCGGCTTAGGATACAGGCCCCGCGCGTCAACCCCTTCCTGGCCCATGGCCCGCCTTCCCCGTCTCACCCTTGCCGGCTTGCCGCACCACGCGATCCAGCGCGGCAACAACCGCCAGCCGATCTTCGTGGACCGTGCCGACCACGAGAAGCTGCTCGCCCTGCTGGCCGACAGCGCCACGCGCTTCGGCGTCGCGGTGCATGCCTACGTGCTGATGGACAACCACTTCCACCTGCTGGCCACGCCCGACACCGCCACGGGGCTGCCGCAGCTGATGCAGGCGGTCGGGCGCAGCTACGTGCGCTACTTCAACGACCGCCATGGCCGCAGCGGAACGCTGTGGGAAGGGCGCTACAGGTCGACCCTGATCCAGACCGAGCGCTACCTGCTGACCTGCATGGCCTACATCGACCTCAACCCGGTGCGCGCGGGGCTGGTGATCGATCCGCGCGACTTCGCGTGGTCCAGCCATGCGCACTACGCGGGGCTGCGGCACGACCGGCTGCTCACGCCCCATCCGCTGTACTGGGAGCTCGGTAACACCCCGTTCGCGCGCGAGGCCGCGTATGTCGAACTGGTGCGCGCGGGCGTCCGGGCCGCCGACCAGTCGGCGCTGACCGAGGCCACGCTGCGTGGCTGGGCGGCCGGCGACGCCGATTTTCTGGAAGCGTTGCAGAAGAACACCGAGCGTCGGGTGCTGCCGGCCAAGGCCGGGCGGCCGCCTTCGGGCATCAAAAGCTGAGCCGAAGCGAGTGGAAACCGCCGTCCGGTGGTCGTTTCCTGCTATCCAAATTGATGTGTCCCCAATTAAATTCTGACAAGAAAACTCAAGATTTAATCGGAATCTGACCCCTATTAAAGTGTTTGGCATTCTTTGTGCATCGCAATATGCTCCCAATCCCTGCGAAAACTGAAGGAGTGCGCCATGACGACGGCTGCCGAGATTCAACATCTCCAACAACACGGTCTGTATTCCGGTGCCGACGAGCACGATGCCTGCGGCGTCGGCTTCGTGGCCCACATCAAGGGCGAGAAGAGCCACGCCATCGTGCTGCAGGGCTTGAAGATCCTCGAGAACCTCGACCATCGCGGCGCCGTGGGCGCCGACAAGCTGATGGGCGACGGCGCCGGCATCCTGATCCAGCTGCCCGACCACCTGTACCGCGACGAGATGGCCAAGCAGGGCGTCACGCTGCCCCCGCCGGGCGAGTACGGCGTCGGCATGATCTTCCTGCCGAAGGAACACGCCTCGCGCCAGGCCTGCGAGCAGGAAATGGAACGCGCGATCAAGGCCGAAGGCCAGGTGCTGCTGGGCTGGCGCGACGTGCCGGTCAACCGCGACATGCCGATGTCGCCCACCGTGCGCGAAAAGGAACCGCTGCTGCGCCAGGTCTTCATCGGCCGCGGCAACGACGTGATCGTGCAGGACGCGCTCGAACGCAAGCTCTACGTGATCCGCAAGACCGCGAGCGCCAACATCCAGCGCCTGAAGCTCAAGCACAGCAAGGAATACTACGTTCCGAGCATGTCGAGCCGCACCGTGGTCTACAAGGGCCTGCTGCTCGCCGACCAGGTCGGTACCTACTACCTCGACCTGCAGGACAAGCGCTGCGTCTCGGCCCTGGGCCTGGTGCACCAGCGCTTCTCGACCAACACCTTCCCCGAGTGGCCGCTGGCCCACCCGTACCGCTACGTCGCGCACAACGGCGAAATCAACACGGTCAAGGGCAACTACAACTGGATGAAGGCGCGCGAGGGCGTCATGTCGTCTCCCGTGCTCGGCGCCGACCTGCAGAAGCTCTACCCGATCAGCTTCGCGGGCCAGTCCGACACCGCCACCTTCGACAACTGCCTCGAGCTGCTGACGATGGCCGGCTACCCGATCAGCCAGGCCGTGATGATGATGATTCCCGAGCCCTGGGAACAGCACAGCACCATGGATCCGCGCCGCCGCGCGTTCTATGAATACCACGCCGCCATGCTCGAGCCCTGGGACGGCCCGGCCTCGATCGTGTTCACCGACGGCCGCCAGATCGGCGCCACGCTCGACCGCAACGGCCTGCGTCCCTCGCGCTACTGCGTGACCGACGACGACCTGGTCATCATGGCCTCCGAGTCGGGCGTGCTGCCCGTGCCCGAGCAGAAGATCGTGCGCAAGTGGCGCCTGCAGCCCGGCAAGATGTTCCTGATCGACCTCGAGCAGGGCCGCATGATCGACGACGAGGAGGTCAAGGCCACCCTCGCCAACAGCAAGCCCTACAAGCAGTGGATCGAGAACCTGCGCATCAAGCTCGACAGCGTGCAGGCCGAGCCGGTCGCCGCGCCGATCTCGCAGGTCGCGCTGCTCGACCGCCAGCAGGCCTTCGGCTACACCCAGGAAGACATCAAGTTCCTGATGAGCCCGATGGCGCAGGCCGGCGAAGAGGGCATCGGCTCGATGGGCAACGACAGCCCGCTGGCCGTGCTCTCGAGCAAGAACAAGCCGCTGTACAACTACTTCAAGCAGCTGTTCGCCCAGGTCACGAACCCGCCGATCGACCCGATCCGCGAAGCCATCGTGATGTCGCTGGTGTCCTTCATCGGCCCCAAGCCCAACCTGCTCGACATCAACCAGGTCAACCCGCCGATGCGGCTCGAGGTGAGCCAGCCGATCCTCGACTTCGCCGACATGGCGAAGCTGCGCGACATCGGCAAGTACACGCAGGGCAAGTTCAAGAGCTACGTGCTCGACATCACCTACCCGCTCGCCTGGGGCGACGAAGGCGTCGAAGCCAAGCTGGCCTCGCTGTGCGCCGAAGCCGTCGATGCCATCAAGGGCGGCCACAACATCCTGATCGTGAGCGACCGCGGCGTCGGCCCGACGCAGGTCGCGATTCCCGCCGTGCTGGCGCTGTCGGCCGTGCACCAGTACCTGGTGCGCGAGGGCCTGCGCACCACGGCCGGCCTGGTGGTCGAGACCGGTTCGGCGCGCGAGGTGCACCACTTCGCCGTGCTCGCGGGCTACGGCGCCGAGGCGGTCCATCCCTACCTCGCGATGGACACCCTGGCCGGCATGCATGCCGACCTGCCGGGCGCGCTGAGCGCCGACAAGGCGATCTACAACTACGTGAAGGCGATCGGCAAGGGTCTGTCGAAGATCATGTCGAAGATGGGTGTCAGCACCTACATGAGCTACTGCGGCGCCCAGCTGTTCGAGGCCATCGGCCTGAACAGCGAGACCGTCAGCAAGTACTTCACCGGCACCGCCAGCCGCGTGGAAGGCATCGGCGTGTTCGAGATCGCCGAGGAGGCCATCCGCATGCACAAGGCCGCCTTCGGCGACGACCCGGTGCTCGCCAGCATGCTCGACGCCGGCGGCGAATACGCCTGGCGCACGCGCGGCGAAGAGCACATGTGGACGCCCGACGCGATCGCCAAGCTGCAGCACAGCACGCGCGCCAACAACTGGAACACGTACAAGGAATACGCCCAGCTGATCAACGACCAGAACCGCCGCCACCTCACGCTGCGCGGCCTGTTCGAGTTCAGGATCGATCCGGCGAAAGCAATTCCCGTGGACGAAGTCGAATCGGCGGCCGACATCGTCAAGCGCTTCGCCACCGGCGCGATGTCGCTGGGCTCGATCAGCACCGAGGCGCACTCGGTGCTGGCCGTGGCCATGAACCGCATCGGCGGCAAGAGCAACACCGGCGAAGGCGGCGAAGACCCCGCGCGCTACCGCAACGAGCTCAAGGGCATCCCGATCAAGCAGGGCGACACGCTGCGCAGCGTGATCGGCGCCGAGAACGTCGAGGTCGACCTGCCGCTCAAGGACGGCGACTCGCTGCGCTCGCGCATCAAGCAGGTGGCCTCGGGCCGCTTCGGCGTCACGGCCGAGTACCTGCATTCGGCCGACCAGATCCAGATCAAGATGGCCCAGGGCGCGAAGCCGGGCGAGGGCGGCCAGCTGCCGGGCGGCAAGGTCACCGAGTACATCGGCAAGCAGCGCTACGCGGTGCCGGGCGTGGGCCTGATCTCGCCGCCGCCGCACCACGACATCTACTCGATCGAGGACCTGGCCCAGCTGATCCACGACCTGAAGAACACCGCGCCGCACGCCAGCATCAGCGTGAAGCTGGTCAGCGAGATCGGCGTCGGCACCATCGCCGCGGGCGTGGCCAAGTGCAAGAGCGACCACGTCGTGATCGCCGGCCATGACGGCGGCACGGGCGCCTCGCCCTGGTCGTCGATCAAGCATGCGGGCAGCCCGTGGGAGATCGGCCTGGCCGAGACGCAGCAGACGCTGGTGCTCAACCGCCTGCGCAGCCGCATCCGCGTGCAGGCCGACGGCCAGATGAAGACCGGCCGCGACGTCGCCATCGGCGCGCTGCTGGGTGCCGACGAGTTCGGCTTCGCCACCGCACCGCTGGTGGTCGAGGGCTGCATCATGATGCGCAAGTGCCACCTCAACACCTGCCCGGTGGGCGTGGCCACGCAGGACCCGGTGCTGCGCAAGAAGTTCTCGGGCAAGCCCGAGCACGTCGTCAACTACTTCTTCTTCGTCGCGGAAGAGGTGCGCCAGATCATGGCCCAGCTCGGCATTCGCAAGTTCGACGACATGATCGGCCGCGCCGACCTGCTCGACATGCGCAAGGGCATCGAGCACTGGAAGGCCTCGGGCCTCGACTTCAGCCGCCTGTTCGCGCTGCCGAACGTGCCGGCCGACGTCTCGCGCTTCCATGTCGAGAACCAGGACCACGGCCTCGACAAGGCGCTCGACGTCCGGCTGATCGAGAAGTCGCGTCCCGCGATCGACAAGGGCGAGAAGGTGCAGTTCATCGAGGTGGCGCGCAACGTCAACCGCTCGGTGGGCGCGATGCTCTCGGGCGCGCTGACCAAGGTGCATCCGCAGGGCCTGCCCGACGACTCGATCCGCATCCAGCTCGAGGGCACGGGCGGCCAGTCGTTCGGCGCCTTCCTGGCACGCGGCATCACGCTGTACCTGATCGGCGACGCCAACGACTACACCGGCAAGGGCCTGTCGGGCGGCCGCGTGGTGGTGCGCCCCAGCCTCGACTTCCGCGGCGAGGCCGCGCGCAACACCATCGTCGGCAACACCGCGCTGTACGGCGCGACCACCGGCGAGGCCTACCTGTGCGGCGTGGCCGGCGAGCGCTTCGCGGTGCGCCTGTCGGGCGCCACGGCGGTCATCGAAGGCACGGGCGACCACGGCTGCGAATACATGACCGGCGGCACGGTGGCCGTGCTCGGCAAGACCGGGCGCAACTTCGCGGCCGGCATGAGCGGCGGCGTGGCCTTCGTCTACGACGAGGACGGCCAGTTCGCCTCGCGCTGCAACATGGCGATGGTCTCGCTCGACAAGGTGCTGACCTCGGCCGAGCAGACCGCCAGCGTGCATCGCAAGATCTGGCACGGCGGCGAGACCGACGAGGCCCAGCTGAAGAAGCTGCTCGAGGACCACCACCGCTGGACCGGCAGCAAGCGCGCGCGCGAGCTGCTCGACACCTGGGCCGTGTCGCGCACCAAGTTCGTCAAGGTCTTCCCCAACGAGTACAAGCGCGCCCTCGGCGAGCTGCACGACCGCAAGGTCGAGCTCACCAGCACCGGCAACAACGCGCATGTCGGCCTCGAGCCGCACGCGATCGCCGCCGCGCCCAAGACGGCGCCGGCCGCCGCCTGAAGGCGCCGGTGAACGAAGACACAACGAAGGAACAGCACGATGGGAAAGATCACCGGTTTTCTGGAGCATGAGCGCATCGAGGAGGGCTATCGCCCGGTCGAGGAACGACTCAAGCACTACAAGGAATTCGTCGTCGGCCTGGACACCGACCAGGCGAAGGTGCAGGGCGCGCGCTGCATGGACTGCGGCACGCCGTTCTGCAACAGCGGCTGCCCGGTCAACAACATCATTCCGGACTTCAACGACCTGGTGTACCGCAACGACTGGCAGAACGCCTTCGCGGTGCTCGACTCGACCAACAACTTCCCGGAGTTCACCGGCCGCATCTGCCCCGCGCCCTGCGAGGCGGCCTGCGTGCTCAACGTGAACGACGACGCGGTCGGCATCAAGTCGCTCGAGCACGCGATCATCGACCGCGCCTGGGACGAAGGCTGGGTCGCGCCGCGCGTGGCCAAGCACAAGACCGGCAAGAAGGTCGCGGTGGTGGGCGCGGGCCCGGCCGGCATGGCCGCCGCGCAGCAGCTCGCGCGCGCCGGCCACGACGTGACGCTGTTCGAGAAGAACGACCGCATCGGCGGCCTGCTGCGCTACGGCATCCCCGACTTCAAGATGGAGAAGTCGCACATCGACCGCCGCGTCGAGCAGATGAAGGCCGAGGGCGTGGTGTTCCGCACCGGCGTGGTCGTCGGCGCCGCCAAGGATCCGCTGGGCAAGGGCTCCAAGGTCACCAACCTGGCCAAGGAAACCGTCACGCCCGAGCAACTGCAGAAGGACTTCGACGCCGTGCTGCTGACCGGCGGCGCCGAGCAGTCGCGCGACCTGCCGGTGCCCGGACGCGACCTCGACGGCATCCATTTCGCGATGGAGTTCCTGCCGCAGCAGAACCGCGTCAATGCGGGCGACAAGGTCAAGGGCCAGCTGCGCGCCGACGGCAAGCACGTGATCGTGATCGGCGGCGGCGACACCGGCTCCGACTGCGTGGGCACCAGCAACCGCCATGGCGCCGTGAGCGTCACGCAGTTCGAGCTGATGCCGCAGCCGCCCGAGGAAGAGAACCGTCCGCTGACCTGGCCCTACTGGCCGATCAAGCTGCGCACCAGCTCCAGCCACGACGAGGGCTGCGAGCGCGAGTTCGCGATCTCCACGAAGGAGTTCATCGGCGAGAAGGGAAAGATCACCGGCCTGAAGACCGTTCGCGTCGAATGGAAGGACGGCAGGATGCAGGAAGTGGCCGGCAGCGAGCAGGTGCTCAAGGCCGACCTCGTGCTGCTCGCGATGGGCTTCGTGAGCCCCGTGGCGACCGTGCTCGATGCCTTCGGCGTCGAGAAGGATGCGCGCGGCAATGCGAAGGCCAGCGTCGACTTCATCGGCGGCTATGCCACCAACGTGCCGAAGGTCTTTGCCGCCGGCGACATCCGCCGCGGCCAGTCGCTGGTGGTGTGGGCGATCCGCGAAGGCCGCCAGGCCGCGCGCTCGGTCGACGAGTTCCTGATGGGTTTCAGCGACCTGCCGCGATAGGTCCAGGTGCCGCGCCGGCCCTCCCTCGGGAGGGCGGATGTCTCCTCCAAACGGAGCAGGCTGCCACGGCGGAAATTTGTTTCAATTCGGCGGGGCTTCTCGCGGCTCCTTTATCATCCGCGGAAACCGCATGCCGGGATGCCTCCTCAGGGCGCCCGGCTTTTTTATTGAGATGGACCCAGCCGCACAGCCACAGCCCTTCGTAGAGTTTCGCGACGTTCGCTTCGGCTATGGCGAGCGCGCGATCCTCGACGGCGTCTCGTTCTCGCTGCCGCGCGGCAAGGTCACGGCGCTCATGGGCGCGTCCGGCGGCGGCAAGACCACCGTGCTGCGCCTCATCGGCGGCCAGCAGCGCGCCCAGCGCGGCGAGGTGCTGTTCGACGGCCACGACGTCGGCCGCATGGACGCTTCCACGCTCTATGCCGCGCGGCGCCGCATGGGCATGCTGTTCCAGTTCGGCGCGCTGTTCACCGACATGAGCGTGCTCGACAACGTGGCCTTTCCGCTGCGCGAGCACACCGAGCTGCCCGAGGCGCTGGTGCGCGACATCGTGCTGATGAAGCTCGACGCCGTCGGCCTGCGCGGTGCGCGCGACCTGATGCCCAGCGAAGTCTCGGGCGGCATGGCGCGGCGCATCGCGCTGGCCCGCGCGATCGCGCTCGACCCCGACTTCGTGATGTACGACGAACCCTTCGCCGGCCTCGACCCGATCTCGCTCGGCACCGCGGCGCGGCTGATCCGCCAGCTCAACGACACGCTGGGACTCACCAGCATCATCGTGTCGCACGACGTGGAGGAAACCTTCCGCATCGCCGACCAGGTGATCGTGCTCGCCAACGGCGGCATCGCCGCGCAGGGCACGCCCGACGAGGTGCGCAACAGCAGCGATCCGCTGGTGCACCAGTTCGTGCATGCGCTGCCCGACGGTCCGGTGCGCTTTCATTACCCGGGCGTCGGCATCGAGGAAGACTTCGGCCCCGCGCACGGAGGCCATCCATGAGCTGGTGGAACCCGCGCGACGTCGGCTTCGCCGTGCGCAGCAAGCTGTCCGACCTCGGCTATGGCGCCAAGCTGTTCCTGCGGCTGGCCTTCCAGGGCTCGCGCAGCCTGCGCCGCTTCGCGCTGGTGCGCGACCAGATCCATTTCCTCGGCAACTACTCGCTCGCGATCATCGCGGTGTCGGGGCTGTTCGTGGGCTTCGTGCTCGGTCTGCAGATGTATTACGCGCTGCAGCGCTACGGTTCTTCCGAAGCGCTCGGCCTGCTGGTCACGCTGAGCCTGGTGCGCGAGCTCGGGCCGGTGGTGGCGGCCCTGCTGTTCGCGGGCCGCGCCGGCACTTCGCTCACGGCCGAGATCGGCCTCATGAAGGCCGGCGAACAGCTCAGCGCCATGGAGATGATGGCGGTCGACCCGGTGCAGCGCATCCTCGCGCCGCGCTTCTGGGCCGGCGTGATCACGATGCCGCTGCTGGCGGCCGTGTTCAGCGCGGTCGGCATCCTCGGCGGCTACGTGGTGGGCGTGCTGATGCTCGGCGTCGATCCCGGCGCGTTCTGGGGCCAGATGCAGGCCGGCGTCGATGTCTGGCGCGACGTCGGCAACGGCGTCATCAAGAGCATCGTGTTCGGCTTCACCGTGACCTTCATCGCGCTGCTTCAGGGCTACGAGGCGCAGCCCACGCCCGAGGGCGTGTCGCGCGCCACCACGCGCACGGTGGTGGCGGCTTCGCTGTCGGTGCTGGGGCTGGATTTCCTGCTCACGGCCATGATGTTCAGTATCTGAAGGGGCTCGCCCCGATCGTTCTAGATAGAGAGTGCAACCATGCAACGTTCCAACAACGACATCTGGGTCGGCCTGTTCGTGCTGCTCGGGGCGGCCGGGCTGCTGTTCCTCGCGCTGCAGTCGGCCAACCTGTTGAGCCTGAACTTCCAGAAGACCTACACCGTCACCGCGCGCTTCGACAACATCGGCGGCCTGAAGCCGCAGACGGCCGTCAAGAGCGCCGGCGTGGTGATCGGTCGCGTGCAATCGATCTCGTTCAACGACAAGACATTTCAGGCCGACGTGACGCTGGCATTGCAAAACCGTTACAGTTTTCCCAAGGACAGCTCGCTGAAGATCCTCACCAGTGGCTTGCTCGGCGAGCAGTACATCGGGATCGAGGCGGGCGTCGAGGAGAAGAACCTGCAGGCCGGCGACACGATCACCGCCACCCAATCGGCGGTGGTGCTCGAGAACCTGATCAGCCAGTTCCTCTATAGCAAGGCCGCCGAGGGAAGCTCCACACCGGCCAACAGCAACAAGAAATGAAAAACCGTCACCCCCTATTGAATGCTATGAATAACATAGCGACTTATGCCCGATGGATGGGCGTTTCCGCGCTCCTGTCGGTGCTCGCCGCGTGCGCCACCGGCCCCCAGGCCAACCCGCTCGATCCGCTCGAGCCCTTCAACCGCGGCGTGACCCGCTTCAACGACGTCGTCGACGAGAACGTGCTCGTGCCGGTGGCCACCACCTACACCCGCGTGCTGCCCTCGCTGGTGCGCACCGGCGTCAGCAACTTCTTCAACAACGTCGGCGACGTCTGGAACTTCGCGAACAACGTGGCGCAGGGCAAGGTGCAGAACAGCGCCCAGACCTTCATGCGCCTGAACGTCAACACGATCTTCGGCCTCGGCGGCCTGCTCGACATCGCGACCGAGGCGGGCATCGACCGCCACGACGAGGACTTCGGCCAGACCCTGGGCTACTGGGGCGTGGGCTCGGGCCCGTACCTCGTGCTGCCGCTGCTCGGCCCCTCGACCGTGCGCGATGCCGCGGCGCTGCCGGTGGACCGCTGGGGCGACCCGATCTCGCACATGAACGACGTGGCGTGGCGCAATTCGCTCAACGTGCTGAACCTGGTCGACACCCGCGCCAAGTACCTGCGCGCCGGCCGCCTGCTCGACGACGCGGCGCTCGACAAGTACACCTTCACGCGCGACGCCTACCTGCAGCACCGCCGCAGCGATATCTACGACGGCAATCCGCCCGACGAGCGCGAGGACATCGACACCAAGGATGGCAAGGGCGGCGACGGCAAGTAAGCGCCGGCCCGCCGTGCCCGGCGCGCGGCAACCCAGGCGACCGGCCGTGGCATTCGCTTGCATCCGGTTGCAGGCTTCATCCGACGTTCAGGAACCCGGTAGGCCGGTAGCCTGTCGAAACCGTTCCAGACTTGGCGCGGCTGCTCTCTTTTTCGAAGAGCCGCGCGGCAGATCCAACCAGAGGGACTCACGATCATGACAAAAACCCAGACCTTGATTCAACGACGCAGCCTCGGCCGCCTGGTGCTGGCCGGCGCGCTGCTGATCGGCGCCGGCGTCGCCTTCATGCGCCCCGCGCAGGCCGCGGACGAAGCGCCCGACGCGCTGGTCAAGCGGCTGTCGACCGACGTGCTCGAGACCATCAAGGCCGACACCTCGATCAAGGCCGGCGACGTCAACAAGATCATGCTGCTGGTCGACAGCAAGATCATGCCGAACGTCAATTTCCAGCGCATGACCGCCTCGGCCGTCGGCCCGGCCTGGCGCCAGGCCACGCCCGAGCAGCAGAAGCGCCTGCAGGAAGAGTTCAAGACCCTGCTGGTGCGCACCTATGCCGGTGCACTCGACCAGGTGAGCGACCAGACCGTCACCGTGCGTCCCTACCGCGGTTCGCCCGACGACAAGGAAGTGCTGGTGCGCACCGAGGTCCGCGGCCGCGGCGACCCGGTCCAGCTCGACTACCGCCTCGAGAAGACGCCCGGCCAGGGCGGCGGCTGGAAGGTCTACAACCTCAACGTGCTCGGCGTGTGGCTGGTCGATACCTACCGCACCCAGTTCTCGCAGGAGATCAACGCCCGCGGCATCGACGGCCTGATCACCGCGCTGGCAGCCCGCAACAAGGGCGGCGCCAAGGGCTGAGCCCGCCCAGGCGCGCCGAAGAGGAGCCGAGGCCATGCTGGTCCTGCCCACGAAGCTCACGCACGACGAGGCGCCCGCCTGCATGCGCATGCTGCAGAAGGGCCTCGCCGGCCAGACCGACGCCTCCGCCACCGTGGTCGATGCCAGCGCGCTGGTGCAGTTCGACTCGTCGGCGCTGGCGGTGCTGCTCGAATGCCGCCGCGAGGCCAGCGCTCTGGGGCGCGGCTTCGCGGTGAAGGGCCTGTCGCCGCGGCTGCGCGAGCTGGCGGCGCTCTACGGGATCGCCGGCCTGCTGCCGGCCGCGCCCTGATCCCTTCTTCCTCTCGCTCTCGCCCTTGCGAGTTCAGGAGGCCGGAACGGCCTCCATCAGCAGCTTCAGTGCATCGTTGAGCGCCCGGCCGTAGACCGGCGCGCCCTTCGAATGCCCGATGCGCACGATCACCAGGTCGTGCGAGGGCACGATCAGCACCACCTGCCCGTCCGCTCCCAGCATGTAGTAGGCCGAGGTCGGCACCGGGAACGCCGTGACGCCGTTGATCGACCCGTTGAGCCAGAAGAAGCCGCCGTAGATCGGCCGCTTGTCGGCCGCCCAGCCCGGCGCCACGGTGCGCACGAAATTCACGAAGCCCTCGGGCAGCAGGCGCTCGCCGTTCCAGACCCCGTCCTGCAGGTACAGGTTGGCCAGCCGCGCCCAGTCGCGGCCCGACATGAAGTCATAGCCCTGGGCCATGAAATTGCCGTAGGGATCGGTCTCCAGCACCATCGAGCGGATGCCGATCTTGTCGAACAGCGCGCGCTGCGGGAACGACAGGTACTCCTCGCCGCGCTTCTCGACCGCCAGGCGCACCAGGTAGCTGGCCAGCACGGGGTCGGTGTTGCGGTAGCGGCCCACGAGGTTGGGCTGCCATTGCTGCGGCCGCGTGGCGGCGTAGTTGAAGGCGTTGATGCGCCCCGTGTAGAAGTAGATGTGGTCGGGGTAGGTGCCGTTGGGGTCGAAGTCCGGATCGTCGGGCGCCTTGATGCGCAGCCCGCTCGACATGTGCAGCAGGTCCGAGATGCGGATCTTCTGGCGCGGGTCGCCTTCGCCCTGCCATTCGGGAATGGGCGCCGGCTGGTCGAGGGTGTAGACGCCCTGCTTGATCAGCAGGCCCATCATCGTGGCCACCACGCTCTTGCCCATCGACCACGATTCCAGCGGCGTCGTCGGGCCGATGCCCTGCATGTAGCGCTCGCCGATGATCCGGCCCTTGTGCGTGACCACGAAGGCCGAGGTGTAGGCCTCGGGGATGGCGAAGGCGGCATCCACCGCCTGCGCCACCTTGGCCATGTTCACGCCGGCCGGTGGCGCGGTGCTCGGCAGCAGGTCGCCCATCGGCCAGGGCTGGGTGGCCGCATCGGGCAGCGTGCTCTTGACCTCGATCGGCGTGAAGAACACGTCGTCGCGCCCGGGCGGCAGCGTCACGCAGCCTTGCGAGCCGAACTGGCGCGCGGTCAGGGTCGGGCCGCCGGGGATGGCGATGCGCACTTCGCGCTTCGTGCGGTCGATGACCGGCTTGCCGACCTTCCTGCGTTCCGAATACGGCCCGACGAAGTAGCCGATGGTCTCGGCGGCGACGTCCGGGTCGAGCCCGGTGATGAAGACCGCCGAGCACATCGCCTTGGCATAGCCCGAGGTGTTGTGTTCGAGCACGTTGCCGGGCGGCGGCACGTAGGGGGTGTTGAGCTCGAGGGAGCGGGCGCGCGCGATCAGCGCCTCGCGCGACGGCAGCTCGGCCGTGCTGGGCGGCGGCGTGCCACCGACGATGGGCAAGCCGCCCCCTCCACCGCCACCGCCGCAGGCGGACAGCAGGCTCGCAAGAATCAGGGCCCCGGCGGCCAGCCAGGGCCGGGCAGGGCGGTGCAACGATCGCAATCGCATCACGAAGGCTCCTCGCGACGGCCGGCGTGGGCGGTGCCCCGCTCGGCGTCGGG
Source organism: Variovorax paradoxus (assembly GCA_016806145.1). Classification (NCBI taxonomy): domain Bacteria; kingdom Pseudomonadati; phylum Pseudomonadota; class Betaproteobacteria; order Burkholderiales; family Comamonadaceae; genus Variovorax; species Variovorax paradoxus. The sequence goes on from CP063166.1 coordinate 1,526,533, forward strand.
CGCGATTCTGATCCGAACCGGGCCCGCGGTCCTTCAGGGTCCGCCGGGCTTGCATTCCCGCACGAACTGCGCTGGAGGACCCGCGCCCTTAAAATCCTGGCCTCCCATGCCCGCGATCTCATTCCAATCGGTCTCCAAGACCTATCCTCCCTCACGACAGCAGCGGGCCCAGGGCAAGACCGGGCTGCGGGCGGTCGACGAGGTCAGCTTCGACATCGAGCCCGGCGAGTTCTTCGGCCTGCTCGGTCCCAACGGGGCCGGCAAGACCACGCTGATCAGCATGCTCGCGGGCCTCTCGCGACCCACCGCCGGGTCGATCAAGGTGCATGGCTTCGACGTGCAGCGCGATTACGCGCAGGCGCGCCGCCAGCTCGGCATCGTGCCGCAGGAGCTGGTGTTCGACCCCTTCTTCAACGTGCGCGAGTCGCTGCGCATCCAGTCGGGCTACTTCGGCATCACCAACAACGAGGCCTGGATCGACGAGCTGCTGCAGAGCCTGGGCCTGGCCGACAAGGCCACGGCCAACATGCGCCAGCTCTCGGGCGGCATGAAGCGCCGGGTGCTGGTGGCGCAGGCGCTGGTGCACAAGCCGCCAGTGATCGTGCTCGACGAGCCCACCGCGGGCGTCGACGTCGAGCTGCGCCAGACGCTGTGGCAGTTCGTCGCGCGGCTCAACAAGCAGGGCAGCACGGTGCTCTTGACCACCCATTACCTCGAGGAAGCCGAGGCGCTGTGCAACCGCATCGCGATGCTCAAGCTCGGCCGCGTGATCGCGCTCGACCGCACCAGCGAGCTGCTGAAGTCGGCCGCGAGCAACGTGCTGCGCTTCAAGACCGATGCGATGCTGCCCTGGGAAATCGCCCAGCACGCGCGCATCACGGGCCGCATCGTGCAGCTGCCGGCGCAGAACGCGCACGAGGTCGAACAACTGCTGGCCGCCATCCGGCAGGCCGGCGTGGCGGTGGAAGACGTGGAAATGCGCAAGGCCGACCTGGAAGACGTGTTCATCGACCTGATGGCGGGCGAGCAGACGCCGCTGGAGGTTGCACGATGATGGCTGTCACCGGCTGGCGCGCGCTGCTCTACAAGGAAACGCTGCGCTTCTGGAAGGTCGGCTTCCAGACCGTCGGCGCGCCGGTGCTCACCGCGCTGCTCTACCTGATGGTGTTCGGCCATGTGCTCGAGGACCACGTGAAGGTCTACGGCACCGTTGGCTACACCGCCTTCCTGATCCCCGGGCTGGTGATGATGAGCGTGCTGCAGAACGCCTTCGCCAACAGCTCGTCCTCGATCATCCAGAGCAAGATCATGGGCAACCTCGTGTTCGTGCTGCTCACGCCGCTGTCGCACTGGGGCTGGTTCCTGGCCTACGTGGGCTCCTCGGTGATCCGCGGGCTGGCGGTGGGGCTCGGCGTGTTCCTGGTCACGATCTTCTTCGCGGTGCCCGACTTCGCGGCGCCCGTGTGGATCCTGGTGTTCGCGCTGCTCGGCTCGGCCATGCTCGGCACCCTGGGCCTGATCGCCGGGCTCTGGGCCGAGAAGTTCGACCAGATGGCCGTGTTCCAGAATTTCCTGATCATGCCCATGACCTTCCTGTCGGGCGTGTTCTATTCGATCGGCTCGCTGCCGCCGTTCTGGCAGTCGGTGAGCCACCTGAACCCCTTCTTCTACATGATCGACGGCTTCCGCTACGGCTTCTTCGGCGTCAGCGACGCCTCGCCGTGGCTGAGCTTCGGGATCGTCGGCAGCGCCTGGCTCGTGGTCAGCGCGATCGCCGTCCACCTGCTGAAGATCGGCTACAAAATCCGAGGCTGAACGGCCCACCCCACACTCCATGACCGCAGACCAACTCAAGGCCATCATCCAGTCCCACCTGCCGTGCGAGCACATCGCGCTCGAGGGGGACGGCCGACATTGGTACGCCACCATCGTCTCGGCCGAATTCGAGGGCAAGCGCTCGATCCAGCGCCATCAGCGGGTCTACGCCACCCTCGGTGCGAAAATGCACACCGATGAGGTGCATGCGCTCTCGATGAAGACCTATACGCCGTCCGAATGGGCGGCGGCTGAAAAATAACTCTCCGGGCCTGCGGGCCCTTTGCGAGCCACTCGCTGGACCTTCGATGGACAAACTCCTGATTCGCGGCGGGCGCCAGCTCCGCGGCGAAGTACTCATTTCCGGCGCCAAGAACGCCGCGCTGCCCGAACTGTGCGCGGCCCTGCTGACCGACCAGCCCGTGGTGCTGCACAACGTGCCGCGGCTGCAGGACGTGTCGACCATGCTCAAGCTGGTGCGCAACATGGGCGTGTCGGCCGAGCGCGACGACAACGGAACCGTGCGCCTGAACGCCGGCGACCTGACCCGCCCCGAGGCCCCGTACGAACTCGTGAAGACGATGCGCGCCTCGGTGCTGGCGCTGGGCCCGCTGCTGGCGCGCTTCGGCCAAGCCAAGGTGTCGCTGCCGGGCGGCTGCGCCATCGGCTCGCGGCCGGTCGACCAGCACATCAAGGGCCTGCAGGCCATGGGCGCCGAGATCGTGGTCGAGCACGGCTACATGGTCGCGCGCCTGCCCGCGGGCCGCACGCGCCTGAAGGGTGCGCGCATCCTGACCGACATGGTGACCGTCACCGGCACCGAGAACTTCCTGATGGCCGCCGCGCTGGCCGAGGGCGAGACGCTGCTCGAGAACGCCGCGCAGGAGCCCGAGATCGTCGACCTGGCCGAGATGCTGATCCGCATGGGCGCGAAGATCGAGGGCCACGGCACCAGCCACATCCGCATCCAGGGCGTGGAGAAGCTGCACGGTTGCGAGCACGCCGTGGTGGCCGACCGCATCGAGGCCGGCACCTTCCTGTGCGCCGTGGCGGCCGCGGGCGGCGAGGCCTTGCTGCGCCATGCGCGCGGCGACCACCTCGACGCGGTGATCGACAAGCTGCGCGACGCCGGCTGCGAGGTCGGCTGCGAGCAGGACGGCATCCGCATCGCCTCGAAGGGCGCCGAACAGCTCAAGGCCCAGAACTTCAGCACCACCGAATACCCGGGCTTCCCGACCGACATGCAGGCGCAGTTCATGGCGCTCAACGTGATCGCGCACGGCGCCTCGATGGTCACCGAGACCATCTTCGAGAACCGCTTCATGCACGTGAACGAGATGGTGCGCCTGGGCGCGCGCATCCATGTCGAGGGCAAGGTGGCGATGGTCGAGGGCGTGCCGCAGTTGTCGGGCGCCACCGTGATGGCGACCGACCTGCGCGCCTCGGCCAGCCTGGTCATCGCCGGCCTGGTGGCCGAGGGCGAGACGCTGGTCGACCGCATCTACCACCTGGACCGCGGCTACGACCGCATGGAAGCCAAGCTGCGCGGCCTCGGGGCCGACATCGAACGCGTGACCGGAGCCACCGCATGATCACCCTGGCGCTTTCCAAAGGCCGCATCTTCGAAGAGACCATGCCGCTGCTGGCCGCGGCCGGCATCGAGGTCACGGAAGACCCCGAGAAGTCGCGCAAGCTGATCCTCGGCACCACCCGCCCCGACGTGCGCGTGGTGCTGGTGCGCGCCTCCGACGTGCCGACCTACGTGCAGTACGGCGGCGCCGACCTCGGCGTGACCGGCCTCGACGTGCTGCTCGAGCACGGCAACCAGGGCCTGTACCAGCCGCTCGACCTGCGCATCGCCGCCTGCCGCCTCAGCGTGGCCGTGCGCGCCGACTACGACTACGCCTCGGCCGTGCGCCAGGGTTCGCGCCTCAAGGTCGCGACCAAGTACGTGGGCCTGGCGCGCGACTTCTTCGCCAGCAAGGGCGTGCACGTCGACCTGATCAAGCTCTACGGCAGCATGGAGCTCGCGCCGCTGACCGGCCTGGCCGACGCCATCGTCGACCTGGTCTCGACCGGCAACACGCTCAAGGCCAACCAGCTGGTCGAGGTCGAGCGCATCATGGACATCAGCGCGCGCCTGGTCGTCAACCAGGCCGCGCTCAAGCTCAAGCGCGAACCCATCCGCCGCATCATCGACGCCTTCGCGTCGGCCATTCCCTCCGCCTGATCCCTCGAACCGCACTTCGCCAAATGACCCTGCAAGCAGCCCCCGCCCGACTGTCCACGACTTCAGCCAGCTTCGATGCTGAATTCAAGGCGCGGCTGCATTGGTCCGCGGATGCCGATGCCGCGATCGAGAAGACGGTGGCCGACATCCTGGCCGACGTGCAGGCGCGAGGCGACGCGGCGGTGCTCGAGTACACGCGCCGCTTCGACGGCCTGGGCGCCGCTTCGGTGTCCGAGCTCGAGCTGACGCAGGCCGACTTCAAGCAGGCCTTCGACTCGCTGCCCGCCGTGCAGCGCGAGGCGCTGCAGGCTGCGGCCGACCGCGTGCGCAGCTACCACGAGGCGCAGAAGAAGGCCTCGGGCGAGAGCTGGAGCTACCGCGACGCCGACGGCACGCTGCTGGGCCAGAAGGTCACGCCGCTCGATCGCGTGGGCATCTACGTGCCCGGCGGCAAGGCGGCCTATCCGTCGAGCCTGCTGATGAACGCCATTCCGGCCCACGTGGCCGGCGTGAGCGAGATCATCATGGTCGTGCCGACCCCGGTGAAGGGCAGCGTGGCCACCGGCGGCGCCGGCGGCGAATCGTCCGGCAAGGGCGAGCGCAACGTGCTGGTGCTGGCCGCCGCCTACGTGGCCGGCGTCACGCGCGCCTTCACCATCGGCGGCGCGCAGGCCGTGGCCGCGCTGGCCTATGGCACCGCGACCATTCCCGCGGTCGACAAGATCACCGGGCCCGGCAATGCCTACGTGGCCGCCGCCAAGCGCCGCGTGTTCGGCACCGTGGGCATCGACATGATCGCGGGCCCGAGCGAGATCCTGGTGCTGGCCGACGGCAGCACGCCGCCCGACTGGGTGGCGATGGACCTTTTCAGCCAGGCCGAGCACGACGAGCTCGCGCAGAGCATCCTGCTGTGCCCCGACGCCGCCTACATCGACCGCGTGCAGGCCGAGATCGACCGCCTGCTGCCGACCATGCCGCGCGCGGCGATCATCGCCGCCTCGCTCAACGGCCGCGGCGCGCTGATCCACACGAAGAGCATGGAAGAGGCCTGCGAGATCAGCAACCGCATCGCGCCCGAGCACCTGGAAGTCAGCAGCAGCGAGCCGCAGCGCTGGGAGCCGCTCTTGCGCCACGCCGGCGCGATCTTCCTCGGCGCCTTCACCAGCGAGAGCCTCGGCGACTACTGCGCCGGCCCGAACCACGTGCTGCCCACCAGCGGCACCGCGCGCTTCTCGAGCCCGCTGGGCGTGTACGACTTCCAGAAGCGCTCGAGCCTGATCGAGGTCAGCGAGGCCGGGGCCCAGGTGCTCGGGCCGATCGCCGTCACGCTGGCCGAGGGCGAGGGCCTGCAGGGCCACGCCGAGGCCGCGCGCATGCGGCTGCGCAAGGTTTGACGGCCGCGGCCGCGGGCCCGGTTCCGATGGCATTTCCGTCCACAACCCGCTCGGGAGGAGCAAGGCTGATGATGAATCAACGTCTGCGTCGTTCGCGCCTGTTCAAGTTCGCCTTCGGCCTGCTGGCCGGTGCCGCGCTGCTCGTGGCCTGCACCCCGATGCCGCGCACCCAGAGCCAGGCCGAGGCGGTGCCGAGCACGGCCGCCGCGGTTGCCGCGCCCGCCGCGCCGGCGCCGCGCCTGGGCACCCAGTGGGGCGAAGGCCGCGAATCGAACACGCGCAGCGTGCAGGTCCAGCGCTACACGCCCGAGCAGCCCGACGAGGTCGCCTCCATCGGCTACAACGACGCCGCCAGCGTGCGCCGCGGCGTCGGTGCCAATCCCGAGCGCCGGCTCAACCTGCAGCTGGCGCAGGGCAATGTCGAATGGTCGGTGATCGACGAATCGGGCCGCGCCATCGCGCTGCAGCGCGCGCGCCGCGGCACGGGCGGCGACGAGAACTTCCGCCTCGCCGGTGCCGAGGGCGCGCGCTACACGCTGCGCTTTCGCAACCTCAGCGATCGCAGCTACGAGGTGATCGCCACGGTCGACGGCCTCGACGTGCTCAACGGCAAGCCCGGCAGCCTGCGCAACGGCGGCTACGTGCTGCGTCCGCTGCAGGTGCTCGACATCGAGGGCTTCCGCAAGAGCCAGTCCGAGGTCGCGGCCTTCCGCTTCGCCACGCCGGGCCGCGCCTATGCCGCCAACACCGAGGCCGGCGACGCGCGCAACATCGGCATCCTCGGCGCCGCGCTGTTCGAGATCGCGCAGCCCGACGCCCCGCGCCGTCCGCGCCGCGGCCCCGATGCCGCGCAGCCCAACGCCTTCCCGGCCGACGGCGCGACCGGCTACGCGCCGCCGCCGCGCTACGCGAAGTGAGGCCCGCCATGCAGCGCACGCGCCTCCTGTTGCTGCCGCTCGCGCTGGCCGCGGCCAGCCTGGGCGCCCAGGCCATGAGCATCCGCGAGTTCCACACCCTCGAGGTGAAGGAGAAGAAGCAGGGCAAGGCCTACGCCAGCTACTACCTCGTGGGCGTGCTCGAGGGCCTGCGCGAGGCGGGCGACGCCGCTCGGCGCGCGGGCCAGAAGCCGCTGTTCTGCGTCGACGGCCGCCGGCTCGAGCCTTCGATGGCGCGCTCGCTGTTCGAGGCCGAGCTCAAGCGCAACGCCGAGCTCTACGAGGCCGACATGCCGGTGCAATTGGTGCTGTCGACCGCGCTGCAGAACAGCTTCCGCTGCGCTTCCTGAATTTTTCCATCGACCGTTTTTCCCCGAGCCCCCGATGTCCGACACCACCGCTCCCGTTCCCGCGCTCCAGCGCATCCGCGCCGACGTGCGCGCCATGCATGCCTACGCCGTGCAGGACGCGCGCGGCCTGGTCAAGCTCGACGCGATGGAGAACCCCTTCGGCCTGACGCCCGCGCTGCAGGCCGAGCTCGGCGCGCGGCTCGGCGCGCTGGCGCTCAACCGCTACCCGGGCGAGCGCGGCGCCGACCTGCAGCGCGCGCTGGCCGCGCAGGCGCGCCTGCCCGAGGGCTTCTCGCTGGTGCTGGGCAACGGCTCGGACGAGCTGATCTCGCTGCTCGCGATCGCCTGCGACCTGCCGGGCGCCAGCGTGCTGGCACCGCTGCCGGGCTTCGTCATGTACGCCATGAGCGCCCAGCTCCAGGGCCTGCGCTTCGTGGGCGTGCCGCTCACGGCCGACTTCGAGCTCGACGAGGCCGCCATGCTCGCCGCGATCGCGCGCGAGCAGCCGGCCATCGTCTACCTGGCCTATCCGAACAACCCGACCGCCAACCTCTGGGACGACGCGGTGCTCGAGAAGATCGTCGAGGCCCAGGGCGCGCAGGGCGGGCTGGTGGTGATCGACGAGGCCTACCAGCCCTTCGCCGCGCGCAGCTACATCGACCGGCTCGCGAAGCATCGCCACGTGCTGCTGATGCGCACCCTCAGCAAGTTCGGCCTGGCCGGCATCCGGCTGGGCTACCTGATGGGCCCGGCCGCGCTGATCGCCGAGATCGACAAGGTGCGCCCGCCCTACAACGTCAGCGTGCTGAACTGCGAGTGCGCGCTGTTTGCGCTCGAGCATGCCGAGGTGTTCGAGGCCCAGGCCCGGCAGATCCGCGAGGAGCGCGAGCGGCTGATGATGGGGCTCGGCCGGCTGCCGGGCGTCAAGGTCTGGCCCAGCGACGCCAACATGATCCTGCTGCGCGTGCCCGACGCGGCCCGCACCTTCGACGGCATGAAGGCGCGCGGGGTGCTGGTGAAGAACGTTTCTAAAATGCACGAACTGCTCGCGAACTGCCTGCGCCTGACCGTCGGAACGGCCGACGAGAATGCCAGGATGCTCGCGGCGCTCGAAGCCTCACTATGACCACCCCCCAAGCCGCTCCCGCGGCCACCCCCGACGCCCTCGCCGCGCGCACCGCCACGGTCGCGCGCAACACCGCCGAGACGAAGATCACCGTCAGCGTCAACCTCGACGGCACCGGCCGCGCCAAGCTGGCCACCGGCATCGGCTTCTTCGATCACATGCTCGACCAGATCGCCCGCCACGGGCTGATCGACCTCGAGATCGACTGCCAGGGCGACCTGCACATCGACGGCCACCACACGGTGGAAGACGTGGGCATCACGCTGGGCCAGGCCGTGGCCAAGGCCGTGGGCGACAAGAAGGGCATCCGCCGCTACGGCCATGCCTACGTGCCGCTCGACGAGGCGCTCAGCCGCGTGGTCATCGACTTCTCGGGCCGGCCCGGCCTCGAGATGCACGTGCCCTTCACCAGCGGGATGATCGGCGCCTTCGACAGCCAGCTCACCTACGAGTTCTTCCAGGGCTTCGTGAACCACGCCTTCGTCACGCTGCACATCGACAACCTCAAGGGCGTCAACGCGCACCACCAGTGCGAGACCGTGTTCAAGGCCTTCGCCCGCGCGCTGCGCGCCGCGCTGGAACTCGATCCGCGTTCGGCCGGTGTCATCCCCTCGACCAAGGGTTCGCTCTGATCCTGCAAGCGGAACAGCGTGCCATCGCACGCTCCGCCTGTCATTGAAGCTATGAAAACTGTAGCAAACAACGCCAACACCGTCGCCGTGGTGGACTACGGCATGGGCAATCTGCACTCCGTCGCGCAGGCGGTGCGCCATGCCGCCGACCAGGTCGGCGTCGAGGTGTTCGTGACCTCCGACCCCGAGGTGGTGCGCAAGGCCGCGCGCGTGGTGCTGCCGGGGCAGGGCGCCATGCCCGACTGCATGCGCGAGCTGCGCGACTCGGGGCTGCTCGAATCGGTGCTCGAGGCAGCAGCGAGCAAGCCGCTGTTCGGCGTCTGCGTGGGCATGCAGATGCTGCTGTCGCGCAGCGACGAGGGGCCGACCGACGGGCTCGGCCTGATCCCGGGCGAGGTGGTCCGCTTCGAGCTCGAGGGACAGCTGCAGCCCGACGGCAGCCGCTTCAAGGTGCCGCAGATGGGCTGGAACCAGGTGCGCCAGGCGCAGCCGCACGCGGTCTGGGCCGGGGTGCCGGACGGCAGCTACTTCTATTTCGTGCACAGCTTCTACGCGCGGCCGGTCGATGCGCGGCACAGCGTGGGCGAAGCCGAATACGGGGCATGCTTTACCGCCGCCATCGCACGCGATAACATTTTTGCCACCCAGTTCCACCCGGAGAAGAGTGCGGACCACGGGTTGCAGCTCTACCGAAACTTCCTCCACTGGAATCCCTGAACACTTCGTTCCCCTGACCGGGCGCCGCCGGCCGGCGCCCTTTCGTTGCACTCTCGCGTTACTTTCATGCTCCTCATCCCAGCGATCGACCTCAAAGACGGCCATTGCGTACGCCTGAAGCAAGGCGACATGGACCAGTCCACCATCTTCAGCGAAGACCCGGCCGCCATGGCGCGCAAATGGGTCGAGGCCGGTGCCCGGCGCCTGCACCTGGTCGATCTGAACGGGGCCTTCGCGGGCAAGCCGCAGAACCACGCGGCGATCAAGGCGATCCTGAAGGAGGTCGGCGACGACATCCCGGTGCAGCTCGGCGGCGGCATCCGCGACCTCGACACCATCGAGCGCTACATCGACGACGGCCTGCGCTACGTGATCATCGGCACCGCCGCCGTGAAGAACCCGGGCTTCCTGAAAGACGCCTGCAGCGCCTTCGGCGGCCACATCATCGTCGGCCTCGACGCCAAGGACGGCAAGGTCGCCACCGACGGCTGGAGCAAGCTCACGGGCCACGAGGTGGCCGACCTGGGCAAGAAGTTCGAGGACTACGGCGTCGAATCGATCATCTACACCGACATCGGCCGCGACGGCATGCTGTCGGGCATCAACATCGAAGCCACCGTCAAGCTCGCGCGCGCGCTGTCCATTCCGGTCATCGCCTCGGGTGGCCTGTCGAACATGGCCGACATCGATCAGCTCTGCGCGGTCGAATTCGAAGGCGTGGAAGGCGTGATCTGCGGCCGCGCCATCTACTCGGGCGACCTCGACTTCGCTCAGGCGCAGGCGCGCGCCGACGAACTGGCCGGCGCCTGAGGGGGCTCGGCGGCGCGTGCTGTCCGCGCTCGCCATCGCCAACTACCGCTCGCTGCGCCAGCTCACGGTGCCGCTCGCGCGGCTCACCGTGGTCACCGGGCCCAACGGCAGCGGCAAGTCGAGCGTCTACCGCGCCATGCGCCTCTTGGCCGAGATCGCCAACGGCGGCGCGATCCGTTCGCTGGTGCGCGAGGGCGGCCTGTCTTCCACGCTGTGGGCAGGACCCGAGCGCTTCTCGGCCGCCATGCTGCGCGGCGAGATGCCGGTGCAGGGCACCACGCGCAGCGAACCGGTCGCGCTGAAGCTGGGCTTCGCAGGCGCCAGCACCGAGGACTTCGGCTACGCGATCGACATCGGCCTGCCGCCGCCGATTCCCTCGACCGCCTTCTCGCGCGATCCCGAGATCAAGCACGAGGCCATCTGGGCCGGCCCGCTGCTGCGGCCGTCCACGCAGCTGGTCGACCGCAAGGGCGCCTCGCTGCGGCTGCGCGACGGGCGCGGCTGGCAGCCCGTGGGCCGGCCGATCCCGCCCTTCGCGAGCATGATGACCGAGCACGCCGATCCACGCGACGCGCCCGAGATGCTCACCCTGCGCGAGCAGATGCGTTCCTGGCGCTTCTACGACCACTTCCGCTCGGACGCCGAGGCGCCGGCGCGCCAGCCGCAGCTCGGCACCCGCACGCCGGTGCTGGCCAACGACGGCGCCGACCTGGCCGCCGCGCTGCAGACCATCCGCGAGATCGGCGATGGCGAGGCGCTCGATCGCGCCGTGGACGACGCCTTCCCGGGCGCGCGCATCGAGATCGATGCCGCGGGCGACCGCTTCCAGACCCTGATGCACCAGCACGGCCTGCTGCGCGCCCTGACCGCCGCCGAGCTGTCCGACGGCACCTTGCGCTACCTGCTGTGGATCGCCGCGCTGCTCACGCCGCGCCCGCCCGCGCTGCTGGTGCTCAACGAGCCCGAGACCAGCCTGCATCCCGACCTGCTGCCCGCGCTCGGCCGGCTGATCGCGCATGCCGCGCGCGAGTCGCAGGTGATCGTGGTGTCGCACGCCTCGCGGCTGATCGCCGCGCTCGAGGCGGCGGCCGCGGACGGCGTCGCGCTGCAGTCGGTGGTGCTCGAGAAGCGCCTGGGCGAGACCCGCATCGCGAACCTCAACATGAGCGAGATTCCGCGTTGGGAGTGGCCGGCGCGCTGAAGGCGGCGCGGGCTACTCGGCCTTCACCGACATCGTCTTGATGATCGTCTCGAGCTGCGCGCTCATCGGCAGGTCGAGGCTGGCGCCTGTGGGCAGCTTGCGCAGGAACCAGCGCTTGTACTGGCGCTCGATCTCGCCGTCCTCGGCCAGCACCTGGAAGCTGTCGTTGATCACCTTCGCGAGCTGCGGGTCGCCCTTGCGGTACATGATCCCGTAGGGGTCGTAGGAGAGGAAGTCGCCGACCACGCGGTAGTCGGCCTTGGCGTTCTCCTGCGCGATCAGGCCGTAGAGCAGCACATCGTCGGTCGCGAAGGCATCGGCCTGGCCGCTCTTCACGAGCGCGAAGGACTCGGCATGGTCGCGCGCCACCTGCAGCTGGATGCCGAGCTTGAACTTCTCGGACAGCTCGCGCAGCGTCTTCTCGTTGGTGGTGCCTGCCGTCACCGCCACCTTGCGGCCCGCGAGGTCGCGGAACGAGGCGATCGGCGTGCCCTTTTTCACCAGCACCTTGGTGCCCGAGACGAAGATCGTCGGCGAGAAGCTCACGCGCTTCTGGCGCTCGAGGTTGCTGGTGGTCGAGCCGCATTCGAGATCGACCTTGCCGCTGGCGACCGCGTCGAAGCGCGAGTCGGAGGTGACCGGTTCCCACTGGATCGCGAGCGTGCGGTCGACCGCGTTGCCGATCGCCGTGACCAGCTCGCGGCACAGCTCGATCGAATAGCCGACCGGTTCCTTGCGCGTGTTGAGGAAGGAGAAGGGCACCGAGGACTCGCGGTAGCCGATGGTGATGGCGCCGCTGGCGCGCGCCTTGGCGAGCGTGCCGGTGAGCAGTTCCTGCGCCTGCGCCGCGCCGGCCGCGAGCAGCAGGACCGCGCAGGCAAGGCCGGTCTTGCCGAGGATCGTCGTCATGCCGTGCATCGCCTCAGCCATGCGCCGGATGCGCGATCGTCGCGGCCGCTTCTTCGTCGAGCCGGGCCGCGTTGAGCTCGGCCTCGCTCTCCGGCAGCAGCTCGCCCTCCCACTTGGCGACCACGGCGGTGGCGATCGAGTTGCCCACCGCGTTGGTGGCCGAGCGGCCCATGTCGAGGAAGGTGTCCACGCCCAGGATCAGCAGCAGGCCGGCCTCGGGAATGTCGAAGTGGTTGAGCGTGGCGGCGATCACCACCAGCGAGGCGCGCGGCACGCCGGCCATGCCCTTGGAGGTGAGCATCAGGATCAGCAGCATTGTGACCTGCGTGCTGATCGGCATGTGGATGTTGTAGGCCTGCGCGATGAACAGCACGGCGAAGGTGCAGTACATCATCGAGCCGTCGAGGTTGAACGAATAGCCCATCGGCATCACGAAGCTCGAGATCTTGCGCTTGACGCCGAAGCGGTCGAGCGCCTGCAGGATCTTCGGGTACGCGGCCTCCGAACTGGCGGTGGCGAACGAGAGCAGGAAGGCCTCCTTGATCAGCACCAGCAGCTTGAGCACGCGCGGGCCGAGGAAGGTGAAGCCCGCGAGGATCAGCACGCCCCACAGCACGAACAGGCCGAGGTAGAAGTCGCGCATGAACACCGCGAACTTGATCAGGATGCCCAGCCCGTTGACCGCCACCGTTGCGGCCATGGCGGCCAGCACCGCGAGCGGCGCGAGCTTCATCACGTAGCCCGTGATCTTCAGCATCGCGTGCGAGAGTTCCTCGGTGGCGGCGACCAGCGTCTTCGCCTTGTCGCCGAGCGAGGCCAGCGCCACGCCGAAGAACATCGAGAACACCACGATCTGCAGGATCTCGTTGTTGGCCATGGCCTCGATGAAGGACTTCGGCACCGTGTGGCTCACGAAGTCCTTGAAGGTGAACTTGGAGGTCGCGAGGTTCGCCGAGGCGCCGATGTCGGGCAGCGGCAGGCCGAGGTTGGCGCCGGGCTCCAGCAGGTTGGCCATCACCAGGCCGATCACCAGCGAGATCAGCGAGGCGGTGAGGAACCAGCCGATGGCCTTGCCGAACACCCGGCCCACCGACTTGGCGTCGCCCATGTGCGCGATGCCGACCACCAGCGTGGAGAACACCAGCGGCCCGATCAGCATCTTGATCAGGCGCAGGAACACGTCCGAGACGATCGAGACGTAGCCCGCGATCTCCTTGGCGGTTCCCTTGTCCGGGAAGCTCGCGAAGATCATGTAGCCGAGGATGATGCCGAGCACCATGGCAATCAGGATCCACGCCGCCATCGGCAACTTCTTCTTCATTCGATTCCCCTTGTCCTTGGTTGTGTGAGCGTTTTTTAGGCAGGCACAGGGTATCCAAGAAGGCCCCCGGCTTGCAATCGGGGCCTGACCATGCAGTCTTTAGGCCCCATGGCGCGCTGCCTACAATTCTTCACATGCACATCAGCTCGATCGAGTTTCGCGGCCAGCCCGCGCTGCGCGCCACCGGTGCCGACGGCAGCACCCTCACCGTGGCCCTGCACGGGGCGCATCTGCTCTCGTGGACCACGGCCGACGGCAGGGAAAGGCTCTACCTGAGCCCGCGCGCCGTGTTCGACGGCAAGACCGCGATCCGCGGCGGCGTACCCATCTGCTGCCCGCAGTTCAACCAGCGCGGCATGCTCCCCAAACATGGTTTCATGCGCAATCTGCCTTGGGAAAACCAGGGCGTGGATGCCGAATCGGGCGCGCTGACCCTGCGGCTGCGCGATGACGACGCCACCCGGGCCCTGTGGCCGCATGCCTTCGAGGCGCGGGTCGCGTTCACGCTCGAGGCCGGGCAGCTGCGCACCGCGCTGAGCCTGCGCAACCTCGGCGGCGGGCCCTTCGGGTTCACCGCCGCGCTGCACACCTACCTGGCGGTCGACGACATCGCCGAGGCCCGGCTCGAGGGCCTGCAAGGCGCCAACCGCTGGGATGCGGTGCGCGACGACCGCCATGTGGAAACCGCGCCGGCCCTGCGTTTCGAATCCGAGTTCGACAGCGTCTATGCCGCGCCCGCCGAGCCGCTGCGGCTGGTGCAGCCGGGTGGCACGCTCGAGATTTCCCAAGGCGCCACCTGCACCGAAACCGTGGTCTGGAACCCGGGTGCCGTGCTCGGTGCGAAACTCGCCGACATGCCCGAGGACGGCTATCGCCACATGCTCTGCGTCGAGGCCGCGCGCATCGACGAGCCCGTGCAGCTCGCGCCCGGCGCCGAATGGCAGGGCTGGCAGCAGCTGCGCGTCCTCTGATTTCTTCTTTTCCCCGTTACCCCACCATGCTCGCCAAACGCATCATTCCCTGCCTCGACGTCACCGGCGGCCGCGTCGTCAAGGGCGTCAACTTCCTCGAACTGCGCGACGCGGGCGACCCGGTCGAGATCGCCGCGCGCTACAACGCGCAGGGCGCCGACGAGCTGACCTTCCTCGACATCACCGCCACCAGCGACGGCCGCGACCTGATCCTGCCGATCATCGAGTCGGTCGCCTCGCAGGTCTTCATCCCGCTGACCGTGGGCGGCGGCGTGCGCACCGTGGAAGACGTGCGCCGGCTGCTCAATGCCGGCGCCGACAAGACCAGCTTCAACTCGGCCGCCATCGCCAATCCGCAGGTGATCAGCGACGCCTCGGCCAAGTACGGCGCTCAGTGCATCGTGGTCGCCATTGATGCCAAGCGCCGCACACCCGAGGAAGCGGCCAGCCGCGGCCCGGGCTGGGACGTCTACAGCCACGGCGGGCGCAAGAACACCGGCCTCGACGCCGTCGAATGGGCCACCGAGATGGCGCGCCGCGGCGCCGGCGAGATCCTGCTGACCAGCATGGACCGCGACGGCACCAAGAGCGGCTTCGACCTGGCGCTGACCCGAGCGGTCAGCGACGCCGTCAACGTGCCGGTGATCGCCTCGGGCGGCGTGGGCAACCTCGACGACCTGGCCGACGGCATCCAGAAGGGCGGGGCGGACGCTGTGCTGGCCGCGAGCATCTTCCACTACGGGGAGCACACGGTCGGCGAAGCCAAGGCGCGGATGGCCGAGCGCGGCATCCCGGTGCGGATTGAATGACCCTTCGGCGCCGGTCGCGGCCGGCCGATCGCCGACAATCCCGCCCATGATCTGGCTCGATGAAGTGAAATGGGACGCCAACGGCCTCGTGCCGGTGATCGCCCAGGAACAAGGCACCAACGACGTGCTGATGTTCGCGTGGATGAACCGTGAGGCGCTCGAGAAGACCGCCGAACTCGGCCGCGCGGTGTATTTCAGCCGCTCGCGCGGCAAGCTCTGGTTCAAGGGCGAGGAATCGGGCCACGTGCAAACCGTGCACGAGATCCGCCTCGACTGCGACAACGACGTGGTGCTGCTCAAGGTCACCCAGCTCGGCCACGAGCCCGGCATCGCCTGCCACACCGGCCGCCACAGCTGCTTCTTCAGCAAGTACGAGAACGGCCAGTGGACCGTGACCGAGCCGGTCTTGAAAGACCCGGAATCGATCTACAAATGAGCGGCACCGTGAACACCAACGACGCCCTCGCACGCCTGGCCGCGGTCATCGAAAGCCGCCTGCCCGCCAATGGCGGCGATCCCGAGAAGAGCTACGTCGCGCGGCTGCTGCACAAGGGCCCCGACGCCTTCCTCAAGAAGATCGGCGAGGAGGCCACCGAGGTGGTGCTGGCGGCCAAGGACGCCGACCACGGCGGCGACCGCACGAAGGTGGTCTACGAAGTGGCCGACCTCTGGTTCCACACCATGGTGGCGCTCGCGCACTACGGCCTGTCGCCCGCCGAGGTGGTGGCCGAGCTCGAGCGGCGCGAAGGCACCAGCGGCATCGAGGAAAAGGCGCTGCGCAAGGTGCAGGCCCGCGAAGCCGCCAGCGAGTGACTGCCTGATTGCCCAGGGATGACTCTGACGACCGAAAGGACATCGCCATGCCCAACGACATCGTGAACGTTCAGCCCGACGACTCGCTCAAAACCTGGGGCTGGGTCAGCTACATCCTGCACCTGATCGTCGCCATCGGCGCCGTGGTGCCCGGGGCCCAGGCCTCGGTGCTGCTGCTGCTGGTGGCGCTGGTGATCGACTTCGTGAAGCGCGACGACGCGGCCGGCACCTGGCAGGCCTCGCACTTCAGCTGGCGCATCCGCTCGGTGCTCTGGGCCGGGCTGCTCTACATCGTCACCTCGTGGCTCTGGCTGCTGCTCTTCGTCCCGGGCTGGATCGCCTGGAGCCTGATTTCGCTGTGGTTCCTCTACCGGATCGTGAAAGGCATGATCCGGATGAACGACGGCCGTCCCATGGAACCCAACGATGTCATCTGATCCGAACTGCATCTTCTGCAAAATCGTCGAGGGCAAGATCCCGTCGCGCAAGGTCTACGAGGACGAGGACGTCTTCGGCTTCCACGACATCGCGCCCTGGGCGCCGGTGCATTTCATGCTGGTGCCCAAGAAGCACATCGCCTCGATGGCCCAGTTGACGCCCGACGACGCGGCCCTGATGGGCAAGATCATGACCCTGGCGCCCAAGCTGGCGCTCGAGCAGGGCTGCAATCCGTACCCCGAAGGCGGCTACCGGGTGGTAGTCAACACGGGTACCGAAGGGGGGCAGGAGGTGCATCATCTCCATGTCCACGTCATGGGCGGTCCGCGCCCCTGGCTTCGCGGCTGAGCCGTTAAGTAAATTTGTCACATTCGCCGCGACTAAAATCGGCACATTCTTAGGAGTCTTCCATGGGTTCTTTTTCCATCTGGCACTGGCTGATCGTGCTGCTCGTCGTCGTCATGATCTTCGGTACCAAGAAGCTTCGGAACATGGGTTCCGACCTCGGCGGTGCCGTCAAGGGCTTCAAGGACGGCATGAAGGACGGTTCCGCGACCGACGCGCCGACCGCCACCGGCCCGGCCGCCCAGGTCACGAGCCAGTCGGCCGCCACCGACAAGCCGACGATCGACGTCGAAGCACGCCACAAGTCCTGATCCGGGCGACACGTGCTGGACCTCGGCATTGAGAAGATGGCGCTGATCGGCGTCGTGGCGCTGATCGTCATCGGACCCGAAAAGCTGCCGCGCGTGGCGCGCACCGTCGGAATGCTGCTCGGCAAGGCGCAACGCTACGTCAACGACGTCAAGGCAGAGGTCAACCGTTCGATGGAGCTCGACGAGCTCCGCAAGATGAAGACCACCGTCGAGGACGCGGCGCGCGACGTGGAGCAGAACATCCATTCGGGCGTCAGCGACCTCGAGAAGCAGTTCTCCACCCCGGCGGGCGAAACCCTGTCGGCGCTGGCCGAACCCGAACCGGTGATGCCGGTCTACAAGCATCCGCGCAAGAACTGGCGCCTCAAGCAGGGCGCCACGCCGCAGTGGTACAAGTCCCGCAACGGCGTGCGCACCAAGGCGCTGTCGGGCGCGGCGCGCGTCGCGCGCTATCGGCCGCACAAGGTCAGCTAGCAGCGGCGCGGCGCGTTTTCCCCTCCACCCAGCGTTCCCACGCGCGCCGCCCGTCGGCAGCCCACGCTTTCCATCTCCTCAATGGCTGATTCCGACTCCAAGAACAAAGAAGACGAGCTCGCCGGCACCGAGCAGCCTTTCGTCGCGCACCTGATGGAGCTGCGCGACCGGCTGCTCTATTGCGTCTACGGCATGGCGATCGCGGGCATCCTGCTGGCGGTCTGGCCCGGTCCCGGCGGGCTGATCGACATCATCGCGATGCCGATCCGCGCCCACATGCCGCCCGACGCCAAGCTGATCGCCGTGGGCGTGTTCTCGCCCTTCTTCGTGCCGCTCAAGGTGCTGATGATGGCCGCGGTGCTGCTCGCGCTGCCGTGGCTCATGTACCAGGCCTGGATGTTCGTGGCGCCGGGCCTCTACACCCACGAGAAGCGCTTCGCGCTGCCGCTGATCATCTTCGGCAGCCTGCTGGCCTACGCGGGCATCGCCTTCGTGCAGCTGTTCGTGCTCGACAAGATGTTCGGCTTCATCCAGAAGTTCACGCCCGCGGCGGTGGCGGCCACGCCCGACATCTCCTCGTACGTCGAGGCCATCCTGTCGCTGTACCTCGCCTTCGGCGTCGCCTTCCAGGTGCCGATCGTCGTGATGCTGCTGGTGCGCTTCGAGATGGTGACCATCGAGAAGCTGCGCTCCTTCCGCGGCTACTTCATCGTCGTGGCCTTCATCGTGGCCGCCGTGCTGACGCCGCCCGACGTGGTGTCGCAACTGGCGCTGGCGATCCCGATGTGCGTGCTGTACGAGGTCGGGATCATCGGGGCCAAGTACTTCTCGCGTGTCTCGAAGTCGCCGGAGGACGAGGAAGCGGATTCGTCGTCGACCACGCCGCCCTGAGCGGCAAGGATCTTCCGGATCCGACAACGAAAAAGCGGCCCGTAGGCCGCTTTTTTTGTGGTGCCGCGGACTCTGGGGCCCGCGCCTCGTTCGTTCACTCCTGCTGGTTCGGCACCTGCCGCACCGGGCTCTTCGGCCGCAGCCCCGGCATCACGTCCAGTTCCATCTTGTCGCTGCCGCGCTGCAGCGCGAAGCGGGCGGTGCTGCCGGGCTTGAGGCCGGCCACGGCGGTCAGCAGCGCCTGCACGCTGTCGGTCTTCTTGTCGCCCACCGCGGTGATCACGTCGCCGGGGCGGATGCCGGCCTTGGCGGCCGGGCCGTTCTGCAGCACGCCGGTGATGATCACGCCCGCGTCGGCCTTCACGCCGAAGGTCTCGGCCAGCTCGGGCGAGAGGTCGCTCGGCTCGACGCCGATCCAGCCGCGGCGCACCTGGCCTTCCTTCACGATGCCCTCGAGCACGATCTTGGCCATCGACACGGGGATGGCGAAGCCGATGCCCATGCTGCCGCCCGAGCGCGAGTAGATCGCGGTGTTGATGCCCAGCAGATTGCCGTTGACGTCGATCAGCGCGCCGCCCGAGTTGCCGGGGTTGATGGCCGCGTCGGTCTGGATGAAGTTCTCGAAGTTGTTGATGCCGAGCTGGTTGCGGCCCAGCGCCGAGACGATGCCGCTGGTCACCGTCTGGCCGACGCCGAAGGGATTGCCGATGGCCAGCACCTGGTCGCCCACCTGCAGCTCGTCGGAGCTGCCCAGCACGATCACCGGCAGCTTGTCGAGCTCGATCTTGAGCACGGCCAGGTCGGTGTCGGGATCGGTGCCGATCACCTTGCCGCGCGCGTGGCGGCTGTCGTTGAGCGTGACCTCGATCTCGTCGGCGCCCTCGACCACGTGGTTGTTGGTGAGGATGTAACCATCGGTGCTCACGATCACGCCGCTGCCCAGGCCCACCTGGGGCTGGTCGTCCTGGTCGCCGAAGAAGAAGCGGAACCAGGGGTCGTTGCTGCGCGGATGGCGCTGCGCCGCCTTGCTGGTGTTGATGCTGACCACCGCCGGCGAGGCTTTCTTGGCCGCGGCGCTGAGGCTGCCGGGCGCGGGCACGCCGGGCGTGGAACTGGCGGGTGCCTCGATGATCGAGACCACGCCGCCCAGCGAGGTCGTGCGCCGGTTGATCCATTCGGGCTTGAGCGTGGCGACCACGAAATAGGCCGCCAGCAGGACGGTCACGGCTTGGGCGAAGAGCAGCCAGGTGCGTTTCATGAAAACTTGGTGAAAAGGCGCGAAAGGGCGGGGGCGCTGAGGGGAATAGGCCGCGGAGCGCGGCGCTGCGGGAGATTGTCTCTCAACGGCAGGGGGACGAAGACCGCGCCGGCCGGCGGCGCGACAATGTCGCGATGAGCACCACCCGCCACGAACTGCTGCACGCATTCGACCTGCTGCTCGCTCCCGAGCGATTCAAGGACTACGGACCGAACGGCCTGCAGGTCGAGGGCCGCACCACGGTGCGCAAGATCGTCTCGGGCGTGACCGCGAGCCGCGCGCTGATCGAGGCCGCGATCCGCGCCGAGGCCGATGCCATCTTCGTCCACCACGGCCTGTTCTGGCGCGGCCAGGACGGCCGAGTCACCGGCTGGATGAAGCAGCGGCTGGCGCTGCTGCTGAACCGCGACATCAACCTCTTCGCCTACCACCTGCCGCTCGACGCGCATCCCGAGCTCGGCAACAACGCGCAACTCGGCCTGCAGCTCGGCCTGCTGGCTCATCCCGGATCGGCCGGGCGCTTCGGCGAGCAGGAGCTGGGCTTTCTCGGCGGCCTCGAGGACGGCGAGACCCTGGCCAACGCGAAGGCGCTCGCCGTCCATGTCGAGAAGGTGCTCAAGCGGCCGGTGACGCTGGTCGACACCGCCCATCGCCCGATCAAGACCATCGCCTGGTGCACAGGCGGCGCGCAGGGCTACTTCGAGGCCGCCATCGCGGCGGGCGCCGACGCCTTCATCACCGGCGAGATCTCGGAGCCGCAGGCCCACTACGCGCGCGAGATGGGCGTGGCCTTCCTGGCCTGCGGGCACCATGCCACCGAGCGCTACGGCGCACCCGCCGTGGCCGAACACGTGGCCGCGCAGCTCGGGCTGCAGCACGAGTTCATCGATATCGACAACCCGGCATGACGAGCGTCTCTTCCGTGAGCAGCAAGCCCGTTGCCATCACGCTTGGCGACCCGGCCGGCATCGGGCCGGAGATCATCGGCAAGGCGTTTCGCGATGCACCCGAGGCCGCGCGCGGTGCCTTCGTGGCGGGCGACGTGGCGATGATGCGGGCGGCGCTGCAGGCCCTGTCGGCGCCTGGGCATCCGGCGTGGCCCGTGGTCGAGATTGCTTCGTCGGCGGAGGCGCTGGACGTCCCGCCGGGTTGCGTGCCCGTGCTGCAGGTGATCGCGCCGCCGGTGGGTGTGGTCCATGGCCGCATCAGCGCAGAGGCCGGGCGCGCGGCGGGCGACGCGGTGGTCTGGGCAGCGCGTGCCGCGCTGCGCGGCGAGATCGCCGCCATCGTCACCGCGCCCTTGCACAAGGAGGCGCTGTCCGCGGCGGGATTCCAGTTTCCTGGCCATACCGAACTGCTGCAGGCCGAAGCTGCTGCGCATCTGGGCCGCGACGTGGCCGAGGTGCCCGTGCGCATGATGCTGGCCAACGACGAGCTGCGCACCGTGCTCGTCAGCATCCACATTTCGTTGCGCCACGCGATCGAGGCCGTCACTTTCGACGGCGTGCTCGAGACCTTGCGCATCACCCACCATGCGCTCTCGCGCACCCTGGGCCGCGCGCCGCGTATCGGCGTAGCGGGGCTCAATCCGCATGCCGGAGAGGGCGGGCTGTTCGGATCGGAAGAGCAGGAGATCATCGTGCCCGCCATTGCGGCGGCGCGCGCCGAAGGCATCGCCGCCGATGGGCCGCATGCGCCCGATACCGTCTTCATGCGCGCACGGGCGAAGCAGGCCGGCGTGGCCGATAGTGGCGAGTTCGACGTCGTGGTGGCGATGTACCACGACCAGGGACTGATCCCGGTGAAGTACCTGGGCGTGGAGAAGGGCGTGAACGTCACGCTCGGGTTGCCGCTGATGCGGACCAGCCCCGATCACGGGACGGCGTTCGATATCGCGGGCACCGGCCGGGCGGATCCATCGAGCCTAGTCGAGGCGCTGCGCATGGCGCGCGCGCTGGCCGGTATCTGAGGGATGCGTGGCCCGCGATGGGCCGCGCTGCGCTTCAGGAGCGCTTGAGGCTGTCGCGGATCTCGCGCAGCAGCACGATGTCCTCGGGCGGTGCCGCGGGCGCGGCCGGCGCGGCTTCTTCCGTGCGGCGCAGGCGGTTGATCTGCTTGACCATCATGAAGATGATGAAGGCAAGGATCACGAAGTTGACCACGATGGTGATGAAGTTGCCGTACGCCAGCACCGGCACGCCGGCCTTCTTGAGGTCCGCCAGGGTGTTGGCGACACCCGCCGGCGCCGTGCCCAGCACCACGTAGAGGTTAGAGAAGTCCAGCTTGCCGAACACCAGCCCGACGACGGGCATGATGATGTCGGCCACCAGCGAATCGACGATCTTGCCGAAGGCCGCGCCGATGATCACGCCGACCGCCAGGTCGACGACATTGCCCTTGACGGCAAACTCCTTGAATTCGCTGAGGATGGTCATGGTTGGGAGGGTGCTGGAGCACTGGGGTTGAGGGAGGCGCCAGTATGCACGGGGAGGCTGGGGCCTTCGGCGTGGCGTGGTGCCTGAGCCCCATGAAGTCTTTCACAAAGCTGAGCCAAATCTGGATCGCTGCCGGCGCGATGGATTGGCGGTGATTCGGCGCGACGGGATCCAATTTGTCGCTAATTGTTTCGAGTTTTGTCCGGTCGGAGCGAGCCCCTCGCGACCCTTAGCTCCCTCAAGCGGGTGATGCGCGAACTTTTTCGCAACTTTACATTCGCGGGGAAGGCCTTCTTTCGCAGCTTTTTCGTGGGAGTTCAGCAACATGGCCTACGGAAAACGGTGCTGACACAAGGATCGCTAACACTTTGGCAATGCTACGAAGGTTATAAAAAAGTCTTCTTCTTCGAGTAGATTGGTTTGCTGGGCAGGGGTGTTGAAACGAGGAAAGCCAAGGGGACTCGCCTATGATCGGCCTGCCGAGCAAGGTTGGACACAATCTTTTGCAACTTACAAGCCGGGATAGCAGTCGTCACGTGCAGCGACAATGCCGGGTTGGCCTGGGGAGGGAAATCCCGCAGGTCTCTTGACCAACAGCCAAACAGGGAGGCTGCTGACCACCGCGTCAGAGGCCAGGCGCAGATGCGCCTGGGGGTCTGGGTTGTTCAACAATCAATCAGTCTTGCGACGAGGATCGTTTTGAGAAGACGCTATGTGCACCCCATTGGGCCAGCCAATCTTTTGGTTCGGGTTTTGTTGAGGTAGGGCTTGTCCCGAATTCGAAATTGACGATGGCGAAAATTGATTTTCCGTGGGGGTTGAAATTGAAAAAAGAATCGAGTTTTCTGAGGTGGGCTCTGCTGGCGTCCGTGGCGGTGTTGCAGGCGTGTGCCATTGCACCGGGCATGGGGAGCGTCGAGCCTTACGACGCGGCCAGTCCGTTGCCGAACGACTTCCGCTATCTGCCGGATGGCGCGCCGGAGGGCGAGATCACGCCCATTTCCCTTGCGCTAGTTCGTACCTTGGCCGAGGCTGCGCCCAAGGGAGTGCCGCCGGAGGTGCAAGCGCTGTTTGGCAAGGGCGCGCGGTACACGATTGGGTCGGGCGATGTGGTGGGCGTCATCGTGTATGACCATCCTGAGCTTCTGCCCAATGCAGGGGCTGTCATTTCGCAGTCGGTGGACCCGACGGGCGTGCAGGTTGCTCCTGGATTCATTGTCGACGCCGACGGCGAAATTGCATTTCCTTACATCGGACGTGTGCGCGTTGCAGGTTTGAGCGAAGGCGATGCCTCGGATCTGCTGATCAGGTTGCTGAGACCGCACATTCGCGATCCGCAGGTCACGGTGCGAATCCAATCCTTCAGAAGTCGCCGTGCGTACGTGGAAGGCGAAGTTCGCATCCCCGGCTCGCAGATCTTCACGGACGTGCCGATGACGCTGAATGAAGCCATCAACCGAGCTGGTGGCATCACGGCGGCGGGGAATCGGTCTTCGGTCACGCTTATCCGGAATGGCCAGTCCATCCTCATCGACTTGGTCAAGCTGCGCGAGGCCGGCTATGACGGTAACAGCATCCCTCTGAAAAGCGAGGACACCATCCGCGTGGCCAATAGGGAGGACTCCAAGGTCTTTCTCATGGGCGAGATCTTGGCGCCTTTGGCATTGCCCATGCGCAGCAATGGTCGTCTCAGCTTGAGTGAAGCCTTGGGCGAAGCGGGGGGGCCAATGAATGCCACGGCCAGCGCCGGTCAAATTTATGTCATTCGGCAAGGCGCAACGGGCGCCCCCGCGATCTTCAATCTCAATGCCAAGAATCCCGCTGCACTTGCGATTGCGAGCCAGTTTCGTCTGCAGTCTCAAGATGTTATCTACATCGATCCCGTGCCCTTGGTCAAGTGGAACCGTGTTGTCAACCTGATTTTGCCTTCGGCTTCGGTGGCGAATACCGCGAGCGAAATTTATATCAGACATAACAACTGATTGCAGCCCCATTCGTTGCCTGAACGGCGGATACGGTGACTAGGGCTATCAAAAAATCGTTCAGGCGCTCAGGCGAAGTCTTCTGTCGGAGACACGTCGACAAGTCTTTGGCTTCGGTGTTTTTAGTATGCAAATTCCTCCTTTCAAACAACCTATTGCGATCGTTGGCCTGGGCTATGTGGGGCTGCCCCTTGCCGTGGAGTTCGGCAAAAAGCGTCAAGTTGTCGGCTTCGACATCAATGCCAAACGCATTGCCGAACTTCAAGGTGGGCAGGATCACACGCTCGAGACCACGCCTGACGAATTGAAGGCTGCAACGCAACTTGTCTTTACGTCACACGTCGATGACTTGCGTGATTGCGCTGTCTTCATCGTGACGGTTCCAACGCCGATCGACGATGCCAACAGACCAGACCTGACTCCGCTAATAAAGGCCAGCGAAACCATCGGCAAGGTCATGAAGACCGGTGCGGTCGTGATTTTCGAATCGACGGTGTATCCAGGGGCCACGGAAGAGGTCTGCGTACCTGTGCTGGAGAAGTTCAGCGGTAAAAAATTCAATGTCGATTTTTTCTGCGGATACAGCCCGGAGCGAATCAATCCGGGGGACAAGGTCAACACGCTTACCAAGATCAAGAAGATCACCAGCGGCAGTACTCCTGACGTGGCCGATCTGGTGGATGCCCTCTACAACGAGATCATTACTGCGGGCACGCACAAAGCGGCCAGTCTCAAGGTGGCCGAGGCCGCCAAGGTTATCGAGAACACGCAACGCGATCTGAACATCGCGTTGGTGAACGAACTCTCTGTGATCTTCGAGCGCTTGGGCATCGACACTCTCGACGTGCTCGAGGCCGCGGGCAGCAAATGGAATTTTCTGCCGTTTCGTCCTGGCCTGGTTGGTGGGCACTGTATCGGCGTGGATCCCTACTACCTCACGCACAAGGCGGAGCAGGTTGGCTATCACCCACAGGTGATATTGGCCGGACGTCGCATCAACGACAACATGGCGCGCTATGTTGCCCGTAACACCATCAAGCTAATGCTGAAGAATGGCATGGACGTGCCGCGTTGCCGCATTGGTGTCCTGGGCATCACTTTCAAGGAAAACTGCCCGGACATCCGCAACAGCAAGATCGTGGATATGGTGCGGGAGTTCGAAGCGTGGGGGGCTTCCGTGGAAGTGGTGGACCCTTGGGCTGAACCTGAAGAGGTGTCCCATGAGTACGGCCTTCAACTCGGCTTGGTCGACATGGACCATCCGGTCGACGCACTCGTCGTCGCGGTGGGTCACAACGAGTACCGCCGCGCGAGCATGGCTGAATTGCGTGCTTTGTGTCGCGGCGAGCGGCCCGTGTTGGTGGACGTCAAGAGCCTGTTCAGCGCGCAGGATGCACGCGACAGCGGCTTTTCCGTGTTCCGTCTTTAAGCTATTTCCCGCTTTTCTCCGTCATGACAAACTTTGCTCTTATCGGTGCAGCCGGCTACATCGCTCCGCGCCACATGCGTGCCATCAAAGACACGGACAATCATCTAGCGGTCGCCTACGACATCAACGATTCGGTTGGCATCATCGACAGCATTTCGCCGCAAAGCGAATTTTTTACGGAGTTCGAACGGTTTTTTGAGTATGCGCAGCAACTCAAGCGGAATCCCGCAACTGCATTGGACTACGTGGCGATCTGCAGCCCCAATTATCTTCATCATCCGCACATTGCCGCAGGTTTGCGTCTAGGCTGCGATGTGATCTGCGAAAAGCCCCTGGTGCCCACGCCCGATCTGATTGACGAACTGGAGCTTGTAGAAAAGGAAACCGGCAAGCGCGTCTTCAACATTCTTCAGTTGCGTCACCACGATGCTATTCTGAAGCTACGCGACAAGGTCGCTGCCGCACCGGCAAACACCAAGTTCGATGTCGAGCTGACCTACATCACTTCGCGCGGCAAGTGGTACATGGAAAGCTGGAAGGGCGACAACCGCAAGTCGTTTGGCGTGGCAACCAACATCGGCGTGCACTTCTATGACATGCTGCATTTCATCTTCGGCAAGCTGCAGCGCAATGTGGTGCACTACAGCGGTACCGCGAAAGCGGCAGGGTATCTTGAATACGAGCGTGCGCGCGTGCGGTGGTTCTTGTCCATTGACGCCAATGATCTGCCGGCTGACGTAAAGGGAAAGAAGACCACTTTCCGAAACATCGACATCAGCGGCGAAAAGCTCGAATTTTCCGAAGGCTTCACGGACCTGCATACGGTGAGCTACAAGGAAATCCTCGCGGGTCGCGGCTATGGCCTCGAAGACGCGCGCCACTGCATCGAGACCGTCGACGCGATTCGCCGCTCGACGCCCGTTCAGGGCGAGCAGGGTGAAGTACATCCGTTTGTGCGCGATCTGGCCTGATGCGGAGCGAGGTCGCCATGGCATACAAAGCCCACCCTACCGCCATCATCGACGAGGGGGCCCGCATCGGCGACGGTTCCCGCATCTGGCATTGGGTTCACGTCAGCGCGCAAGCATCCATTGGCGAGGGATGCTCGTTGGGTCAGAACGTCTATATAGGCAACGACGTAACCATTGGCCGGAACGTAAAGATTCAGAACAACGTCAGCGTCTACGACGCAGTCACGTTGGAAGACGACGTGTTCTGCGGACCAAGCATGGTCTTTACCAATGTCTATAACCCGCGCTCGGCCGTCACTCGCAAGGACGAGTACCGCCGCACTGTCGTGAAGCGCGGCGCGACGCTGGGCGCCAATTGCACCATCGTTTGTGGCAACACGGTGGGGGAATACGCCTTTGTCGGCGCCGGTGCCGTAATCAACAGGAATGTGCCGGCGTATGCACTCATGGTTGGCGTACCAGCCCGGCAAATCGGCTGGATGAGCGAATTTGGCGAGCAACTTTCATTGCCACTCGAGGGCGAGGCAGAAGCCGTCTGTGCACAAACCGGTGCGCGTTATGTACTCGAAGGCAACGCCGTGACTAAGTTGGATACAAAGAAACCATGATTGAATTCATCGACCTCAAGACCCAGCAAGCGCGTATCAAGGACAAGATCGACGCTGCCATTCAGCGCGTCCTTGCCCATGGGCAGTACATCCTCGGCCCTGAAGTCGCTGAGTTGGAGGAAAAATTGGTTGCCTACACAGGCGCTAGGTATTGTATTACTGTAGCCAACGGCACCGACGCATTGCAGATTGCCCAGATGGCGCTTGGCATTGGACAGGGTGATGAAGTTATTACGCCAGGCTTTACGTACATAGCTACTGCGGAAACCGTGGCGCTGCTGGGTGCCAAACCAGTGTACGTGGATATTAGTCCGCGAACCTATAACTTGGATCCGATGCTGCTTGAAGCGGCGATTACTTCGCGGACCAAGGCTATTATTCCTGTGAGTTTGTATGGACAGTGTGCAGATTTTGACGCGATCAATGCAATTGCTGCTAAGTACGGAATTCCTGTAATTGAGGATGCAGCGCAAAGTTTCGGAGCAACGTATAACGGACGCAAAAGTTGTACCCTCAGCACACTTGCATGCGCCAGTTTTTTCCCAAGTAAACCTTTGGGCTGTTACGGGGACGGGGGTGCGATCTTTACCGATAATGCCGATCTTGCGAAGGCATGTCGTCAGATCGCGCGGCACGGTCAAGATATACGGTATCACCACATTCGCGTCGGCGTAAACAGTCGCCTAGACACAATTCAGGCGGCAATTCTTTTAGCAAAGATGGCAATCTTTCCCGATGAGTTGGCGGCGCGGGAGGAAGTCGCAAACAGATACAATCAACTATTTACGAACAATAAAAATGTTGAGAGGCCGTATATAGAGCATTCTAATAGAAGCTGCTGGGCCCAGTATACCGTTAAAGTTCGTGATCGCGAGCGAGCACAGACATATTTGCGTAAAAATGAGATTCCAACGGTTGTGCATTATCCAATTCCCTTGAACTTGCAGCCGGCAGTAGGAAACGATACCGCCTCGCTCCCTGTTGGTAATTCGGCTGCCAACTCCGTGTTAAGTTTGCCGATGCACCCCTACTTAGCGCCGGCAATCCAGGAGCGCATTGCTGAGCTTCTAATGCAATTCGAATGAATATCGCGGTAGCTTTCGAATTTAATTTGCATCCAGCCGGTTTAAGCAATGAAGCTGTTTAATCTGATTGGCGTAAAAATTGGCAAAGCATTGCCTCAGCGATCTTTTTTGCGAAGTGTAAGCATTCTCGCCGGAGGCACGGCATTTGCTCAGGCCATTGGCGTAGTTATGCTTCCAATAATTACGCGTATATACACGCCCAATGAATTTAGTGTGCTGGCGGTCTATACTTCAATTTTAGCGATTGTGGCGGGTGTGGCGTGTCTAAGACTTGATATCGCAATTCCTTTGCCCAAGAGTGACGCAGATGCGGCCAACTTGCTCTCGGTTAGTCTTGTAATTTGTACCATTCTTTCAGTATTTACTGGAGTGGCTGCATTCCTATTCGCCGATCAAGTCATTTTTTTTGTTAAGCAGCCAGATCTGCGTCCATACATTTGGATGATACCGCTTGGGATATGGCTGGCGAGCACGTATTCTGCTTTCCAATTCTGGGCCACAAGAAAGAAGCGATATGGAGCCATTGCTAAAACTCGAATAAGCCAAACTGGAAGCAGTGTTTTCGTTCAAATTAGCTTAGGTCTTGGAAGCGCATTTGGCCCCCTTGGCCTATTGTTAGGTCAAGCTATGAGTAGCGGCGCTGGAGTGTTCGCTCTAGCACGTCTGATGTGGCTGAAGGACAAAAGGCATTTCCGCCGAGTGAGTCGAGAACGCATGCGCGCTATGTTTATTGCGTATAAAAGATTCCCAAAGTATTCGGCGCTTGAGTCGTTTGCAAATAACGGGGCGGTTCAGTTGCCAGTTATTCTTATAGCAGCAGTGTCATCTGAATCGGACGCTGGGTACTTATTATTGGCAATGAAAGCAATGGCGATGCCTTTGGGATTGATTGGAGGCGCGGTGTCTCAAGTATATCTATCACGGGCTCCGGACGAGTGGCGTGCAGGAACACTTCCAACATTTACGCTGAATTCTATTGCGGGGCTGGCAAAAGTTGGAATCGGCCCACTAATATTTGCAGGGATAACCGCTCCCATTCTATTTCCAGTATTTTTTGGCACCGAGTGGAGACGCGCCGGCGAGATGGTCGCGTGGATGACTCCTTGGTTAATCCTGCAGTTCCTCTCCTCGCCAGTGTCAATGGCACTTCACATAACCGATCATCAGCGTGCCGCTCTGGCCCTTCAGTTGGTTGGATTAGTTGTTAGGCTCGGTTTGACGGCATTAGCGGTCCTGCTGTTGCCTAAATATACGTTTTTTGTTTATGCTATTTCTGGGTTGGTATTCTATTTTCTCTACCTACTCGTTATTACTCACGTCGTAGGAATTAAAGGAGTCGAATTGTGTTCCGCTATATTTAGAGAGGGTAGGGTCGTCGCCCTTTGGAGTGGGGCCGGCTTAGTTTTAGCCCTTGCACTACGACTTGGCCTTTCTCTTTAGCACGTTATGGAATAGCAATTCTAGCGCTGGGTAAATGGCGAAGCCAAAATTAAGCGGCCGATTTCATTAAATCGTACGTTACTCCCATTCTTTACTGACAATGAGCGACAAAGAATCCAAAATCCTAACGGTCGTCCAAATGAACCCGCGTCGACGGTTCTTGACTGCTAAAGCGATCGCCGATTTAGGAATGCTAAAAAGTATGCATATCCATGCATCAGCAATCGGTCGTGAAAGACGTCTGCAGCGATTTTTGTCGCCGAAAATAACGGCTGTAGGTGTAAAAAAAGATCTCGAGAATAACTTCCAATTGACAGGAGATTTCGATCTCCATCTTTATGATTCCTTTACCTCATCCGTCTTAAACAAAGTCCGAGGCAAATTTCTGCCTTCGGACGCATATGCATACAATAGGGAAATTGTAAAGTCCTTCTGTTTAGCTGCTAATAAGAATATAGCGAAATCCGAAGATGTCTACGCTTTTTCGGGTTGCGCGCTCGAACTCTTCAGAGAACGAAGCGGCGTAAAAATTCTTGATCAAGTTGCCCTTCTTCCTCTAGATGAGGTAGCCCTTTTAGAGTCCGATAAAAGGGCCGACCCTGTTTGGGTCCGACATATGAACTATTTGCACCTACGTAACTTGGAGGAGTTGGACCGTGCAGACATCGTATTGTGTCTTTACAACCAAATCCAAGATAGCGTCTTGAAATATCGTCCCGAAATAAGAACGGCTATCGTTAACCACCCATGTGCGCTTCCTCGAGCCAAGACTTTCGAGAGCCGGCCTCGGTTGAGGTTCCTATTCGCCGGGACTAAGTCGGTTGGGAAGGGGGTGAACCTGATTGAAAATTGGCTCTTACATTCAAGTTATGCGGAGAGAGTCGAAGTTTTAATCTGCGGAGGCGACGGAAACTACCCGCTGACACGCCTGAAACATCGACCAAACGTTAAGCTGCTGCCTCATCTAAAGAAGAGAGATCTCGAGTCGTTATACGCTAGTGTTGATATATGCCTGTTCCCGGAGCAACAAAATGCACTGGGTAATACGGCGTTCGAAGCGATGGAATTTGGTACACCCGTTCTCGCACGCGTGAACGAATTTATCGACCATAATCACAATGGATTTGTATTTGAGACTAACGCCGATTTCTTTCAGAAAATGGACGAAATATCTCAGTTGGACTCTGCTCAACTTTTCCGTGTGGGGCGGGCGGCGCTTAAAATCGCCGAAAATCGATATCTAAATTTTAAGAAAGAATTGAAAGCTGCAATAAATAGTTCTAAAACTTCCGGTGCTTAAAATGCGAATTACACTAAGGGGTTTTCAGAAAATGATTGTGGCGTTGCTGTTTCTGTGCGGGACGTTGCTGCATAGTGGGGAGTCGGATTCCAATACCGGGTGGGCGCCGCCTGCGCTAATTGTCCAAATTGGGCAATTTTCAGTATATACGGCATACGGACTTTTGCTTGTCTGTTTTGTATTAATTTTATTTCAGAGAAATTTTAGGTTCTATGGCGGCGGATATTTCCAGGTGGGAATGGCATATGTTTTCTTACTTGCTATCGCAGTTGCACATACGGATGACTTGGTCCGATATTTAGTGCTTGCTATCACTTCCATTTGTATCCCTCAAGTACTGCTCAAGCTTCAAAAAAGAAAGGGGCATGAGGAGGTTATTCTAGACGGAATGCAGGCGTGGGCACTTATGTATACGTTAATCTCGGTGTCCGGATTTCTTATAAACGATGCCCCTAGTGGCAGGTTGAGCGGGTATATGACAAACCCGAACTCGTTTGGTTTCTCGATGGTCGTTGCCCTATTGGTAAATTTATTTATAGGGCGCTATTCATTTGCCAAAAAAACTGTAATCGGATTGGTTGAGTTTTATCTAATACACGCTACCGGATCGAGACTTTCGGTGTTAGCGGCGGCCATCGTAGTTATGTATTGGATTGTTGCGCGTGCGAGATCCTCTAAGGCGGGATTTGCGCCGTTGGTTTTTTTTGCTATTACTGTGTGTATTTACCTCTTGATTTTTCAAAACCCGAGTGAGGGTGATCGGGGGTTGCAATTCGCCAGTGCCTTTTCGGATTCGGGGAGAGACATTTTGTATCAGCAGGCAATACAAGGAATTGCACGTAATCCGATTTTAGGATACGGAATGACCGCGCATGAGCTCATTTTGGGAACAGGTAACGTTCATAGTTCATTCCTTCGACTGGGATTTATGATTGGATTGCCATTGGCTGCGGTATTTTTTTTATTTTACGCTTACGGGTTGTTTTCAGTATATAAAATGAGCGCAAAGGGGAGCATGCTGCGGCCTTTCGTGATGGTCATTCCCTTGTTTTTTGTCGGCGAAGATTACATTGTAGGGGTCGGGTCGTTTTTTTATTTCGTATTTTTGGCAATGATGGGATTGTCGATACGTGCCCCTGCTGAAATGAATTGATCGGTATGAGCGCAGCTGCGTTGGGCGTCTTGAAGATGGTGGCAATTTATTCGATTGTCTCGGCTCATGTGGATGTTAAGGAGGGCGCGTCTGGGGTCTTAGCTGTCCTTAAGACTGTCTATTATGTTTTTGGGTCAATGGGAGTGGGTTTATTCTTCATTGTCACGGGCTGTGGGGTCGCAGCTCGCCCTAAGAAAATTAGCGCGACCTTCACGAAGCTATTCTCTTTTTACGCCTTGCCGTGGGTGCTATCCGGTTGCGTTGTTTATTCTTACCTATACTTTAGGAAAGGCGCACCCAATCTTTCCTTGGTTAACTTCCTTATTGGCAATGGAAGTTATTTGTATTTCATGCCCGTATTTTTTCTGGTTCTGCTTTTTGGTGTAAGCCTCAGGTTTAGAGTGCTAAGAATCTTTGCTCTCGTCGCTAGTTTGGCATACACAGTTTCTGGTCAAGCTTTAATGTCTCACGTAATCAGCGAACACTTAAATCCCTTACTATGGATCCCTTATGTCGTATTTGGATTCGCGCTTGATGCTTCTTCTCGCCAATCACGCAATGTTTTCATAAGTTTAGAGTTCTTATTGATCATAATTTTTGCTCTTTGGGGATTTTTATTTACTAAAGATCAATTTGTTACGCAAAGCGGTCTCAACTATCAGAGCGCGACCCTCGTTTTCTTGGTGTGTTCAGTTGGCGGAATATTAGTGTCGCACAGGAAGCTTCCTCTCGGCTCTTCAATAGACGAGGTTTCCAAAAATACTCTCCTCGTTTATCTATGGCACATGCCCTTAATTGGGGCTTTGAATTTTGCGTCGAATAATTATGTGAAACCGTTATTTCTTGTGAGTCCTGCGATTGTTTTGGGTTGCTTTTTCTTGCTTCTCAAATTGGCTCGACGTTTCGCTCCTTCAGCATGGGGGTTGAGACTTCTGGGGGCGCGTTTGCAATGAAATTTGGCACCACATTCGCGCAGGTAGATGAGATATGGTTCTGGCACCAGATCGTTAGTCCACATATGGCCTCCCTTGCGGTAGCAATCGCTAAAAAAGGTGTCGTGGTCCGCTACTTTGCCCGATGCGCAATTAGCGAGGAGCGAGCGAGTCAGGGTTGGAAATCACCGCCAATGCCAGGTGTTGATTTGGTTTATCTGGATTCTTTGGATGATATTAAGCGCGCAATTGATGAATCCTCGAATCGCGTCATTCACGTTTGCGAGGGCATCCGTGGCAATGGCTTTGTACAGCGCGCCGAAAATTATCTGAAATCTAAGCGTAAGGAATTTTGGATAATTATGGAAACCGTAGATGACAGCGGTTTCCGCGGCATAGTCAAACGTGCTTGCTACCGTTGGCTTTTTTGGCGATACCGAGCGGTTGTACAGGGATTCTTCGCCATTGGACGCCTGACGGCTTCTTGGATCGAAAGCCGTGGAGTTTCAAGAGCTAGAATCTTTGCCGCTACGTACTTTCTACCCGAAGAGTCTCTGCCGCCAACTTCTAAAGAGAGGGCCGAAACAATCTTTAGGTTTATATTCGTGGGCCAACTTATTAGGCGAAAGCAAATAGACATACTCATCGATGCTCTGGCCTCAGTCGCCGCTTTTCATCCAAACTTTGAGCTTCGAATTATTGGTGCAGGACCGCTGGAAGAGGTTCTGCGAAAGAGGGCTTCTCAGCTACTAGGTTCACGAGTTTTTTGGGTCGAACAGCTTTCGATGTCTGAGGTACGTAGAGAGATGAGAGACAGCGATTGTTTAGTTCTGCCAAGCCTCCACGACGGTTGGGGAGTGGTGGTCACAGAAGCGCTAATGGTAGGAACGCCTGCTATTTGCAGCGACCGGTGTGGCGCTGCAGAGGCGGTAATGGCGAGCGGTGTTGGAGGAGTGTTCCGCAGTAACGATCCCACTTCGCTTTCGAAACTTCTGTGCCGTCAAATTGAGTTGGGTAGACAAAAATCGTCAGATAGAACGGCGTTGGCTTCGTGGGCCTCGTCATTTGGCGCACGGGTGGGTGCGGAATATTTGTTGTCAGTTTTTTCGCATCGGCTCGCCGATGCTCCTCGCCCGATTGCTCCTTGGACTAGTTCTCGAAGTTTGCTTCAAAATGATGATTAGTTCGACTTCAAGAAATATCGAAGGCAAGGCTGATATGCTTGCTCCCGGAGATTTGAAAACTTCAATTTTGATATTTGTCGCGTATTATCTGCCCGGCTTTAAAGCGGGGGGGCCCATTCGCACCATTTCTAATATGGTGGAGAAACTCGGGAGCGAATTTGATTTTTTTGTGGTGACGGCTGACCGTGATTTGGGAGAGCAAGTCGCATACCAAGGGATCCGTCGAAATAGTTGGCACGAACTGGGCAAGGCATGCGTGTATTACGCTTCCTCCTCAGTGTTTTGGTTTTTCCGCCTTTTTTCCATCATTAAAAGATTTAATGGTGATATTCTTCATCTAAATAGTGTATTCTCTTTCAGGTTTAGCATACTCCCTATGTTGGTTTGGAGTATCTTAAGATCTCGCGGACTAATCGTTATTGGGCCGCGAGGAGAATTTTCTAAGAATGCTCTTCTTTTAAAAAAGAGAAAAAAAAGATTCTTTATCGCGATTGCTCGCGCCTTTCTTTTGTATAGAAATGTGACTTGGCACGCGTCGACGCAGCACGAGGCCGAAGATATTCGTGATGTAATTGGTAAAGATGCCAAAATTCGTGTTGCAATCGACATTGCCTGCCCCCCAAAAGAAATAATTTTTTCTCGCAAGATTGCAGGTAGCTTACGAATTGTGTTTGTTTCTCGAATTGCGCCAATGAAGAATTTGATTGGCGCAATAGAGATGCTTGAAGCTGCGCCATGCCCAGTTCTTTTTGACGTCTATGGCCCGATTGAGGATGCTGCATATTGGTCTAAATGTCAAACTGCTGTGGAGCGTTTGCCTGATCATGTACGGTTTAATTATTGTGGCCCGTTACCAGCGTCCGACGTACATTCGACGCTGACTGAGTACGATGTCTTTTACCTGCCTACCTTAGGAGAAAATTTTGGCCATGTGATCGCCGAAGCTCTAGGATGTGGG
Organism: Variovorax paradoxus; assembly: GCA_016806145.1. Lineage (NCBI taxonomy): Bacteria > Pseudomonadati > Pseudomonadota > Betaproteobacteria > Burkholderiales > Comamonadaceae > Variovorax > Variovorax paradoxus. Next base: position 1,561,760 of record CP063166.1, read on the forward strand.
TTGCCTGTGATAATTAGTGACAAAACACCTTGGCGCGGATTGCAGCAAAGTAACTTAGGGTGGGATATTCCACTCGAACGCCCGGTGGAGTTTGTGGATGCGATACATCGCTGTTTTTTAATGACTGCCGAAGATCATCTCGCTTGGCGAGTGCGCATACGAAATTGGGCTTTGTCGAATGTTGGGGGCGGAGAAGCTAAAAAACAAAATCGTGAGCTTTTTTTGAATTTGGAGTTCGCTAATGAGCATTGATTTTTATAAAAAAATTCTATTAATATCGGGCGGTACTGGTTCTTTTGGTAATGCTGTACTCAAGCGATTTCTAGATACTGATGTTGCCGAAATTAGAATTTTTAGTCGCGATGAAAAGAAACAAGATGATATGCGTAAGCGCTATGGTAGCGCGAAGCTTAAATTTTATATTGGCGATGTGAGAGATGGTAGGAGTCTCTCTGCTGCAATGCGTGGAGTGGATTATGTGTTTCATGCCGCAGCGTTAAAGCAGGTTCCATCTTGCGAATTCCACCCGATGCAAGCCGTTCGCACCAATGTATTGGGCACCGAGAACGTTTTGGAGGCCGCAGTTGCAGCGCACGTGTCGCGTATTGTTTGCCTTAGCACAGATAAAGCGGTTTATCCCATTAACGCCATGGGCATCAGCAAGGCGATGATGGAAAAGGTGATGGTCTCCGCCAGTCGAAATCTTGAGAGTACTAACACCGTGATTTGTGGAACCCGTTATGGCAACGTGATGGCCTCGCGCGGTTCGGTCATTCCGTTGTTTGTGGAACAGGTACTTTCTGGTAGGCCCATTACCGTGACCGACCCCTCCATGACCCGCTTCATGATGACATTGGAGGACGCTGTTGAATTGGTGTTGCACGCATTCGAACATGGAAGCAACGGCGATATTTTTGTACAGAAGGCCCCCGCAGCAACCGTGCAGGTGTTGACGCAGGCCATCCTGGAACTGATGGGTAAGCCCAATCACGAGATTCGCGAGATTGGCACGCGCCATGGAGAGAAGCTCTATGAAGCGCTTTTGAGCCGTGAGGAAATGGCTTGTGCCGAAGATCAAGGAGGGTACTACCGGGTGCCACCCGATGGACGAGACCTGAACTATGCCAAGTATGTGGAACAAGGCGAGCAGCGCATCACTCGCAGTACGCACGGCGAAGACTACAACTCGCACAACACCACGCGGCTCGATGTGGAAAGCATGAAGAGGCTGCTGCTCAAGTTGGAATTCATGCAGCGGATCGCGCGCGGCGAACACGCCGAAGCAGAGGGCTGAATAATGAAGGTGTTGATTACCGGTGCCGAAGGGTTTTTGGGCAAGAACCTGCGGCTTCATTTAGCCGAGCGCAAAGATGTCCACGTGGTCTGCTTCACACGCGACAACGGCGTGGAGGAGTTGCCAGCATTGCTGCAGAATGTCGACTTCGTTTTTCACTTGGCAGGAGTCAATCGCCCTCGAGATCTGCGGGAATTCGTTACTGGTAATTCGGAACTCACGCAGACCCTCTGTTTCGCTGTTGGAGCTGTTGCGGAAGCGGCAGGCAAGAAGGTGCCGATCGTCTACACGTCGTCTACGCAGGCCGCATGCGACAATCCTTACGGCAATAGCAAGCGTGATGCAGAAGACGCGTTGCGAGGAGTCGCAGTCAACATCGGGATTCCTGTGCACATTTTCCGCTTGCCCAATGTATTCGGAAAATGGTGCCGGCCTAACTACAACTCTGCGGTGGCAACGTTCTGCCATAACATCGCCCGCGATATCCCGATTCAGGTCAACGATCCGGCCGCGCCAGTTACGCTGGTGTATGTGGACGATGTCATCGAGCGCTTCGTTCAGCTGATGGATGGCGCGGATACTACTGCGGACAAGGATGGCTTCGCGACGGTCGTGCCGCTGTATAGCTCCACGGTCGGGGAGGTTGCGCGGCAGATTCAGTCGTTCAAGGAAAGCCGTAGTACGCTTGTGACCGATCGCGTGGGAACCGGGTTCGTGCGTGCACTTTATTCCACCTATGTGAGCTATCTACCGCCAGAATCTTTTGCCTACGTCGTACCGCAACATGCAGATGCACGCGGCGTGTTCGTCGAGATGTTGAAGACGCCGGATGCGGGTCAATTTTCTTTCTTCACCGCGCATCCGGGTATCACCCGAGGCGGCCACTACCATCACAGCAAAACCGAAAAGTTCCTTGTCATTAAGGGATTGGCGCGCTTTAAGTTCCGGCATATGCAGACCGGCGAAATTCATGAATTGGTGACTACGGGAGAGAAGTCGGAAATCGTCGAGACGGTTCCAGGTTGGACGCACGACGTCACCAACATCGGTGCCGAAGAAATGGTCGTCATGCTATGGGCCAACGAAGTGTTTGATCGCGCACGGCCAGACACCTTCGCCTGCCCGCTGTAGGCCGGGGGCATAGGATCTTTTCGATGAAAAAACTCAAAGTCATGACCGTGGTCGGCACTCGACCCGAAATCATTCGTCTTTCGTGTGTCTTGGCTCGTCTGGATGAGCACTGCGATCACGTGCTGGTGCATACCGGCCAGAACTATGACTACGAACTCAATCAAGTTTTCTTCGATGACTTGGGTGTGCGCAAGCCCGACTATTTCCTGAACAGCGCAGCCAATGCAGCCAGTGCGGCGCACACTATCGGCAATCTCATCATAGCCGTGGACCAGGTGTTGGGCGAGGTGAAGCCTGAAGCGATGCTTGTACTGGGCGATACCAATAGCTGTCTCTCGGTGATTCCAGCCAAGCGCCGGAAGATCCCGATCTTTCATATGGAGGCAGGGAACCGTTGCTTCGATCAGCGTGTGCCAGAGGAAACCAACCGACGCATCGTGGACCACACGGCTGATGTCAATTTGACCTACAGCACAATCGCGCGCGATTACCTTCTGCGCGAGGGGCTGTCGCCTGATCTGGTCATTAAGACAGGTAGCCCTATGTTCGAAGTGCTGACGCACTACCGCCAGCGCATCGACGAATCCAAGGTGCTCGAGCGCTTGGGTTTGCAAGCTGAGCGGTATTTCGTAGTGAGCGCTCATCGCGAAGAGAACATCGAGTCTCCACAGTCCTTTGGCAAGCTCGTGGCAGTCTTGAATGCAGTTGCCGAAGACCATGACTTGCCAGTCATCGTCTCCACACATCCGCGCACGCAAAAACGCATCGACGCGACGGGCGCGCAGTTTCACAGCCAGGTACGTTTGCTGAAGCCGCTGGGCTTCCATGACTATGTGAAGCTGCAGCTTTCAGCGCGTGTCACGCTTTCCGACAGCGGTACCATCAACGAGGAATCGTCAATCCTCAATTTTCCGGCACTCAATCTGCGCGAAGCGCACGAGCGCCCCGAGGGGATGGAAGAGGCGGCCGTCATGATGACGGGCCTTGAAGTGGACCGCGTCCGCCAGGGCCTGTTAATTTTGGCTAACCAGCCCCGAGGGGGTGCGCGCGGCTTGCGCCAGGTGGCGGATTACAATATGCCTAACGTGTCGGACAAGGTGCTACGCATTGTCCACAGCTACACGGATTACGTGAACCGCGTGGTCTGGAAAAAGTACTGACACATGGCAATTCGTGTGTTGCTACTGACGCAGTGGTTCGATCCCGAACCGACATTCAAAGGCATCGTGTTCGCCCGTGAGTTGGTGCGGCAGGGTTTTGAAGTCGAGGTATTGACGGGGTTCCCCAACTATCCCGGCGGCAAGGTGTACCCGGGCTATCGGATCAACCTGCTGCAGCGCGAAGTGATCGACGGCGTCCAGGTGACGCGCGTTCCTCTTTACCCTAACCATAACCAGTCGGCGATCAAGCGGGTGTTGAACTACGCGAGTTTCGCCGCATCGTCGTTCGTTTATGGTCTGTTCATGGCGCGGCGACCCGACGTGATCTATGCCTATCATCCGCCACTCACGGTGGGTATCACGGCCGGGCTGCTGCGGCTTTTGCGCCGCATCCCAGTGGTCTACGACATTCAGGACATGTGGCCGGACACCCTGCGTGCCACTGGTATGGTCAGCAATAACAGAGCCTTGAGCGTAGTAGGGACTGTATGCCAATGGGTGTATCGGCGTATGGACCACATCGCAGTGCTCTCACCGGGGTTCAAGCGCCTTCTGTTGCAGCGTGGCGTGCCTGACACCAAAGTGGATGTGATCTACAACTGGGCCGATGAGGTTGCGCTGGCCTCACCGCAGGGCCATCCTCCCGCAAACTTTCCGGGTCCGGAGCGACTTCGCATCCTTTTTGCAGGGAATATGGGCAAGGCTCAGGCCCTGGACACCGTACTGGAAGCTGCTGCCCTCCTGCAAGCACGCGACGCCAGGGTGTGTTTCGTATTGCTGGGAGGGGGTGTCGAAGCTGCTCGGCTCGAGCAGCGCGCTATCGATATGCAATTGCACAACACGATCTTTTTACCTCCCGTACCTATGTCGGAAGTTGGAGCTCTGTTGAATGAGGCCGAAGTTCTCCTGGTCCACTTGCGCAAGGATTCGTTGTTTGAAATCACGATTCCGTCCAAGACGCAGGCCTATATGGCGGTGGGAAAACCGCTATTGATGGCGGTCGATGGTGATGCGGCCGAGCTAGTTTCACGGTCGGGTGGTGGTGTGGTCGTTGAATCCGAGAATGCACCGGCGCTCGCGGATGCCGCGGAAGCACTGGCAGCAGTGCAACAGGACGCGTTGGCCACCATGGGGCGCCAAGCTCAGCGTTTCTATCGTGAGCAACTGGCCTTGCAAGTCGGCGTCTCTAAGTTCGGTGCCATCTTCACGCGGCTGGCTGCGAGGTGATAGCGAAATGAAGCGTCTTTTCGACATCGTACTTGCTTGCTTGGCTTTGCTGGTCCTTAGCCTTCCGCTGTTGTTTTTGACATGGCAGGTGCGCCGTAAGCTGGGTAATCCAGCATTTTTTCGTCAGCGGCGACCGGGTCTGGGCGGCCGGCCATTCAATATGGTGAAGTTCCGCACGATGACTGACGCGCGTGACGCCGGTGGTGTGCTGCTGCCCGATGCAGACCGCTTGACCCCCTTCGGCCACTTTCTGCGCGCCAGTAGTCTCGACGAATTGCCTGAGCTCTGGAACGTGCTCAAGGGTGATATGAGCTTAGTTGGACCGCGCCCGCTGTTGATGGATTACCTGCCGCTTTATTCCGCCGAGCAAGCCCGCCGCCATGAGGTGCGCCCCGGTATCACCGGTTGGGCGCAGATCAATGGGCGCAATGCGCTCAGTTGGGACGAGAAATTCAAGCTCGATGTTTGGTATGTTGACAATCGTTCGCTCTATCTCGATATCAAGATCCTCTGGCTGACAGTACGCAAGGTGCTGGTGCGCGATGGCATCACCGCCAAGGGCGAAGCCACGATGCCGCGCTTTACAGGATCGCGAATGGAGCATAAGCAATGAGTCTGCCGCTGTTTGCTGTGTTTGGCGCTAGTGGATGCGGTCGTGGCGTGATGCCTTTGGCCCGCCTGCAGCTTGCGCGTGAAGGCATCCCGGCCACACAGCTGGTATTCGTTGACGACCGGCCCGAGGCCAGCGAGGTCAATGGCCATCGCGTACTGCGTTATGAAGAATTCGTGCAAATTGATGCAAGCACAAGACGAATAGTGATCGCCATTGCAAACAGCACTGTGCGGGAAAGTCTAGCCGACCGCTGTGCTGTAGATGGTGTGCTGCCCTGGACGGTCCAAGCCGCGAATGTCGTGATCATGGACGACGTGTCGCTGGGGGAGGGCGCGGCACTGAGCCCGTTCGTCACCATTACGTCCAACATTCGCATTGGCAAGCACTTCCACGCGAACCTGTACAGCTATGTCGAACACGATTGCGTGATAGGCGACTTCGTAACTTTTGCGCCTGGCGCAAAGTGCAATGGCAACGTGCACATCGAAGACCATGCGTACATCGGAGCCGGCGCTGTTATCAAGCAGGGCCAACCGGGCCGTCCTCTTGTGATCGGTCGAGGTGCCTTGGTTGGCATGGGCGCGGTCGTCACGCGCGATGTGCCACCTGGCGTCGTCGTGGTCGGAAACCCTGCCAACCCATATCTGAAAAAGGCTGAACTCTCGTGTTAAGTACTTCTTTCTCCCCCTGGCCTAGCTTCACTGCCGAAGAAGCCGATGCAGTGCAGCGCGTGCTGCTGTCCAACAAAGTCAACTACTGGACGGGGCAGGAGTGCCGCACCTTTGAAAAGGAGTTCGCCACTTGGGTTGGCACCTCGCATGCACTGGCTCTCGCCAATGGCACTTTGGCGCTGGACGTGATCCTCAAGGGCATGGGCATCGGGCCAGGCGACGAGGTGATCGTCACACCGCGCACTTTCATTGCCAGCGTGTCCTGTGTTGTGAATGCAGGGGCGACACCGGTATTTGCGGATGTCGATGCGGAAAGCGGCAATCTAGCGGCTGAAACCATCGCACAAGTCGTCACGCCTCGCACCAAGGCGGTGATCTGTGTACATCTGGGAGGCTGGCCCTGTGACATGGACCCGATCATGGCGCTGTCCGCCGAACACGGCTTCAAAGTGATCGAAGACTGCGCTCAGGCGCACGGCGCGCGCTACAAGAATCGCTCGGTCGGCTCGATTGGGCATGCGAGCGCTTGGTCGTTCTGCCAGGACAAGATCATGACGACAGGCGGCGAAGGTGGCATGGTCACCACCGACGACAATGCGTTGTGGCGTGCCATGTGGGAGTACAAGGACCATGGTAAGAGCTTCGAGGCCGTTTACGAGCGGGCGCATCCGCCAGGCTTTCGCTGGCTGCACGAAAGCTTTGGTACGAACTGGCGCATGCTCGAGATCCAGGCGGTCATCGGTCGAATCCAATTGCAGCGAATGGCGCAATGGACTGCAGTGCGTACGCGGCATGCGAAAGCGTTGTGGAATGCAGCCCGTCCTTATGCTGCTGTGCGTGTTCCCGATTTCGGCCACAACGAAGCCGCAGGGAGCGCTCATGCGCAGTACAAGTGCTACCTCTACACACAGCCAGAACGGTTGGCGCACGGCTGGACGCGCGACCGTATCATCGACGCCATTCAAAACGGTGGCGTTCCTTGTTATCAAGGATCATGCTCTGAGGTGTACTTGGAGAGAGCCTTCGATGACACCGGATGGCGGCCGATGCAACCACTTCCCATCGCGCAGGCGCTCGGCGAAACAAGCCTGATGTTTCTTGTGCATCCCACGCTGACGTCGCTCGAAATCGACAGGAGTTGCAGCGTGATTTCTCAAGTGCTGGCTGAGGCAACGGCTTGATTGGTGGCGTAAGTCTGTGTGGTTTTGCGACTCGGATTTGCAAGTCGAGGCGGCAGTGGTGGTTGGGTCTAGAAAAACTGCTACATGCGAGGGCGAGACGCGTCCCGATCGATTTGGTCATGCCGAATCAACGCAAAGCAATGGGCAACTAAAATGTGAAACAAGGGAAGAGAATATTGTGATCGATTCTTCAACGCGGTTGAAAACCGCCCTCAACTTCTCGGGTCATTGCTCGGCATGAAGTCTGTATTGGTCGTATGCATCGGCAATATCTGTCGTAGTCCGATGGGAGAGGCGCTGCTTGCGGCAGCATTGCCTGATTTAAATGTTCGGTCTGCCGGTGTTGGAGCTCTCGTTGGGCAGCCTGCAGATCCGTTGGCCTGTGCTTTGATGGCCGAGCGTGGACTAAACATCGAAGGCCATCGTGCGCGACAGTTGACTAGTCATATGTGCCAAGAGGTCGACCTGATTTTGGTCATGGACGAAGAGCAGCGCCTTCATATTAACCAGCGGCACCCGTTTGCCCGTGGCAAATTATTCCGCTTGGGCGAGGTTGCGCGTGTAGACATTCCCGATCCATATCGCCTGGGCCGAGCGGCCTTTGACGAAGCCTTGCAACTCATCGACGCCGGCGCTTCAGCCTGGGCCGAGCGCATTAAGAAGCTTTCATGAACGCCTTAGCTACATCATCTGCCTCGCCAGTAGGCGCTACTCCTTTGCACGACGACGACGGCATTCGCTTGTCGGAGTATCTGGATATCCTGATCGATCGTAGATGGCTCGTGGTGGCTATTACCGGCGTCGCGGTCGCGCTCGGAATGGCCTATGCAATGCTTTCCACGCCCGTATATCAGTCGAACCTCTTGATTCAGGTTGAGGACTCGGCGCCGGACGCAAAGAGCTTTCTCGGTGATACGGCGAACCTGTTCGATGTGAAGACCTCGGCGGCTGGCGAAATTCAGATACTGCGTTCGCGCATGATCATGGGCGGAGCCGTGGAGGCTACTCGACTTTACATCGACGCCCGGCCTCGCTATGTGCCATTCATCGGTGCATGGCTTGCAAGGCGTGCCAAGACGCTCTCCGAGCCTGGTTTTCTTGGGATGAGCGGGTATGTTTCAGGTACTGAAGCAATTGCCGTTGCTAAGTTTGATGTTCCTCCAGCTTTTGAGGATCAACAAGCTTTTACCATCACGGTCCAGTCTGACGGGCAGTACACGCTTACGCACCCTGGCCTTGAGGAAACGTTAAACGGGACCGTTGGTACGCCACTGACGCAGCATATTCCCGGAGGAGATTTGGTGCTAATCGTCTCGCAGTTGGAGGGAAAGCCTGGCGCTCAGTTCGTAGTGTCGCGTGCGTCCTCACTCGCCACCACAGAGAGCTTGCAGCGACGCGTTCAACTCAGCGAGCAGGGCAAACAATCGAATGTTATCAATGCGATGCTCGAAGACAGCGATCGTGATCGCCTGCGTCGGATCCTTGATGAAATTGGGGCTCAATATGTGCGTCAAAACGTAGATCGAAAAGCGGCGGAAGCGGAAAAAACGCTTCAATTTCTTGACTCTCAATTGCCGGACTTCAAAAAGCAACTTGAAAGTTCGGAAGATGCCTATGCGGATTTCCGTAACAAAAATGGAACTATTGCTTTTGATGAAGAGGCGAAGGCAGTTCTCGGTCAAGCGATTCAATTGCAAACCAAGCTGCTTGAGTCGCAGCAGCTTCGTCGAGATCTGCTTTCGCGTTTTACCGAAACAAACCCAAAGGTGCGTGTCATCGACGGTCAAATAGCTGCATTTCGCAATGAACTTGATGGTGTTGATCGGCGAGTAAGTTCAATGCCGGCGTTGCAGCGAGATGCATTGCGACTCGAGCGAGATGTCCGGGTTAATGGAGAGCTGTACAAGTCGCTTCTCAATAGCTCTCTTCAGCTGCGCCTTGTGAAAGAGGGTAAGGTCGGGAATGTACGTTTGTTGGATAAAGCCATCAAGCCAAAAAATCCGGTGAAGCCGCAGAAACCCCTAATCGTTGCGTTGTCGCTCATCTTGGGCCTGCTGTCTGGTATTGCGATAGCAATTGCACGCAGTAAAATGTCCAATGGCATTCACAATCCACAGGAAATCGAGGATCGTCTTGGATTGAGCGTATATTCGGTGGTGCCGCAAGCGATGGAACAAGACGCACTTCTCCAGCTGATTGCAACTGGAGCCGGTGGTGCTCAAGTTCTTGCCGTTACTGCTCCGGAAAGCCTTGCGATTGAGAGCCTGAGGAATTTGCGAATTTCCTTGCAACTCGCTCTTATGGAATCAGGAAGCAACCGAGTTTTAGTGACCGGCGCAACGCCAGGTGTTGGCAAGAGTTTTGTTTCTAGCAATTATGCTGTCATCATGGCTCAGGCTGGCAAGCGTGTATTGTTAATTGATGCGGACTTGCGCAAGGGGCATCTCAACAAGTCTTTTGGTCTTCCGCGCCAGGGGGGGCTTGCGGATGTTTTAGCCGGCGATATGACCTTTGAGCAAGCCCTTCATGCGCAGGTACTTCCCAATCTTGATGTGCTCACGACAGGAAATTATCCCTTCAACCCGGCCAATATGATGCTGTCGTCTGCTCTAGGAGAAATCTTGGACGGGGCGTCGCAGCGGTACGACTTGATAGTGATCGACAGCCCACCAGTTCTTGTTGCAGCAGATGCGGCCGCGGTGTCTGCTCACGTTGGGGCGATCTTGTTAGTTGCTCGCGATGGATTGACTCAGGTCGGAGAGTTGAGCGAGAGCGTCAAGAGGCTGGCACATGCCAATCAACGAGTCAGTGGGGTAGTCTTTAATGGGATGGACCTCTCTCGCAGACACTATGGGAGCTATGGATACAAGTATGGCGGCTATCGCTATACGGAGTACAAGTACAAGCAAGCGAGTTGACGCGAAGCGATGTAAGCAATCGGCAGCGGTGACGAGCGCCGTCGCTTCTCAGAGTTGACGAGATCGAATTTCGTATGTCTTTTGGAGGAATGTCTCCAAACCTAGTGGTTTGTACACTTTCTAACAATCAAGATTTGGGGGCACAAACAGCCTTGGAGCATGAGATGCACAATCATTCGCGATATCCGAGTGCGACTCGGGGTAGGAGTCTTGCGTGATTAATCGTCTGGCAGAGCGGTTGCTCGGATTGCCTAGACCTGCCAAACGGTTATTGGCGCTGTGCGTGGATGCACTCGTGTGTGTACTGTGCGTCTGCTTTGCGTTAAGCCTGCGCTTTGAGCAATGGATGCTCCCTCGGGGGTCACAATGGTGGGCGGCAACGATGGCGGTGTTGATTGCACTGCCGCTGTTCACGGTGTTCGGCTTGTACCGCGCGATTTTTCGCTATGCGGGTGCACCAGCGGTCTTGGCGATCTTGCGGGCGTGTGCGTTGTTCGGGCTCGCCTATGCCGTACTTTTTACTGTCTTCGGCGTCAGCACGGTGCCGCGCACGGTAGGGCTCGTGGTTCCATTGCTGCTCTTCATGTGCATCGGCGGTCTCCGCATGCTGGCGCGCTATTGGCTCGGCGGCATGTACATGAGCGCAGTCCAGCGCAAGTCGCTGCCGCAGGTGGTCATCTATGGTGCGGGCGGCGCTGGGCTGCAACTCGCGGCAGCGCTCGCCCAGAGTCGCGACATGCTGGTGCGAGCGTTCATCGACGATGCAAAGCATCTTCATGGCAGTACCCTCAACGGCATCAGGATTCAACCGCCAAGCTGGTTGCGAGAGAACGCCGCGATGCTCGGGATCTCGGACGTCTTGTTGGCGATGCCCTCTACCAGCAGGTCACGGCGAGCCGAGATCCTGCATGATTTGCTTCCCCTCCATCTGCATGTACGTACGCTGCCCGCGCTCGCCGACCTGGCCAATGGCCGCGTTCAAGTTCATGACTTGGTCGAAGTCGATATCGAGGATCTGCTGGGCCGTGATCCTGTCGCGCCGGTCGACGATCTACTGCACAAGCACATACGGCACCAGGTGGTATTGGTCACAGGCGCCGGCGGTTCGATCGGCAGCGAGCTCTGCCGGCAGATCGTCAAACTTTCGCCGTCGAAGCTGCTGTTGGTGGAGCTGACGGAGTTTGCGCTTTATGCCATTCATCAAGAACTAGAGGCGATGAGTCCGGAGGTCCAGATCATCCCTCTCCTGGCCTCGGTGCGAGACCCGGCACGCCTGCGCGAAATCATGCGTACTTGGCGGCCCGATACCGTCTACCACGCGGCCGCTTACAAGCACGTACCGCTCGTCGAGCACAACCCTGTCGAAGGCGTTCGGAACAACTCGCTGGGTACGCTTTTGGCGGCGCAGGTCGCAATGGAATGCCAGGTTCGCCGATTCGTGCTAGTGAGTACCGACAAGGCGGTGCGGCCGACCAATATCATGGGAGCGAGCAAGCGCTTGGCCGAACTCGCCTTGCAAGGGTTGGCACAGCAGCCTTCAGGAACCTGCTTTTCGATGGTGCGCTTCGGCAATGTCCTGGGCTCTAGCGGCTCGGTGGTTCCGTTGTTTCGCCGGCAGATCAAGGCTGGTGGCCCGATTACTTTGACGCACGCCGATATCACCCGTTACTTCATGACGATCCCGGAGGCGGCGCAACTCGTCATCCAGGCCGGCGCTATGGCGCAAGGTGGAGACGTCTTCGTTCTCGACATGGGCGAGCCAGTTCGAATCATCGATCTGGCCCGGAGACTGGTGGAGCTGTCGGGGCGAACCGTTCGTGACGAGAGTGCCCCTGACGGAGACATTGAACTTCGCATTACGGGTCTGCGACCGGGTGAAAAGCTCTACGAAGAGCTTCTCATCGGGGACAACGCGATGCAGACCACGCACTCTCGGGTGATGAAGGCCCACGAGCCTTGCCCACCTGCCGAGGAGCTATGGCGGCAGTTCGCAATGTTGGGGGCCATCCTCGATCGCAACGATGTACCGGCGCTCAAGCACGCGCTGGCGCAGATGCTTCCAGGATACCAGCCGCACGCGGAGGTGGTCGACTGGGTGCATTTGGAAAGGCACTCGGCAAACGCAGTGCTGTTGTGTGACACCGATCCGGATTCAGACGTCATCGGTGGTGAGGTCCTGCTGGACGGCTCTCCTCGGGTTGCCGGAGCTGCTCTGGTGGCTTGATCGGATTGCTTGACTCGCGTGCCTTAGGACGACTAAAAAATAAGCGACAAGGCGGCCCGTTGCTTCAGCAACGGGCCGCCTTGTTTTTGATGTGAGTGCCTTCGAACGCAGTGCGGAGGAACTGGAGTTCTCGACCCGTTCCGCAGTCCACAGTAGCCGATCCTCCGCCTCAGCGAGCCCCTTCGAAGTTCAAAATATTGTCCCCCGCCCGCGGCGGATTGCTCTCCGGAGCCCCGATCGAGAAGGCCTTCGGATCCCTGATCGACGTCATGTCGTAAAGCGGATTGATCCGGCCCAGCTTCGCGCCACCGTCCCGAATGAGCGGCGACCAATTGAACGCGGCCGTGAACTTGCTCGACTTCGGCAGGAAGGCGTCGAAAGGCACCGCCACGTAGATGCCCTTGTCGAAGCTGCCTTCGCCGAACTCACGCGACGACACGTTCGTCTTCGTCGCGTAGGCGCCGAGCACCACGCCGTTGTCGAAGCTCTTGCTGACGTTGAGCGTGACGCCCTTGTCGCCGGCGAGGTACTGACCCACGCTGACTGTTGCGCGAACGCCGTTCCAGCCCGTGTCCCAGTACAGCGTGGCGTGGCCCGTGTTGACCTTGTAGTCGCGCAGACCGAAGTCCTGCGCGAAGTCGCGTTGCCGTACATGGTTGATGTCAATGCCGAAAGCGATACGGCTGCGTGACGGGCGATAGAGCCATTCAGCGCCGACGCCCGCGAACATGGGTTCGAGTGCGCCACCATAGACGCTGTAGTACTGATCTTCCGCCAGGCGGCCCACATGCGTGAGCTGGAACACCGGCAAGGTGAGCCGCTTCGTCGTGGCGTACTCACGCTGGAAGGTCCGCACGCGCGGCAGATTGCTGGGGGCGGTGTAGCTGAACTTGTCGAAGTTGTCGAACATGCGCCAGTTGAGAGCGCCATTGAACCAGGTGCTGTCGGTGAACCGGTACTCGAGAACCGCTTGAATGCCGATTTGGTAAAGCAGGAAGGCGTCCGGGCCGCCGACGATCTGAGAGGTGCTGGGCGTGATGCCGAACGTGTAGCGTTCACGCTTGCGTTCCCATGGCGCCATCGGCGCAGGCGCCGTCGCCGTGGCAGTGGCCACATTGGTCGACGAACCATCCTCTGCCTTCTGCGGCGCATTGACGGATGCGCTCGCCGCCGTGGCGGCGACGGCAGGCAGAGGCTGCATGTCTTCGCTGCTGTCCACGTTGGGTGCGTACTCGCGCTGGCCAACAGCACGCTTCTCGCTCGGAGTCATCGCCCTGTAGTGCTCGTTGACCCACTCGTCGCGATTGATCACTTGCGCGTGCAGAGAGAGCCCGCGTTCGCGGTAGTGGAGGACGAAGTACTTGATCGAGGCCGGCGCGTCGCGATGCAGCAGCGCGGTGATGGTCTCGACGCGTGCTTCGCGATAGACCGTCAAGCTTTCGCTGATCCAGACATGCAGCTTGTCGCCCTGCGGGGCGATGCGCTGCACGGTCCATTCGGTACGGGCCTCGATGTCCGCCGCGGTGGTCGGCCAGCCAGGCGGCGCTTTGGGTGCTTCGGGCGTGAAGCGTGGCAGCGGCGCATCGAGCGCCTTGGGGGACTGGAGCTTGGCGAGATTGGTCGAGAGCGAGACGCCGAGCATGACCTTGTCGCCGCGTTCGAAGCCCAGGGAGAACGACAGTCCGGGCGCGTAGCGGTACTCGAGCCCCACGTTGAACGGGGTTCGCTGGCGCTGATTGATGCCCGACGGCTCGTGCTGATAGTCGTTGCCGTCGTATTCGAGCTTCAGGGTCAGCGGGTCCCAGGGAGTACGCCATTCGACGCCGCCGAAAAGCGCTGCGGGCCCGCGGAAGAAGCTGTTGAAGTTGGCCTGGCCGCCGGTGGTGGCTGTGCTGCCGGGACGTGTTCTGAAGCGATTGCTGACGGCGATCAGCGGATTCTTGATGTTGCCGCTGCTGCCCATGTAGCCCCAGCCGATGCCGAGGCTGAAATCGAAGTCGCCGTAGCGTTTGCTGGCGACGAGGTATTCGGACGAGAACAGGCCGGTACCGCCGAAGTCGCGGAATCCGAGCGCGAGTTCCGGCACGTAGGCCGACTCCTTGGCGAGCCGGACCTTGAAATCGATACTCTTGTCCTTGTTCGATTGGCCCGTGGTGCTTGCCGCGTAGGCCTGGTTGCTGATCGAGGTGTAGCGAAAGCCTGCCTCGAGCCAGTCCAGCGGCTGGAACATGAAGTTCAGCCGCGAGTAGGGATAGACGTTGGTGAGCGAGAGCCGGAAGTCTCCGAGCTCCCCCATGCGCGCTGAAGGCGTTTGGAGGAGGCCGGTTTCGCCCCAGTCGTTGGCGCTGGTCCGGAAGACCTTGGGCGTGGGCACCGGCTCAGGCAGCACGGAGCGCACAGGCGCGTAGTGGGTTGCGTCGACGCCTTTTCGTGTGTCGAGGGACGTGATCAGCGGCGCGCGCTTGTCGGCGGCGGGCGCCGGCGCGACAGCATCGAGCGCAGCGGCATCCAGGACCTGGGGCGAGGGCCCCTGGGTCGCCAGGAACTTGATCATCCCCTCCGACGCCGCGACCAGATCCGGCATGGCTCGCGGCGCGGCCCAGATCCAGGATCCAGGCGCGGGTTCGTCCGATGGCTGCGCGTTCCAGGGCGCGACAGCGACGCGTGCGGTGCGGCCATCGGGCTGCGCCACCCAGGCCCAATCGGCGGCGGGAAGATCGCAGGCGTTGGCATAGTCCAAGGCGCTGCGGCCGGCCTCGTGCCGGACATGGCAGAGCTCGCCGTTGGAACGCACCACGGCGATCGTCTTCAGTTCAGGCGGGCCTGCCACGAATTGCTGGCCGGCCGACAGGACGGGGTCCTCCGCGGGATGAGTTTCCAGCCACCGAGGGTCGACGATGCCCAGAGCCACGCGCCCGGTCACGGGCAGGCCTTGCAGCCAGGTGATCAGTGCAAGCCGGTCGACCTGGTCCGCACGAGGAGCGCGGCGGGCTTCGGCCTCGAGGCGGACCAGCAGGGTGTTCTTCAGGAACTGCTGCGCCAGCCGCTCCTCGGGAACACGCCATGAGAGTCCGGGGGATGCCGTCTCCGGCGGCTGCCGCAGCAGCCAGGTGCTGAAGCGCTCGCCGGCGCGGACATCGGCGTCCGAGCGCGTGGTTGGGCCGTTCGAAGGTGCCGTACCGCTTTGCTGGGCCCAAGCGCCGCATGTGACGAGCAGCGCGCACGCCGCCGCTATGTGACGGGGCCAATGGGAATGCCGAGGGGATGGGCCTCGCGAGCTCATGTCCCAGCGCTCGCCGGGGCGCCGGTTGCCGGCGTGGGAGGTGTCCAGCGCTCGAAGCTCATACACAGATTGTTGGAGATGCACTGCTCGGAATAGATGACAACAGGTGTGCCTGTCTTGTTCGAGATTCCGAATCGGGCGGCAGGAAGAGAGGCGCTTGCCGGACGCGAGACGCTGCGCTCCTCATACCACTGAAGCGACTTCGGGTCCGTGCCGGCAATCGCGCTGTCGCCGGGCGCCGGTATGGAGATGCGGGTGATTTCGTCGTTGATGCCGAATCGATAGCCAGGCATGACGTCGCGCTCGCGTTCGTAGCGCTGCACGGGGGCGCTACCGGCGTTCGAAGCCGTGGTGGGCCAAGCGGGCCAGTTGGCAATGCGAACGGCTCGCCAGTCCGTGGAAAGCCCGGTGGTGCCGATCAGGCGGCCATTCAACAACCGAATGATTTCGCCGCCGCCGCTGTACCAGACTTCGACAGCGCCTTCGGGTCGCTGGTCCAGGTAGCCAAGCACCATGTAAAGGGTGCGGCCCGAGATGTTGGCCCGCAGATACGCGAAATTGGGATTGAAAGTCGGCGAGGATGCCGACGTCTGCCCTCTATAGAGGGCGCGTGCTGTGTCCAGCATCGCGGAAGAACCGGAAGAACAACCGCCAACGCCCAAAAAAAACGTTGCCAAAAGGCAACATTTTATAAGTCGCGTGGCGATACCGACGCGGGGACTTTTTAGCGAATGCCCTCCGTCAAGGAGGGCTCGCGGCATCAGCGCGTGGTGCCAGTCGTGCCGGTGGTGCCGGTGCCGGGGATCAGGCCGAAGCCGCCGCCCGAATTGCCACCGTTGCCGCTCACGGCTGCGACGAACAGAGCCGCGCCTGCAGCAGCAGCGATCTTCTCTCCATCCGTGAAGCTGCCTTGCGCGTTGTTCGTGGCGGTGTTGCCGCCAGCAGGAGCGGTCTGAGCGAACGCCGACGAGGCCGCCAGGGCGGACAGAGCGACAGCTGCAAGCAGTTGGTTGGTCTTCATAAGGGATCCTCTCAAAGATTTTTTAGGCAATCGATTCGAGAGTAGCAGCATTGAAAGTGGGTCGCAACCCGTTTGCACTCGGTTTCTTCTCTGTGACCCGATGCGGGCCGCATCCGTGAAAAAGGTTACGCATCTGATGTTACGTAGCGACAGGCGTGACGTCGACCGTAACGGGGCCTTCGAAACGCTCGAAATCCACCGTGTTCCGGGGGCTGTTGGCCAAATTCGCATCAAAAAAGACCAATGAAATCAAACGCTTAGATGCCTTGAGCGCGGGTTGTTGGCTCCAGCGCGCCACGCAGGCATCGATCCTGCGTTTGCGTAAACCAACGTTAACTTTTTTCAGACCCGCAACCCAGTTGCCGCACCGGGAGACCCAAGGTGGAAATTCTGTTGGAAAAGACCGACGCCAGCGTGATGGCGAGGAATTCGAAGTTCCAGAGCGTGCTGATCGTCCATGACGATCTTCAGGTGACCGAGCGTCTGCGTACCGTCGTGTCGGTGCTCGAGCCCCGAGCCCGCGTGCTGGTCGCCCGCTCGTGCGCCCAGGCCCGCGAGATCCTGGCGCGCAGTTCCTGCTCGCTGGCGCTGGTCGGCATGGACCTGCCCGAGGACGGCGGTGTCTCGACGATCCTGCATCTGCGCGAGGCGCACCCGCACATGGAGCGCATCGCCGTCTCGGCGCTGCCCGATACGCAGCGTGTGCGCGCCGCGGTCTCGGCCGGCGTGGCGGGCTACCTGCTCACCGATGCGCTCGACACCGAACTGGTCTTCCTGCTGCGCTCGCTCGAGCGCGGCGGTGCGGCCATGGACCCGCGCGTCGCCCGTTGCGTGCTCGAACGCATGTTCGGCACGCCGCGCCGCGCGCCGGCCAGCAGCAGCACGCAGGTGCCGTCGGCCGCCGCCGAGACCGAAGCGCCGAAGTCCGTGCTGTCGGTCAGCGAGCTCAAGGTGCTGAACCTGATCGCGCAGGGCTGGAGCAATCGGCAGATCGCCGAGGCCTTCTACCTCTCGATCAACACGATCGAGTTCCACGCCAAGAGCATCTACCGCAAGCTCGCGGTCAAGTCGCGCACGCAAGCCGTTCGCGAAGCGATGCAGCACGGCCTGCTGAACTGAATCTCCCCTCGTGAAGCGCCCGCGGTCGCAAGCCGCGGGCGCTTTCGCGCGCGCTCGTTCCGTTCATCGATAGCCCATCGATCACGAGCGGACGGCACCCCGCCGATGTCGGATCGGAGCGTCATTCGCGCGACCGCGCGGTCCTGCAACCGTTGAATTCGCACGTTGCGCCCCGCTACAATCGTCGGTTGACCCTGCTCCAGCGAAGAAGATAGAGGATCCCCATGAGTGACATGACCGCCGGCTCCCCCCGGATCGACACAAGCAAGCGGACCTGGTTGATCGCGTCCGGCTGTGCCGGTGCAGTGGGAGGCGTGGCCACCGCGATTCCCTTTGTCAGCACGTTCCAGCCCTCCGAAAAGGCCAAGGCCGCCGGCGCTGCCGTCGAGGTCGACATCTCCGGCCTGAAGGTCGGCGAGAAAGTCACCGTCGAGTGGCGCGGCAAGCCGGTCTGGATCCTCAAGCGCTCCCCGGAGCAGATCGCCGAGCTCCCGAAGCTCGATGCGCAGCTCGCGGACCCGCAGTCCAAGCGTCATCCCGACGAATTCACGCCCAAGTACGCCCAGAACGAGCACCGCTCGATCAAGCCCGACGTGCTGGTCGTGGTCGGCATCTGCACCCACCTCGGCTGCTCGCCGGTGGACCGCCTGCAGTCCGGCCCGCAGCCCTCGCTGCCCAACGACTGGGAAGGCGGCTTCCTCTGCCCTTGCCACGGTTCCACGTTCGACCTGGCCGGCCGCGTCTTCAAGAACAAGCCCGCGCCCGACAACCTGCCTGTGCCGCCGCACATGTACCTGTCGGACACCAAGCTCCTGATCGGTGAAGACTCCAAGAAGGCCTGAGGCAGAAGAAGAACATGGCTGAATTCCACGAAATCTCCCCCAACGCCCCGGCCAGCGCCAAGCTGCTGAACTGGGTCGACAACCGCTTCCCGCTGACCAAGCTGTGGAACGATCAGTGGGGCAAGTACTACGCGCCGAAGAACTTCAACTTCTGGTACATCTTCGGCTCGCTGGCGATGCTGGTCCTCGTGATCCAGATCGTCACCGGCATCTTCCTCGTCATGCACTACAAGCCCGACGCGAACCAGGCGTTCGCATCGGTCGAGTACATCATGCGCGACGTGCCATGGGGCTGGCTGATCCGCTACATCCACTCGACGGGCGCCTCAGCGTTCTTCGTGGTGGTCTATTTGCACATGTTCCGCGGGCTCATGTACGGCAGCTACCGCAAGCCGCGCGAGCTGATCTGGGTGTTCGGCTGCGCGATCTTCCTGTGCCTGATGGCAGAAGCCTTCATGGGCTACCTGCTGCCCTGGGGCCAGATGTCCTACTGGGGCGCCCAGGTGATCGTGAACCTGTTCGCCGCCATCCCGTTCATCGGTCCTGACCTGGCCCTGCTGATCCGCGGCGACTACGTGGTGAGCGACGCCACGCTCAACCGCTTCTTCAGCTTCCACGTGATCGCCGTGCCGCTGGTGCTGCTCGGCCTGGTGGTGGCCCACCTGATCGCGCTGCACGAAGTGGGTTCGAACAACCCCGACGGCATCGAGATCAAGGCCAAGCGCGGTCCCGACGGCCATCCGCTCGACGGCATCCCGTCGCACCCGTACTACACGGTGCACGACATCTTCGGCGTGGTGGTGTTCCTCACGATCTTCTCGGCGGTGATCTTCTTCGCCCCCGAAGCCGGCGGCTACTTCCTGGAGTACAACAACTTCATCCCGGCCGATTCGCTGAAGACGCCGAACCACATCGCGCCGGTCTGGTACTTCACGCCCTTCTATTCGATGCTGCGTGCGACCACCGACGACATGGTCAACGTGTTCGCGCTGATCATCGGCGCGGCCGCGATCTGGAACTTCGTCAAGGGCAAGTCGGGCGTGGCGCTCAAGGTCGCGATCATCGTCGTGGCCGCCGTGGCGATCTTCCTGCTCAAGACCTTCGACGCCAAGTTTTGGGGCGTGGTCGTGATGGGCGGCTCGGTCATCATCCTGTTCTTCCTGCCGTGGCTCGACCACAGCGAAGTCAAGTCGATCCGCTACCGTCCGAGCTGGCACAAGTACGTGTACGGCGTGTTCGTCTTCTTCTTCCTGATCCTGGGCTACCTCGGCATCCAGCCGCCCGGCGTCTGGGGCAATCTCGTGATCGGCTCGTTCGCGCTCGACATCGCGCAGACCATCTCGCAGATCGGCACGCTGTTCTATTTCGGTTTCTTTCTGCTGATGCCGTGGTGGAGCCGCAAGGGCGAGTTCAAGACCGTGCCCGACCGCGTGACCTTCGCCGCCCATTGAAAAGCGCAAGACAGCTCGAGAGACACACGATGAAGAAAAGCATTTCCGGCTGGCTCGCGGCCCTGGGCTTGGCACTGGGCCTGACCTTCTCCGCAGCCGCTTCGGCCGAATCCGGCGGCCTCGCCTGGGACAAGGCCCCGAACAAGACCAACGACGTGGCAGCGCTGCAGAACGGCGCCAAGCTGTTCGTCAACTACTGCCTCAACTGCCACTCGGCCGCCTTCATGCGCTTCAACCGCCTGCAGGACATCGGCATCAGCGAGCAGCAGATCAAGGACAACCTTCTGTTCACGACCGAGAAGGTCGGCGAGACCATGAAGGCCAACATCGATGCACGCCAGGCCAAGGAATGGTTCGGCACCACGCCGCCCGACCTGACGCTGGTGGCGCGCTCGCGCGCCGGCCACGGCGGCACCGGTGCTGATTACCTCTACACCTACCTGCGCACCTACTACCGCGACGACACCAAGGCGACCGGCTGGAACAACCTCGCATTCCCGAGCGTGGCCATGCCCAATCCGCTGTGGGAGCTCCAGGGCGAGCGTCGTCCGATCCACGCCAAGGTCGAACAGCATGGCCACGAGGCCGATGTGTTCACCGGCAAGTGGGAGCAGGTCACGCCCGGCACCATGACCCCGCTGCAGTTCGACACCGCCGTGGGCGACCTGGTGAGCTACATGCAGTGGATGGCCGAGCCGGCTCAGAACACGCGCATCCGCATCGGTGTCTGGGTGCTGCTGTTCCTGTCGATGTCGGTGATTTTCGTGTGGCGACTGAACGCCTCGTATTGGAAAGACGTCAAGTAGTTCCATCCTTGCCGACCGGAGCGTCAAGTGCGCCGGTCCCGTGGAGTGGGTTGCCAACGCAACCCACTCTTTTTGATTTTTAGGAGTCTTTCGCCATGATGGTGCTGTATTCAGGTACGACCTGCCCCTTTTCCCACCGCTGCCGTTTCGTGCTGTTCGAGAAGGGCATGGACTTCGAGATCCGCGATGTCGATCTCTACAACAAGCCTGAAGACATCAGCGTGATGAACCCGTACGGCCAGGTCCCGATCCTGGTCGAGCGCGACCTGATCCTGTACGAGTCGAACATCATCAACGAGTACATCGACGAGCGTTTCCCCCATCCGCAGCTGATGCCCGGCGACCCGGTCGACCGCGCGCGCGTGCGCCTGTTCCTGCTCAACTTCGAGAAGGAACTGTTCGTGCACGTGTCGACGCTCGAGAACCGCACCGCCAAGGGCAACGAGAAGGCGCTCGAAAAGGCACGCTCGCACATCCGCGACCGCCTCACGCAGCTCGCGCCCGTGTTCCTCAAGAACAAGTACATGCTGGGCGACAACTTCTCCATGCTCGACGTGGCCATTGCGCCGCTGCTGTGGCGCCTGGACTACTATGGCATCGACCTCAGCAAGAACGCCGCGCCGCTTTTGAAGTACGCCGAGCGCATCTTCTCGCGCCCGGCCTACATCGAAGCGCTGACCCCCTCCGAAAAGGTCATGCGCAAGTAATCCTCGCGCAGGTCCGTTTCCGCTTCGCTTCATCGCCGTCCTTCATGATCAACGCGCTCGAGTCGTCTTCCACCCGCCCGTATCTCATCCGGGCGCTGTACGAATGGTGCACCGACAACGGGTTCACGCCCTATGTCGCGGTGCAGGTCGACGACACCGTGCAGGTGCCGCGCGAGTACGTGAAGAACGGCGAGATCGTGCTGAACATCAGTTTCGACGCGACCAGCTCGCTCAAGCTCGGCAACGACTTCATCGAGTTCAAGGCCCGTTTCGCGGGCACGGCGCGCGAGATCAGCGTGCCCGTGGGCCGCGTGATCGCGATCTATGCGCGCGAGAACGGCCAGGGCATGGCCTTTCCCGCACCGCCCCCGGCGGCCGACACCGGCATGGGGCTCGACTCCCCGGCCGCCACGGGCGTGTCGGCACCGGCGAGCCCGGTGCGTTCGGCGCTGCGTGATGCCTCGCGCGGCGGTAGCGAGAGCGAGGCCAACCGGGTCGTGCACCTGGTGACGGCCGACGATGCGGGCAGCGACGTGACCGACATCGGCGACGGCCCCGAGGCCGACCCGACCGACGAGCCGCCGCGCCCTCCGGCCGGCGGCGGTGCGCGGCCTTCGCTCAAGCGCGTCAAGTAGCGGCCCGGGCCCGCACGACGCGCCGGCTTCCGGACCCTGGTGGGCACGCCACTAGAATCCGCAGCAGGTTTTCTTTTCGGCCGCTTTAGCTCAGTTGGTAGAGCACCCGCCTTGTAAGCGGAAGGTCGTCCGTTCGATTCGGACAAGCGGCACCAAATCAAAGCCTTGTGATAAAGACAAGGCACCCCGAAAAGCCCGGCAGTTCAAGAACGACCGGGCTTTTTCTTTCGCATGAAAAGCCGAGATCGCCATGTGATGCGAATCTGAAGTCCAAACAGTTACGCTCGAGTTCCTTGAGAATCCTTCTGAGGTAGGCCTATTAAGGAATAGGTTGGTAGTGTGGTGAGTTAGAAGTTCATTGAATTATTCTTGAACGTTGATGTCTCTCGTGTACCGTGTGTACTCGACGAGGCTGCAATGAGCGGAAGACCCAAAGCGACATTGGTTTTGACGGACACCGAGCGCGAAGAGCTTAGGGCGTTGACGCTGCGACGCAAGACAGCGCAGGCCTTGGCGTTGCGCGCGCGCATCGTGCTGGCCTGCGCCGAAGGGCAAGACAACAAGGTGGTCGCGGCGCGCCAGCGCGTCACACCGCAGATGGTGAGTAAGTGGCGAGCACGGTTCGTCGAACAACGCCTGGATGGTCTGCTGGACGCGCCGCGCAGCGGTGCGCCAAGAACCATCGACGATGCCCGGGTGGATGCGGTGATCGCCAGGACGTTGGAGAGCGTGCCACACGGGGCGACGCACTGGAGTACGCGCACAATGGCCAGCACAGCCGGGCTTTCGCAGACGGCCGTCTCGCGCATCTGGCGTGCCTTTGGCTTGCAGCCGCATCGCCAAGAGACGTTCAAGCTGTCGAGTGATCCGATGTTTGTCGAGAAGGTACGAGACATCGTCGGCCTCTGCATGGATCCGCCTCTGATGGCGATGATGCTTTGCGTAGACGAGAAAAGCCAGATCCAGGCGTTGGATCGCACGCAACCCCTGCTGCCGCTCGCTCCTGGCATCCCCGAGCGGCGCACCCATGACTACGAGCGCCATGGCACGACCACGCTGTTCGCGGCGCTCGACATCGCTACAGGTGCGGTCATCGGCCAGATGCACCGGCGCCACCGCAGCAGCGAGTTCCTGCAGTTCCTGCGAACCGTGGAGGCCAGCGTGCCAGCGGTGCTGGACATCCACTTGGTCATGGACAACTACGGCACACACAAGACGGCTTCGATCAGATCGTGGCTGGCCCGCCACCCGCGCATTCATGTGCACTTCACGCCGACTTCGGCGTCATGGCTCAACCAGGTCGAGCGCTGGTTCGCGACGCTCACTCAACGCTGCATTCGTCGCGGCACACACCGTTCCACGCGACAACTCGAGCAGACCATCCGGGAGTACCGGGACATCAACAATGCCAAGCCGAAGCCCTTTGTTTGGTCGAAAACCGCCGAAGACATCCTCGCCAGTGTCGAGAGATTTTGTCTGCGAACTTCTAACTCACCACACTAGGAAGTGATGGTTTTAGACCTTATTCCAAAAGAGCTTCAGCGAACACTAATATTGTGCCGAAGCTTCCTATAGTCAATACTGTATTGGCTTGTCGATCGTTCTGAAGACTTCTGCGAACATAGGCACAAGCAGTTTGTTGCCAAACTCACTCAGATGGTCATCATCAACATAAAGAGGATGTCCATTTTTCGCTCCGTTGCAGCGCCCATCCTTGCACAAATATGGCAGAGGATCAAGTATTTTCACCCCGCAGCGATCGCGCGCGCTATCCTGTGCCGCCCAAACGGTTGCATGGCGTTGGTGGTAGTCTTCAAGCGAAATTGAGATTTCCTTGTACCTCCCGAGTATCATAGCTCGTGACATCGCTTTTGGAACATCGATACCCATTTCTGGAATTGGACGAACTAAGTATACAAGTCGATTTCTTGAAAATTGGCATGCAGTATCTGCGAGTTTTTGAGAAAATTCAGCTAGAGATTCTGGAGTGATAGTGTTGTAAGGGTTTTTAAAATAGACCAAAGGCTGGTCTCTAGTTTTTTCCCAGGGTTCATTGTTGCCCACGGCATAAGCAGAGGTGCGATTGACAATTACTAAAGGAACGTCTTGGCGAATGTCCTTAAGTTTTTCTTCCGCCCATAATAAAAATTCACCGCATTTTTCATTTGAGCCATCATTTGATTTGAGCTGTTTGACGCCTAACAGCGTCGGGCAACTCGAATATGCCCAGGCCATGATGCCATCTCTGTCATCAGTAAGTGCAGCGGCCAAACCTGTTGTAACCGCATCTGCGTGGCTGTCACCGATTAAAACCGCTCGCAAATTATTACCACCATAGATACATGAAGGGGATTCAGTGCCGCCTCTTACATAACACTCATTGTATCGAGGGTTTTTGTTGTTACTTTCATTTGCAACGAGTTCAATTGCTTCGGAGAAACGGCCGGGGATTCCTGGCATTGAACGAATTGCAATTCCTATTGCTGCCACTGCTGCGAAAGTACCTAACAGAAAAGCTGCGCCCGATATTTTCCAAAACCGTCCCAAAAATATGCGGGCCGGTGTTTCTACTAAACGGTAAGACAGTTCACCCAACGCCAATGTCAGGGATAGGCCTAAGGCGATAGCAATAAATTCTGTCTGCCGTTCCAAATATGTCAGCGCCACTACGATTGGCCAGTGCCAAAGGTACAAGGAGTAGGAGCGTGTACCGAGCCACTGTGCCAGGGGGCATCCAGTCCAACGGGAAGCAGGTTGCGCAGCCAGCAGCATCGTCGCAGTGCCTATCACGGGCACCATCGCGAGCGCGCCGGGCCAGGGCGATGAAGAGTCAAACCCGAAGATGGAAACAATCACCAGCGTAAGGCCGACCGCTTCAAGTGCTGTACGTTGCCGCGCGGCCAGTGTCCAACGGTTGGCCAACAAGTACGCCAGGCCGCCGGCCAGCATTTCCCAGGCTCGCGTAGGCAGTAGGTAAAAAGCCGCAGAGGGTCGTAGCGACGTTACTACCACTGACAACGCGAGCGAAGCCACCAATCCCGCAACCATTGCAACAAGCACGGGGCGCCTGCCTGGGCGCCACTTCCAAACAGCCAGCAGTACTAACGGTAGCAATAGGTAAAACTGCCACTCAACAGCCAGCGACCAAGTGTGCAGTAGCCATTTTTCGTGCGAAGCGGCATCAAAGTACCCAGCCTCGCGCCAAAACTTGATATTCGAAAGAAAGGCCAAGCTAAATGCCGCATGCGTTCCCAGAATTTGGTAATCGAGGGTCGCCAATGTCCACCATCCTAGGAGGAGCAACACTGCGCACAGCGCGATCAACGCGGGAAGAATGCGGCGCGCCCTTGCAAGGTAGAAATTTAAGACTGAGAAATTTCCGCGCTCCAGGCCCACTACGACGATGCCAGTCATTAAAAAGCCTGAAATCACAAAAAACACGTCGACCCCAACGAAGCCTCCGCCAAAGCCCGGTACGCCAAAGTGATAGAGGATGACGGCGACAACGGCCCAAGCGCGAAGGCCATTGATGTCGTTGCGAAAGCTCGTAGGATTGCTAGATGCAGACTGCATTTTTTTGGCTCATAGGGCGTTGGGGATGGCACGCGGTTGAAAAGAAAGTTCGACGATGAGGCATCGAGCCATCCAGCGACCGGCAACGTGTGCGGGTGATTCTAGTTCTACCGTGACTTGGTATCAAAAAGGCGTCGGCGAGCGCACGACCTCGACTGGCCCGGCGCCAAAGTGAAGGCCATTGGCCGCGCTGGTCGCGTACCGGGAAATAACCTTTTGGCAACTCGGTGACGGAATAGTCGGTGGGCAGGCCTGGGAGGATGTGGGCCTGGTGCCGGCCAGTGGCCTTGCACGGAGCATGCAAAAGTGTGGGGTAGGTTTGGATCACCGGGGCCTTCCGGGCACCACCCACCATGACTGATGGATGGCCGGATCGCTCGGCAGGTGAGGATCAACGCCTACCAGCCGCATTCCCACGCCATCATGGCTCGCAGCCAGCAGTGGTCAAGCTCGTAGAGAAGCGCGTTCTCTGAGGCGGTGGAGCTGGGGAGGATGAATGCTTGTGAAAACGGCATGCCAACGCCAGGCGTCTTCGAATGCATACGCAGCCAGCCGAAGATGAAGTTGGCCTTGGCCTTTTCCGCAGGGAGTAGCTTGCCATCGCGGTAAAGCATATGATGGCATCTCGAGCCTAGGATGATAGACATTTGGGTCAAAGAAAATGCATAGCCTACTTAGCCCGGCTAGACCTGCCTGCTGCGCTTGTGCTTTGCTTAAAGGAGAGAACAGAGTGCGCCAGTTTGCGTTGGCGTATTGCTCAAAAAAATCATAAAAGGAAGCGGGGTAAAGGCTTTGATCTGAACTCCGCCCAAGGATGTTTCGCACCTAAGGCCATTTACGTTGGAGTCGTGCGATGGAGGTGGGGGTTTATGTTTTTTCATGCGTTGTCCTGTTCAAAAGCATTCCGCGCGCCGCAGCGCTGTGCGTGCCAGCAAGCGGGTCGAGTCCAGCGTCGGCAGCGATGAGCTGCCGTCGTTCAGCACTAGCCGCAGCTCGGTACAGCAGAGTACGACGGCACCGCGGTTCTGCGCTTTCAGCCGATCGATCAGCCGCCGCAACACGTCGGTCGACGGGCCTGACCACGCCGCGCACGAGTCCGTCCATGATGATGGGGCCCATCTGCTACGGTTCGTCGGCGCCGGGTCGCACCACCTCGAGCCCTGCCGCCGAGAGCGCCTGCGCGTAGACCTCGTTGTCCACCAGCCAGTGCGTGCAGAGCACGCCGACGCTGCGAAAGCTGTACGGCACCGCCTCGGCCGCAACGACTTCGGCGATATGCAGCCAGGGCCGCGGAGACCTGGGCAGCACAAGGTGCGTCACTTGGTGGATGGTGTTGTCGGGGCAGATCAGAAAGTCGACGCCCGCGACCGCGAGCTTGCTCGCTGAAGACAGCATCAGCTGCCCGAAGCCGTCTAGGTCGCCGCGGTCCAGGCAGTTAAAGTATGCCGCGAGCGAGTGCGTGTGCATCGACACCTCGGGGGCGCGCGTACGCGTGGCCCATGTGGCTCGCCCTTCCACGCAGAGCGTGCAATCGCAGCATTGTCAGGTGAGCATGCCTTGCGAGACATTGAGCGGGTGAAGTTCGCATCGCTGATTCTTGATAGCCAACCTGGCCATCGATAGTAGGCGCCCCGATCGAAGTGAACCACGGGCCGCGCCGTGCCTCCAGCGCGCCCGTCGATGCGTTCGAGCCAAGCGGCCGCGTGTTCAAATTCATGCCCCTTCAGGTTCGCGGCGCCTTCGCGCTGCAGCCGGGTCCAGGCCTCGAAGCACTACCCCACCATGCCGAGCCGCCGATTTGCGCATCGAGCTGGATCCGAAAGGTGAAGCTGGCCACATCGTGTCCTGTACGGTGACTTCCTACCCTGAACTTCGATGACATAGGGACGCTCGCCGCCCATCGTCTCGACCGCCAAGGACCGAGTATGCCGAGACACCGTAGCCGCCTGCCAGGATCATGAGACGGGCCACTTCGCGCTGGCGCGGGGTGTCGCCCCGCGTGTGCACAGGACGCGCCCATATGCGATGCTGTGAAACGCCGCGTGGCCCGTTTGACTTGCGGACAAAGACACGCTCTCCTGCAAGCAGCCGCGGGCTATTGCCCCACCTTGTGCATCCACAGGCTCAGCAGCGCGAGCCGACCCACCAGCGTGCCGCGCTGCGCCGCGCGTAACTGGGCGGGCACGCCGCGCAGCAGCCTGGCGCTGCGCGCGAGCCCGGCCCGCTCGAGTTGCGCGGCCTGCGTTTCGGCGCGCGAGCCGGCGCCGCCGCCCTGGTGGCGCAGGCCCTGGCGCAGCCACAGCGCGAGCAGGTCGGGTGTCGGTGGCGAGCGCGTTGAGCGCGGGCGGCTCCTCGTGCTCGCCCTGCAGCGGCAGCGGGTGCGGCGCGGGTGCCTCGGCCTGCAGCACCACGGCGCGCTGCACGGTCAGCAGGGCCGTCGGCTGCATCACGGGCTCGCCGTCCTGCAGCCGCACGCTGCCGGCCACGGCGCGCAGCGCGCCCCATTCGCCGGCGAGCGCGCGCGCGAGCGCGTCGACGGCGCCGGGCGCGGCCGCGCGATGGGGCAGGGCGAGGTGCAGCGGCGGGACTTCATCGGCAGGCGCGGCCGCTTCCGTGTCGTCCGCCGCGCGCCCGATGCGCGCATGCAGCACCTGCGCCGCCGCATCCCAGTGGCTGGCCAGCACCGCCATGTGTTCGAAGGCCGCCACATGCAACTGGCCCGAGGCGCCCGCCGCGGCACCGCTCGCCGCCTGGCGCGGCCGCACGAAGTCGGGCGGCGTCTCGCGCAGGTGCGCGACCAGTGCCTGCACGCTCGGCTGCTTGAGCGGCGCGACGAGATCGTCCCAGGACTTCGGCGACAGCGGCATCACGCCGGTCTGGCGCGCACCGGGCGCGATGTCGATCTGGCCGTTGGCACGCCGGGTCGCGGTCTTGGTGATGACCTGCCCGCTCGCGAGCTGCCGCAGCGGAAAGCCCGCGACGCGGCGGCCCAGCAGGTTGGCGGGCGTGCCGCCGGCCGTGGCATCGTCGGCGCGCGACCACTGGCGCTCGAGCACCGTCACGGCCTGCGTGTCGGGGTCGGCGAACATCACGCTCGCGCCTTCGCCGCTCTCGTCGGACCAGAGCTCGGCGCCCAGCGACACCAGCCGCAGGTGATCGAGCGCGACCTCGCCCTTCACGCCCACGCCGAGGATCTGGCTCGCGGGCAGTGGCGGCGGCCCGGCCGCGCCGTCGGCATGGGCGGCCGCGCGCAGCCGCGCCCAGAGCTCGGCCATCACGTGCAGCAGGCGCCGCGGATCGAAGCGGCTGCTGCGCGCCTGCTGCGCCTGCAGCAGCATCCAGAGCTCGTCGATGCCGTCCTCCACCCAGCGCCAGCCCAGCGCGCGCGCCTGCTCGCGCGCGGCCTCGAAGCGCGCCGCCAGCGCCATCAGCGGCTGGCTCGAGCCATCGAGCCAGAGCGAGAGGCTCAGCGCCTCGAGCTTCGCCTGCAGCGCGCGCGCGGCCTCGCCGTGCATCAGCGCCGCGGGGCGGTGGCCGTCGCCAGTCTCGTCGTCGGCGGCCGGCGCGCGCACTTCCACCATGCGCTCGGCCGAGCCCCCGGCCAGCGGCCCGGCCTGGCGGAAGGCCCACAGCGCCACCACCACGTGGGCGCAGCCGCTGCCCTGCTTGCAGTCGCAACGCGCATGCACCAGCGAGCTGCGCGAGAAGAAGCGCACGCTGCACATCGGCAGCCGCGCGATCGGCGGCGCGCTCGCGCTGCGCCAGGCCTGTACCGCGACCACGGGCCGCGCGGCGGCCAGGCGCTGGGCCTGCTCGATGACGGAGGGCGCGAAGCTCGCGGCCAGCGCGGCGTCGTCGAAATGGGCCGGGCTCCATTCGCCGCCCGCGGCCGAGGCGTCGACCTCGTCCTTCGCCGGCGTGGCCGAGGGCGCGGGCGCGGCACTGGCCGCCTGCGCCTGGTAGGCCAGCACCAGCATCACGCGGTGCCGGCACATGCCGCTGGCCGGACAGCTGCACTGCGCATCGCGCAGGGTGCGGCCCGGCGGCAGGCTGGTGCGCACGCCGTCGTCGAAACGCGCGCTCACCGTGCCGTCGTCGGCGGTCTCGAGCACCGGCAGCAGGCCGGCCGCCACGTCCTTCTGCGCGCGCTTCACGAAGCCTGCGTTGGCGAGCGCGGTCAGCGCCTCGGGCGTGAGTTCGAGCAGGTCGCCGCGCACCGCCGTCATGCCTGCACCTTCTCGGCCAGCCAGCCCGCGAGCTGGCCCGGCGTCATGGCGCCGATCTGCGCGCCCTCGCGCACCAGCCGCGCGGCCATCTCGCGGTCGTAGCTCGGCTCGGCCTTCGCATCGAGCGCGGCCAGGCCCAGCACCTTGGCGCCGGCCTCCACCAGCGCCTTCACGCGGCGCACCAGCTCGTAGGGGCTGCCGCCCTCGTAGAAGTCGCTGACCAGCACCACGATGGTCTTCGCGGGATTGGCCACCAGCGACTGCGCATAGGCCACCGCCTTGGCGATGTCGGTGCCGCCACCGAGTTGCACCTTCATCAGCAGCTCGACCGGGTCCGACACGTCGGCCGTGAGGTCGACCACCGCGGTGTCGAAGGCCACCAGCCGCGTGCGCATGCCGGGCAGTTGCCAGAGGCAGGCGGCCATCACCGCGCTGTGGATCACCGAGTCGACCATCGAGCCGCTCTGGTCGATCAGCAGGATGATGTCCCAGGGCTCGGCATGGCGCTTGGTGCGGCTGATGAACACCGGCCGCTCGACGTAGAGCTTGCGCCGCTGCGGGTCGTAGCGGTGCAGGTTGGCCGCCAGCGTCTGCTTGAAGTCGAAGTTGCGCGCCACCTTCATGCGCGAGCGCCGGCGCCGGTCGCGGCTGCCGCTGAAGGCCTGCCGCACCTCGGTCGCGAGCTTCTCCATGATGCGCCGCACCACCTCGGCCACCAGCTTGCGCGCGGCCGCGAGCACCTCGGGGTTCATCAGGTGCTTGGTGTGCAGCACGGCCCGCAGCAGCGATTCCGAAGGCTCGATGCGCTCGAGCACCTCGAGGTTGGTCACCACCTCGTCGATGCCGTAGCGCTCCACCGCGTCCTGCTCGAGCCGCTCGATCACCTCCTTGGGAAACAGCGTGTGGATGGCGTTGATCCAGTCGGGCGTGCTGAGCGCCGAGGGCCCGAGGCCGGCGCTGCGTTCGCCGCGCTCGGCGCGGTCGCCGTCGCGGCCGTAGAGCCAGTCGAGCGCGGCGTCGGCCGCCTGCGCCTCGGCGCTCAGGCCGCCGCAGGCCCGCTCGGCCGGATCGCCGAGCAGCAGGCGCCAGCGCTGCAGCGGATCGGGGATGTCGAGGCTCATGGCTGTTCTTCCGTATCCAGGCTCGGCAGGCTCAGGCCCCAGCCGGCCAGGCGCGCGATCGCCGCATCCTCGGCGGCGCGCGCCGCGGCCAGCGCCTCGGGCGCGGCCTCGCCCTCGCGCCGCGCCGTGAGCGCGCGGCGCGACAGGTGGGTGGCATCGTGCAGCGTCAGCACCTGGTCGGCGAGCCGGCCGCGCTCCTGCGGCGGCAGCCAGGCGAAGGCCGCGCGCAGGCTCGGCATGGCGCGCACGAAGTCGGCGTTGTCCAGTGCCTGCACGGTGCGGTCCATGCCGGCGGCGAAGGCGGGCTCGGACGACAGCGTCTCGCGCGCCAGTGCGAGCAGGCCCGTGAGCGCATCGCCGAGCACCGGCGCGGGCATCGCGTGCAGCAACTGCATCGCATCGGCCACGCCGGCCTGCGTGGCTTGCGGCACGCGGTGCGCGAGGCTCAGCGTCGCGCCCAGCGCCGCGCCGCGGCTCAGCGGTGCCGCGCCGGCATCGGCCGCCTTGCGCTGCCACACGGCGAGCGCGCGCGCGGGCTCCACGTCGAGCGGCTCGGCTTGCGCGGCGTCCTCGCGATCGGCCAGCACGTCGGCCACGATGCGGCGCAGCGCGAGGTGGCCCTGCAGGTGCGCGTCGATGTCCGACGGCGCGATCGCGGCGGGCGGCTCGAGCAGCCACAGCGCGCGGTCGAAGCCGGCCTCGATCGCCACCCGCAGCACCGGCGCGTCGGCCATGCCGAGCAGCTGGCCGTGGCGCAGCAGTGTGTGCATCACCGCGAGGGCCGGGCCCATGGCCTCGAAGCGCGGCTCCCGCGCCATCGCCTGCTGCAGCTCGCGCAGCAGCGCGCCGCTGAGCGCCGGCAGGCCGGCCCAGGCGGCCTGGTTGAGGCCCTCGGCCAGCGGACCGATGCGGCCCTGCGCATGGCGCAGCTCGTCCTCGAGCCGCGCGCGCGCCGCGTCGTGCAGGTTGGCGCCCCAGGCGCCGGCCTCGATCAGCGCGGCCTGTTGCTCGAAGGGCTGGCCCAGGGTCCAGACCTCGGTGCGTTCGCCCGACATCGCGAGCTTCGGTCCCTGGCTGCGCACCACGCCGGGCAGGCGCAGCAGCGCGAGCCGGTGCAGCACGCGGCTGCGCGCGCGGTCGGCGGCATCGAGCAGGTCGAGCTTGCGCTGGCCGCGCAGCTCGAGGCCGTGCGCCGCGAGCTCGTCGCGCACCGCCTTCACCAGCGGCGGCTGCGGCGTGCCGTCGGCGAGCTGGCCCGCGATGTCGCCGGCCAGCACGTCCATCGCCTGCACCAGCACCGGCGCGGTGCCGGGGCGCATCGGGCCGCGGTAGGTCCAGGGCAGCCGCGCGTCCAGCGCTTCCTTGACCAGGGCGCCGGCCAGCGCGTCGAGCCAGTCGGAGCGCAGCGGCTTCTCGTGGCCGCGCAGCCGCGCCAGGCCCTGCGCGCGCAGGTGCACCGCCATCAGGTCGGCGGTGGAGGCAGGCAGCCTCTTGTCGCGCAGCCGCTGCATCACCTGCTGCAGCGCGCGGTGCGCGGCGCCCTCGGGGCCGAGCTCCCACATCCACTGGTAGTAGGCCGGCGAGGGCATGCCCGAGGCATAGCCCGCGAAGGCATCGAGCCGCTTGAAGGTGTAGGGCACGAGGTAGGAGCCGTAGCGCACCACGGGGTCCTGGTCGCGGGCATCGGGCGTGTCCTCGACGCTGGGTTCGGGCGTCTCGGGCAGCTGCGCCGGCAGCCCGGGCCATAGCCGAGCGAGCGCGGGCGCGTGGTAGCCGCCGCAGACCACCAGCACCGGCGCGCCGGCCCGCACCGCGGGCTGCGCCATGGCCCAGGCGATCCAGCGCGCCATCATGGTCTCGCGCGCCTGGTTGCCGAGCGAGCCCGGGTCCTCGCCGCGCAGGTGCTCGAAGTAGGTGGACAGCCGCTGCGCGAGTTCGGCGCTGTCGCAGCCGTCCTCGAACAGGTGGTCCCACAGCGCATCGCGGCCCTGCACCGAGAGCTGCTCGGTCAGCGCGCGCTCGTAGGCCGCGGCGCGTTCCTCGTGCTGGGTGTCGGCCACGTCGGCATAGCGGTTCTCCATGCGCGAGAAGGCGTCGTGCCAGGCCGGCAGGTCGATGAAGCGCACGTCGGCACCGACCTCGCGGCCCACCTGCAGCGCCTGCCATTCGGGCGAATGCTCGGCGAACGGTGACCACGAGCCGTGGTGCGTCTCGCCGGCCGAGAGGTAGCTGTAGATCGCCACCGGCAGCCGGTGCGGCAGGTAGAGCTCCTCGAGCCGCGCGTTGAAGTCGGCCGGGCCCTCGATCAGCACATGGGCCGGGCGCAGCGCGCGGATGCGCTCGGCCACCAGCCGCGCGCAGGCGGGGCTGTGGTGGCGCACGCCGACGATGTGGGGCGCGTTCATCCTTGGCAACCGCGAGCGTCTATGAATGCGGGATCGGACTTCCGGACGCAGAGGACGCGAAGATTTCGCGAAGGTCGCGAAAGGAACAGCCCCAAGAAGTTTTTCATTTCTTCTTTCGCGTTCTTCGCGGAACCTTCGCGTCCTCTGCGTCCGGCTGTTGGTGTTGTTTGCTGGTCGCCCATGGCACAACGCTTCTCAAGGCAGCCGATGGCGTGCTTCGTAGTAGGCGCGCCAGTGCTCGCCGCTGCGCTTGGCCGCCTTCTGCTCGAAGTAGCGGCGCAGCTTGGCGCGGTCGTCGGCGTTGTCCTTGACCACCGTGCCCGCGATGCAGTCGACCAGGTCGGCCGGCGAGCCCTCGCGCTGCTCGAGGAACCAGGCGCGCACGCCCACCGCGTGCGCCACGTTGACCGCCTCGGCGGTCGACATCACGGCCGTGAGCCGGTCCATCGCGGCATCGCTGCCGCCGCCGTTCTTCTCGGAGGAAGCGGGCGCGCCGCGCAGGTCGCGGAAGGTGGCCACCAACAGCTCGAGCACCGGCTGCGGCACGGTCTTCGGAATGCCGCTCTGCGCGAGCAGCCGCGCTGACGATTCGCGCACCAGCGCGAGCTCGCGCTCGAAGTCGAGGATCGGGAACACGGTCTCGAAGTCGAAGCGGCGCTTGAGCGCGGCGCTCATCTCGTTGACGCCGCGGTCGCGCGTGTTGGCGGTGGCGATGATGTTGAAGCCCTCGCGCGCATAGAGCATGCCGTGCTCGCCCGAGAGCTCGGGCACGGCCATCACGCGGTCGGACAGCATGCCCAGCAGGCAGTCCTGCACCTCGAGCGGCGCGCGCGTGATCTCCTCGAAGCGCACCACCTGGCCCTGCTGCATGCCGATGTACAGCGGCGCCGGCACCATCGCGCGCGGGCTCGGGCCCTCGTTGATCAGCAGCGCGTAGTTCCAGCCGTACTTGATCTGGTCCTCGGTGATCGAGGCGCCGCCCTGGATGGTCAGCGTGGACACGCCCGAGATCGCGGTCGCCAGCAGCTCCGAGAGCATCGACTTCGCGGTGCCCGGCTCGCCCACCAGCATCAGGCCGCGGCCCGTGGCAAGGGTGACCAGCATGCGCTCGATGCTCGCGACCGGCGCGACGATCTTCGGCGCGATGCCCAGCGGCGCATCGCCGAGGATGAAGGCGCGCGCGGCCTTCAGGCTCATGGCCCAGCCCGGCGGGCGCGGGTCCTTGTCCTGCGCCTGCAGCTGCGCGATCTGCGCGGCGTACTGGATCTCGGCGGGCGGGCGCTGCAGGGCGGGGGAACCGGTGGGTGGGGTGTCGGTCGGCTTGCGGGAGGTGGCCATGGTCGGGATCGGTGTCGGATCTGAAAAGGGCGCGGGATGGTGCCCGCGGAAACATAGCAGAGCGATGGCAGGACGGCGCAGCGCTCCTCAGCGCGCGCCCAGCGCGTCGATGTCGCGCACCGCCTCGCTGAAGACGATGGGATCGAGTTCGCAGAACGGGTGGCCGTGGTGCAGCACGTCGAGCGTCTGGTCCTCGCCGGCGCCCGCGTTGTCGAGGCCGGGCCCGAAGCGCAACGAGAGCGCGCGACCGCCGCCCAGCCCTTGCCAGGCATGGTCGTAGGCACCGCCGCCGCCGCGCCCGCGCAGCCAGCCGCGCGACTCCAGCGCCCACAGCGGCCCGGGCCGCGCGATGCGGCCCGACCAGCGTGTGAGCGCGGTCAGCGTGCGTTCGTCTTCGCGTGGTGCATGCACGGCGCGGTGCAACTGCTCGAAGGGCTGGATCAGCTCGTAGTCGGCGAACTGCTGCGCGAAGGCGGCGATCTGCGCGGCGCTCAGCTGCAGCGGATGGGCGACGACGATGCGCGCGGCGGCGCCATCGTCGAGTGTCTGTGGCACTTCATCGGCATCGACCCATTCGCCTTCGGCGCTCACGCGGAAGGCGGCGCGCAGCAGCGTCAAGCCGCGCGCATCGCGCCCGCCCTCGCTCACGCCCCACACCAGCCGCTCGGCCAGGTGGCGCATCAGCGGATGCCCGGCGATGAAGCGGCGGAAGTCCTCGACCGGCCAGCCGCGGCCCGTGCGCATCGCGCGTTCCAGCCGCAGCGGCTGCTGGGCCGCGACGGTGGCGGCATCCTGCTTGAGCGCCTTGAAGCGTTCCGCGGCCGTGGCCGCGCGTTCGGCATCGTCGCTCGCGCGCGGCCGCGGCGCCGAGGCCAGGCGCGCGCCGGGCCGGCCCTCGACCGATTCGCGCACGAAGGGCACCAGCGCCTCGTCGAAGCCGACGTGGAACTGGCGCGGCCCGAAGTCCAGCAGCAGGCCGCCGCGCTCGTCCAGGCCGAGGTCGGGCGCGATCCGGTCCTCGAGTTCGTCGGCGCTCAGGCCGCGTTCGGCCGCGGCCTGCGCCAGCTTCTCGGCGGCCGCATGGCGCACCGTGGCGATGCGGTTCTTGCGCGCGATCGCGTCGAGCTGCATCAGCGCGACGTCGCTGCCCAGCCGCGCCAGCGCCTCGAGCACCCAGCCGATGCGCGTGGCGGTGCCGCCGGCGCCGGGTGCGCTCCAGCGCCGCACGAGGGCGCCGAGCCGGCGCGCCGTGTCGTCGGTGCCGACGAGGCCGAGCGCGCGCAGTGCCCAGTTGCCCGGCGCGCCGGCGCCAGCGGCCTCCCACGATTCGCAGACGTCCCAGCCGAAGTCGGCCAGGCTCTGGGGCTCGCAGGCGGCGCGCACGGCGTCCAGGCCCGCATAGCCCTGCGGCAGATCGGCCGCGAAGCTCAGCATCAGGCCCAGCGGCTGCAGTGCCTCGTCGGGCAGCGCGAGGCCGTCGTCGCGCAGCCGCGGCTTGCGCCAGCCGGCCGGTTGCCAGAAGGTCGGAAGCTTGCTGCGTGCGTGGATGCGCGACGGGAAGTCGCGCAACGGGTCCTCGGCCAGCAGCGCATCGACGGCGGCTGCCACGGCCGGGTCGTCGTGGCGGCGCGCGGTGGCGCGCAGCGCCTCGGCCTGTCCCAGCGCGGCCATGGCGCGCAGCGCGGCGCGGGCCTGCTGGCGTGCCTCGCCCTCGGGGCCCAGCACGGCGGGCAGCAGGCCGGCCGCGCCATGCGGCGCGAAGCGCACCAGCCACTGCCGTGCTTGCGCGCGGCGCGTCGGTCGGCGTGCGAGCGCCTGCGCCATGAAGGGCGCGAGCTGCGTGGCCCCGATGAAGCGCGCGACGAAATACTCGTCGCCGTCGTTGGCCAGCGCCTGCAGCAGGCCCGGCAGCGCGGCGCTGCCGAAGCGTGCCACGAAGCCGCCGGCGCGCGGTGCTTCCTTGCCACTGCCCACGGCATTCCAGAACGCCAGCCCGGTGGCCGGCGGCAGGAACCAGGCGGCCTGCACCGCAATGAAGTTGCCGTACTGGCGGCGGTCGGGCGCGGCATCGTCGTGCACGCGTTGCCAGTCGGCGATGAAGCGCTCGAGCTCCCGCGGCGGCTGCGTGTGCAGCGCGGCGACGCGCTCCGGCGTCCATTCGCGCAGCCGCTCGCCGATGGCGCGCTCGGCCTCCATCGGCTGGCGGTAGACATAGGGCGTGTCGCGGTCGATCCAGTCCTGTCGGACCTCGTCGCCCCAGTCCTCCTCGGGCGGCACCTCTAGCACGGGCAGGCCGGCCAGCACCAGCGGCGGCGCCGCATCGGCCGCACGCCGCGCCCACGGCGGGTCGGCGAGCACCGCGGGCCAGCGCGCGCGCTCGGCGAAGGCTTCTGGTGCCGACCCGGACTGGTCGGCGACCGCGCCGAGCTGGCGCCGCACGGCCGCCGG
This sequence comes from Variovorax paradoxus, assembly GCA_016806145.1. Classification (NCBI taxonomy): domain Bacteria; kingdom Pseudomonadati; phylum Pseudomonadota; class Betaproteobacteria; order Burkholderiales; family Comamonadaceae; genus Variovorax; species Variovorax paradoxus. The sequence continues at coordinate 1,599,154 of CP063166.1, forward strand.
CAGCGCCGGCAACAGCGCGGGCAAGCGCTCGCCGAGCGTGCCGGCCAGGGTCTTGAGCTGTGGCACGAGGCGCGCGGCGCCGGCTTTGGGCAGGCCGCCGTCCTCGAGCACCTGCGCGAGCGCGAGGAAGCAGCGCTCGGGCCGTTCGCCCGCGACCCAGCCCAGCGCCTTGGCACAGGCGGCGTCGGCGGCGGTCATGCGCGCCAGCGCCTCGGCGGCCTCGGGCGTGTCGAAGGCGGCCAGCGTCCAGGCCACGGCCACGCTGCGCTGGCGGGCGCCGAGGTCCAGCAGCAGCGGCAGCAGCGCCTCGCCGTGTTCGCGCAGCAGCAGCGCGAGCATCGACGGCTGGTCGAGCAGCCGCATGCCGTCGCCCGCCACCTCGGCCAGCGGCAGGCCGGCGGCCCAGCGCAGCCAGGGACCGCAGCGCTCGAGCTGCTCGGGCGTGGCCTGCTCGAACAGCTGCCGCGCGCGCGGGCGCCATTCGGGCAGCGCGATCGCGAAGCGGGCGCGCGCGGCCAGCGGCAGCTGCGGGTCGAGCGCGCGCAGCCGTTCGATGCAGGCGGCGCGCGTCGCGGCGTCGGCCGCCATCCAGTGGCCGCGGAACTGCCACAGCGAACTCGCGGGCTGGCCCCAGAAGGAATGGGCGCCATCGTCGGGTGGCGCATCCTGGCGCAGCGGCTTGTGGCCGATACGTTCGCGGCGCCAGCGCGCCGCATGCAGCAGCGCGTCGAAGGCCGTGTCGAGGCCGTGCTGCAGCACCAGCCAGTGCACCAGCGCCTCGGCCGGCTCGTCGCGGCCGGTGTAGGCCTGCTCGCGGAAGCGCGCGATCATCAGGCCCAGCAGCCGCGTGTCGGCCGCGTCCATCGCGGCCTCGAGCCAGCCGCGCGTGGCGGGCGAGCGCACTTCGAAGGGCTCGGGCAGCAGCGCGTCGACCGCGTACTCGTTGCACTTGTCGAGCACGCGCTTGCGCAGCGTGGGCAAGGTCGAGGCCTTGGGCGGCGGCTTCGCGCCGGGTTCGCCGGGCGGCAGCGCGTTCTGGAGTTCCGGTGGCAGCACGAGCGGCGCCGCGCTCATTCGAAGACCTTCGTGCTTCGCACTGCGGTGCGGGCTTGCTTGGGGCTACCCGGCGCCGCGCTCATGCCCTCAGTCCCTCCATGTCGCGGATCAGCTCGCTGGCCGAGATCGGATCGAGCTGGTCCAGCGTCTCGGCGTTCTGCATGTTGCCCCAGCCCGAGGGCTTGCCGACCTGCACCTCGCCGAGCTTCTGCTCGGGGTACTCGTCGACCATGCCGACGATGATGCCGGGGTCGAGGTAGAGCTCGATCACGCGGCTCGGGCCCAGCGGCTTGGTGAAGTACCAGATGCCGCCACCGTCCTGCGCCTCGCCGCGGCGCCAGCCCTTGTTGACCAGGCCCAGCACGCGGCCCGTGGGCACGGTGGCGTCCTTCCAGCGCTCGAGCTTCTGGCTCTTCTTCTCGTCCTCGGTCAGCACGTAGGTGTCGCGGCCGATCTGCGCGAAGGGCTGCAGCAGCTCGTAGTCGGCGAACACCTGGCCGAAGGCGCCCGCGTCGGCAGGCGAGATCTCGAGCGCATGCGGCACGCCGATGCGGATGTCCTCGCCCGCGGGCAGTTCGAAGGGATCGTCCTCGGCGGTGGTGAAGCTGCCGTCCTCGGCAACGCGGAAGCACGCCAGCAGCTCGCCGCCGTAGCTGGCTTCGCCCTGCACGCGGTAGGCGCCCCAGATCAGCCGCTGCACCAGGTGGCGCACCAGCGGATGCTCGACCAGGAAGGTGCGGAACACCTCGGGCGTCCAGCGCCGGCGCGCGCACATCGCGACCTCGAGCCGCAGCAGCTGCTGGCTCGCGATGGTGCGCACGTCCTTCTTGAGCAGCTTGAAGCGTTCGACCGCCTCCTTGCTCTTCTCGGCGTCGTCGGTCTTCTTGGGCTTGGGCAGGTCGGACAGGCGCGCGCCGTCGACGCCATCGGCGCGCTCGCGCACATAGGGCTTGAGCGCCTCGTCGAAGCCGACCTTGAAGCTGCGCGGCCCGAAGTCCAGCAGCAGGGTGCCCTGTTCGTCGAGGCCGAGGTCGGGCGCGAGCCGGTCCTCGAGCTCCTCGGTCGAGAGGCCGCGCGCCTCGGCGATCGTGTCGATCTTCTCGCGCGCGCGGTCCTGCAGGCCCTTGAACTTCACCTTCTGCGCGATGCCGTTGAGCAGCATCAGCGCCACGTCGGAACCGATGCCGGCCAGCACGTCGAGGCCGGTGACGGCGCGCGCATGCGCGGCCTCGCCAGGCCAGGCGCGGATGAAGGGCGTGAGCCGGCGCGCCGTGTCGTCGTTGCCGAGGAAACCGAGCACCGTGAGCGCCCAGCCTTCCTTGCTCGGGCCGCCGGCCTCGAGCCAGGCGCTGAACGCGTCCCAGGCGAAGTCGGCCAGCGACTCGGGTGCACAGGCCTCCTTGACCACCGCGATGCCGCCGTAGACCTCCTCGTTGGTCGGGAAGGTGAACATCTGGCCCAGGTGGTCGAGCGCCTCGTCGGGCAGCGCCTTGCCGTTGCGCAGCACCGGCCGGCGCCAGCCGCGCGGCTGCCAGAACTCGGGCAGCTTCGCGCGCTTGGTGGGGAAGCGGTCGAGCGGGCTTTCCTCGAGCACGGCGCGCAGCGCCTGCACCACCTCGTCCTTGCCGTAGCGGCCGGCGACCTCGAGCAGCAGCTCGGCATGGCCCTCGGCCTGCAGCAGGCGCAGCGCCGAGCCCGCCACGTCGCGCGCCTCGCCGGCCTTGCCGAGCGCGGTCGCGATCAGGCCGCAGGCCGCGTGCTCGGGATACCTGAGCAGCCAGTCGCGGCCGGCCTGGCGCGCGGTCTTGAGCTTGGCGAAGGCGCGCGCGGCCGGTGCCGCGAGTTCCACCGCGCCGTAGTTCAGCGCCAGCTGCAGGTTCTCGCCGGGCTTGGCGCGCACCACCGACAGCAGCCCCGGCAGCGCGGGCAGGCCGAAGTTCGCCATCACGAAATCGGCGCCCTGCGTCTCTGCCTGGCCGGCCACCGCGTTCCAGAACGGCACGCCGATCTCGGGCGGCAGCAGCGCCGCATAGCGCGCATCGAACCAGAAGAAGTAGTAGCGCTCCTGCTTGCGCGCGGCCAGCATGCCGCGCCAGGCGGCGATCAGCTTGCCCGCATCGCCGCCGCGGATGCCTTCGCGCGCGGTGTCGAGGATCGGGTCGCGCAGGCTCTCGAGCAGTTCCTTCTCGCGCGCCTCGCCGCGCTGGTGGATGTCCTGCAGCACGGCGGCGTCGGGCATGTCCTCGGCCTCGTAGGCGGCCTGCATCAGCTTCACCTGCTCCTCGTGCGCGAGCTTGCTGGCCTTGCTCTCGAAGCCCAGCTCCTTGAGCATCACCTGCACGTCGGTGCGCGCGGTCGCGAAGCGGTTGACCTGCCACGAGGTGCCGGGCCGCTGCGCTTCCTCGCGCGCGCCCGGCGCCCACTGCTCGACCGGCGCCAGCGCGAGCGGCTCGAGCGCGAGCACCGCGGCCGCCTTCTTCTGCACCTTGGCGAGCCAGGGCGGCGAGGCCAGCACGCCCGGCAGCTCGCTCGCCTCGGCGACCTCGCTCGGGCCCGACAGCAGCGCGAGCTGGCGGTCGATCGCGCCCTGCGCGCCGGCATCGAGCCAGGGCCGCAGGCCGTCGACCAGGCCGCCATGCGCGCGCAGCAGCCGCGTGAGGCTGGGCGTGAGCAGGCCCGCGTCCTTGCCGCCGGCCGCCACCAGCCGCGCCAGCGCGACGATGGCGGCCTGCGGCCAGCGGTCCACCGCGAGCGACAGCCGCGCCAGCGCCGCCTTCGAACCGCTCGCGACCTTGGCGAGCGCCGCCACCGCCTCGGGCGTGCCGATGGCCGCGAGCGTCTCGCCCGCGTGTTCCTCGGCCGCGCCGCGTTCGAGCAGCGCCACGGCCTCGGTGCCGCGCTCGAGCAGCGCGGTGGCCGTCATCTTGTAGTGGCCCCAGAAGCCGCTCGAATAGCTGAGCCGCACCTTCGCGGCCTGCGCGGCGGCGGCGGCATCGGTGATGGTCAGCAGCAGCCAGTGCAAGGTCTCGCCGCTGTCCTTCTCGCCGGCCAGGCGCAGCGCGAGCGCGTTCGAGAGTTCGGGCCGCTCGGGCAGCAGCAGCGCCGCCAGCGGCTGGCGGCTCGGATGCAGCGAGGGCAGCGCGGCCTCGATCAGGTCGGCGCACTGCTGCCACTCGGCCTCGGGCGCGGTCGAGAGCTGCTCGCGCAGCACTTCCTCGGCATCGCCCACGGCGCCGTACCAGCCGTGGTTGACCGCATGGCCGGGGTTGCTCGAGAAATGGCTGCGCCACTTCTTGGCCTGCTGGTCGTAGCTGCCCTCCACCTGCAGGCGCAGCGCCGACAGATAGACCTCGATCGCGCCGGCCAGTCCGTACTGCGCGACCAGGTACTGGATCAGGAACACAACAGAGCCGGCCTTGTCGCGGCGCGTGTTGTGGTCCATGAAGGCCAACAGCAATGCATCGGCTTCGGCATCGGGCGCGGGCGCGACGGGCTTGTCGCGCGCGAGCATGCGTTCGGCCGCGGGCCGCAGCGCGGCATCGGTCGCGGCCATGTCCAGCGGCAGCTCGAGGTCGTTGCAGGCCCGCTTCCAGGCCTGCGCGAGGTCGAGCACCGGACGGGTCGAGGGGAAGCGCCGCGAGGCATAGGCGAACTCGCGCGTCTGCGACGTGATGCGCAGCGGCGCGCCCTGCGCGAGCCAGGGCGGCGCGCCTTCGGCCACGGGCTGGGCCGGCACCTCGCTGCGCGCGGTGGCCGTGCGCTGCGCCAGTTCGCGTGCCGCATCCTTCGCCTTCTCGCGCACCTCGGCGGTGGTGCCCCAGCCCGACAGCAGGCCATGGGACTTGAGCTCCTCGAAGGCCATCGTGGCGCCTTGCTCGCTCACGCCGTACTGGCGCTTGAGCGCGGCGGCCGAGAACTTGTCGCCGCTCTTGACGCTGCCGTCCTCGATCGCGATGCGCACGGCCTCGACGACGCGCTCGCACTGGCTGTCGAGGCTTTCGCTCGCGACGGGCGGCGGTGCCGGCGTGGCGGGTGCGGTGGCGACTGGTGCCTGCACCGGTGCCTGGGCGGGTGCGGCGGCAGGCGCCGCGGCGGGTGCGGCAGCCGGCGCTTCCGCCTTCGGTTTGACCTCGGTCTTGCCGATGCTCGCATCGGCGCTCACGCCGACTTCCTTGTAGCCCTTGCCGGTCTTCTCGCTCACCAGCTTGGTCAGCGCGGTGGCGGTCTTCGCGGCATCGGCGAAGGACTTGGTCTGGCTCTGGCCCGCGGTGCCAATGCGGCCCCAGCGGATGTTGAGATCGTTCTCCGCCTGTTCCACTTCCCAGAACTTGCTGGCGGTTCCCTCGATCAGTTCAAAACGGCGCATGGAAAGAAAATCCTCCTGGGGTTCGTCGATGAGCGGGCATCAAGAAGCGTTGCCGTACGCAAGCCTGGGGGCAGGATAGGCGCGCCATGTGAACACCGCGTGCAAGCGGCGCAGCGAAGGGCGCGGGGGTTCAAGACGCAGGCGCCCGATGGGCGTCCGGCAGTCGCATGCTGCGCGCCGGAGCGATCGGGAAAGGACAACGCATGGGCGCGATCATGCCCGCGGTGCACGCGCGCGTGCACCTCCAAAAGTCGCAAGGCCGCGTAGGGCGTCGGGAATGTACGAAGAAGGTCTGCGGTTCGCGCGCGGACGCCTCGAAAAAGCTCAGGAAGGCGCGTGCGCGCTGCCCGGTTCCGCGATCCTGCGGTGCTGCTCGGCCAGCGCGGGCGAGGGCATCACGCGCGACAGCGCCACCTGCATCTTGTTGCGCCAGCCCGCGATCACGCCGCTCTCGCCCTTCATCAGCGCGTCGAAGCCCTCCTTCGCCACCTCGGCCGGATCGGCCTTGTCGGACTGCTGCCCCACGCGCGTGTCGAGCATGTCGGCGCGCGCGAAGAAGTGGGTGTCGGTCACGCCGGGCATCAGGCAGGTCACGGTCACGCCGGTGTCCTTGAGCTCGTTGCGCAGCGCCATCGCGAAGGAATCGATGAAGGCCTTGGTGCCGTTGTAGACCGCCTGGAAGGCGCCGGGCTGGAAGCCCGCGATCGAGCCCGTGATGAGGATGCGGCCCTGGCCGCGCTCGCGCATCGCGCGGCCCACGCGCTGCACCAGGTAGAGCGTGCCGGTCACGTTGGTGTTGATCACGTGCTGCACGTCGTGGAACTCCTGGTCGAGGAAGCCATGGCCCAGGCCGTGGCCCGCGTTGGCGAACAGCACGTCGATCGGCCGGTCCTCGCAGGCCGCGAGCAGCGCGTCGACGCCGTCGCGCGTGGCGAAGTCCTCGCGCACCGCGAACACGCGCGCGCCCATCGCGCGCAACTCGGCTTCGGCCTGGGCCAGCGACTCGTCGGCGCCGATCAGCAGGTCGTAGCCATGTTCGGCCGCGCGCCGCGCGAGCTGGTAGCCGATGCCCGAGGAGGCGCCGGTCACCAGCGCGAGCGGGCGGCGTTCGGCGCCGGGGAACACGTCGGGGGAGGGTGTCTGCATGCCGGTCTCCTGCGTTGCACCGCGTGGACGCTGCCGGAAATCGGCCGTGGCGCGCCGTGCATGGAGATCAGCGTAGAAGCCCCGCGCGCCTTCCATGTAGGAATGTGTACCGAGCGCGCGCCCGTCGAGGCGGGACGGCGCATGCAATTGCTTGCAGCGGAAACCCCGGCGTAACCTGTGGCCGAGGCTCGAGCGCTTCAGATTTCGGCGCCCTCGACCAGGAAGCGCACGCGCCGCACGCCCTGCCATTCGTCGGCGTCGAGCCGGAACGCCAGCTTCACGCGCGGCGGCAGCGGGTCGGTGTGGCCGAACCAGATGCCGTCGATGGGCTGGCCCTGGTGGCGCAGCTTGAGCGCGAGGTGCCGCTCGCCGACCAGCCGCTGCGACACCACCTCGACCTCCTCGCTGAAGGTGGGCGGCGCGAAGCCCTGGCCCCAGACCTCGCGGTGCAGGGTGTCGATCAGGTCCACGCGCAGGTACTCGCGCGAGATCGGGCCGTCGGTGTCGATACGGCGCGTGAGCGTGGCGGCATCGAGCCATTCGTCGGCCACCTGCGCGAGCGCGCGCTCGAAGGTCTGGAACTGCTCGCGCGCGACCGTGCAGCCGGCCGCCATCGCATGGCCGCCGAAGCGCAGCAGCACGCCCGGATGCCGCTTGGCGACGAGGTCCAGCGCATCGCGCAGGTGGAAGCCCGGAATCGAGCGGCCCGAGCCCTTGAGCTCGTGCTCCTTGCCGGGCGCGCCGCTGGCCGCGAACACGAAGGTGGGCCGGTGGAAGCGCTCCTTGATGCGCGAGGCCACGATGCCGACCACGCCCTCGTGGAAGTCGGCATCGAACACGCTGATGGCCGCGGGCACCGTCTCGATGCCTTCGCCGTCCACGGTGAACAGCGACTCGGCCAGGAGCAGCGCCTGGTCGCGCATGCCGCCCTCGATGTCGCGCCGCTCGCGGTTGATGCCGTCGAGCAGGCGCGCGAGCTCGTCGGCGCGGGCGGCATCCTCGGTCAGCAGGCATTCGATGCCCAGCGTCATGTCGGCCAGCCGGCCGGCTGCATTGATGCGCGGGCCGAGCGCGAAGCCGAAGTCGAAGGTGGTGGCCGCGGCGGCCACGCGGCCCGCGGCCTTGAACAGCGCCGACACGCCCGCGGGCATGGCGCCCGCGCGGATGCGGCGCAGGCCCTGCGCCACCAGCCGGCGGTTGTTGGCGTCGAGCTTCACCACGTCAGCCACGGTGCCCAGCGCCACCAGCGGCAGCAGCGCGTCGAGCTTGGGCTGCGTCGCCACGTCGAACACGCCGCGCCGGCGCAACTCGGAGCGCAGCGCGAGCAGCACGTAGAACATCACACCGACGCCGGCGATGCACTTGCTCTCGAAGCCGCAGTCGGGATGGTTGGGATTCACCAGCACGTCGGCGATCGGCAGCTCGGGGCCGGGCAGGTGGTGGTCGGTCACCAGCACCTGCAGGCCGCGCGCCTTGGCCGCGGCCACGCCGTCGACGCTGGCGATGCCGTTGTCGACGGTGATCAGCATGTCGGCGCCGCTCGCGGCCACGCGCTCGGCGATCGGCGGCGTGAGGCCGTAGCCGTCGACCACGCGGTCGGGCACGAGGTAGCTCACGTTCTTCGCGCCCAGCAGGCGCAGGCCGCGCACGCCGACCGCGCAGGCGGTGGCACCGTCGCAGTCGTAGTCGGCAACGATGCACAGGCGCTTGTCGGCGGCCATCGCGTCGGCCAGCAGCACCGCGGCCTCCTGCGTGCCGCGCAGGGTGTCGGGCGGCAGCAGGCGTGCCAGGCCGTCGTCGAGCTCGTCCTTGGCGCTGACGCCGCGCGCGGCGAACAGCCGGGCCAGCAGCGGATGCACGCCGGCCTGCTCGAGCGCCCAGGCGCTGCGCGGGGGAATGTCGCGGGGGTGGATCTTCATATCAGTTGTTCACGTTGCCGAGCGCCCCCGCGTCGCATGACACGGTGAATCCGAAGACGGGAGCGGGCTTCCGGACGCAGAGGACGCGAAGGTTGCGCGAAGGACGCAAAAGGAATGCAAGAAAAATTTTGAATTTCTCTTTCGCGCCCTTTGCGAAATCTTCGCGTCCTCTGCGTCCGGCTGTTGGCGTTTCATTTCAGAGCGCCTCCAGCACGGCGGCTGCGCGGGGCCGGTCGAACAGGCTGCGCGCCCAGCCCACGAAGCCGCGCGGCTGGATCTCGTGACGCTGCGCCGTGCGGTCGCCGCACAGCGTGATCGCGACCGGGGCGCCCGCGTTGTAGTGGTCGAGCAGCGCGGCGACGGGGCCCGCGTCGAGCGCCTGCCAGGCTTCGGCCCAGCCGATGCCGTCGTCGTGCAGCGCGGCGGTGCGCAGCGAATCGTCGACCTGCGGCGCCGGGCCTTCGGGGCTGACGGCACCCGCGGGGAGCACGCCGGTGCCGCTGAGCCAGAAGGAGTTGATCGGCGGCGCGCCGCGCGCGGCGCGGTCGTCGTTCACGCGCTGGGTGTAGAGCAGCATCTGCATCTCGTTCTGCAGCCGGCGCAGCGGCCGCGCGGCATCGGCCAGCGGCGACCACTGCGAGATCGGGTGGCCCACGGCGCGGTCGATGGCGGCGGTGGCGAGGTCCTGGAAGATCGGCGCGCGCGCGAGCCAGCGGCCGGGGCGCGCGGACGGATGCAGCGCGATGCCGTCCTCCTCGAAGAAGGGGCGCGCCGCGGCCAGCAGCGCGGCCGACTCCTCGGCGTCGATCTCGATCGCCGAGGGATCGCCGAGCACCACGTCGTCGATGCCGACCTGCCAGTGGCACAGCGTGACCAGGCCCCAGGCGCCGGTGTCGTCCGCTCCGGCGGCACCGTTGCGGCGTGCCTCGAGCGCGGCCCAGGGGATGCAGCCGTCGGCCGCGGCGATGCCGAGCGCGCGCGCCAGGGCGCGTTCGTGCGGCGGGGAGCGGGTGCTTTCGTCCTGCGTGTCGGTGGCCGTGACGGCGAGCCGGCCGAGCAGGGCTTCGAGCTTCGGCAACCTCAAGGTCGAGAGGGCTGCGCGGCAGGACGGGGAACCGCGGCCGGCAAAGGGAATCAGGAGATGACGGGCGGGAGCGGGTTCGGCCATGGGCCTATTGTCCGGGATGCCACAATTCCGCCCGCCTTCCTCTTCGTCTTCACCCTTTTTCCCATGAACCGACCCATGCCGTCGCCCCGAGCGCCGCAGGAGACCTGATGCGACTCCCCTACGAACTGCAGCTCGGCTGGCGCTACACGCGCGCGGGCCGCGCGACCCGGCGCAACGGCTTCATCTCGTTCATCTCCGGCGTGTCGATGCTCGGCATCGCGCTCGGCGTGGCCGCGCTGATCATCGTGCTGAGCGTGATGAACGGCTTCCAGAAGGAAGTGCGCGACCGCATGCTGGGCGTGGTCTCGCACATCGAGATCATCTCGCGCGACGGCCAGGCCCTGCCCGAGCTCGACACCATCATGGCGGCCGCGCGCAAGCATCCCGAGGTGGTCGGCGCGGCGCCCTTCATCGCGACCCAGGCGCTGATCGCGCGCGGCGAGGACATGAAGGGCACGCTGGTGCGCGGCATCGAGCCCAAGCTCGAGCCCGAGGTCACCGACATCGCGGCCGCCGCGCCCAAGGGCACGCTCGACAAGCTGGTGCCCGGCGAGTTCGGCATCGTGCTGGGCGGCGAGCTGGCGCGCTCGCTGTTCGTGCAGCCCGGCGACCAGGTCACGCTGGTGGCGCCGGGCGGCCAGGTCACGCCGGCCGGCGTGGTGCCGCGCCTCAAGCAGTTCACCGTGGTCGGCACCTTCGACTCGGGCCACTACGAATACGACTCGGCGCTGGCCCTGATCAACGAGCAGGACGCGGCGCGCGTGTTCCGGCTCGAGGGCCCGACCGGCATCCGCATCCGCCTGAAGGACCTCAACCAGGCGCGCGACGTGGCCGACGAGATGGCCGTGACCCTGCCGGGCCAGTTCCTGATCCGCGACTGGACGCGCCAGAACAAGACCTGGTTCGCGGCCGTGCAGGTCGAGAAACGCATGATGTTCATCATCCTCACGCTGATCGTGGCGGTGGCCGCGTTCAACCTGGTGTCGACGCTGGTGATGACGGTGACCGACAAGCGCGCCGACATCGCGATCCTGCGCACCCTGGGCAGCTCGCCGCGCAGCATCATGGGCATCTTCGTGGTGCAGGGCGCGATGGTGGGCGTGATCGGCACCGTGGCCGGCCTGCTGCTGGGCCTGGGCATCGCCTACAACATCGACGTGATCGTGCCCTTCCTCGAGCAGCTGTTCCACGCGAGCTTCCTGCCCAAGGACATCTACCTGATCAGCAAGATGCCCAGCGATCCGCAGCGCAGCGACATCATGCCGATCGCGATCATCTCCCTGGTGCTGGCCTTCCTGGCCACGCTGTATCCGAGCTGGCGCGCCAGCCGCGTGAATCCCGCCGAGGCGCTGCGCTATGAGTGAAGTCGTATTGAAGGCGCGCGGTCTGACCAAGCGCTTCCACGAAGGGCGCCTCGACCTGACCGTGCTGCACGGCATCGACCTCGACGTGCATGCCGGCGAGACGCTGGCCATCGTCGGCGCCTCGGGTTCGGGCAAGAGCACGCTGCTGCACCTGATGGGCGGGCTCGATTCGCCGACCTCGGGCAATGTCGAGCTGCTCGGCAAGGACATCGCGCATGCCGACCCCGCCGAGCAGGGCCGGCTGCGCAACCTGCACCTGGGCTTCGTCTACCAGTTCCATCACCTGCTGCCCGAGTTCAGCGCGCTCGACAACGTGGCGATGCCGCTGAAGATCCGCCGCGTCGACCCGGCCACGGCCGCGCAGTCGGCGACGAAGATCCTCGAGAGCGTGGGCCTGGGCGAACGGCTGCACCACCGGCCGGCCGAGCTGTCGGGCGGCGAGCGCCAGCGCGTGGCGATCGCGCGCGCGCTGGTCACGCAACCGGCCTGCGTGCTGGCCGACGAGCCCACCGGCAACCTCGACCGCAGCACCGCCGACACCGTATTCGCGCTGATGCTCGACCTCGCGCGCCGCCATGGCACGGCCTTCGTGATGGTCACGCACGACCAGGACCTGGCGCGGCGCTGCGACCGGGTGCTGCAGCTGGTGGCGGGGCGGCTGGCCTAGTTGTCTTTTCTCCCTCCCCCGCTGGGGGAGGGTAGGGGTGGGGGCACCGGGCGGTCGATAAGCCTTGGCCTTCCCACCGCCGCGTGCCCCCATCCCGGCCTTCCCCCAGAGGGGGAAGGAGCAAATGCGGATTCAGAACGAGAGCGCTTCCTTTTCTTCCTGCCGCGCCTCCAGCGGCAGCACGCACAACAGCTTCCCGCCCAGCGTCAGCACCAGCCCGAGCCGGCCGCCGATCTGCACCACCTGGCAGGCCGCGCGCGGCGAGCCCGAGGCCCGTGGCGGAGGTGCTGCATCGGCCGACAACCCGATCGCCCGTGCCGGCGGCTGGCGCAGCATCGCGAACAGCAGCCGCGCATCGGCATCGCGCAGCGCCTGCTGGTAGAGAGGAAAGGCGGCATCGCGCCCGGCCGCGTCGGACGCCTTCTCGCGCGGCTCGCGCAGCCGCAGCAGCGCGCGGTGCATCTGTTGGCGCCAGGCGGCCTCGGTCCGGCCCGTGACCTCGGCCAGCTCCTTGAAGCTGACTTCGAACACCTCTCGCAGCAGCACCGCGGCGCCATCGGCGGGGCTCAGCCGCTCGGCCAGGAGGCGCAGCGCCTGCCCGGTCTCTTCGGCGCGCGCGGCCTCGGTTTCGGCCGATTCCGCCGTCTCCGGCATGGCGCCGGCCTCGTCGAGCCAGCGCCGCATCCAGCCTTCGCGCCGCAACCGGTCGATCGCGAGGTGCTGCATCACCGTCGTGAGCCAGGCCTGCGTGCTGTCGATGCCGGCGTGTTCGCCGGCCTCGAGCGCGCGCAGGTAGCTGTCCTGCACCAGGTCCTCGGCCTGCGCCGTGCCGCCGACCAGCCGCGCCGCCGCGCGCACCAGCCGGCCGCGCAGGAGGGGGAATTGCGAGAGATAGCGTTCGTCTAGCATCGGCGCAGCTTGCCACGGCCGGCGATGTCACGAAAGCGTGGGCTTGTTCGTCAAGACAGCTCCAACCCCCTGGAGCTTTTTTCATGACCGCCATGTTCACGCTGGAATCCGAAGACGACACCCGCCCGGCCGCCACCGCCGAGCCGCGCAATTCCTACCTTGAGGAGAAGGCCTTCCGTTCGCGCACCTTGCTGATCTTCGGCAGCATCACCGACGCCGTGGCCGCCGACGTCACGCGCCGGCTGATCGCGCTCGACGCCGACAGCGCCGACAAGCCCATCGACATCCTCGTGAGCTCGCCCGGCGGGCATCTCGAATCGGGCGATGCGATCCACGACGTGGTGCGCTTCATCGCCGCGCCGGTGCACATGATCGGCACCGGTTGGGTCGGCAGCGCCGCCACCCATCTGTTCCTGGCCGCGCCGCGCGAGCGCCGCGTGTGCCTGCCCAACACCCGCTTCCTGATCCACCAGCCCTCGGGCGGGGCCGGCGGCCAGGCCACCGACATCGCGATCCAGGCCCAGGAGATCGTCAAGGCCCGCCAGCGCATCGCGCACGAGATCGCGCGCGAGACCGGCAAGCCCCTCGAGGTGGTGCTGGCCGACATCGAGCGCGACCGCTGGCTGTCGGCGGAGGAGGCGGTCGAGTACGGGCTGGTCTCGCGCATCGTGCAGCGCAAGAGCGAGCTGCGGGGCTGACGCGGGACGGAAATCCGAACAGCCGAACGCAGAAGAAAGCCCAAAGCTGCGCAGAAGTCGCAGAAAAGACCGAAGGCATCTTTCGGTTTTCTTCTGCGACCTTCGCGCAACCTTCGCGACCTCTGCGTTCGGCTGTCCGGTCCCCGTGTCTCAAGCCTTCGGCTTGTACGCCACCACGTCGATCTCCACCTTCGCATCGACCATCAGCCGCGCCTCGGTGGTCGAGCGCGCGGGCTTGTTCTCGCCGAAGTAGCTCATGTAGATGCGGTTGAAGGCGCCGAAGTCGCGCGCGTCGTCGAGCCAGCAGGTGGTCTTGCAGACGTCGTCGAGCGTGGCGCCGGCCAGCGCGAGCACGGTCTTCAGGTTCTCCATCACCTGGCGCGTCTGCGCCTCGATGCCGCCGGCCACGATCTCGCCCTGCGCATTGGCCGGCACCTGGCCCGACACGTAGATGAAGTCGCCCGCGCGCACGGCCGGCGAGAAGGGACGCACCTGGCGGTCGGAAGCGGTGGGCGGGGCGCCGAGGTATTCGAGAGGCATGGACGAACTCCTGTCTAAGAAGGAAAGGGAAGGGGTTGAAAACGGCCGCCAGTATCGGCCGAAACTGAAAATCTATTTCAGTGATAACGCTGAATCAAGGGTTTTCACGGATGATTTGGCATGGATACTGCTTCAAAGTGCGGCCCGCAACGAAAGTTTTTTTCACAAACGCGTCTCGCCCCATGAAGGAGAACTCCATGCCCCACGCCGGCTCTTTCCCGCGCCTGCCCATGCTGTCGAAGCGCACCCTTCTGGGTGCCACCCTGCTCGCGGCGCTGTACGCCGTGGCGCCGCTGAACGCCCAGGCGCAGGGTCCGCGCAACTTCGCCACGCTGGCGATGGTGGCCGAGCCGCAGACGCTCGATCCGATGGCTTCGACCGCCGACCTGGTCGGAACCATCATGCAGCACGTCTACGAGACGCTCTACACCTTCGACGCCAAGTGGAACGTGGTGCCGATGCTGGCCGAGGGCATGCCGAAGATCTCGGCCGACGGCAAGACCTACGCGATCGCGCTGCGCAAGGGCGTGATGCTGCACAGCGGCCGCGAGCTCACGGCCGACGACGTGGTCGCGAGCCTGCAGCGCTGGATGGACCAGTCGCCGCGCGGCAAGGCCGTGGGCAAGGAGATCGACAGCCTCAAGGCCAAGGGCCCGCTGGCGGTCGAGATCGTGCTCAAGGAACCCTATGCGCCGCTGCTGTCGCAGCTCGCGCTGCCCAGCGGCATGGCCGCGATCATGGCCAAGGAATCGATCGCCTCGCCGCTCAAGGACTTCGTCGGCACCGGCCCCTACAAGTTCAAGGAGCGCCGGCCCGACCAGTTCGTGCTGCTCACGCGCTTCGACAAGTACGCGGCGCGCAAGGAGCCCGCGAGCGGCTACGGCGGCAAGCGCGAGGCGGCGATCGAGGAACTGCGCTTCGTGCCGGTGCCCAACGCCAGCACGCGCGTCGAGGGCGCGCTGGCCGGCCAGTACGACTTCGCCGACCTGCTGCCGGTGGAGGCACTGCCGCGCCTCGAGAAGTCGGGCGGCAAGACGGTGCCGATCATGACGCCCTCGTTCGGCTTCCCCTACCTGGTGCTCAACACCAAGGAAGGCGTGGCCGCGAGCCAGCCGGTGCGCCAGGCGATCCAGACCGCGCTCGGCGAGGGCGAGATGCTCGCGGCCGGCTTCGGCGACACGCGCTTCTTCGTGGCCGAGGCCAACCACTTCCCGAAGGGCTCGCCGTTCTATTCGACGGCCGGCGCCGACCAGTACAACCAGCGCAACGCCGCCAAGGCCAAGGAGGCCGCGGCCAAGGCCGGCTACAAGGGCGAGCCGATCCGCGTGCTCACGAGCCGCCAGTACGACTTCCACTACAACATGTCGCTGCTGATGGCCGAGCAGCTCAAGCGCGCCGGCTTCAAGGTCGACCTCAACGTGGTCGACTGGGCCACGCTGGTGCAGCGCCGCAACGACGCCAAGCTGTGGGACATCTACGTCACCCACTCGGGCCAGTTCCCCGAGCCCATGCTCTCGCCGCCGCAGCTCGGCGACGGTGCGCCCGGCTGGTGGGACACGCCCGCCAAGAAGGCGGCGCTGCAGGCCTTCAACGTCGAGAGCGATCCGGCCAGGCGCGGCGCGCTGTGGGGCAAGGTGCAGCAGGTGGTCTACGAGGAGGTGCCGTACATCAACGTCGGCAAGTTCAACGGGCTGTCGGCCAGGAGCCCGGCGCTCGACAACTACCAGCCGGCGACCTGGCCCTTCTTCTGGAACGCTCGCATCAAGTAACGCGGCCGTCGAACACGGGCAGCCGAACGCAGAAGGAAGACCAAAGTAGCGCAGAAGTCGCAGCAAAAGACAGAAGACTTTTTTTTGGTTTTTCTTCCGCGACCTCTGCGAAACCTTCGCGACTTCTGCGTTCGGCTGTCCGCTCCCGCATCCCATAACGACTACCCCATGATCCGCTACATCGCATCCCGCGCCACCGGCATGCTCATCGTGCTCGCCCTCGTGGCGGTGCTGGTGTTCGTGCTCACGCGCGCCGCCTCGGGCGACCCGGTCTCGGTGCTGCTGGGCGACCAGGCCACCGCGGCCGACATCGCGCGCGTGCAGAAGGAATACGGCCTCGACAAGCCGCTGCCCGTGCAGTTCGGCTACTGGCTGCGCGAGGTGCTGCAGGGCAACCTCGGCACCTCGATCTTCCTGCAGCGGCCGGTCACGCAGGCGCTGTGGGAGCGCGCCGAGCCCACCGCGCTGCTCGCGCTGATGGCGGTGGCCATCGCCGCGCTGATCGGCGTGCCCTGCGGCATCGTCTCGGCCGTGTTCCGCGGCCGCGCGGTCGACCAGCTGTTCACCGGCATCGCGATGCTGGGCGCGAGCATCCCGAGCTTCTGGCTCGGCATCGTGCTGATCCAGATCTTCGCGGTCTCCTTCGGCTGGTTCCCGGTCTCGGGCTACGGCGCGCCCGACGCGGCGCTGGCCGAGCGGCTGCATTCGCTGGTGCTGCCGGCCGCGGTGCTGGGCCTCCTGAACTCCGCGCTCATCATCCGCTTCACGCGCGCCTCGATGCTCGACGTGCTCGGCGAGGACTACGTGCGCACCGCGCGCTCCAAGGGCCTGAGCGAGACGGTGGTGGTGCTCAAGCATGCGCTGCGCAACGCGCTGGTGCCGATCGTCACGGTGATCGGCCTGACGGTGGCGCTGATGATCGGCGGCGCCGTCATCACCGAGACCGTGTTCGGCCTGCCGGGCGTGGGCAACCTCGTGGTGAGCGCGGTGCTGCGGCGCGACTACCCGGTGATCCAGGGCGCGCTGCTGGTGATCGCCGCGATCTACGTGCTCATCAATTTCTCGATCGACCTGCTGTATGCGGTGGTCGATCCGCGCGTGAAGGTCTGAGCCATGCGGATGCCAAGAATGCTTCGCCAGCTGATGCACCGCCGCATCGTGATGCTGTCCGCGCTGGTGCTGCTGGCGATCGCCATCCTCGCCATCGGCGCGCCGCTGTTCGCCTCCATCGATCCCAACGACACGGCCGTGCTGCAGCGCCTGAAGGCGCCGAGCGCCGAGCACCTGCTGGGCACCGACGAGCTGGGCCGCGACCTCTACTCGCGCATCGTGCACGGCGCGCGCTACTCGCTGGCGATCGCGGCGCTCACCGCGCTGGGTGCCGTCGTCGCGGGCACCGTGCTGGGCCTGATGGCCGGCTTCTTCCGCCGGCTCGACGCGCCGCTGATGCGCGTGGTCGACGCGATGATGTCCTTCCCCGACATCCTGCTGGCGATCGCGCTGGTGGCGATCCTCGGGCCGTCGCTGATGAACACGGTGCTGGCGCTGGTGCTGGTCTACACGCCGCGCGTGGCGCGGGTGGTGCGAGCCTCCACGCTGGTGGTGCGCGAGCTGCTGTTCGTCGAGGCCGTGCGCGCGCTCGGCGTGCGCACCTCGCGCATCCTGTGGCGCCACATCCTGCCGAACCTGATGTCGCCGATCCTGGTGCAGGTCTCGTTCATCTTCGCCTACGCGATCCTGGCCGAGGCGGGGCTGTCCTTCCTCGGCGTCGGCGTGCCGCCCGAGATCCCGACCTGGGGCACCATGGTCGCGGGCAGCCAGCAGTACGCGCACCAGGCCTTCTGGGTGGTGCTGTTCCCGGGGCTCGCGATCATCTTCACGGCGTTGTCGCTGCAGCTGCTCGGCGATGGCGTGCGCGACCTGCTCGACCCCAAGCTGAAGAAGACCGCGTGATGACGACCGCCACATCCTCCCCGCGCCTCGTGGTCGACAGCCTGAGCACCAGCTTCCCCACCGAGGACGGCCTGATCCGCTCGGTGGCCGACGTGAGCTTCGCGATCCAGCCCGGCAAGACCACCGCGCTGGTCGGCGAATCGGGCTCGGGCAAGTCGGTCACCAGCCTCACGCTGATGCGCCTCTTGCCCAGGACCGCCAATGCCCAGGTCAGCGGCGGCGCGCGCTTCGTCACGCGCGAAGGCAAGACCGTCGACCTGCTGACCCTGCCCGAGCGCGAGATGCGCGCGCTGCGCGGCAACCAGCTCTCGATGATCTTCCAGGAGCCGATGACCAGCCTGAA
Source organism: Variovorax paradoxus (assembly GCA_016806145.1). Taxonomy (NCBI): domain Bacteria; kingdom Pseudomonadati; phylum Pseudomonadota; class Betaproteobacteria; order Burkholderiales; family Comamonadaceae; genus Variovorax; species Variovorax paradoxus. The sequence continues at coordinate 1,617,052 of CP063166.1, forward strand.
CCCGGTGTTCACCATCGGCGAGCAGATCGCCGAGAGCGTGCGGCTGCACAAGGGGCTCGATCGCCAGGCCGCGCTGGCCCATGCCAAGCGCATGCTCGACCTGGTCGAAATCCCGGCCGCGGCGCAGCGCATCCACGAGTACCCGCACCAGCTCTCGGGCGGCATGCGCCAGCGCGTGATGATCGCGCTGGCCATGGCCTGCGACCCGACGCTGCTGATCGCCGACGAGCCTACCACCGCGCTCGACGTGACCATCCAGGCACAGATCCTGGTGCTGATGCGCCGGCTGCAGGCCGAGACCGGCATGAGCATCCTGTTCATCACGCACAACCTCGGCGTGGTCGCGCACCATGCCGACGACGTGGTCGTGATGTACGCGGGCCGCGTGGTCGAGAGCGCGCCGGTGCGCCCGCTGTTCGCGCAGCCCGAGCATCCCTACACCCAGGGCCTCTTGGCCTGCCTGCCGGGCAAGGCGCGGCAGCCGGGCCAGCCCAGGCCCAAGCGCCTGTTCGCGATCCGCGGGCAGGTGTCGAGTCCGCTGGCGCCGCCGCCGGGTTGTGCGTTCGAGCCGCGTTGCGATCTAGCGCTGGCGCAGTGCAGTGCCGAGATGCCCGCGTTGCTGCAGACCCATGCCGGTCGCCAGGCGCGCTGCGTTCGCGTGCAACCGGCGCCGTCGATGGCGAAGGTCGCATGATGTCCTCACAGACCCTGTCTTGCTCCCTCCCCTTCCGGGGGAGGGCTGGGGTGGGGGCACCGGGCCGCTCCATCGCCGCAACGGTATCGACCGCCCGGAGCCCCCATCCCAACCCTCCCCCAGAGGGGGAGGGAGTCCATACCAGGGACCCACGATGACCACCGCCACTCCCCTCATCGAAGTCCGCGGACTCAAGAAGTATTTCGGCAGCGGCGAGCGCCCCGTGCGCGCGGTCGACGACGTGTCGTTCGCGATCCAGCCCGGCGAGACGCTGGGCCTGGTCGGCGAATCGGGCTCGGGCAAGAGCACCATCGGCCGCACCGTGCTGCGCCTGCTCGAGCGCACCGAGGGCCAGGTGCTCTACCGCGGCGACGACATCGGCGCGCTCTCGGGCGAGCGCATGCGCAAGCTGCGCAGCAAGCTGCAGATCATCTTCCAGGACCCGTACGCGAGCCTGAACCCGAAGATGCGCATCGGCGCGATCCTCGGCGAGGCGCTGGCCACGCACGGCCTGCACAAGGGCGCGGCCGCGCGCGAGCGGCGCATCGCCGAGCTGCTCGAAACGGTGGGCCTGCGCGCCGAGCATGCGAGCCGCTTCCCGCACGAGTTCTCGGGCGGCCAGCGCCAGCGCATCGGCGTGGCGCGCGCGCTCGCGGTGGAGCCCGAGTTCATCGTGGCCGACGAGCCGCTGTCGGCGCTCGACGTGTCGATCCAGTCGCAGGTCATCAACCTGCTGGCCGACCTGCGCGAGCGCCTGGGCCTGACCATGCTGTTCATCTCGCACGACCTCGACGTGGTCGAGTACCTGTGCGACCGCGTGGTGGTGCTGTACCTGGGCAAGGTGATGGAGGTCGCGGAAACCGACGAACTCTTCGCGCGTCCCTCGCACCCCTACACCCAGGCGCTGCTGGCCGCGAGCCCGAAGCCCGATCCCGAGCTCGCCACCGAGCGCATCGCGCTCAAGGGCGACATCCCCAGTCCGATCTCGCCGCCTTCGGGCTGCGTGTTCCGCACGCGCTGCCCGCATGCCATCGAGGCCTGCGCGCAGACCGTGCCGCCGCTCGAGCAGGTTTCGAGCGGACACTACAGCGCCTGCATCCGCAAGGACCTGCTTTCCCCCATCGCCGCATGACCATGACCGACACCGCCGCCCCCTCCTTCGACGACCCGCTGCTGGGCAGCAGCTTCAAGGGCTATCCGCGCACCCAGGCGCCGCGCCGGCGCAGCGAGATCGGCGCCGCGGGCTGGAACGTGCTCGCGGGCGACCTGCCGCTGCCGCTGGCTGTGCTCAAGCGCGAGGCGCTCGAGCACAACCTGGCCTGGATGCAGGCGCGCGTGCGCGAATGGGGCATCGACCTCGCGCCGCACGGCAAGACCACCATGTCGCCGCAGCTGTTCCAGCGCCAGCTCGACGCCGGCGCCTGGGGCCTGACCTTCGCCACCGTGACCCAGCTCGCGGTGGGCGTGGCTGCCGGCGCGCGCCGCACGCTGATCGCCAACCAGGTGGTGAGCGACGAGGACCTGGCCGGCATCCAGCTGCTGCTGCGCGACCATGCGGGCCTGCGCATCGTGTTCCTGGTCGATTCGCTGGCGCAGCTTGCGCTGATCGAGGACTGGGCGCGCCGCCACCCGAACAGCGTGCCCTTCGAGGTCATGCTGGAGATCGGCGTGCAGGGCGCGCGCACCGGCTGCCGCACGCATGAAGAGGCGGTGGCGCTCGCCACGCGGCTGCGCGCGAGCGACGCGGTGCGGCTGGTGGGCATCGAGACCTACGAAGGGCAGGGCGCCACCGGCGCCAGCGAGCCCGACGCGGCCTATGCCGCGACCCTGATGGACCGCGTGGAAGCCGTGGCGCGCCATTGCGACACGCAGCAGCTGTTCCAGACCGACGAGGTGCTGGTCTCGGCCGGCGGCTCGGCCATCTTCGACCTCGTGGCGGGGCGGTTGAAGCCCGCGCTCGCGTCGCCGGTGCGCGGCCTGCTGCGCTCGGGCTGCTACGTCACGCACGACCATGGCTTCTACAAGCGCATGGTCAGCGCGGTCGACGAGCGCCTCGGTTGCGATTGCGGCGAGAGCCTGGTGCCCGCGATGGAGGTCTGGGCCACGGTGCAGTCGCGGCCCGAACCCGGGCTCGCGATCCTGGCCGTGGGCAAGCGCGACATCTCCTTCGACCTCTCGCTGCCGGTGCCGATCGCGCGCGCGGCACGCGGCGTGCTCGCGCCCGAGGCCGTGCCCGCCGGCTGGAAGATCACCGCGCTCAACGACCAGCATGCCTACCTGCGCTGGGAGGCCGACGAGGAGGCGCGCGCGCCGGCCGTCGGCGACCGCGTGGGCCTGGGCATCTCGCATCCCTGCACCACCTTCGACAAGTGGCACTGGATGCCCGTGGTCGAGAACGACTACCGCGTGAGCGACGCGGTGGCGATGCACTTCTGACAGCGCGGCCGATGAATCCCTCGCTGCTCCAGAAGATCGCGCAGACCCGCGAGGGCGCGCCCGCCACGCGGCGCGCGATCCTCGACCTGATCCTCGAGGACCCCGACCGGGTGCTCGAGGAGAGTTTCGAATCGCTGGCCGAGCGCTCCGGCAGCTCGGTGCCGACCATCATGCGCACCTGCCGCGACCTCGGCTTCGCGGGCCTGCGCGAATTCAAGCTCGCGCTGGCGCAGGAGCTCGCGCTCGGCGGCTCGCCGCTGCACCGCCGCGTCAACATCGAGGACGCCGCCGACGAGGTGGTGTCGAAGATCGCGCGCAGCGCGGCCGCCTCGGTCTCGGGCGTGCGTGGCCAGCTCGACATGCAGGTGCTCGACGGCGCCGTCTCGGCCATCGCGGCCGCGCCGCACGTCGACCTCTACGGCGCCGGCGCCACCTCGTGGTTCATGGCCAACGACCTGCAGGCGCGGCTGTTCCGGCTCGGCCTGTCGGCCAATGCCTGGGCCGACTACCACCTGCAGCAGGTGGCCGGCGCCGCGCAGCGCCCCGGCGGCGTGGTGATCGCGATCTCGCACGTGGGCGGCATGCCCTCGCTGCTCGACGCGGTCGACATCGCGCGCGGGCAGGGCGCCAAGGTGGTCGCGCTCACGCGGCCCGGCACCGCGCTCGCGGCCAGGGCCGATTTCCTGCTCGGGCTCTCGGTGCCCGACGACGCCGTGATGCACGTGGGCATCGATGCCTACCTGACGCACCTCACGGCGATCGAGATCCTCACGGTGCTGGTCGCGCAGCGGCGCGGCGAGCCGGCGGTGCAGCGCCTGCAGCGCGCGCGCGAAGCCTTCCAGCGCCACGGCATCGACGCCACCACGCACCCGCTGCAGAGCTGGGACGGCGGCGGCATCAACGAGAAAGGACAACGGTCGTGAGCGCTCCCCAAGCCGTGCTGCTCGAAGCCGGCCTCGTGGTCGACGGCTCGGGCGGCCCCTCGTGGCCCGGCGACGTGCTGCTGCACGGCGACCGCATCCTCGCGCTCGGCGAGGGCCTGCGCGCGCGCCTGCCCGAGGGCCTCGCGCTGGCCGACGTCGAGGTCGTCGACTGCCGCGCCAAGGTCATCGCGCCGGGCTTCATCGACGCCCACACGCACGACGACGCGATCGTGCTGCGCGACCCGCTGTGCCTGCCCAAGGTGTCGCAGGGCATCACCACCGTGGTCACGGGCAACTGCGGCATCTCGCTCGCGCCTTACCGCACGCCGCAGTCGAAGCCGCCGCTCACGCTGCTGGGCGCCGATTCGTTCCGCCACGCGAGCATGGCCGAGTACCGCGCCGCGGTCGACGCCACGCAGCCCGCGCTCAACGTGGCCGCGCTGGTGGGCCATACCACCCTGCGCTTCGCGGCCATGGAGGCGCTCGACCGGCCCGCAAACGCGGACGAGCTCGCGCGCATGGCGGCGCTGCTCGAGGCCTGCATGGAAGAGGGCGCGCACGGCATGTCCTCGGGCCTGTTCTATGAAGAAGCCTTCGCCGCGCCCGCCGAGGAGGTGACCGCCCTCGCGCGCGTGGTCGCGCGCCATGGCGGCGTCTACGCCACCCACCTGCGCAGCGAGATGCAGCAGATCGTCGAGGCGCTGCACGAGGCCGGCGACTCGGCCTTCGCCGCGGGCGTGCCGCTGGTGATCTCGCACCACAAGTGCGCCGGGCCCGCGAACTGGGGCCGCACCAAGGAGACGCTGCCGCTGATCGAGTCGCTCGCGCAGCGCCAGAAGATCGCGATGGATGTCTACCCCTACGTCGCCGGTTCCACCGTGCTGCGCGAGGACCTGGTCGACGGCGTGATCGACGTGCTGCTGACCTGGTCCGACCCGCATCCCGAGATGACCGGCCGGCTGGTGTCGGACATCGCGCGCGAATGGGGCGTGAGCGAGCAGGAGGCCTGCCTGCGGCTGAAGCCCGGCGGTGCCTGCTACTTCCAGATGCAGGAAGAGGACGTGGAACGCGTGATCGCGCATCCGCTGACCATGATCGGCAGCGACGGCCTGCCGCACGACCGCCATCCGCATCCGCGGCTGTGGGGCGCGTTCCCGCGCGTGTTCGCGCGCTACTGGCGCGAGCGCCGGCTGTTCACGCTCGAGCAGGCGGTGCACAAGATGACCGGCATGAGCGCGCGCAACCTGCGCATCGCCGAGCGCGGCCTGCTGCGCGCGGGCCACATGGCCGACGTGGTGGTGTTCGATCCCGAGACCATCGCCGACACCGCCACCTACGACCGGCCCCGGGGCTTGAGCCTGGGCATCGAGCGCGTGTTCGTGAACGGTGTGCTGGCCTATCGCGGCGGCGCGACGGTGGACGAGGCGCGCGTGCTGGCGCGCGCGGGGCGCATGCTGACGCGCGGGACCTGAAAGACCCCATGGCGCGGGGGTGCGCGGGGGGGCTTCTATAGACTGAAGGGGTGACAACCTCTTGCGAGCCTCCCAGTCCGTCGCTGGCCTGCGCCAGCCTCCCCGTTCCCCGCCGCCGCTTTCCGAGCGCGCTGTCCCCGCCAATGACACGGCCTCCGCCGCGTCCAACGGCCGCTTCTCCCCTCCCGATTTCCCCTTCATCGCCCGCCATGGTTCGCGCCATGCCGGGCCGCACGCGCTCGCGCGCCACCTTCCATGATTGAACTGCTGTCCGACCCCGCCGTCTGGATCGGTCTCCTCACCCTCGTCGTGCTCGAGATCGTGCTGGGCATCGACAACCTGATCTTCATCGCGATCCTCGCGGAGAAGTTGCCGCCGCACCAGCGCGACCGCGCGCGGCTCATCGGCCTGAGCCTGGCGCTGCTGATGCGCCTGGGGCTGCTGTCCATCGTCTCGTGGCTGGTGACACTGACCACGCCGCTGTTCAGCCTGTTCGGCCAGGGCTTCTCGGGGCGCGACCTGATCCTGCTGTTCGGCGGCCTGTTCCTGCTGTTCAAGGCCACGGCCGAGCTGCACGAGCGCATCGAGGGCGTGAGCCATGCCGTGACCGGCAGCGCGGCCTATGCGAGCTTCGGCGTGGTGGTGGCGCAGATCGTGGTGCTCGATGCGGTGTTCTCGCTCGACGCGGTGATCACCGCCGTCGGCATGGTCGACCACCTGCCGGTGATGATGGCCGCGGTGATCATCTCGATCGCGATCATGCTGTGGGCCTCGAAGCCGCTGACGCGCTTCGTCAACGCCCATCCCACGGTGGTGGTGCTGTGCCTGAGCTTCCTGCTGATGATCGGCCTGAGCCTGGTGGCCGAGGGCCTGGGCTTCCACATTCCCAAGGGCTACCTCTACGGCGCGATCGGCTTCTCGGTGCTGATCGAGGCGCTCAACCAGTGGGTGCGCCGCAACGAACTGCGCCACGAGGCGCGTCGGCCGCTGCGCGAGCGCACGGCCGAGTCGGTGATCCGCCTGCTCGGCGGCCGCACGCGCGGCGAGCCGGTACCCGTGGGCGGCGATGCGGCCGATGCCGATGCGCCCGCGGCCGAGCCCGCCTTCGGCATCGAGGAACGCAACATGGTCAGCGGCGTGCTCTCGCTGGCCGAGCGCAACGTGCGCTCGGTGATGACGCAGCGCGCCGACGTCTCCTGGGTCGACCTCGACGACGATCCCGAGGCGCTGCGCGAGCAGCTGCTCGACACGCCGCACGGCATCTTCCCGGTGTGCCGCGGCTCGCTCGACCAGGTGGTGGGCGTGGCGCGTGCCAAGGACCTGCTGGGCCAGCTGCTGCGCCATGGCCGCATCGACGAGGGCCATGGCCTGCGCGCGCCGATCTACGTGGCCGAGTCGACGCGCGTGATCCGGCTGATCGACACCCTGCGCGGCGCGCGCGGCCAGCTCGCGCTGGTGGCCGACGAGCACGGCACGCTCACGGGCGTGGTCACGCCGATCGACGTGCTGGAGGCGATCGCGGGCGAGTTCCCCGACGAGGACGAGGCGCTCGAGATCCAGCAGACCGGCCCCGAGGCCTGGACCGTGGCCGGCAGCGCCGACCCGCACCTGCTCGAGCAGGCGCTGCAGACCGACGGCCTGGCGAGCGAGGACGACAGCTACACCTCGGTGGCGGGGCTGCTGCTCGATCGCTTCGGCGGCCTGCCCGCGGCCGAGGCGACCTGGGTGCATGACGGCTGGGAGTTCGTCGTCACCGGCGTGGACGCGCAGCGCATCCGCGAGGTGGCGGTGCGGCGCGTGCCCGTGGCGTTGCCCGAGGCCTGAAGCGCGCGGGGCGCCGCTTTGGTAGGCTGGCGCCCCCGCTTCCCGACCCGCTCCGCGCATGACCTCCAACGCCGCCCACCGCCAACCCGTTCCCCTCGCCAAGGCCTATCGCCTGCTCAACCACGGCCCCACAGTGCTGGTGAGCGCGGCCCACGCGGGCCGGCGCAACATCATGGCGGCGGCCTGGGCCATGCCGCTGGACTTCGATCCGCCCAAGGTGGCGGTGGTGCTCGACAAGAGCACCTGGACCCGCGTGCTGCTCGAGGGCGCGGGCAGCTTCGCGCTGCAGGTGCCGGTGCGCGCGCAGCTCGACCTGACTGAGGCGCTGGGCAGCAGTTCGGGCCGCGAGATGGTCGAACGCGACGGCCGCGACAAGTTCGAGGCCTACGGGCTGCAGAGCTTCGCGGGCAGCGCCACCGAGGCGCCCCTGCTCGAGGGCTGCGCCGCCTGGCTCGAATGCCGGCTGCTGCCCGAGCCGCCGATCCAGCAGCGCTACGACCTGTTCCTCGGCGAGGTGATCGCGGCCCAGGCCGACGCGCGCGTGTTCTCGAACGGCCGCTGGCATTTCGAGGGCCACGACGACCTGCGCACGCTGCACCATGTGGCGGGCGGGCACTTCATCGTCGACGGCGAGGCGGTGGACGCGAAGCCGCTGGCGCCCTTCAGCGGTTGATGCGGCAGCACCGACAGAACCGTTCTGGCTGAGCTCGGCCCGTCCTGAGCTTGTCGAAGGATCGAAGCCCAGCGCGGCGCTTCGACAAGCTCAGCGTGAACGGTTTTCGTAGATCAGCCCTCGCTGGTCCGCCCCGAGGCCACCAGCAGCTGCCGCAGCACCACCCCGCCGCACAACGCGGCCGCGCCGGCCAGCAGCACGAAGCTCAGCACGCCGGCCGGCGAGGCGTCCTCGAGCCAGCCGGCCACCAGCAGCGTGGTGCTGTTGTAGGCCGCGTGCAGCGCGATGCACGGGATCAGCGAGCGCGTGCGCTCGTAGAGCCAGCCCAGCACCGCGCCCATCGCCACGCCGACCACGAACTGGTAGATGTTCATGTGGGCCGCGCCGAACAGCAGCGCCGACATCAGGATCGCCTGCCAGCGCGGGTAGCGCTGCAGGAAGCCGCGCAGCACGACGCCGCGGAACAGCATCTCCTCGAGCAGCGGCGCCATCACGCAGACCGCCAGCACCGCCGCCACGCTGCCGTCGGCCATGCGGCTGAACATCGCCTCCTCCCAGGCCGACAGCGGCATCGCCAGCGTCAGCAGGTTGATCGCGCAGGTGATCGCCAGCATCAGCGCCGGCACCAGCAGCAGCGTGGGCGGCACCACCAGCATCAAGGTGGCGCGCATCGATGCGTGCGAGGGATGGAACAGCGCGCGCCAGCCCAGCTTCTGCCGCTGCATCACGACCGCGAACACCAGCCCGTTGCCCAGCACGGCCGACAGCACGCCGATCTGCATGCTGCTCAGGCCGAACAGCCGGTTGGCGTCGCGCAGCGCGGCGCCCACGACCAGCTCGCAGAGGAACAGGGCGAGGTAGAGCAGGACGGCCTGCGTCGCCGAGGGGAAGGCCGGGCGGTTCGGGGAGGGCATGGGCACGGGCGCTGGCGGGGAGGTGGCGCGCATGTTAGCCGCGCGCCGCCCCGGCCCGCCTGAGCGCCGCGTTCAGCCCTGGCGCGGCGCCGGCAGCTGCCGCAGGTACAGGTGCAGCGCCCGCATGTCGGTGTCGCTGATCTCGCGCAGCGACTCGAAGGGCATCACGCGCACCGGCGTGCCGTCGGGGCGCAGGCCGCTGCGGAAGAGGCGGATCATCGACTCGGCATCGGGATAGCGCGCCATCGCCGAATCCCCGCCGGGCGCGAGTCGCGAGGCCGCGGGCCAGTCGGGCGGGCCGCCCGGGACCTTGCCGCCCGCGAGCTGCGCGCCATGGCAGCCCAGGCACATGTTCGCCACGTAGGCGCCATGCGCCACGCTCACGCCCTCGGCCACCGGCTGCGCGGGCGGCAGCCGGTGATCGATCTTGGCGGCCGCGTCCTGGATCAGGCCGAAGCCGTAGAGCGCGCGCACCGGCAGCGGCATCTCGACCACGGCGGGCGTGCCCTGCACCGGCGGCAGGGCGCGGACGTGGGCCACCAGCGCGGCGAGGTCCTCGTCGGTGAGGCGGTTGTAGTCCTCGCTCGGCATGATCATCAGCGGCCGGCCTCCGGGCGCCACGCCGTGGCGGATCGCGCGCACCCAGTCCTCGGGCCGGTAGCCGGCGGTCGCGTTCGCGGCACCGGGCGCGATCTGCGGCCCGGCCACGCGCAGGCCGTTCGGCGCGTCGATGAAGCGGCGGCCGCCGCCGTTGGCGCCGTGGCAGTCGACGCAGCCGCGCGAGGCATAGAGGTAGCGCCCGCGTTCGAGCGCCGCGGTGTCGCCGCGCGGGCGCAGGGCCACCGGCTTGACCTCGATGTCGACGCGGCGTTCCATCTTGTGGCGCGCCATCAGCACGCCGCCGGCCAGCGCGGCCGCGGCGAGCAGGGCCAGCGCCAGCAGCGCGAGCACGCCGCGGCGCAGCCAGCGGGCGGTGGCACCGGGCGCGCTCATCGCGCCGCCTCCGCGCTGCGATGGCATGGCGCGCGGCGGGCGGGCTTCTTTTTCTTCTTCTCTGTCATGGGGGAATCGTGGGATCGTTGGCGACGCCGGATGGGCGCGCGCCGTTCAGGCCCGAACGATAGGAGAAAGGCCCGGCCATGGGCATTGGCCGGATTGCCTATGCCCGGCGCCGGGCCGGCCGAGGCCTCGGACCTTGTCAGACCAGGAAGGGCACGAAGCGCCGGGTGCCGCGCATGTAGGCGCGGTAGGCGTCGCCGAAATGCGCGATGCATTCGCGCTCGTCGCTGAGCGCGGTCAGCACCAGCAGCACGGTGGCCGCGAGCGCCAGCGCGAGGCCGGGGCCGCCGACGTCCTTGAGGCAGGCGCCCCAGGCCAGCAGCATCAGCGCGGTGTACATCGGATGGCGGATGTAGCGGAAGGCGCCGTCGGTGACCAGCGACGCGGTCTTCTCGAAGCCGAGCAGCGCGGGATCGTCGTCGCGCGCCGCGCCGGGTCGCACCGCGGCCCGCAGCCGGCGCCAGGCATGCACCGGCAGCCAGGCCGACAGCGCCAGCAGCAGCCACGACAGCAACTGGTGCGGCGCCAGCGGATCCACGTGCCACACGGGCAGGTTCAACAGGATCAGCGCCAGCATGCACTCCCAGGCGAAGAAGCGGTAGAAGCCGTGCGAACCGCGCCGGCGCAGCGCGCCGCGCGAGACGTGAAGCAGCGCGGCCGACACGGCGACGAACAGGGCGATCTGGATCCAGGCGAAAGGCATGGGGCCGAATCTACACGCCGGGCCGCGGCGCCCTCACACCTTGTCAGCCCATCGTCGAGTAGCCGCCGTCCACCGGGATCGACACGCCGGTCACGTAGTCGGACGCCGGGCTCGCGAGGAACACGGCCGTGCCCGCGATGTCGGCCGGACGGCCCCAGCGGCCCGCCGCCGTGCGCGCGACCACGCGTTCGTAGAGTCCCGCGACCTGGGCGCGCGCGCCATCGGTCATCTCGGTCTGGAACCAGCCCGGCAGGATCGCGTTGACCTGGATGTTGTCGGCCGCCCACGAGAGCGCGGTCGACTTGGTGAGCTGCACCACGCCGGCCTTGCTCGCGGCATAGGCGGGCGAGTAGGCGGCGCCGAAGATCGACATCATCGAGCCGACGTTCACGATCTTGCCGCCGCCCGCGCGCTGCATGTGCGGATGCGCCGCGCGGCTCACGAGGAAGGCGCTGGTGAGGTTGGTCTGGAGCACGAGGTTCCACTCGTCCAGCGTGAGCTGGTCGACCGGCTTGCGCACGGTGGTGCCGGCGTTGTTGACCAGGATGTCGAGCCGGCCGCAGCGCGCGGCCACGGCGTCGACCGCCTGCTGCACCGAGGCCTCGTCGGCCACGTCGATGGCGACCGCGAAGCTGTCGCTGCCGAGCGCCTTCAGCGTCTCGACCGCGGCGGCCGATTTCTCGGGGTTGCGCGCGGCGATCGCCACGCGCGCGCCGGCCCGCGCCAGGCCCTGGGCCATGCCGAGGCCCAGGCCGCCGTTGCCGCCGGTGACCAGCGCGACCTTGCCGCCGAGGTCGAACATCAGGCCGCCGCCGCCGGCACCGGCTTCTTCGCGACCAGCGTCAGGATGTCGTAGCTCGCGACCAGCTCGCCGTCCTGGTTCGTCACCTCGACGTCCCAGGCCACCACGCCCTGGCCCTGACCATTGGCGTCCTTGCGGTTGCGGTCGATCTTGCGCTTGCAGGTCAGGCGCGCGCGGATGGTGTCGCCAATGCCCACGGGCTTGACGAAGCGCAGCGTGTCGAGGCCGTAGTTGGCCAGCACCGGGCCCGGCGCGGGCGAGACGAACAGGCCCGCTGCCGCCGACAGCACGAAGTAGCCGTGCGCGATGCGCTTGCCGAACGGCGACTCCTTGGCCGCGATCTCGTCGAAGTGCATGTAGAAGTAGTCGCCCGACAGGCCGCCGAAGGCCACGATGTCGGCCTCGCTCACGGTGCGGCGGTGCGTCAGCAGCGAGTCGCCGATCCGCAGGTCCTCGAAGTGGCTGCGGAACGGATGCACCTCGCTCTCGCGCACCTTGGCGCCGCGCACGTGCTCGCCGGTGACGGCCGCCAGCATGGTGGGCGAGCCCTGCAGCGCGGCGCGCTGCAGGTAGTGCTTGACGGCGCGCAGGCCGCCGAGCTCCTCGCCGCCGCCGGCGCGCCCCGGGCCACCGTGCTTGAGCGGCGGCAGCGGCGAGCCGTGGCCGGTCGATTCGGCGGCGGCCTCGCGGTCGAGCACCAGCAGCCGGCCGTGCCAGGCCGCGGCCACGGGGATCGCCTTGGCGGCGGTGGCGGGATCGCGCGTGACCAGCGTGCCGACCAGGCTGCCGCGGCCGCGCGCGGCCAATGCGAGCGCCTCGTCGATGCCCTCGTAGGGCATCAGCGTGCTGACCGGGCCGAAGGCCTCGATGTCGTGCACCGCGTCGTGCTCGAGCGGCTTGCGGCTCAGCAGCAGCGTGGGCGCGAAGAAGGCGCCCTCGGCCGTGCCCTCGCCCACGGGCGAGAAGCCGTCGCCGCCGCCGTACACCAGCTCGGCGCCCTTGCGCAGCTCGGCCACGCGCTCGGCCACGTCGGCCTGCTGCGCATGCGAGGCCAGCGCGCCCATGCGCACCTCCTCGCGCGAGGGGTCGCCCACCACCGTCTTGGCCAGCCGCGCGCGCAGGCGCTCGGCCACGGCGTCGAGGTGCTGGCGCGGCACGATGGCGCGGCGGATGGCGGTGCACTTCTGGCCGGCCTTCACCGTCATCTCGCGCGCCACCTCCTTCACGAACAGGTCGAACTCCTCGTCGTCGGGCGTGACGTCGGGCGCGAGGATCGCGCAGTTGAGCGAGTCGGCCTCGGCGTTGAACGGGATCGACTGGCGCACCAGGTTCGGATGCACGCGCAGCCTGGCGGCGGTGTCGGCCGAGCCGGTGAAGGTCACGACGTCGGGACCCTCGAGGCGGTCGAGCAGGTCGCCCGTGCCGCCGATGACCAGCTGCAGGCTGCCCTCGGGCAGGATGCCCGACTGCACGATCAGCCGCACCACCGCCTCGGTGAGGTAGCTGGTGGCGGTGGCCGGCTTGCCGATGCAGGGCATGCCCGCGAGGAAGCTGGGCGCGAACTTCTCGAGCAGGCCCCAGACCGGGAAGTTGAAGGCGTTGATGTGCACCGCCACGCCGCCGCGCGGCACCAGGATGTGGGTGCCCGCGAAGCCGCCCTTCTTGCCCAGCGGGAAGGCCGGGCCTTCGTGCACCAGGTTGCCCGAGGGCAGCTCGTTGCTGCCGATGCCCGCGTAGGCCGCCAGCGTGCCGGCGCCGCCCTCGATGTCGACCCAGCCGTCGGCGCGCGTCGCGCCGGTGTGGGCCGAGACGGCGTAGAGCGTTTCCTTGTTGGCGGCGATGTACTTGGCCAGCGCCTTGAGGCGTTCGGCGCGCTGCTGGAAGTCGAGCGCCATCAGCGCCGGGATGCCGACGCGGCGCGCATGGGCCAGCGCCTCGGCGAAGTCGATCGCCTCGGCGTGCGTGCTGGCGATGGCCTGGCCGTTGACGGCGCTGCGCAGCGACTGCGCGGCTTCGCGGCCGATCCAGCGGCCGGCGATGTAGCTTTGGAGGGTGGTCATGAAAGGGTCCTCGAAGTTGAAACCGTTCGGGCTGAGCTTGTCGAAGCCTTGCGCCCGGCTTCGACAAGCTCAGCCCGAACGGTGATGGGGATGGATGTTCAGCAACGTGAACGGGGATGGAAGATCGCGGCGGTGCGCGCCTCAGTGCTTTTCGGCATCGCGGTTGCCGATGCCCAGGTAGGTATCGATGATCCGCTGGTCGTGCAGCAGCTCGCGCGCCGGGCCCTCGAGCGCCACGGCGCCCATCTCGAGCACGTAGGCGCGGTCGGCCACCTGCAGCGCGGCGCGTGCGTTCTGCTCCACCAGCAGCACCGACACGCCGTGCTTGCGCAGCTGCGCCACCACGCGCAGCACCTCGCGCACCACCAGCGGGGCCAGGCCCAGCGAGGGCTCGTCGAGCATCAAGAGGCGCGGGCGCGCCATCAGCGCGCGGCCGATGGCCAGCATCTGGCGTTCGCCGCCCGAGAGCGTGGAGGCCATCTGCGGCCGGCGTTCCTTCAGGCGCGGGAAGATCTCGAAGATCTCGTCCATGCGCGCGCGCTGGTCGCGCTTGCCCTTGCGCCACTGGTAGAAGCCGCCGAGCAGCAGGTTGTCTTCCACCGACATCTCGCCGAACAGCTCGCGCCGCTCGGGCACCAGCGCCACGCCGCGCGCGACCATGGCCTCGACGCCGGGGCGCGCGATGCGCTCGCCGTGCAGCGACAGGCTGCCGGTGGAGGGCAAGAGGCCCATCGCCGCGCACAGCAGCGTGGTCTTGCCGGCGCCGTTCGGGCCGATCACGGTGACGATCTCGCCTTCGTTCACGTGCAGGCGCACGCTGTGCACCGCCTCCACCTCGCGGTAGGCGACGCAGAAGCCGTCGAGTTGAAGCAGGGGTTGGCTCATCGCGATGCGTCCTCGAGCAGTTCGTCGTCGGCGCCGCCGAGGTAGGCCTCGAGCACGCGCGGGTTGGCCTGCACTTCGGCGGGCGAGCCGGTGGCGATCACGGTGCCGAACTCGAGCACGGTGATGCGGTCGGCGAGGTTCATCACGAACTCCATGTCGTGTTCCACCACGAGGATGCCGAGGCCTTCGGCGCGCAGCTGGCCGAGCAGCTCGGACAGCGCGCGCTTCTCGAGGTGGCGCAGGCCGGCCGCGGGCTCGTCGAGCAGCAGCACCGAGGGCTGGCCCGCGAGCGCGCGCGCGATCTCGACCACGCGCTGCTGGCCCAGCGAGAGCGAGGCCGCGGGCGTGTCGGCATGCGCGCCGAGGCCGCAGCGCTCGATCTGGCGCCGTGCCTCGGCCATCAGCGCGGCTTCCTCCGCGCGGTCCAGCCGCAGCATCGCCGAGACCCAGCCGCGTTTGGCGCGCAGGTGGGCGCCGAGCGCCACGTTCTCGATCACGCTGCGCTGGCCGAGCAGGCGCACGTGCTGGAAGGTGCGGCCCAGGCCCAGCGCGGCGAAGGCGCGCGAGGGCTGGCCCGACATCGGCTGGCCGACCAGCCGCACCTCGCCGGTGGTGGGATCGTCCACGCCCGAGATCATGTTGAAGAAGGTGCTCTTGCCGGCGCCGTTGGGGCCGATCAGCGCATGCACCTCGCCGGCCTTGAGGGTCATCGAGATGTCGTTGTTGGCGACCAGCCCGCCGAAGCGCTTGCTCACGCCGTCGGCCTGCAGCAGCAGGCTGCCCGTGGCCGGCAGCGCGCGCTGCGCGAGCTGCTCGGTGCTCGAGACGGCCGGGCCGGCGCCGGCGGCACGCGGCAGCTCGCGCACCCAGCGGCGCGTGAGCCGCGCCAGCGTGGGCCACAGGCCGTCGGCGAAGCGCTGCAGCACGAACAGCATCAAGAGGCCGAACACCACCACCTCGAAGTTGCCGCTGGTGCCCAAGAGCGCGGGCAGGATGTCCTGCAGCTTTTCCTTCAGCAGCGTGATCAGCGTGGCGCCGAGCACCGCGCCCCAGAGATGGCCCGCGCCGCCGACCACCGCCATGAACAGCATCTCGATGCCGATGTTGAGGTTGAAGGGCGTGGGGTTCACGAAGCGCTGCATGTGGGCATAGAGCCAGCCCGAGATCGCGGCCAGCAGCGCGGCCAGCACGAACAGCTTGATGCGGTGGCGCGCGGTGTCCACGCCCATCGACTCGGCCATCAGCCGGCCGCCCTTGAGCGCGCGGATGGCGCGGCCCTCGCGCGAGTCGAGCAGGTTGTGCATGGCCCACAGCGCGAGCAGCAGCACGGCCCAGATCACCACGCCGAGCATGCGCGGCGTGGCGAAGGAGAAGCCCGCCACCACCAGCGGCGGAATGCCGGTGATGCCGGTCTGGCCGCCGAGGAACTCCATGTTGCCGAGCAGGAAGTACAGGCTCAGGCCCCAGGCGATGGTGCACAGCGGCAGGTAGTGGCCCGAGAGCTTGAGCGTGACCGCGCCGAGCGCCCAGGCCAGCGCGAAGGTCAGCACCAGCCCGAGCAGCAGGCCGAGCCAGGGCACCAGCGCGGAGCCCGCGAGGCCGCCGAGCCAGCCGGCCGCGGTCGGCGAGGTGCAGATCCAGGCCGTGGCATAGGCGCCCATGCCGACGAAGGCGGCCTGGCCGAAGGAGGTCATGCCGCCGACGCCGGTCAGCAGCACCAGGCCCACGGCCACCAGTGCATAGAGGCCGATGTTGCTGAGCACGGTGACGGTGAAGGCCGGCAGCCAGCCCCAGGCCAGCGCGAGCGCGACGATGAAGACGAGCGTGAGCACGCGCGGCGTGACGAGCGGACGGCCCTCGGGCACGGCGCTGGCGGAAGAAGAAGCCACAGGGGTCGATGAAGACGGGTTCATTCCTCGTCCTCCACGTGATGGCTGCGCAGCGAACGCCACCACAGCACCGGGATGATCAAAGTGAAGACCAGCACTTCCTTGTACGCGCTGGCCCAGAAGGAGGAGAAGGCCTCGAGCAGGCCCACAAGCAGCGCGCCCGCGAGCGCCAGCGGATAGCTCGCGAGGCCGCCGACGATGGCGGCCACGAAGCCCTTGAGGCCGATCAGGAAGCCGGTGTCGTAGTAGACCGTGGTGATCGGCGCGATCAGCAGGCCCGAGATGGCGCCGATGACGGCCGCCAGCGCGAAGCTCAGGTCGCCCGAGAGCTCGGTGGGAATGCCCGACAGGCGCGCGCCCACGCGGTTGATGGCGGTGGCGCGCAGCGCCTTGCCGATCATCGAGCGGCCGAAGAACCAGAACATCGCGATCACCAGCACCAGCGTGACGCCGACCACCACCAGCGACTGGCCGCTGACGGGAATGCCGCCGAGGTCGAGGCGCAGCTCGGAGAACGCGCTGGTGCGCGAGCCCTCGGCGCCGAAGAAGAAGAGCCCGAGGCCGACCAGCACGCCGTGCAGCGCGACCGAGACGATCAGGAGCATCAGCACGCTGGCGTCGGCCAGCGGGCGGTAGGCGAGGCGGTAGAGCAGCGGGCCCAGCGGCGCGATCAGCACCAGCACGGTGAGTGCCTGCGCGGCCAGCGAGGTGGGCTTGAGCACCAGCACCAGCGCGGCGGCGACCGCGGGGAAGGCCACGCACCAGGTCAGCGCCGAGCGCCAGTCGACCGTGGCGCCGCGCTTCCAGCGCCAGGCCTCGACCGCCAGCACGGCCACCGCCAGCGCCAGCAGCAGCCACAGCGTGGACGGCGCGCGGCCGCCCTGCAGCGCGGCCATCGACAGCGCGCCGAAGGCGACGAACTCGCCCTGCGGGATGAAGATCACGCGCGTGACCGAAAACACCAGCACCAGCGCGAGCGCCATCAGTCCGTAGACCGCGCCGTTCACGATGCCGTCCTGCCCGAGCAGCAGGGCGATCTGCAAATCCATACGACCAACTTTCCTTCAGAAGACCAGGGGCGAGAGAAAAACCGTGCCCCTCTTGCAGGAACACCGCGGGCCGGTGGCGCCGGCCCGCGGTGTCCGTCGTTCAACCCCGTGCGATCAGGGCTGGTATTTCCAGGCGCCGTTCTCGATCTTGACCATCACGCGCGCGCGCTGGTCCAGGCCCAGGTGGTCGGTGGCGCTCATGGTGAACACGCCGTGCGCGCCCGCCACGTCCTTGGTCTGCTCGAGCGCGTCGCGCAGCGCGGCGCGGAACTCGGGCGTGCCCGGCTGGGCCTTCTTGAGCGCGACCGGCACGGCCGAGCTCATGAGCAGGCCGGCGTCCCAGGCGTGCGCGCCGAAGGTCGAGACCGAGCCCTTGCCGTAGGCGGCTTCATAGGCGGCCACGTAGGCGAGCGCGGACTTCTTCACCGGGTTGGAGGCCGGCAGCTGGTCGGCCACCAGCACCGGGCCGGCGGGCAGGAAGGTGCCTTCCACGTCCTTGCCGCCCACGCGCAGGAAGTCGGCGTTGGCCACGCCGTGCGTCTGGTACATCTTGCCGGTGTAGCCGCGCTCCTTGAGCGTCTTCTGCGGCAGCGCGGCCGGCGTGCCGGAGCCGGCGACCAGCACCGCGTCGGGCTTGGCGGCCATGATCTTGAGCGCCTGGCCGGTGACCGAGGTGTCGGTGCGCGCATAGCGCTCGTTGGCCACGACCTTGATCTTCTTGAGCTCGGCGGCCTTGGCGAATTCCTGCGACCAGCCTTCGCCGTAGGCGTCGGAGAAGCCGATGAAGGCGACGCTCTTCACGCCGTTGGCGGCCATGTGCTCGGCGATGGCCAGCGACATCATGATGTCGTTCTGGGGCGTCTTGAAGACCCACTTCTTCTTGGCGTCCATCGGCTCGATGATGCGCGCCGAGGCGGCCACCGAGATCATCGGCGTCTGCGCCTCGGCGGCCACGTCGATCATCGCGAGCGAGGCCGGCGTGGTGGTCGAGCCCAGGATCACGTCGACCTTGTTCTCGGCGATCAGCTTGCGCGTGTTGTTGACGGCGGCCGTGGTGTCGGAGGCGTCGTCGAGCACGATGTAGTTGATCTTCTGGCCGCCGATGGTCTTGGGCATCAGCGAGATCGTGTTCTTCTCTGGGATGCCCAGCGAAGCCGCCGGGCCGGTGGCCGAGATGGTCACGCCGACGTTGACGTCGGCCCAGGCCGACAGGGCCGTGGCGCACAGGGCGGCGATCAGCAGGGGCTTGAAGAATTTCATGGTTGGCTTGTCTCCGGTTGAAAAGAAAGGTTGAGGCCTGAAGTATCTCAGCGCTCGTCGAACGAGAGCGTGACGCGTTCGGTAAGGGGGTGGGCCTGGCAGGTCAATACGAATCCCGCGGCCACTTCATTCTTGTCGAGCGCGAAGTTTCTTTCCATGCGGACTTCCCCGTCCACGCACTTGGCGCGGCAGGTGCCGCACACGCCCGAGGTGCACGAGAACGGCACCTCGAGGCCGGCCGCCGAGGCCGCGTCGAGGATGCTGGGCTGGCCTTCGGTGTAGGTGATCTCGCGCTGCAGGCCGTCGCGCACGATGGTCACGCGGGCGCGCTTGGCGTCGCCGGGCAGGGCCTCGTGCACCACGGCGCCGACCTGGGCGGTCGAGCTCGCCGAGGGCAGCGCGACGCCGAAGCGCTCGATGTGGATGCGTTCCTCGGGCACGCCCGCGGCCAGCAGCGCGGCCTCGGCCTCGTCGTTCATCTGGAACGGGCCGCAGATGTAGACGTGGTCGATGCTGCCCGCCGGCACCAGGCCCTGCAGGAACTCGCCGATCTTCTCGCGGTTCATCACGCCGAAGCCCAGCGGCGAGTCGGTGTGCTCGTCGGAGAACACGTGCTGCAGCACCAGGCGCGTCATGTAGCGGTTCTTCAGGTCCTCGATCTCTTCCTTGAACATCGTGGACTGGAGCTGGCGGTTGCCGTAGATCAGCGTGAAGCGGCTCTTCGGCTCGCGCGCGAGCACGGTCTTCATGATCGACAGGATCGGCGTGATGCCGCTGCCGCCCGCGATGCCGACGTGGTGGCGCGCGGACTCGCCCTCGATTGGCACGAAGAAGCGGCCTTGCGGCGCCATCACCTGGATCGAGTCGCCGGGCTTGAGGTGGGCGTTGATCCAGTTGGAGAACTGGCCGCCGCGCACCTTGCGCACGCCCACGCGCAGTTCGCCGTCGTCGACGCCGGCGCAGATCGAATAGGAACGGCGCAGATCCTGGCCGTCGATCTCGTTGCGCAGGGTCAGGTACTGGCCCTGCGTGAAGCCGAAGACTTCGCGCAGCGTCTCGGGGACCTCGAAGGAGACGATGACGGCCTCGGGCGTGTCGGGCTCGATGGCCTTCACGCGCAGGGGGTGGAACAGGGTACTCATCGGCGTGGGGCCTAGATCGGCTTGAAATGTTCGAAGGGTTCGCGGCAGGCGAGGCAGCGGTACAGCGCCTTGCAGGCGGTGGAGCCGAAGGCCGACAGCCGCTCGGTGCGCTCGCTCGCGCAGCGCGGGCAGGCGATGCGCTCGCCGGCGAGGCGGCCGAACAGGCGGATCGGCACCGCGGTGCCGGCGGCCTGCTCGGGCGTGAGGTGGGCGGGCGGGGCGATGCCGTAGGCCTTGAGCTTGGCGCGGCCCTCGTCGCTGATCCAGTCGCTGGTCCAGGCCGGCGCGCGGCGCAGGGTGGCGCGCGCGGGGCCGAGGCCGGCGCGCTCGATCGCGGCCAGCACGTCGTGCTCGATGGCCTCGGTCGCGGGGCAGCCCGAATAGGTCGGCGTCAGCACCACCTCGAGGCCGTCGTCGTGCTCGATCACGTCGCGCACGATGCCGAGGTCGCAGACCGACACGGCCGGCACCTCGGGGTCGGGCACCGAGTGCAGCACCTCCCAGGCGGCGTCGATGCGCGAGGCGGCCATGGTGTCGGCAGTCACCACACGCCCCCGGGGAAGGCGCGCTGCAGGTGCTGCATCTCGGCCAGGATGTAGCCCATGTGCTCGCTGTGCACGCCCTGCTTGCCGGTGCTGCGGAACTTGGCCTCGGCCGGCGCGGCGAGGCCGGCGGCGTCGAGCACCTGCTGCATCTCGGCGAACCACGGTTCGCGCAGTTCGTTCCAGGCCGGGCCCAGGCCGCTGGCGCTGGCCTCGCGGTCGACCGCGTCGGCTTCGAACAGCTCGGGCATGTAGAGCCAGGCCTGCTTGAGCGCGGCCTCGGTGCGGCGGCGCGATTCCTCGGTGCCGTCGCCCAGGCGCACCACCCAGTCGGCCGAATGCTGCTGGTGGTAGCGCGCTTCCTTCAGCGCCTTGCCGGCGATGGCGGCCACTTCCTCGTCGCTCGAGCTCGCCAGCCGTTCCCACAGCAGCTTGAGCAGGGTGGCGATCATGGTGTTGCGCACCACCGAGAAGGCGAAGTCGCCGCGCGGCAGCTCGACCAGCGTGAGGTTGAAGTAGTCGCGCTCCTCGCGCAGGTAGGCGAGCTGGTCCTCGTCGTGCTCGCGGCCGGCGCCTTCCAGCTTGCCGGCGTGGGTGAGCAGCGCGCGCGCCTGGCCCACGAGGTCGAGCGCGATGTTGGCCATCGCGATGTCCTCCTCGAGCACGGGCGCGTGGCCGCACCATTCGCCCAGGCGCTGGGCCAGCACCAGGCAGGTGTCGCCGATGCGCAGCAGGTACTGCACGGCGGGCGTGCGGTTCAGTTCGATCGATGCTTGCATGTGTTGTGTGTCCTATGGCTGTCGCAGACCCCAGACCGTTCACCCGGCTTCGACAGGCTCAGCCCGAACGGGTGGGGTGGCACGACGGGTTGCATCACATGTGGTCGACGGACTTGGGCAGCGCGTAGAAGGTCGGGTGGCGGTAGACCTTGTCCTCGGCGGGATCGAAGTACATGTCCTTGTCGCCCGGATCGCTCGCGACGATCTGCTCGGAGCGCACCACCCAGATGCTGCAGCCTTCCTGGCGCCGCGTGTAGACGTCGCGTGCCATCTGGATCGCCATCTTCGAGTCCGCGGCATGCAGGCTGCCGCAATGCTTGTGGTCCAGGCCGGCCTTGCTGCGCACGAACACTTCCCACAGGGGCCATTCTTGTTTCTGTTCGACGGTCATGCCGCCTCCTTCATCGGTTGCTTGTTGGCATGGGCGAGTGCGGCTTCGCGCACCCAGGCGCCGTCGTCCCAGGCGTCGACACGGGCCTGCAGGCGTTCGCGGTTGCAGGGGCCGTCGCCGCCGATCACGCGCCAGAACTCGCTCCAGTCGATGGTGCCGAAGTCGTGCGCCTGGCGTTCCTCGTTCCACTTGAGGTCGGGGTCGGGCAGGGTCACGCCGAGGATGGCCGCCTGCTCGACGGTGGCGTCGATGAACTTCTGGCGCAGCTCGTCGTTGCTGAAGCGCTTGATGCCCCAGCGCATCGACTGCGCCGAGTTGGGCGACTGGTCGTCGGGCGGGCCGAACATCATGATCGAGGGCCACCACCAGCGGTTGACCGCGTCCTGCACCATCGCCTTCTGCGCGTCGGTGCCGTGGGTCATCATGGTGAGCAGGGCCTCGTAGCCCTGGCGCTGATGGAAGCTCTCCTCGCGGCAGATGCGGATCATGGCGCGCGCATAGGGTGCGTAGGAGCAGCGGCAGATCGGCACCTGGTTCATGATGGCCGCGCCATCGACCAGCCAGCCGATGGTGCCCATGTCGGCCCAGGTCAGCGTGGGGTAGTTGAAGATCGAGCTGTACTTGGCCTTGCCGGTGTGCAGCGCGTCGAACATCTGGTCGCGCGAGGTGCCCAGCGTCTCGGCCGCGGCATAGAGGTAGAGGCCGTGGCCGCCCTCGTCCTGCACCTTGGCCAGCAGGATCGCCTTGCGCTTGAGCGTGGGCGCGCGGCTGATCCAGTTGCCCTCGGGCAGCATGCCGACGATCTCCGAGTGCGCATGCTGGCTGATCTGCCGCACCAGCGTCTTGCGGTAGTGGTCGGGCATCCAGTCCTTGGCCTCGATGAAGTCGCCGGCGTCGATGCGCGCGTCGAAGCGTTCCTCGAGCCGCAACTCGTCGGCCGAGCGCAGGGCCTTCTTGCCGTCGCCGGCATCCTTGCCCATGGTGTCCATGGCTTGTGTGTACATCGCGGTTCTCCTTGAGAGGTGAAGAGGTCGTCGATCGGTGGTCAGTAGCTCAGCTGCTTCGTGGACTGCGCCCGGCGGTCCACCTCGGCCGGTGTCAGGGCCTCGCTCTTGCAGCCGAAATCCTTGAACAGCGCCATCTGGTCGGCGTAGTGGGGCGACTTGCGGCCGTCGGGTGCGACGAAGCCGCTCTGGCCCGGCGGGGCGGCGGTGCACAGCACGACGCCCTTGGCGCCGAGCACCACCTTGTCGTTCTGCGTGCCGCGGTTCATGTAGCTCGGCAGGCTCAACAGCTCGTCGGCCCCGGCCTGCGGTGCGCCGATGAAGTTGCTGGTGAGGAACACATGCTTCGTCACCGGCGTGCGCCACCTGGCGGTGTCGCTGCCGTAGCGCTTGTCGAGCTCGGCCACGGCCTGCGCGAGCGTGGCGCGCAGCACGGCGTTCCTGTCCTCGCCGTTGAAGAAGTCGTAGCGCTGCGGCACGCCGGCCTTGGGGCCGAGCAGCGCGTTGTAGACCAGCTTCAGGCCGTTGCCCGGGCGGATGCTGGCCACCTGCGTGTCGCCGGCATAGCCGGTGCCCGCATAGGCCGCGAACACCTCGGGCGGCAGGTCGTCGGCCAGCACCTTGCGGTAGAGGATCGGCAGCCACGCCGTCATGAGCGTGGTGGCCGGGCTGTCGTAGACGCCGCGCTCGGCCGGGTCCTCGTTGAGCATGTTCCAGTCCGCCAGCACCTGGGCGGCGCGGCGCGCCGGGTCGGCGGCCGGCAGGCCGCGCGTGGCCTCGAGCGCGAAGGGCACGAGGTAGCGCGCGTTGGTGTCGGCGTAGGCGGTGGTGCGATTGAGCGCCCAGAGCTCGTCGGGCGTGAGCCGGGGCTTGGCCTCGAGCCGCGCCGTGAACTCGCGCACCCGGTCGACCACCGAGTAGTTGCCGCCGTCGCTGACCGCGCCCGGCGCCGACTGGTTGTTCCAGTTGGCGACGTAGCCCTGCGCCGGGTTGAAGGTCTTCGGGTCCTCGCCGAACGGGCGGATGCCGAGCCATTCCATCGAGCCGTCGCCCACGGCGGGCAGGCGGATGTCCTGCGTGGCCGGGCGAATCGGCAGCCGGCCCGGCGAGACGTAGCCGATGTTGCCGGCGGTGTCGGCGTAGTACCAGTTGATGGTGATGGCCACGCGCGAGGCCTGCGCCAGCCACTGCTCCCAGTTCTGCGCGCGCATCGCGTGGATCCAGCCCAGCAGCGACTCGAGCTCGTAGCCGTCCCAGCTGCGCTTCATCGAATACGCGGTGCCGTTGGGCAGGTCGAAGTTGGTCACGGTGCCGTGCACGGTGGCGTAGACGTCCAGGCTCTGGTCGGGCTGGCCCTTGACCTTGATGAGCTCGGTGCGCTTGCTCATGGCGCGCATCGCGCCGTTGAAGCGGTACTGATACTGGTTGGCCGGGTCCAGCTTCTCCTGGTACATGTCGTTCACGTCGAGCGGACCGGCGGTGGCGCCCCAGGCGATCTTGCCGTTGGCGCCGAACAGCACCACGGGATGCGCGAACGGCGTGTTGCCGGTCACGTCGAAGCCGGCGCCGTGCAGGCCGATGCCGAACACGTACGAGGGATTGAACCAGTTGAACTGCGGGCCGTTGATGAAGACGGTGCTGCCGTCGGTGGTCTTGTTCGGGCCGGCGATCCAGAGGTTGCTGGCGATCGGGCGGGTCCAGGGCTCGGCCACGCCGCGCTGCGCGGCATCGATCTCGTTGCGCGCGACCAGCAGCTCGGGCGAGACCGGCGCCAGCGCCGCGCGATGGGCGGCGTGCGCATCGTTGGCGGCGCCTCGGGCCACGGCCTTGGGACGCGGCACGGTGGTGGGCGCGAGCGGGTCTTCCACCCAGCGGATCTGGTCGAACAGCTGGCGGCCGGCCTCGTCGCCGCGCGCCTTGCGCAGCTGCTCGAGCAGGCGCAGGTTGGCGAGCTCGCTGCTCACGTTGGAGTAGCGGTTGGCCATGGTGCCGACCCAGATCATCGCCACGTCGTAGCCGGTCCAGTCGGCCTTCGGGCGGAAGCCCGCATCGGCGAACTGCTTGGGCAGCAGGGTGGCCGGCGCGGCCAGCACTTCGTTCACGCGCGCATTGAAGCCGGCGGCATAGCCGTCGAAGATGGCCTTGTCGTCGCTCGACAGGCGCGCCATCTGCGCGCGGATCGAGGCGGGATCGAAGCTGGCGCGGCTGCCCTTGTCGAGCGCGACATAGGCCGGGCCCATCACTTCGGCGACGGTGCCCAGCACCGCGCGGCGCGCCATCTCCATCTGGAACAGGCGGTCTTCCGCGACGGCATAGCCGAAGCCGTGGAACAGGCCGCGCACGTCGTTGGCATAGACGTGGGGCACGCCGTAGTCGTCGCGCTTGATCGTGACCTTGCCGGCCGGGGGCATGGCCGCGCCGGTGGCCGGGGCGGTGGAGTTGGCGGCGCAGCCGGCCAGCGCCACCAGGGCGCAGGCGAGGGCGATCGATCGGAAATTCAGTGTCATCGGTGGCGGTTCAAGGGAAAGCGGCGGCGCCTCAGCGCGGGCGGTTGTCGACGACGCGCCGGGCCTTGCCGGTCTGCGTGCGTTCCATCTCGTTCGGTGCATGCACCACCACGCGGGTGGAGATGCCGACCAGCGTCTTCACGCGGTGCTGCACCCAGCCGGCGATGGCCGCGCGGTCGGCCGCGGCGGCTTCGTTCGGCGCGAGTTCGCAGTGCACCTCGACCTGGTCGAGCAGGCCTTCGCGGCTCACGTGCACCTGGTAGAGGCCGGAGAGGGCGCCGTGCGCGAGCACGATCTCTTCGACCTGCGTGGGGAACACGTTCACGCCGCGGATGATCATCATGTCGTCGCTGCGCCCGACGATCTTGCCCATGCGGCGGAAGGCGCGCGAGGTGGGCGGCAAGAGGCGCGTGAGGTCGCGCGTGCGGTAGCGGATGATCGGCATCGCTTCCTTGCTCAGCGAGGTGAAGACCAGCTCGCCTTCCTCGCCGTCGGCCTTCAGTTCGCCGGTCTCGGGATCGATGATCTCGGGATAGAAGTGGTCTTCCCAGATCACCGGGCCGTCCTTGCTCTCGACGCATTCGCTGGCCACGCCCGGGCCCATGACTTCGCTCAGGCCGTAGATGTCGACGGCGTCGATGCCGGCCTTGGCCTCGATGTCGCGGCGCATGGCCTCGGTCCAGGGCTCGGCGCCGAAGATGCCGATGCGAAGCGAGCTGTCCTTGGCGTCCAGGCCCAGGCGCTCGAACTGTTCGATGATCACCTGCATGTAGCTCGGCGTGACCATGATGATGTCGGGCCGGAAGTCCTGGATCAGCTGCACCTGTTTCTCGGTCTGGCCGCCCGACATCGGGACCACGGTGCAGCCCGCGCGCTCGGCGCCGTAGTGCGCGCCCAGGCCGCCGGTGAACAGGCCGTAGCCGTAGGCGATGTGGATCAGGTCGCCGGCGCGGCCGCCCGCGGCGCGGATCGAGCGCGCGACCAGGTCGGCCCAGGTGTCGATGTCCTTCTTGGTGTAGCCCACCACGGTCGGCTTGCCGGTGGTGCCCGACGAGGCGTGGATGCGCGCCACCTGCTGGCGCGGCACCGCGAACATGCCGAAGGGATAGTTGTCGCGCAGGTCGCTCTTGACCGTGAACGGGAATTTCGCGAGGTCGGCCAGCGTCTTGAGGTCGCCCGGCTGCACGCCCTTGGCGTCGAAGGCCTGGCGGTAGTGCGGCACGTTGTCGTAGGCGCGCTGCAGCGTGTCGCGCAGGCGCTGCACCTGCAGCGCGGTGATCTCGTCGCGGCTCGCGGTCTCGATCGGTTCGAGATCGCCGGGGGCGGGGCGGGGTGCTGGCATGACGGGGTCCTCGTTTTTTTCGTTCGGTTCAGGCCGCGACGGCGGGGCGGCCCTTGGCGGTGTAGGAGCGGCCGCGGAAGATCGCGACGCGCTCGCCGCGCTGGTTGGTGATCTCGGTGTCGTAGACGCCGGTGCGGCCGGCCTTCGAGACCTCGAAGCAGCGCGCGGTCAGCAGGTCGCCTTCGCGCGCGGGGGCGATGAAGTCGATCGCGAAGCCCGAGGCCACGGTCAGCTCGTTGTAGGAGTTGCAGGCGAAGGCGAAGGTGGAATCGGCCAGCGTGGCCATGAAGCCGCCGTGGCAGATCGCATGGCCGTTGAGCATGTCGGGGCGCACGCGCATCTCGATCGTGGCCTGGCCGGGGCCGACCTCCACGATGCGCATGCCCAGGCCCTTGGAGGCGTTGTCGTTGGCGAACATGCCATCGCGCACGTATTCGGCGGTCTGTTGCGGGGTGCGTTCGGTGCTCATGGCTCAGCGGTCCTTGAAGACGGGGGCGCGCTTGGCGCGGAAGGCCTCGACACCTTCGCGGTAGTCGTCGGCAGCGCCGAGGTCGCGCTGCAGGCGGGCCTCTTCGGCCAAGGCGGTGTCGAGGTCCATGGTCTGCGCGGCATTCATCGCGGCGCGCGTGGCGACCAGCGCGCGCGAGGGCATGGCGGCGAGCCGGCCCGCGAGCGCGGCGGCGGCATCGGCCAGCGCGGCGTCGTCCACCACCTGCCAGATCAGGCCGATGCGCGCGGCTTCCTCGGCAGGCAGCTTGTCGCCGAGCATCGCGATGCCCAGCGCGCGCGCCGGGCCCACGAGCCGCGGCAGCAGCCAGGTGCCGCCGGTGTCGGGCACCAGGCCGATCTTGGTGAAGGCCTGGATGAAGCTGGCCGAGCGCGCGGCGAGCACGAGGTCGCAGCACAGCGCGAGGTTGGCGCCGGCGCCGGCGGCCACCCCGTTGACGGCGGCCACCACGGGCACGGGCATGCTGCGGATGCGCTGGACCAGCGGGCCGTAGAGCTTCTCGATGACATGGCCCAGGTCCTTGGGCGCGGCGCCGGGCGTGGTGTCGGGCGCGACCATCGGGTCGGCGAGGTCCTGGCCGGCGCAGAAGGCGCGGCCGGCGCCGGTCAGCACCACGCAGCGCACCTCGGCATCGGCCGCGGCCGCTTCGAGCGCCGCCAGCAGTTCGGCGTGCAGTTCGCTCGTGAAGCTGTTGAGCGCCGCGGGGCGGTTGAGGCTCAGTGTGCGGACGGCGCCGGCATTGCCGACGAGGACCAGGGGTTCCGACATGGGCTTGTCTCTCATCTGTGTGGGGGATGACTTCGGGTCAATTACTATTGACCGACCGTTCGGTAGATTTTAGGATCGCGAACGAATCCGGCACAAGTCCAAAGCATTCAGGGAAAACCCTGGTATTGCGTGACAGAGGACCGGCACCCCACAGGAGACCGCATCCATGCCCAGCTACGCCATCGACGGCGTGATCCCCGTCGTCGACCCCACCGCCTACGTGCATCCGTCCGCCGTGCTGATCGGCGACGTGATCGTGGGCCCGAACTGCTATGTCGGCCCCTGCGCCAGCCTGCGCGGCGATTTCGGCCGCATCGTGCTCGAGGAGGGCTCGAACCTGCAGGACAACTGCTGCGTGCACGGCTTTCCCGACAACGACACGGTGATCGAGGTCAACGGCCACATCGGCCATGGCGCGATCCTGCACAGCTGCGTGGTGCGGCGCGACGCCATGGTGGGCATGAACGCCGTGGTGATGGACGAGGCCGAGATCGGCGAGAAGGCCATCGTGGCCGCCAGCGCCTTCGTGCCGGCCGGCATGAAGGTGCCGCCGCGCACGCTGGTGGCGGGCATGCCCGCGCGGGTGAAGCGCGAACTCAGCGACGCCGAGATCGCCTGGAAGCTCGAGGGCACGCAGGTCTACCAGGCGCTCGCGGTGCGCAGCCTCGCGACGATGCGCGAGGTCGAGCCGCTGGCGCAGGTCGAGGCCGGGCGGCCGCGGCTGCCGGCGATCGACGTCAAGCCGCTGATCGCGACCAGGCGCGGCTAGGATCGCGCGCTGCCCGCCACACCCTCTCAACGCCAGAACAGAAAGAACACCGATGCCCAGAGGAAGATCCGCCAGCTACGACGACCAGCGCGAGCTCATCCTCGAGCGGGCCGCGCGGCTGTTCGCGCGCCAGGGCTACCCCGCCACCTCGATGAACCAGGTGGCCGAGGCCTGCAATCTCTCGAAGGCCACGCTCTACCACTACTACAAGGACAAGCGCAGCCTGCTGATCAGCATCGCCGAGACGCACGTCTCCAAGCTGGCGGCGCTGGTGGCCGAGGAGGAGGCCTCGACGCAGACCGACGAGGAGCGGCTGCGGCGCTTCATCTACCGCATCGTCGAGGAGTACGCGGGCGCGCAGGACGCGCATCGCGTGCTGACCGACGACGTGCGCTTCCTCGAGGAGGAGGACCGCGAGCGCGTGCTCGACAAGGAGCGCGAGGTGGTCGCGGGCTTCGCGCGCGCGGTGGCCGCGCTGCGCCCGGGCACGCCGAGCGACGACCTCGCCAAGCCGCTGACCATGCTGCTGTTCGGCATGATCAACTGGATGTTCACCTGGATGAAGCCCGGCGGCCAGCTCGACCATGCCTCGATCGCGCCGGTGGTGGCCGACCTGTTCCTCGGCGGCATCGGCGCCGTGAAGGCGCCGCCGGCGCGCGCGAAAAGGAAGCCGAAACCGGCGGCCTGAGGGCGCGGACCTTCAGCGCGCCGCGCCGGCGTAGCGCGTGGCCGGCGTGCCGTTCTGCGAGGCGCCGAAGAGTCGGGCGCGCGCGTCGTCGTAGGCCGCGAACAGCGGCGCGTAGTCGTCCACCGAGGGCATGGTGATCGGCTCGCCGAGGTCGAGGCCGGCGATGGCGGCATCGACGCAGTGCTCGGCCGTCATCACGTGCGCGGGATCGAGGTTCGTGACCGGGACGCCCGACAGCTCCCAGATGTCGGTGGCCGTGGCCGCGGGCAGCACCAGCTGCACGCGCACGCCGCTGCCCGCCACTTCCTCCTGCAGGCCGCGCGTGAAGTTCAGCACGAAGCCCTTGGTGCCGCTGTAGATGCTGCTGATCGGCAGCGTGTGGAAGCCCAGCACCGAGCCGATGTTGATCAGCGTGCCGCGGTCGCGCGCCTTGAAGCCCGCGAGCGCCACCAGGCTCAGCCGCGCCAGCGCGGTGACGTTGACGTCGATCATCGACTGCGCCGACGCGGGCGCGGTCGCGAGCACCGGCGCCAGCGTCGAGGTGCCGGCGTTGTTGACCAGCAGCGTGATCGAGGCATCGGCGGCGATGGCCTGCGCCACGCGCTCGAGGTCGGCGGTGGCGCCGAGGTCGGCCACCAGGATGTTCACCGTCACGCCGTACTGGCTGCGCAGCGCGTTGGCGGCTTCGTCGAGGCGGTCGCCGCGGCGTGCCACCAGCAGCAGGTCGTGGCCGCGGCGCGCCAGCCGGTCGGCGAAGAGCCGGCCCAGGCCGGCGGAGGCGCCGGTCACCACCGCGGTGCCGGGCTTGGCGGAGGTGTTGTTCGCTTGCTCGCTCATGTCGTTCTCCAAAAAAGAAGTCGGGGTGCCCGCGCGGTCGGCGACCGCTTCCCAAAGGCCCTTCGTCGTTAAGCATGATGGTCATCATGTTTGACGGTGCGAAGCATGATGCCTATCATGAATAGCGTCAACCAGGGTCTGGAAGTACCCGGAAAGAGGATGAGGTCACATGCGATACCCCGCAGCGGAAACCGCCGAAAAGCATCAGAAGATCCTGGGCGAGGCCTCGCGCCTGTTCCGCGAGCGCGGCTTCGGTGGCGTGAGCGTGAGCGAGATCATGAAGGCCACGGGCCTCACGCACGGCCCGTTCTACAACCACTTCGACTCGAAGGAAGCGCTGATGGCCGAGTGCGTCGACCATGCATCGGCGCATTCGCTCGCCGACCTCGATGCCGCCACCCAGCTGCCCAACGGCATGGTCGACTACGTGCGCGCCTACCTCAGCGTGTCGCACCGCGATGCGCCCGGCGACGGCTGCCTGCTCGCGGCCTTCTCGGCCCAGACGGCGCAGAAGCAGGTCACCGCGCCTTCGCTCACCGCGCACATGAAGGCGAGCATCGAGCGCTTCGCGAAGTTCTTTCCCTGGCGCGCACGCAAGAACGCCGATGCGCGCGGCGACGCGATCCGCGCGGTGGCGGCGATGACCGGCGCTCTGGTGCTGGCGCGCGCGATGAACGACGAGGCGCTGTCCGAGGAGATCCTGCGCGAGGTGCTCGCGGGGATCGAGGGAATGGCGAAGGCCTGAGCGGGCGTTGGCCTAGAGGATCCGGTTGAACCAGAGCAGCGAGAGCCCGGCCGACAGCAGCGTGAGCACCGCGGCGCCGAGCGCGAACAGCGCCGAGATCTCGGTTTCCTTCTTCTCGACCGTGAGCCGCGAACTCAGCGTTTCGTAGACCTTCTTGAGGTCGGCGGCGGTGCCGGCGTAGAAGTAGTCGGCCTGGGTCTTGCTGGCGACGGCCTTGAGGGTTTCCTCGTCGAGCCGCACGCGCATCGACCAGCCCTCGAAGCCGATGGTCTCGCCGTCGACCGTGCCGATGCCCACGGTGTAGATGCGCACGCCGCGGTCGGCCGCGGCCTTGGCCGCGTCGAGCGGATCGACGCCGGTGGTGCGCTGGCCGTCGGTCAGCATGATGATCGCGGCCGAGGTGAAGGAGCCCGGCGCGACCGGCGTGAATTCCTTGGCCGGCTTGTCGGCCTGGTCGATCGCCACGCCGCGCTGGCGGCTCGGCGCGCTGAACTGCGAGACGTCGATGCCGGCCTCGGGGAACAGCGTGGCGAGCGACACCACGATGGCATTGCCGGTGGCCGTGGCGCGCTGCAGCTGGAAGCTGTCGATCGCGGTCACGAGGTCGTCGTGGTTGGTGGTGGGCAGCTGCGCCACCTGCGCGCTGCCCGCGAAGGCGACGATGCCGACCTTCACGTTGCGCGGCAGGTCCTTGATGAAGCTCTTGGCGGCATCCTGCGCCGCCACCAGCCGGTTGGGCTGCACGTCGGCAGCGCGCATGCTGCCCGAAACGTCCATCGCGAGGATGATGGTCTGCTGGTTCGACGGCAGCATCACCACCGCCATCGGCCGCGCGGCGGCCACCAGCATCGCGGCCAGCGCAAGCAGGAACAGGAACGGCGGCACATGGCGCCGGATGCTCTGGCCGGTGCCCATCGCCTCGCGCACGATCGAGAGGCTGGCATAGCGCACCGCGAGCTTCTTCTTGCGGCGCAGCAGCCACAGGTAGAGCAGCACCAGCAGCGGCAGCGCCAGCAGCAGCCAGAGGAATTGGGGCCAGAGGAAGGTCACGGCGAAATCCTCGCGCTCGTCGTCGCCAACGTCAACTCGATATACCCGATGGTCGTCATGCGGCCACCGCCTTTACAGGACGCGAGGCACCCGAAGTGCGCACGCGCCGCTTGCGCATGTCCGCGAAACGCACGATCGCCTCGACCAGGTCGTCGGCGGTCGACAGCTCCAGCGTGTCGACGCCGGCGCGGGCCAGCGCGCCGCGCAGCGCATCCTCGCGCTCGCGCGCGATGCGCGCGAAGCGGCGGCGAAAGCCCGCATCGTGGGTGTCGACCCAGAGCTGCTCGCCGGTCTCGGCGTCGCGCAGCGGCACCAGGCCCAGGTCGGGCATGTCGAGCTCGAGCGGATCGAACAGGCGCACGGCCACCACCTCGTGGCGCTGCACCAGCTGGCCCAGCGGCTTCTCCCAGCCGGGCTCGCTCAGGAAGTCGGACACCACGAACACGGTCGAGCGGCGCGGCATCAGGGTGGCGGCCGACTTCAGCAGGTCGTCGAGCCGGGTCATGCCCTTCTGCGGCGGCGCCTTGTCGGCCTGGTCGGCGCGGCGCTCCATCGCATGCAGCAGGTGCAGCACGTGGCGCCGGCCGCTGCGTGGCGGGATCACGGCCTCGAGGTCGTGGCCGTAGACCAGCGCGCCGACCCGGTTGCCGTGGCGCGTGAGCAGGCGCGCCAGCACGCCGACGAAGCCGGCCGAGATCTCGCGCTTGGCCTTCAGGCCCGAGCCGAAGTCGACCGAGCGGCTCAGGTCGAGCACGAACCAGGCCGACATCTCGCGGTCCTCGGTGAAGACGCGCACGTGCGGCGTCTGCAGCCGCGCCGTGACGTTCCAGTCGATGTGGCGCACGTCGTCGTGCAGCTGGTACTCGCGCAGGTCGGCCAGGTCGAGGCCGGTGCCGCGCATCAGCGTGCGGTAGTCGCCCTGCAGCAGGCCGTCGAGGCGGCGGATCACGGTCCATTCGAGGCGGCGCAGCGCGCGCTCGGCGCCGCCGGCCTCGAGCGCGGGGCGTTCGTCGTTCGCGGCGGCCTCGGGGGCCTTGCGCCACCAGCTTTTCTTCATGGCGGGTCGTGTGGGGTGATCCGGGTTCAGGCGGCGAGCTTCTCGTGCTCGAGCGGCTTCGGCGGCGCGGGCACCGCACGCATGATCTTCTCGATCAGGCCGTCGGGCGTCAGGCCCTCGGACAGGCCCTCGTAGGACAGCGTCACGCGGTGGCGCAGCACGTCGGGCACCAGCGCCGTCATGTCCTCGGGCAGCGCGTAGCTGCGTCCGCGCAGCAGCGCCAGGGCGCGCGCGCCCTCGGTCAGGCTGATGCTCGCGCGCGGGCTGGCGCCGAAGGTGATGAAGCGGCCCATGTCCTTGAGCCCGTGCCTGTCGGGCGTGCGCGTGGCCGACACCAGCTTCACCGCGTACTGGATCAGGGAGGGGTCGACGTACACGCGCCGCGCCTCGGCCTGCAGCGCCGCGAGCTGCTCGGTGGTGGCGACCGGCACGGCCTCGACCGGCGGGCCGATCACGCGCTGCACGATCACGAACTCTTCCTCGTCGGTCGGGTAGTCGACCAGCACCTTCATCATGAAGCGGTCGACCTGGGCCTCGGGCAGCGGATAGGTGCCCTCGGTCTCGATCGGGTTCTGGGTGGCCATCACGAGGAAGGGGCGCGGCACCTTGTGCGTTTCGCCCGCGATCGTGACCTGGCGCTCCTGCATCACCTCGAGCAGCGCGCTCTGCACCTTGGCCGGCGCGCGGTTGATTTCGTCGGCCAGCAGCAGGTTGGCGAACACCGGGCCCAGCGAGGTGCTGAAGTCGCCGGTCTTCTGGTTGTAGATGCGCGTGCCCACGAGGTCGGAGGGCACCAGGTCGGGCGTGAACTGGATGCGCTTGAACTGGCCCTGCACGGTGTCGGCCAGCGTCTTCACGGTCAGCGTCTTGGCGAGGCCCGGCACGCCTTCGACCAGCAGATGACCGCCCGCGAGCATCGCGACCATCACGCGCTCGAGGAAGCGGTCCTGGCCCACCACCACGCGCTTCACCTGGTAGAGGATCTGCTCCATCAGCTCGGCGGTGCTGGCGGGCGTGGCGAAGGAGGAGGTCTCGGTGCTGCTCATTCGGGACTTTCTGGATCGAGGAGGAGAAAGGGGATCAGAACGGTGGCGAACCGGCCGCCGAGGCGGCGTTCTCGATCGGCACCGCGAAGCCGATGCCGATGAAGGTGCGCTGCTGCGTGGGATTGAGGATGGCGGTGACGATGCCGAGCACCTCGCCGTCCATGTTGACCAGCGGCCCGCCCGAATTGCCGGGGTTGGCGGCCGCGTCGAACTGGATCAGGTTGCCGAGCTCCTGCTTGCCCTCGGGCGAGCGGAACGAGCGCTTGAGGCCCGACACCACGCCAGCCGACACCGAGGGGCCGATGCCGAAGGGGAAGCCCACCGCGGCCACCTGGTCGCCGGGGCGCAGGTCGGCGGTCGAGCGCATCACGGCGGGAATCAGGTCGTCGGGAATCTTCTGCGCCTGCAGCACCGCGAGGTCGTTCTCGGGCTGCACGCCGGTGATGACGGCCGGCGCCTCCAGGCCGTCGGCGAAGGTCACCTTGATGGTCTCGGAGCCCGCGACCACGTGCAGGTTGGTGAGGATCACGCCCTTGTCGACGATCACCACGCCGGTGCCCACGCCGCGCTCGACCTGGCCCGGCGGGCCGTCGTCGGCCGGTGCCTCGGGCGACTTGCCCTTGGCCATGTTGCGGCCGCGCTTCTGGGTCTTGGCCTCGGGCGTGGCCTTCTCGGAACCGTAGCCGACCACGCGCACCACCGAGGGCCGCACGATGTCGGCGGCCTTGGCGGCGGGCGAGGGCAGGGTGTTGGTCTGCAAGGTGCGCAGCACGGCCGCGTCGATGTCCTTTTGCGTGAGCTGGCGCGCATTGCCGCGCTGCCACCAGGCCGCGCCGCCGGCCGCGAGGGCCGCGCACAGCGCGAGGCTCAGCAGCGCGAAGCTGCGGCGCCCGGGTTGCCAGCGCTCGCGCGCGGCGGCGGGCTGCGGCGCCACGGGATCGGTGACGGCCTGCCCGGGGGCCCCGTCGTCGGACTCGATCGGCGTGCGTGGCGAGCGGCTGTACATGGCGGGCCTGCGCATGGGTGCACCTCCGGCAAAAGACTGTCGCGTGGTGGGTGTCACGCAATGAGCGTGATGAAAAGCACGGTAGCACGCTTTCTTCTGCCTTGCATCCCTTCGGGCATCATGACGCGATGGCTCTTTTCGTCGACACCCACTGCCACCTCGACGCGCCCGAGTTCGGTGCGCAGATGCCCGGGATCCGCGCCCGCGCGGCCGAACGCGGCGTCGCGCTGTGCGTGATCCCGGCCGTGGCCGCCTTCAATTTCGAGACCGTGCGCGAGCTGGCCGAGCGCCAGGGCGACGCCTATGCGCTGGGGATCCATCCGCTGTGCACGGGCGATGCGAAGGAGGAAGACCTGGCCCTGCTCGATGCCGAGCTGGCCGCGCGGCGCGACGATCCGCGGCTGGTGGCGGTCGGCGAGATCGGGCTCGACTATTTCGTCGAGCACCTCGACGACGACAAGCAACAGCACTTCTTTCACACTCAGTTGCAATTGGCGCGCAAGCACGGGCTGCCGGTGCTGATCCATGTGCGGCGCTCGGTCGACAAGGTGCTCAAGCATCTGCGCCAGACCGCCGGCGGGCAGCCGTGGCGCGGCATCGCCCATGCCTTCAACGGCAGCGAGCAGCAGGCACGAGCCTGCACCGGGCTCGGGCTCAAGCTGGGCTTCGGCGGCGCCGTGACCTTCGAGCGCGCGCTGCAGCTGCGGCGGCTCGCGGCCAGCCTGCCGATCGAGGCGCTGGTGATGGAGACCGACGCGCCAGACATCCAGCCGCACTGGCTCTACCGCACGCAGGCGCAGCGCGACGCGGGCGAGCCGCAGGGCCGCAACGAGCCTGGCGAGCTGCCGCGCATCGCCGAAGTGGTGGCGCAACTGCGCGGCATCGGGGTCGACGAGCTGGCCGAAAAAACCACGCGAAATGCCGTGGAAGCGATGCCGAAGCTCCAAAGTCTTCTGGCGCTGTCGGAGGGGTCCTTACCCGGGGCGTAGGCCAATGCCTTGACTTGGGTCGAAGTGGTTTTCGGGCCTGCATTTGCTGTCATCCTTGAACCGTGGAGCTTCGTTGGACGGGTGTGACGACCTTCGTCACCGATGTCGAACGACACCGGCTCCCAGCATTTCATCCAAGAAAAGGAGTTCATCCATGAAAGCAACTTTCGCTCGCACCCTTCCCGTCGTGCTCGCACTGGCCTTCGGTGCCGTGGGCATCTCTGCCGTGGCACAGACCACCGCTCCGGCAACGGCCGAACCCTCGACCACCGAGAAGGTGAAGGAAGCCGGCAAGGACGCCTACGACGCGACCAAGGACACCACCAAGCGCGCCGTGAACGCGACCGAGCGCGGCGCCGAGAAGGCCTGGGACGCGACCAAGCGCACGACCAAGAAGGCCGCCAACGCGACCGAGTCGGGCGCCGAGAAGACCTGGGACGCGACCAAGAAGACCACCAAGAAGGCCACCAACGCCACCAAGAAGGCGGCCAACAAGACCGGCAACGCGGTCGAAAACGCCGGCCACAAGACGGCCGACGGCATGCGCAGCACGGGTCACGCCATCGGCGAGAAGATCCCGGGCACGGCCGAGAACGAAGCCGCCAAGAAGTAAAACCGCACGCGCCGCGCCCTCGGGCCGGCACGCAAGGAATGGAAACCCGCTTCGGCGGGTTTTCCTTTTGGGGCGCGCCGCGACCGGTCCCGGACTATCGCTTGCGGCCAGAATGCGCATCCATGCCCAGATCCAGATCCCCCGCAAGCCCGGCCCCGCCCGAGCGCGAAGCCATCCCCGAGCCGGTGGCCGCGGGCCCGGTGCTCACCGGACTCGCGCCGATCGTCTCGCCCGCCACCGTGCTGCTGATCCTCGGCAGCTTCCCGGGCGCGAGATCGCTCGAGCTGCAGCAGTACTATGCGCATCCCCAAAACCAGTTCTGGAAAATCTTGCAAGCCCTGTGGCCCCATGACCCGCTCCCCACGGGAGTAGACAGCTATCGAAAGCGTAGCGACTGGCTGCTGGCACACGGCCTCGGCGTGTGGGACGTCTATGCGGCCTGCGAGCGCGAGGGCAGCCTCGATTCGGCGATCCGCGCGGCCGTGCCCAACGACATCGCGGCGCTGCACCTGCCGAAGCTGGCGGCCGTGGCCCACAACGGCGGCGAGAGCTTCAAGCACGCCCGGCATACCCGAACCCTCGGCGTGCCGGTTTACCCACTGCCTTCGACCAGCCCGGCCAATGCGTCGTGGAGCTTCGAGCGCAAGCTCGCCGCATGGCGCGAGGTCTTCTCTGTCCATGGACTGGTCTGATCCGATGGCCGCACGCAAGCAATCCACGTCCCGCCTTCCCGCCGAACTGCCCGAGGTCAACTTCTCCGACTGGGGCGACATCCGCTACCTGCACCTGGGCACCGAATGGGTCCAGGGCTCGATGAAGCTGGACGCGCCCTACGAGATCGAGCTCGAGTACGTGCAGCGCATGATGGCCTGGCTGCTGTTCACAGGCGGCACCGGCATCGGCAACCGCCATGCGATGCAGCTCGGCCTGGGCGCGGCCACGCTCACCAAGTTCTGCCGCAAGACCTTGCGCATGCGCACCACCGCGATCGAGCTCAATCCGCAGGTGGTGTCGGCCTGCCGCGGCTGGTTCAAGCTGCCGCCCGACGACGTTAAGCTGCGCGTGGTGATCGCCGACGCGGCCGAGGAGATCCGCCGGCCCGAATGGCAGGGCACGGTCGACGCGCTGCAGGTCGATCTCTACGACCACGAGGCCGCGGCGCCGGTGCTCGACAGCGAGGACTTCTATGCCGACTGCCGCGCGCTGCTCACCGAGGACGGCGCGATGACGGTCAATCTCTTCGGCCGCTCGTCGAGCTACGAGCGCAGCCTCGAGAAGATCCAGGCCGCCTTCGGCGCCGACGCGGTCTGGGCCTTCAAGCCGACGCGCGAAGGCAACACGGTGGTGCTCGCGCAGCGCCAGCCCAGCCGGCCCAAGCGCGAGGCGCTTGCCGAGCGTGCCCAAACCATCCAGACTCGCTGGGGCCTGCCCGCGCCCAAGTGGCTGCGGGTGTTCAAGCCGGTCCTTTCCATCTGAATCCATGAGCGCCGTTCCCGCTTCCGCCGCACCGGCCGTCCGCCCCGAAGGTCCACTCGAGCTGCGTCGCCTGATCGAATGGCTGGCCGCCGACGGCGTGATCTCGCCGATGGAAGCCAAGCGCACCATCGCGCGCTGCGCCCAGGCCGAGAGCCGCCAGCATCCGCTGGTGCGGCTCGCCAATGTCGCGATGACGCGCGAGAGCGACAGCAAGCCGCTCGACCTCGAGATGCTTGCGCAGTGGCTTGCGGGCCGCGCGGGCCTGTCCTACCTGCGCATCGACCCGCTCAAGGTCGACGTGGGCAAGGTGGCCGACACCATGAGCGCGGCCTATGCCGAGCGCCACAAGGTGCTGCCGGTGCAGGTGCTGCCCAACGAGGTGGTGGTGGCCACGGCCGAACCCTTCCTCACCGACTGGATCTCCGAGGTCGAGCGCCAGTCGCGGCGCACGGTGCGGCGCGTGGTCGCGAACCCGGCCGAGATCCAGCGCTACACGGCCGAGTTCTTCGCGCTCGCGAAGTCGGTGCGCGCGGCGCAGAAGGCCGGCGGCAACACCGGCGGCGCGAGCTTCGAGCAGCTCGTCGAGCTCGGCAAGAGCAACAAGCAGCTCGATGCCAACGACCAGAGCGTGGTGCAGGTGGTCGACTGGCTGTGGCAGTACGCCTTCGACCAGCGCGCGAGCGACATCCACCTCGAGCCGCGACGCGAGCAGGGCGTGATCCGCTTTCGCATCGACGGCGTGCTGCATCCGGCCTACCAGATGCCGATGGGCGTGATGAACGCGATGGTCGCGCGCATCAAGCTGCTGGGCCGCATGGACGTGGTCGAGAAGCGCCGGCCGCTCGACGGCCGCATCAAGACCCGCAACATGCGCGGCGAAGAGATCGAAATGCGGCTGTCGACCCTGCCCACCGCCTTCGGCGAGAAGATGGTGATGCGG
This sequence comes from Variovorax paradoxus, assembly GCA_016806145.1. Lineage (NCBI taxonomy): Bacteria > Pseudomonadati > Pseudomonadota > Betaproteobacteria > Burkholderiales > Comamonadaceae > Variovorax > Variovorax paradoxus. The sequence goes on from CP063166.1 coordinate 1,655,894, forward strand.
ATCTTCGACCCCGACACCGCGGTCAAGGACCTCGACGCGCTCGGCTTCGCGCAGCACGATGCGCAGCGCTGGGAGCAGCTCGTCACGCGGCCCAACGGCATCATCCTCGTGACCGGCCCCACGGGCTCGGGCAAGACCACCACGCTGTACTCGACGCTCAAGCGCGTGGCGACCGAGGAGGTCAACGTCAGCACGGTGGAAGACCCGATCGAGATGATCGAGCCTTCGTTCAACCAGACGCAGGTGCAACCGCAACTCGATTTCGGTTTCACCGAGGGGCTGCGCGCGTTGATGCGGCAGGACCCGGACATCATCATGGTCGGCGAAATCCGAGACCTCGCCACCGCCGAGATGGCGGTGCAGGCCGCGCTGACCGGCCACCTGGTGTTCAGCACCCTGCACACCAACGACGCGCCCAGCGCCATCACGCGGTTGATGGAGCTCGGCGTGCCCTCGTACCTCATCAACGCCGTGATGCTCGGCGTGCTCGCGCAGCGGCTGGTGCGCACCCTGTGCCCGCACTGCAAGCAGCCCGACGACGGCATCACGCGCGAGAAGCTCGAGGCCATCGTCAAGCCGTGGCAGATCACGGGCTCGGTGCGCGCCTACAAGCCGGTGGGCTGCGTCGACTGCCGCATGACCGGCTACATGGGCCGCATGGGCCTGTACGAACTGCTGAGCATCAGCGAGACCTTCCGCAACGAGGTCACGAAGGCGCCGAACCTCGCGGTGCTGCGGCGCCAGGCCGTGGTCGACGGCATGCGGCCGCTGCGCCTCGCGGGTGCGCTGCGCGTGGCCGAGGGCCTGACCACGATCGAGGAAGTGCTGAGCGCCACGCCGCCGCTCGACGCTTGAACAGTCCCCGGCGCAGCCCCGCGCCGAACACGAACTGCCTACATCCGAGGCGCCTCGTGCACCGGGGTTATCCCTAAGTTCTCGGTAGGTGGAACCCACATGGGGCTGACTTCCACCTGACTCCACAATCCCGCATCGAAATTTGTTCGAGGAGACTGTTCGTGAAAATCAAGAGTCAAAAAGACTTTTTCTCGGGCCTGATGTTCACCGTGGTCGGGGTCGCCTTCGCTTGGGGCGCCACCAACTACAGCGTGGGCACAGGCGCTCGCATGGGCCCCGGGTACTTCCCGCTGGTGCTCGGCATCCTGATGGCGGTGATCGGCCTGGGCATCATGTTCAGCGGCCTGACCGTCGAAACCACCACCGGTGATCCGATCGGCAAGTGGGCCTGGAAGCAGGTCGTGCTGATCCTCGGCGCCAACCTGATGTTCGGCATCCTGCTCGGCGGCCTGCCGAGCATCGGCCTGCCGGCCATGGGGATGATCATCGCGATCTACGCGCTGGTGATCATCGCGAGCCTCGCGGGCCACGAGTTCAAGCTGCCCAGCGTGCTGGTGCTGGCCACCGTGCTGGCCGTCGGCAGCTACGTTGCATTCATCTGGGCGCTCAAGCTCCAGATCCAGGTCTGGCCGACCTTCATCGGCTGAGGACGCAAGCACCATGGAACTCTTTCAAAACCTCTCGACCGGCTTCGGCGTCGCGTTCACCTTCACGAACCTGCTGTACTGCCTGGTCGGCTGTATCCTGGGCACGCTGATCGGCGTGCTGCCCGGCATCGGCCCCGTCGCGACCATCGCGATGCTGCTGCCCGCGACCTACGCACTGCCCCCGGTGTCGGCCCTGATCATGCTGGCCGGCATCTACTACGGCGCGCAGTACGGCGGCTCCACCACCGCGATTCTCGTGAACCTGCCAGGGGAGTCATCCTCGGTGGTGACAGTGATCGACGGCTACCAGATGGCGCGCAAGGGCCGGGCGGGGCCGGCGCTTGCCGCGGCGGGCCTGGGCTCGTTCTTCGCGGGCTGCGTCGGTACGCTGATCCTGGCCGCCTTCGCGCCGCCGCTGACCGAGCTGGCCTTCAAGTTCGGCCCGGCCGAATACTTCTCGCTGATGATCCTGGGCCTGATCGGCGCCGTGGTGCTGGCTTCGGGTTCGCTGCTCAAGGCGATCGCGATGATCGTGCTGGGCCTGCTGCTGGGCCTGGTGGGCACCGACGTGAACTCGGGCGTGGCGCGCTTCAGCTTCGACATCCCCGAACTGACCGACGGCATCGGCTTCGTGGCCATCGCCATGGGCGTGTTCGGCTACGGCGAAATCATCGCGAACCTCTCGCGTCCCGATGAAGAGCGCGAAGTGTTCACCGCCAAGGTGAAGGGCCTGTTCCCGACCAAGGAAGACTTCAAGCGCATGGTGCCCGCGGTGCTGCGCGGCACGGCGCTCGGTTCGGCCCTAGGCATCCTGCCCGGCGGCGGTGCGCTGCTGGCGGCCTTCGCGGCCTACACCATCGAGAAGAAGACCAAGCTGAAGCCGGGCGAAGTGCCCTTCGGCAAGGGCAACATCCGCGGCGTGGCGGCTCCCGAGTCGGCCAACAACGCCGGCGCGCAGACCTCCTTCATTCCGCTGCTGACGCTGGGCATTCCGCCCAACGCCGTGATGGCGCTGATGGTGGGCGCGATGACGATCCACAACATCCAGCCGGGCCCGCAGGTCATGACCAGCAACCCCGAGCTGTTCTGGGGCCTGATCGCCTCGATGTGGATCGGCAACGCGATGCTGATCATCCTGAACCTGCCGCTGATCGGCATGTGGATCAAGCTGCTGTCGGTGCCGTACAAGTACCTGTTCCCGGCGATCGTGCTGTTCTGCGCGATCGGCGTGTACTCGACCAACAACAACACCTTCGACATCTGGATGGTGGGCATCTTCGGCTTCGTGGGCTACACCTTCTTCAAGCTCGGCTGCGAACCCGCGCCGCTGCTGCTGGGCTTCATCCTGGGCCCGATGATGGAAGAGAACCTGCGCCGCTCGCTGCTGCTGTCGCGTGGCGACTGGAGCGTGTTCATCACGCGTCCGATCTCCGCTGGCCTGCTGGCTGCTGCCTTGCTGCTGCTCGTCATCGTGCTGCTGCCGGCCGTGAAGTCGAAGCGCGAGGAAGCCTTCGTCGAGGAGTGATCGACGACCGCCCGGCACGCGTGCCGGGCTCGCTCCAATGAACGGCGCCCGCGGGCGCCGTTCGTTTTTGGCGAAGGCCTTTTCAGCCCTTCGCCGCGCGCGGCTTCAGGTGCTGCCGCGCGATGTCGAGGAAGGCCATCGCCGCCGGGCTCAGCGGATGCTTGGCCAGCCGCACCGCCACCAGCGGGTATTCGAGCACCGGCCGCGTGACCGAGAGCACGCGCAGGTTCGGCGGCATCAGCACCTCGACGTAGCGCGGCAGCAGCGCCACGCCCGCGCCGGCCTGGATCAGGCCGAAGGCGGTGGAGAGCATCGACACGTGGTGCGCCACCTGCGGATAGACGTTGGCCACGCTCGACAGCTGCCGGCTCACCGCGCGCCAGACGTTGGCGTCGGGGTTGACGTGGATGAAGGGCAGGGCCTCGAGCTGCCGCGCCTCGATGCTGCTGCGCTGCGCGAGCGGATGGTCCTCGCGCACGAACAGCGCCATGCGCTCGACGAACAGCGGCTCGGTCGCGAGCTCGGAATGCGCCTGGCCGATGTCGGAGCCGAAGCCCAGGTCGGCCTCCTGCGAGAGGATGCGCGAGATCATCTGCTCGGCGGTGCTGTCGAGCAGCGTGGTGGCCAGCTTGGGGTGCTTGTGCGCGAAGCGCCCGAGCAGCGGCGGCATCAGCGCGCCGGCCGTGAGATGGCCCACCGCCAGCACCACGCGGCCCTCGCGCAACTGCGCCTGCGAGCGGCAGGCATTGACCGACTCATCGATCAGCCGCAGCGCGCGCACGGCCGTGTCGACCATCATCTGGCCGGCATCGGTCATGCGGATGCGCCGCCCGCGCACCACCAGCGGCTGGCCCAGGTCCTCCTCCATGCGCTTGACGAGATGGCTGATGGCCGGCTGGGTCAGTTGCAGGCTCTCGGCGGCCAGCGTGAAGCTGCCCGTTTCGGCCACCGCCGCGAGCGCGCGAAGCTGCTGCAGCGAAACCTCCTCGGCGGCGATCCGTGCCATAAATTGTGCTCATAGTTGAATAAGCGGGATTATCTGGCTTGATGCGCCCGTGCTGCTTAGCATCGAATGTTCGCCATCTTGCGAAGGGAATCCAGCACCATGCAACGCCACCAGTTTCTCCACGGCCTCGCGGCCGCCTTCGCCGCGCTGTGCCTGGCCGCGCCGGCCACCGGCTTCGCGCAGGGCTATCCCAACAAGCCGATCCGCCTGGTCGTGCCCTTTCCCGCGGCCGGCGCCACCGACCTGTTCGCGCGCACGCTGGGCCAGAAGATGGGCGAGAAGCTGGGCACCACGCTGGTGGTCGACAACAAGCCCGGTGCCGGCGGCGCCATCGGTTCCGACATTGCGGCCAAGGCCGCGCCCGACGGCTACACGCTGCTGTTGGCCACCACCAGCACGCATTCGATCGGCCCGGCCATCACCAGCCGGCTGCCCTACGACACGGTGCGCGACTTCACGCCGATCGCGCACGTGGGCGACGCGCCGAGCATCATGCTGGTGCCGGTGAACTCGCCCGCGAAGACGGTGCGCGAGTGGATCGACTACGCGAAGAAGAACCCCGGCAAGCTCAACTACGCCTCGAGCGGCAACGGCACCATCGTGCAGCTCACGGCCGAGCTGTTCAAGGCGCAGGCCGGCGTGTTCGTCACCCACATCCCCTACAAGGGCACGGCGCTCGCGATCCCCGACCTGATCAGCGGCAAGGTCGACGTGCTGTTCGACTCGCTGCCCACCGGCATGCCGCACGTGCGCGACGGCCGGCTGCGCGCGCTGGGCGTGACCTCGCTCAAGCGCAGTCCGCTCGCGCCCGAGCTGCCGCCGATCGCCGACACGCTGCCGGGCTACGAATCGAACACCTGGTTCGGCTTCTACGGCCCCAAGGGCCTGCCGGCCGATCTGGTGGCGCGCGTGAACAAGGCCGCCAACGAGGCGCTGGCCGACCCCGAGGTCAAGGACAAGCTGTCGCGCCTGGGCATCGAGCCCGCCACGGCCGGCACGCCCGAGCAGTTCGCGAAGATGGTGGCCGTCGACGCCGCCAAGTGGAAGAAGATCGTCGTCGAACGCAAGATCACCAACGACTGAAGACACGAGAGCACGACCGCCATGACCGCCATGAACTTCGATTTCGGCAACCCCTACACCTCCACCCGCATCCCGGTGTTCGCGCGCAACGTGGTGTCGACCTCGCACCCACTGGCCGCGCAGGCCGGCCTGCGCATCCTGCAGCAGGGCGGCAACGCGGTCGACGCGGCCGTCGCCACCGCGGCCGTCATGACGCTGGTCGAGCCGGTGAGCAACGGCCTGGGCAGCGATGCCTTCTGCATCCTGTGGGACGGCAAGGCCCTGCACGGCCTCAATGCCTCGGGCCCCGCGCCCAAGGCCTGGACGCCCGAGTACTTCAAGGCCAAGTACGGTGCCGACGCCGCCACCCCGCCGATGCGCGGCATCGACTCGGTCACCGTGCCGGGCGCGGTGCGCGGCTGGGCCGCGCTCAGCGAGCGCTTCGGCAAGCTGCCCTTCGCCGACCTGATGGCGCCGGCCATCGACATCGCCGAGCGCGGCTACCTGGTGCCGCCGGTGGTGCAGGGCAAGTGGCTCGCGGCCACGCCGCTGCTGCAATCGCAGCCGGGCTTCGCCCAGGCCTTCCTGCCCTGGGGCCGCGCGCCCGAGGTCGGCGAGCTGTTCCGCTTCGCCGCCGCCGCGCGCGCGCTCAAGGCCATCGCCCGCACCAGGGGCGAGGCCTACTACACGGGCGAGATCGCCGAGGCGCTCGCGAAGTTCTCCCAGGAGCAGGGCGGCGCGCTCACCGTGGCCGACCTCGCGGCCTACCAGCCCGAGTGGATCACGCCGATCTCGCGCGACTATCGCGGCCACACGCTGCACGAGATCCCGCCCAACGGCCAGGGCATCGCGGCGCTGATCGCGCTGGGCATCCTCGAGAAGTTCGACATCGCCTCGCTGCCGGTCGACTCGGTGGAGTCGCAGCATCTGCAGATCGAGGCCATGAAGCTGGCCTTCGCCGACGTCTACCGCTACGTGTCGGAGCGCTCGACCATGGAGGTCACGACCGAGCAGATGCTCGACGACGCCTACCTGGCCTCGCGCGCGCGGCTGATCGACCGCAACAAGGCGCAGGACTTCAAGGCCGGCAACCCCGTGAAGGGCGGCACCATCTACCTCACCGCAGCCGACGAGAGCGGCATGATGGTGAGCTTCATCCAGAGCAACTACATGGGCTTCGGCTCGGGCTGCGTCGAGCCCGAATTCGGCATCAGCCTGCAGAACCGCGGCCACGGCTTCAGCCTCAAGGCCGAGAGCCCGAACGTGGTGGCGCCGGGCAAGCGTCCGTTCCACACCATCATCCCGGCCTTCCTCACCAAGGACGGCCAGCCGGTGATGAGCTTCGGCGTGATGGGCGGCAACATGCAGCCCCAGGGCCACATGCAGACGCTGGTGCGCATGCTCGACTACAAGCAGAACCCGCAGGCCGCCTGCGACGCGCCGCGCTGGCGCTTCAACGCGGGCCTGGAGATCAACGTCGAGGCCGCGATGAACCCCGCCACCGTGCAGGGCCTGCGCGGGCTGGGCCACCACCTCGAGGTCATCAACGACTCCTACCAGGACTTCGGTGCCGGCCAGTTCATCTGGCGCGCGGGCGATCCCTCGGTCGAGGGCTACGTGGCCGCCAGCGATCCGCGCCGAGACGGAGCGGCAGCAGGGTATTGAGCTTTCACGCGATGATCGGGGGATGACCAAGACGGCCGCGAGCACCGGCATTCCCCTTCCAGACAGCGCGAAGAGCATCGCGCCCGGCCTCGTCCTCGCCTCGCTGGGCGCGATCGCGTTCAGCGGCAAGGCGATCATCGTCAAGCTGGCCTACCGCCATGGCGTCGATGCCGTGACGCTGATCATGCTGCGCATGCTGTTCGCGCTGCCGCTGTTCGCGCTCATGGCCTGGTGGGCCGGCCGCGGCAAGCCCGCCCTGAGCTTTCGCGACTGGCTCGGCGTGATCGGGCTGGGCTTCTCGGGCTACTACCTTGCGAGCTTCCTGGACTTCGCCGGGCTGGCCTACATCTCGGCCAGCTTCGAGCGGCTGATCCTCTATCTCAATCCCACGCTGGTGCTGTTCTTCGGCTGGGTGCTGTACCGCCGCCGCGTCACGCGGCCGCAACTGATCGGCATGGTCATCAGCTACGCGGGCGTGCTGCTGGTCTTCGGCCACGAGCTCCTGGCCGGCGAGAGCAAGGGCGGCGGCCTCGCGGCGGCCTGGGGCGCGTTCCTGGTGTTCCTCAGCGCGGTGAGCTATGCGGGCTACCTGGTCTACAGCGGCGAATTCGTGCAGCGCCTGGGTTCGCTGCGGCTGGTGGGCCTCGCGACCACGGTGGCCTGCCTGTTCTGCCTCGCGCAGTTCGCGCTGCTGCGCCCGCTAGCCGCGGCGCTGCAGGTGGCGCCCGAGGTGATCTGGCTGTCGGTGCTCAACGCCACCCTGTGCACCGCGGTGCCGGTGCTGATGGTGATGATGGCGATCGAGCGCATCGGGCCGGCCATCGCCGCCCAGACCGGCATGATCGGGCCCCTGTCGACCATCCTCATGGGCGTGGTCATACTCGGCGAGCCGTTCACGGCCTGGATCGCCGCCGGCACGGCGCTGGTGATCGCGGGCATCTTCGTTTTCACGCGCAAGGGCCGCTGAGGCCACCGCGCTTTATTTTTTCTCTTCTGGAGTCGAACAAATGGATCTGGGCATTGCAGGCAAGACCGCGCTGGTGTGCGGCGCGAGCAAGGGGTTGGGCTACGGCTGCGCCGAGGCGCTGGTGCGCGAGGGCGTCAACGTGGTGATCGTGGCGCGCGGCGCCGAGGCGCTCGAGGCTGCGGCCAAGCAACTGGCCGACGCGGCCACCGCGGCGGGCACGCCCGCGCCCTTCGTCAAGGCCGTGGCGGCCGACATCACGACCGAGGCCGGCCGCGCCGCCGTGTTCGCGCTGGGCCATGCCTTCGACATCGTGGTCACCAATGCCGGTGGCCCGCCGCCCGGCGACTTCCGCAACTGGGAGCGCGAGGACTGGATCAAGGCGGTCGACGCCAACATGCTCACGCCGATCGAGCTCATCAAGGCCACGGTCGACGGCATGGCCGAGCGCGGCTTCGGTCGCATCGTCAACATCACCTCGAGCTCGGTGAAGTCGCCGATCGAAGTGCTGGGCCTGTCGAACGGCGCGCGCAGCGGCCTCACCGGCTTCGTCGCCGGCGTGGCGCGCAGCAGCGTTGCCGGCAAGGGCGTGACCATCAACAACCTGCTGCCCGGTTCCTTCGAGACCGATCGCCTCAAGGGCACGATGAGCGGCGCGGCGCAGAAGTCGGGCCTGGACTTCGACACCGTGTGGGAGAACCGCAAGAAGGCCGTGCCCGCGCGCCGCTTCGGCACGCCCGCCGAGTTCGGCGCCATCTGCGCCTTCCTGTGCAGCGTGCAGGCCGGCTACATGACCGGCCAGAACGTGCTGGCCGACGGCGGTGCCTACCCGGGCACCTACTGAGCCGGACCAGGCATCACGCGAGCCGAAGAATTCGCGGGGCAAGAGGATGAGCAGGGAGTCGTTTCAAGAGATCACGCTGGTGTCCGTCACCGGCCTGCCGGATGCACGCGGCGCCGCCATGGCGCTCGCGCTGAGCCTGGCGCAGATGCCCGGCGCGCGCGCGCTGCTGTGCAGCCCGCAGGCGCCGCCCGACCTGGGCCGCGGCATCGCGCACCGCGCGATCGCGCCGCTCGACTACCACGAGTACAGCTGGTTCATCATGTTCGCGCTCTGGCGCCTGGTGGACACCGAGTTCGCGCTGATCGTGCAGGAAGACGGCTGGGTGCTCGACGCGGCCAACTGGAACGAGGCCTTCCTCGACCACGACTGCATCGGCGCGCCGATCCACCTCGCGCGCATCGAGCCGCCGCGGGGGCCGGCCTATTGGCGCAACCGCTTCGAATGGGCCGACGAGTACGCGCGGCCCGACCACCGCGTCACGCCGGTGCTCAACGGCGGCTTCAGCCTGCGCAGCCGGCGCTTCCTGCGCGCGCTGGTCGACCATCCCGAGATCCGCGTCGAGATTCCGCCGCCCGATGCGCTCGAGGGCGAGCCGCTGCGGATGCACTGGCATCACAACCCGCTGCTGGAGGACGTCCAGCTGACGGGGGTGCTGCGGCCCGCGCTCGAGGCCCGGGGCCTGCGCTTCGCGCCGGTCGAGCTGGCGCGCGAGTTCGCGATCGAGCATGCGGGCCCGCAGCTGCACCATGGCTTCGATGCGCTGAAGATCTTCGGTCATCACTCGAAGGTGCGCCGGCTGGTGTCGCTGTCGCCGCCCACGGTGCGTTCGCTGGTGCCGCTGTCGGAGCTCGACGGCTGGTACGGCGAGCGCGACCTGCTGGCGATGTTCGAGCGCCGCGGCTACCGCGTCGAGTTCCCGCTCGAGGCGCGTCAGGCCGTGGCCGTGTCGCAGGGCCCCACGCGCAGGGTCTACGACTGCTTCACCTACAACGGCGAGGCCGACGTCCTCGCGGCGCGGCTGCACGAGCTCGACGAGGTGGTCGACTGCTTCGTGCTGGTGGAGGCCGACCGCAGCTTCACCGGCGCGCCCAAGCCGCTGCGCTTCGATGCCGCCGATCCGTGCATTGCGGCCTTCCTGCCGCGCATCCGCCATGTGGCGGTGCACGACATGCCCGAGGTCGACGCGGCGGCCGATGCGATCGCCGTGCCCGGCGACTGGCATGCCGACACGCCGACATCGGGCTTCTGGATCCGCGAGAAATTCCAGCGCAACCAGATCCTGCGCGGCCTGCACGACGCGGCGCCGCACGACCTGGTGATGGTCTCCGACGCCGACGAGATACCGCGCGCCGACGTCGTTCGCGCCATGCGCGACGACCGCCGCCACGAGGTCTTCGGGCTGCGCCAGGCCTTCTATTACTTCTACGCCGACTACCGCAACGTGCAGGGCCCCGAGGCCGCGGCGATCTGGACCGTGGCGGCCACGCGCGCGCGGCTCGATGGCCTCACGCCCGACCAGCTGCGCCTGCGCGTGCGCAGCGGCGCCCAGCCCGCGCGGCTGATCGACGACGCGGGCTGGCACCTGTCGTACCTCGCGATGGACGAGGAGGCGGTGCGCGCCAAGATCCGCGGCTTCGCGCACCAGGAATACAACCGGCCCGAGCTGCTCGAGGCGCTCGACATTCCCGCGCTGCTGGCCTCGGGCCGCGATCTCTACGGCCGACCCGGCTATGTCTGGCGACTGGTGGGGCGCGAGGAGGCGCCGCGCTGGCTCGCGGCGCAGCCCACGCTGGCGCACCTGTTCGCCCCGCGCCAGTGATTCAGCGCCGCGCCGACACCACGATCCCGCCCACGATCAGCACGAAGGCCGCGCCGTGGTACCAGTGCGGCGCCTCGCGCAGGAAGGCCGCCGACATCACGGCCGCGAACAGCGGCGTGAGGTTCATGAAGATGCCGGCCACCTGCGGGCCCGCGCGCTGCACGCCGCTGCCCCAGCACCGGTAGGCCAGCACGGCCGGGCCGATGCCGATGAAGGCCATGGCGGCGACCAGCGGCCAGCCCAGGTCGAGGTGGGCCGGCGTCAGCGCCCATTCGCCGGCCGCGAACGTGCCCGACCAGGCGACGCCGAACACCAGCTGCGCCATCAGGAACGCGGCCCAGTCGCGCCGCAGCGCGGCGGGCTCGTGCGTGCGCGCGAGCAGCCAGCTGTAGAAGGCCCATGCGATGGTGCCCAGGATCATGTAGAGGTCGCCCGGCACCAGCCGCAGCGCCAGCAGCTGGCGCCATTCGCCGCGGCTGAGTACCAGCAGCACGCCGAGCATCGACAGCAGCGCGCCGCCGATCGCGCGCCCATGCGGGCGGGCGCCGAAGAACAGGCTGCCCACCGCCAGCATCCACAGCGGCAGGCTCGAGCCCACCAGCGTCACGTTGATCGGCGTCGAGGTCTGCAGCGCCAGGTACTGGAAGGCGTTGTACAGGCCGATGCCCAGCAGGCCCAGCAGCGCATAGCGCCTCCAGTGCGCCCACAGCGGGCTCGCGGGCCGCAGCACCGCGGCCGCGAGCGGCAGCAGCAGCACGAAGGCGATGACCCAGCGCACGAAGTTCAGCGTGAGCGGCGACACCAGTTCGCGCACCAGCCGGCCGACCACCGCGTTGCCGGCCCACAGCAGCGGCGGCACGACGAGCAGGAGGACGGTCAGTGGCGTGAGGCGCTGCGGCTGTGACATGGGCGCCGACTCTAACGGCTGGATGCAATGACCCGTGTCGCCGCGGAAACCCCAAACATGGCAGGATGCGCCTCTTCTTTTTTCGCGCGTGGAGACAGCACCGATGTTGAGCAAAGCCGTTCGTATCGACCGCCATGGCGGTCCCGAGGAACTGAAGATCGTCGAGGTCGAGGTCGGCGAGCCCGGCCCCGGCGAGATCCGCATCCGCCACAAGGCCGTGGGCCTGAACTTCATCGACACCTACCAGCGCAGCGGGCTTTATCCGTTCCAGATGCCGCTGCAGCTGGGCATGGAAGCCGCGGGCGTGGTCGAGGCGGTGGGCGAGGGCGTCACGCACCTGAAGGCCGGCGACCGCGCCGCCTATGCGAGCCAGCCGCCCGGTGCCTACAGCGAGCTGCGCGTGATGCCCGCCAAGTGCGTCTGCAAGCTGCCCGACGACATCTCCTTCGAGACCGGCGCGGCCATGATGCTCAAGGGCCTGACCACGCAGTACCTGCTGAAGAAGACGCTGCCGGCCGAGGGCCTGCAGGCCGGCGACTTCGTGCTGTTCCATGCCGCGGCCGGCGGCGTCGGCCTGATCGCCTGCCAGTGGGCCAAGGCGCTGGGCCTGCAGCTGATCGGCACCGCCGGCAGCGACGCCAAGTGCCAGCTCGCGCTGGACCACGGCGCGGCGCATGCCCTCAACTACAGCAGCGAGAACTTCGCCGCCCGCGTCAAGGAGATCACCGGCGGCAAGGGCGTGAAGGTGGTCTACGACTCGGTCGGCAAGGACACCTTCGAAGGCTCGATCGACTGCCTGCGTCCCTTCGGCCTGCTGGCCGTGTTCGGCAACGGCTCGGGCCCGGTGCCGCCGGTGAACCTCGGCGTGCTGGCCTCGAAGGGCTCGCTGTACCTGACGCGTCCCACGCTGTTCTCGCACCTGGCCACGCGCGAGAGCACGCAGGCGATGGCGGACGACCTGTTCGCCATCGTGCAGAGCGGCGCGGTGAAGATCCCGATCGTGCAGCGCTATGCGCTGGCCGACGTGCAGCAGGCGCACCGCGACCTCGAGGCGCGCAAGACCACGGGCTGCACCATCCTCACGCTCTGAGCGTCACCCCGGCCTTGTCCTACCCGGGCAGGGGTGTCATGCCTGCGTCTTGTGGCGGGAGCACTTTGTAGCCTCGTTGGCAACGAAGCCCCGCCGCCGTCCCGCCTCTTCGCGGGATCGCCGCCTGCCGCCATGAGCACCGTCCGCACCTTCATCGTCGAAGACAACCCCACCATCCGCGAGAACCTCGTGGGCACCCTGCGCGAGGTGGCGCGGGTCGATCCGGTCGGCCTGGCCGACACCGAGGCCGAGAGCACGCGCTGGCTCACGCGCAACATGGCGGCGTGGGACCTGGCGATCATCGACCTGTTTCTGAAAGACGGCACCGGCCTCAGCGTGCTTCAGGCCTGCCGCCACCGCGACCCATCGCAGAAGATGGTGGTGCTGAGCAACCACGCCACGCCCGACATGCGCCGCCGCTGCCTGCAGCTCGGCGCCGATGCCGTGTTCGACAAGGCGACCGAGGTCGACGACCTGATCGACTTCTGCCTGCGCTGCCGCCAGGCGCGCTTCACGGCCACCGCCACGGGCTATCCCCCACCGTCCGCGTCGCCTTCTTCGCGCCCCGCCGCCTCGACGGCGCACTAGCGCGAAAATACGGGTAATCCCTAATTCGAGCGATCGTCCCTGTCCCGGGGTCGGTCGCGCTTTGCCTTTCCATGTCCCGTTCCCGTCTCCTGCCCGACAACTTCACCCTCGCCCTGCTGTTGGTCGTCACCCTCGCGAGCCTCGTCCCCGCCAGCGGCCGTCCCGCCCAGTTCTTCGAGGGCCTGACCACGGTGGCCATCGGCCTGCTGTTCTTCCTGCACGGCGCCAAGCTCTCGCGCGAGGCGATCCTCGAGGGCATCACCCACTGGCGGCTGCACCTGCTGGTGTTCGCGAGCACCTTCGTGCTGTTCCCGCTGCTCGGGCTGGCGTTGAAGCCGGTGCTGGTGCCGCTGGTCACGCCCGAGCTCTACACCGGCGTGCTCTACCTGTGCGTGCTGCCCGCGACCGTGCAGTCGGCGATCGCCTTCACGGCGATGGCGCGCGGCAACATGCCGGCGGCGATCTGCAGCGCCTCGGCCTCGACGCTGCTGGGGGTGTTCGTGACGCCGGTGCTGGTGGGGCTGGTGGTACTGCCGCACGGCGGGCATGCGGCGTCGTCGTCGCTCGATGCGATCGGGCGGATCCTGCTGCAGCTGATGGTGCCGTTCGCGGCGGGGCATCTGCTGCGGCCGTGGATCGGGGGCTGGGTGAAGCGGCGTGCGTCGGTGCTGAAGTTCGTGGACCAGGGGTCGATCCTGCTGGTGGTCTATACGGCATTCAGTGCGGCGGTGATCGAGGGGTTGTGGCGGCAGGTGCCGATGCATGCGCTGGTGGGGTTGCTGGTCGTGTGTGCGGTGATCCTGGCTTTGGCGTTGAGCCTGACTACCTTGTTGGCGCGCAAGCTGGGCTTCGATACTGAAGACGAGATCACTATCGTGTTCTGTGGGTCGAAGAAGAGTCTGGCTAGCGGGATTCCTATGGCGAAGGTTCTGTTCGCCTCGCATGCTGTGGGCGCTATCGTTTTGCCGCTGATGTTGTTTCATCAGATGCAGTTGATGGTTTGTGCTGTGTTGGCGCAGAGGTATGCGCGGCGGGAGGCTGGGGTTGCTGAGCCTTCTGCTGTTGGGGCTGCTGCTTCCTCTAAATAGCGGGTTGCTTTTTTTTGAGGCAGGAGCCGGGAATTCGCCCCGGCGGGCGAGTCACTTTCTTTTGCTTCGCCAAAAGAAAGTAACCAAAGAAAAGGCGACCCACTGTCTGCGTCCCTCCGCTTCGCTGCGGGCAACCTGCGGTGCTCGCGTTTCGCGGGGTCTCGCAGAACTCGCTCCGCTGCGCTGCGCTCAAACAGCTGCGAGCCCTTATCCGCGAAACGCTGCGCTCCTCGGCGCAGCCAGAGGGGGTGGGTCGGGCCTTTGCTTCGCTCGGCCTTGGAATGCCGCTCGGGCCATTGCTTCGCTCGGCCTTGCAATGTCGCTCGGGCCATCGCTTCGCTCGGCCTTGCAATGTCGCTCGGGCCATCGCTTCGCTCGGCCTTGTGTTTGTCTTGTCCCCTCTCCCTCTGGGAGAGGGCTAGGGTGAGGGCACCGGGCCTCACCAAGGGTTTGACGGTATCCACCGCCCGGAGCCCTCACCCCAGCCCTCTCCCAGAGGGAGAGGGAGCAAGACCCGAAGCCGAGCGAAGCGATGGCCCGAGCGGATGTCGTGTGGCCGAGCGAAGCAAAGGCCCGAATCACCCCCCTCTGGCTGTGCCGAGGAGCGCAGGGGAAAGCGGGATCAGGGCCGCAGCTGTCTGAGCGGAACGAAGTGCAGCGAGTTCTGCGGACCCCCGCTTTCCCCGAGCACCGCAGGTTGCCCGCAGCGAAGCGGAGGGACACAGACAGCGGGGTCGCCTTCTTTTGCTTACTTTTCTTGGCGAGACAAGAAAAGTGAGTCGCCCGCCGGGGCGAGTCCCGGCCTACGGCCTAAAAAAAGAACCCTACCCTTCGATCTTCCCAAGACGAGACTCTTTCAACCGAGAAGGCGCCAACGCCCCAGCCGACTCCAGAATCGGATAAGCAATAGAACAGATATGCGAATTGATCCGCTTCAGATCGCTGATCAGATCGATATGCAATGAACTGGTCTCGATGCTCAACGTCGTCCGATCCGACAACCGATCCAGGTGCGTCGTCGCATAGGCCCGCTCCAGATCCCGAAACCGAGCCTTCTCCTCGAGCAGCTTCTGCGCATCCCGAACATTCCCGTTCAGGAACACGCTCATCGACAGCCGCAGATTCGCCACCAGCCGCCCGTGCAGCTCGACGATCTCCGCCATGCCCGCTTCCGAGAAGTTGCGCTGCGGCTTGATCTTCTTGTCCTCCACGTCCTGGATCACCCGCTCGATGATGTCCCCGATCTGCTCCATGTTGATCGTGAAGCTGATGATGTCCGTCCAGCGCCGGCTCTCCTCCTCGCCGAGGGCCTCGCGCGAGATGCGCGTCATGTAGTACTTGATCGCCGAATAGAGCTCGTCCACGGTGTCGTCGAGCTGGCGCAGCTCCTGCGCGAGCTTGAGGTCGTTGCGGCGGATCACGTCGAGCACGCCGATCAGCATCGTCTCCACGATGTCGGCCTGGTGCAGCGCCTCGCGCGCGGCATTCGAGATCGCGAGCGTGGGCGTCGACAGCGCCGAAGGATCGAGGTGGTGCGGCCGCAGCGAGGCGGTCGAGGGCGCGGGCTCGGGCAGCATGCGCGTCACCAGCTTCGCCACCGTCTGCGTGAGGCCGATGAAGCCGATGCTGATGATGATGTTGAAGGCCAGGTGGAACAGCACCACGCCATGCGTGGGCGTCGGCAGCTGCGGCTGCACGTAGCGCAGCCAGAGGCCGACGAAGGGCGCGACCACCGCCACGCCCAGGGCCTTGAACAGCAGGTTGCCGATGGTCACCTGGCGCACCGGAATCGCCGACTTGGCCGTGGTCAGCACCGCGAGCAGGCCGCTGCCGAGGTTGGCGCCGAGCACCAGGCCGAGCGCGACGTCGAGCGGCACCACGTTCGAATTGGCCATGGTCGCCACCAGCAGCACCACCGCGAGGCTCGAGTACGAAGCGATCGCGAGCACGGAGCCGATGGTGATCTCGAGCAGCACGTCGCTGCTGATCGAGGCCAGCACCGCGCGCACCGCCTGCGAGGAGAACAGCGGCTCGGTGGCTTCGACCACCAGCTGGAGCGCCAGGAGCATCAGGCCCAGGCCGATGAAGACGCGGCCGATGCGGCCGGCCACGCTGGCCGGGCGGCTGATGAACAGCACCACGCCCACGAAGATGAACATCGGCGAGAGCCAGGACAGGTCGGCCGAGAACAGCACCGAGATCAGCGCCGTGCCCACGTCGGCGCCGCGCATCACCGCCAGCGCCGCGGGCAGGGTGATCAGGCCCTGGCCGACGAAGGAGGAGGTCATCAGCGAGGTGGCGGTGCTCGATTGCACCAGGGCCGTGACGCCGATGCCCGAGAGGGCGGCCGTGAATCGGTTGCGCATGCTCTGCACGAGGATCTTGCGCAAATTGGCGCCGAACACGCGAAGAACGCCGGTGCGCACGAGGTGCGTGCCCCACACCAGCAGGGCGACGGCCGCCAGCAGGTTCAGAAGATGCTTCATGGGTGTCGGGCTTGATCCTTTCTTTTCGTTCTGTTTCGGTTTTGCGTCGACCCCCCATTCTCCACATGTGGCCGGAGCAGGCCAGCGGGGTCCTAATCGATCAACGCGCCGTTGTCGTGGAACGGATACGGCCCCTCGAAATGCCCCGAGGCCGCGAGGTGCGTGACCAGCCGGCCGGCCGTGGGCGACCAGGCATGCACGCGGAAGCCCGGGGGCTCGAGCGTCCAGGCCGAGGCCGCGTCGGGCGCGAGGTCCAGGCAGACCTGGTGCGCGGGCGCGGGCGCGGTCGAGGCCAGGGTGCCGCCGAAGCGCACGTCGATGGCGCGGTGCAGGTGGCCGCAGATCACGCGTTCCACATTGGAATGACGCGCAATCAGGGCCTCGAGTTCCGCGGCGCCCTCGAGCAGGCCGATCTCGTCCATGTGGCCGATCAGGGTCTGGAACGGCGGATGGTGCATCGCCACCACCACCGGCTCGCGCCGGCTCTCGCCGAGCCGGGCCTCGAGCCAGGCCAGCCGCTTCTCGCACAGCGCGCCATGGCTGGCGCCGGGCACCACGGTATCGAGCGCGATCATCCGCAGCGGCCCGACGTTCAACGCGTACTGCACGAAGCCGTCGCTGTCGCCGCCGTCGCCGAGGTAGGCGTGGCCCGGGAAGCTGCGGCGCAGCTGGTCGCGGTCGTCGTGGTTGCCGGGCATCAGGTGGACGGGGATGCCCCGCGCCTCGAGCGGCGCCAGCAGGCGCGCGAGGTGCTCGTACTCGGCGGCGCGGCCGAAGTCGGTGAGGTCGCCGGTGATCACCACCGCGTCGGGCGACTGCCGCAGCGCGAGCACCGATCGCACCGCGCGCGCGAGGTAGGGCGCGGTGTCGATGCGGCCATAGGCCAGCCGGCCCGGCTCGCGGATGTGCAGGTCGGTGAGCTGGACCAGGAAGGTGTCTTGGGTGGTGGCGGTCATGCGCGGGTGTCCTGCGGGCTCATCAATCGGTCGGGGTGGATGCGAAGCGCGACGGCATCGCCGATGCCGTAGGGCGTGTCGCGCGCGGTGTCGGCCAGCAGCATCTGCGGCTGGTCGGCCACGCGCAGCTGCAGCTGCACGCGGTCGCCGAGGAAGGTGCGGCGCTCGACCGTGGCCGTGCCCCAGCCGGGGCGCGCGGGCTGCGCGGGGCCGACCTCGATGTCCTCGGGGCGCACCAGCAGCATGGCGCGGTCGCGCCAGGCGCCGGGGCAGGGCAGGGCGCTGCCGCCGAGCCGCACGACGTCTTCGCGCAGCGCCTCGGGCGTGCGCTGCAGGCGGTTCACGCGGCCCAGGAATTCGGCCACGAAGGGATGGGAGGGCGCGCGGTAGAGGTCCTCGCCGCGGCCCACCTGCACGATGCGGCCGGCCTGCATCACGGCGAGCCGGTCGGCGATGGCCAGCGCCTCCTGCTGGTCGTGCGTGACATGCACGGCGGTGATGTGCAGCCGCCGCAGCAACTCGGCGAGCTCGTCGCGCAGCGACTCCTTGAGCTTGGCGTCGAGCGCGGCCAGCGGCTCGTCGAGCAGCAGCACGCGCGGGCGCACCGCCACCGCGCGCGCGAGCGCCACGCGCTGGCGCTGGCCGCCCGAGAGCTCGGCCGGGCGCTTGGCCTCGAGGCCGCCCAGGCGCACCAGGTCGACCAGTTCGCCGACGGCGCGCTTCTCCTCGGCGGGCGCCACGCCGCGGATGCGCAGGCCATAGCCGATGTTGGCCGCCACCGTCATCTGCGGGAACAGCGCGTAGCTCTGGAACACCATGCCCACGCCGCGCTGCTCGACCGGGCGCTGCGTCACGTCCTGGCCGCCGAAGGCGATGCGGCTGCCGGCATCGGGCGTTTCCAGGCCCGCGATCAGCCGCAGCAGCGTGGTCTTGCCGCAGCCCGAGGGGCCGAGCAGCGCCAGCACCTCGCCGGCCTCCACCTGGAGGTCGGTGGGCTGCAGGCCGCGCGTGCCGTCGGCATAGGTCTTGGCGCAGTGGGCGATGTCGATGGGGACGCGTTCAAGTTCCATGGCGTTTCTGGATCAGGTGGGCGAGGTATTGCAGGCCCCACAGCACGGGGAGGATGACGGCGAAGAAGACCAGCGTGTAGGCCGAGCCGATCTCGATGCGCATCGAGGCATAGCTGTCGGCCAGGCCCACGGGCAGGGTGCGCGTGAGCGGGGTGTGCAGCATCCAGGTGAGGTTGAACTCGCCCACCGAGAGCGTGAACACCATCAGGCTGCCGGCCACGATGGCGGGGAACACGGCCGGCACCAGGATGCCCATGAAGCGCTGGCGGAAGCTCGCGCCCAGCGTGCGCGCGGCTTCCTCGAGCGCGAGCAGCTCGTGGCGCTGGAAGGCCGAGCTCACGGTGCGCACCATGAAGGGCAGCGTGAACACGACGTGGCCGACCAGGATGAAGGCGAAGCTCTGGCGGAAGGCCGTGAGCTGGCCGTAGGCGAGGATCAGCGCGAGCGCGGTCGCCAGGCCCGGCACCGCGACCGGCAGGGTCAGCAGTTCCTCGAAGACATGGGCCGCGCGCGAGCGGCTGCGCGCCAGCGCATAGGCGCAGGGCACGCCGAGCAGCACGGTGCAGGCGACGCAGGCTGCGGCCAGCGCGAGCGACCAGCCGACGGTGCCGCCGTAGTTCTCCCACACCTCGCCGAGCCAGCGCAGGGTGAGGCCGCTCTTCAGGCCGGTGCTGTAGTTGTTGACCAGGCCGGCCATCACCGACAGCAGCATCGGCGCGATCATGAACAGGCTCACGACCAGCGTGATCGCGAGCAGGAAGGGGGCCTGGGGCCGGGTGTTCGTTCGCATGGCGGCCTCAGCGTGCGACTGGGTTCGCGCCGAAGCGGCGCGCGGCGAACAGCACCAGCCAGGTCACGAGGCCGAGCGCGATCGACAGCGAGGCCGCGAGCGCGAAGTTCGCGTAGTTGGTGAACTCGTTGTAGATGGTGATCGGGATCACCTCGAACTTGCTCGCGAGCGTGAAGGCGGTGCCGAAGGCGCCCATCGAGGTCGCGAACAGGATCGCGCCGCAGGCCAGCGTGGTGGGCGCGAGTTCGGGCATCCACACGTCGCGCGCCACGCGCAGCCGCGAGGCGCCAAGCGAGCGCGCGGCTTCCTCGAGCTGCAGGTTCATGGCCTCGGCCGCGGCCGCGTAGGTGGCGATGGCGCGTGGCAGCGAGAAGTACAGGTAGGCCAGGAACAGCCCGAGCAGGCCGTAGGCGAAGGTGATGCGCTCGCCGATCAGGGCGTCGCTCAGGCTCGCCACCACGCCCTGGCGGCCGCCGAGCAGGATCACGAAGAAGCCGATGATCACGCCCGGAAAGGACAGCGGCAAGGTGAGCAGCGACAGCAGCACGCGCCGGCCCCAGAAGGCATGGCGCGCGAGGTAGATGCCCACGGCCGCGCCGAGCACCAGCGTGGCCAGCGTGACCGCCGCCGACAGCAGCACGGTGTTGGCCATGCTCTGCAGGTAGCGCGCGTCGGTCAGCACGGCGAAGTAGGTGGCCCAGCCCTTGTCGGCGGGCAGCGCGAGCAGCCGCACCACCGGCAGCAGCCAGAAGGCCGCGAAGAAGGCGGCCGCGGGCAGGGCGCAGGCCAGCAGCCGCCAGCGCGGGGTCCAGACGCCGGAGGCGCCGTCCGAAGGCATCGTGGCGGTGGCCTGCGTCATCTCATGCGGTTCGGCTCAGCGCACTTCCTTCAGGTACTCGTCGGAGAAGGCGCGCTGCGCCGCGGCCATGCGGCCGTAGTCCACGCTCTTGGCGCGCGCGTAGTCGCTCGCGGGCAGGAACTGGGCCTCGATCTCCTTGGGCATCGCGCCGGCGCGCACCGGGCGCAGGTAGGCCTTGGCCCAGATCGCCTGGCCCTCGTCGGACAGCGTGAAGTCCAGCACCTTCTTGGCGTCGGCCGCGTGCGGCGCCTTGGCCACCAGGCTCATCACGTAGGGCACGGCCAGCGTGCCTTCGCTCGGGATCACGAAGGCGACGTTGGCCTTGTCCTTGTACTTCGCGCGGTAGGCGTTGAAGTCGTAGTCGAGCAGGATCGCGATCTCGCCCGAGAGCACGCGCGCGTACGAGGTCTGCTTGGGCACGATCGGCTCGTTCTTCTGCAGCGCCTTGAAGTAGTCGATGGCCGGCTTGAAGTTGTCGAGCGTGCCGCCGCGCGCCTCGTTCACCGCGACCGCGCCGACGTAGCCGACGAAGGCCGAGGCCGGGTCGAGGTAGCCGATCAGGCCCTTGTACTCGGGCTTGAGCAGGTCGGCCCATGACTTCGGGACCGGCTTGCCCTTGAGCGCGTCGACGTTGACCATGAAGCCCAGCGTGCCCGAGTGGATGGTGAACCAGTTGCCGGCAGGGTCCTTGAGGCCGTCGGGGATGTCCTTCCAGGCGGCCGGCTTGTAGGGCTCGACCAGGCCGTCCTTGGCGGCCTGCACCGCGAAGGTCACGCCGAGGTAGGTGACGTCGGCCACCGGGCTGGCCTTCTCGGCCGCCATCTGCGCGAGCGACTGGCCCGAGTTCTTGTTGTCGGGCGGCACGGTGATGCCGGTCTTGGCCTTGATTGCCTTCAGCTGGGTGCCCCAGTCGGCCCATTCGGTCGGGCAGTTGTAGCAGATGGCGGTCTGCGCGAAGGCGGCGCTGCCGCCGACGAGCGCGGCGGCGAGCAGGCCGAGGCGCGCGATGTGGCGCAAGGAAGAGGACATGGGAGAAGCTCCTGTGGCGGGGTGGGTTGAAGCGGTCGGGAGAAAAGGGCGTCAGGCGATGTCGCCCGGGTCGCCGTCGGGCGCGGCGGCGCACGATTCGCCGTCGCGGAACACGTGGGGCAGCAGCAGGCTGGCGTCGGCGTCGAGCGCGCCGCCGCCGGCCATGGCCTGGATCAGCAGCTCGACGCCGTGGCGGCCGATGTCGCTGTTGGGCTGCGCGATGGTGCTGAGCGCGGGCGTGAGGTCCTCGCCGAGCGCGATGCCGTCGAAGCCGATCACGCTGAGGTCGGCGGGCACGGCCAGGCCGCTGCGGTGCGCGGCGCGGATGCTGCGGATGGCCAGCAGGTCGTTCGAGCAGACCAGCGCGCTGGGCCGGTGGCGCAACTGCAGCAGCCGCGCGAGCCGGTCGACCGCGCTCTCGACGAAGGGCACCTCGACCAGCGGCTGCGGCTTGAGGCCCGCGTCGGCCATGCCCTTCTGGTAGCCGCGGTAGCGCTGCTGCGCGCGGTCGGAGGCCGCCAGCGTGCCGCTGACCATCGCGATGCGCCGGTGGCCCAAGAGCACCAGCCGGGCCACCGCGTCGGCGACGGCGGCCTCGTTGTCGACCGTGACGCAGGGATGCGCGGGATGGCGGTTGTAAGCCAGCACGTAGGGCACGCGCTGGGCACGCAGCCGCTCGAGCGCCTTCGAGGTCGAGGGGTTGGAGACCACGAGGATCAGGCCGTCGACATTGCCGGCCAAGAGCATGTGGACCGCGCGTTCCTCCTCGTCGAGCCTGTAGCCGGTGGTGACGGGAATGATCGCGTAGCCGCCCGCCACGGCCGCCTGCGCGATGCCCTGCAGGCATTCGGCGAAGGTGGGGTTCAGCAGCGTGGGCAGCACCACGCCGAGCACGCGGCTGCGCTGGGTGCGCAGCGTGCGAGCGCTGGCGTTCGGCAGGTAGTCGAGCTCGCGCGCCGCGCGCTCGACCAGGTCGCGCGTGGCGCCGCTGACCTTGTCGGGGAAATTGAAGACGCGCGAGACGGTGGCGACGGACACGCCGGCCTTGGCCGCGACTGCCTGTATGCTCATCGGTGGGTGCTATGTAATCGATTACATTGGACCGCGGCAGTATGACCTCGCCATGACAGCGCGGGATCGATGAAAACCCGTGCGCCCGAATGCGCGAAGGGCGCGCCGGGAATCCCGGCGCGCCCTTCAAGGGAGCAAAAAAGACGGTGGGCCGCTACTTGCCGCGCCGCACCCTGCGGATCTCGTCGAGGATCAGGCAGATCGCGCCGAGCGTGATCGCGCTGTCGGCCGCGTTGAAGGCCGGGAAGTACCAGCCGCCCGCGTGGAAGCTCAGGAAGTCCACCACGTAGCCGTGCATCATCCGGTCGACCACGTTGCCGATGGCGCCGCCCAGGATGCAGGCCATGGCGAACGAGAACAGCTTCTGGCCCGCGTGCGACTTCAGCATCCAGACGATGAACACGGCCGCCGCCACGCCGATGCCGGTGAACAGCCAGCGCTGCCAGCCCGAATGGTCGGCCAGGAACGAGAAGGCCGCGCCCGTGTTGTGCGCGCGCACGACGTTGAAGAAGCTGGTGACGTAGGTGGCGTCGCCGAGCTTGTAGTAGCCGAGGATCAGCGTCTTGGTGAACTGGTCGATGATCACGATGATCAGCGCCAGCGCGAGCCAGGGCCAGATGCCGGTGCCGCGCGAGCGCGAGGCCGAGACGGTGCGGGTGGCGGCCATCAGGCGAAGCTCCTCGATTCGCCGGCGCCGAACAGGTTGCTGGTGCAGCGACCGCAGATCGTCGGATGGGCCGGGTCGTGGCCCACGTCCTCGCGGTAATGCCAGCAGCGCTCGCATTTCTGCGCCGTGCTCGGCACGACCGCCGTGGCCAGCGCCTCGCCCGCGGCCAGCTCGATCGCCGAGGCGATGAAGACGAACTTCAGGTCCTCGCCGAGCGAACCCAGCAGCGCGAAGTCCTCGGCCGGTGCCGTCACGCGCAGGTTGGCCTGCAGCGAGGAGCCGACCTTGCCGTCGGCGCGCACCGTCTCGATTTCCTTGTTGACCGCGTCGCGGATCTCGCGGATGCGGCCCCACTTGGCGAGCAGGGCTTCGTCGGGCGCGTCGAAGCGGCTGTAGGTCTGGGTGAAGATCGAGTCGCCGGGCGCGCCGGTGCCGACGAGCTTCCAGGCCTCCTCGGCCGTGAAGCTCAGGAACGGCGCCATCCAGCGCAGCATCGCCTGCGCGATGTGCCACAGCGCGGTCTGCGCGCTGCGGCGCGCGCGCGAGCCGGGCGCGGTGGTGTAGAGGCGGTCCTTCAGGATGTCGAGGTAGAAGCCGCCGAGGTCTTCCGAGCAGTAGATCTGCAGCTTGGCGACCACCGGGTGGAACTCGTACACCTTGTAGTGCGCGAGGATCTCGTCCTGGAACTGCGCGGCGCGCGCGAGCGCGTAGCGGTCGATCTCGAACAGCTCCGACAGGGGCAGCGCGTCCTTCGCGACGTCGAAGTCGCTGGTGTTGGCCAGCAGGAAGCGCAGCGTGTTGCGGATGCGGCGGTAGGCGTCGACCACGCGCGCGAGGATCTTGTCGTCGCCCGCGATGTCGCCCGAATAGTCGCTCGCGGCCACCCACAGGCGGATGATCTCCGAGCCCAGCTTGTTGCTGATCTCCTGCGGATCGATGCCGTTCTTGAGCGACTTGCTCATCTTGATGCCCTTGGCATCGACGGTGAAGCCGTGCGTGAGCAGGCCCTTGTAGGGCGCGCGGTCTTCGAGCGCGCAGGCCAGCAGCAGCGACGAGTGGAACCAGCCGCGATGCTGGTCGTGGCCCTCGAGGTAGAGGTCGGCCTCGGGGCCGGTCTCGTGGTGCACCGTGGGGTGCGTGCCGCGCAGCACGTGATAGAAGGTCGAGCCCGAGTCGAACCACACCTCGAGGATGTCGGTGCTCTTGGTGTAGCTCGGCGCATCCTCGGCGCCGAGGATCTCTTCGACCGTCACGCGGCTCCAGGCCTCGATGCCGCCCTTCTCGACGATGTCGGCGGCCTGGTCGAGGATCTCCATCGTGCGCGGATGCAGCTCGCCCGAATCCTTGTGCAGGAAGAACGGGATCGGCACGCCCCAGCTGCGCTGGCGGCTGATGCACCAGTCGGGCCGGCCGGCGATCATGTCGTGCAGGCGGGCCTTGCCGTTCTCCGGATAGAAGCTGGTCTCTTCGATCGCGTCGAGCGCGGTCTGGCGCAGCGTCTTGGGCGCCTTGTCCTTGGTGAACACGCCCTCGCCCTCGTCCATGCGGATGAACCACTGGGCCGCGGCGCGGTAGATCACCGGCGTCTTGTGGCGCCAGCAATGCGGGTAGCTGTGGCTGATGGTCTCGGTGGTCAGCAGGCGGTTGGCATCGCGCAGCGCGGCGATGATCACCGGCACGGCCTTCCAGATGTTCTGGCCGCCGAACAGCGGGAAATCGGGCGCGTAGCTGCCGTTGCCCTGCACCGGGTTCAGGATGTCGTCGTAGGCCACGCCATGGGCGACGCAGGAGTTGAAGTCGTCCAGGCCGTAGGCGGGCGAGGAGTGGACCAGGCCGGTGCCGTCGGTGGCGGTGGCGTAATCGGCCAGGTAGATCGGCGACAGGCGGCGGTAGCCCGCGTCCACGTCGTACAGCGGATGCTCGAACTCGAGCCCGCCGAGCGCCTCGCCCTTGACGGTGGCGATCACCTTGCCGTCGAGCGCATAGCGCGTCATGCACATCTCGACCAGCGAGGCGGCCAGGATCAGCAGGCCGCGCTCGGTGTCGACCAGCGCGTACTCGAGCTCGGGATTGAGGTTGAGCGCCTGGTTGGCCGGGATGGTCCAGGCGGTGGTGGTCCAGATGACCGCGAAGACGTCGCCCAGCGCATCGGGCCGGCCGAAGGCGGCGAGCACCTTCTCGCGCTCGTGCGCCTTGAAGGCCACGTCGATGGTCTGGCTCTTCTTGTCGGCGTATTCGATCTCGAACTCGGCCAGCGAGGAACCGCAGTCGAAGCACCAGTAGACCGGCTTCAGGCCGCGGTAGACGAAGCCGCGCTCGATCACGCGCTTGAACGCGCGCAGCTCGCCGGCCTCGTTGGCGAAGTCCATGGTCTTGTAGGGATGGTCCCATTCGCCCAGCACGCCCAGGCGCTGGAAGTCGGCCATCTGCTGCGCGATCTGCTCGGTGGCGTAGGCGCGGCTCTTGGCCTGCATCTCGTCGCGGCTCAGGTTGCGGCCGTACTGCTTCTCGATGGCGTTCTCGATCGGCAGGCCGTGGCAGTCCCAGCCCGGCACGTAGAGCGCGTCGTAGCCCTCGAGCTGGCGCGCCTTGGTGATCATGTCCTTCAGGATCTTGTTCACCGCGTGGCCCATGTGGATCTGGCCGTTGGCGTAGGGCGGGCCGTCGTGCAGGATGAACTTGGGCGCGCCGCGGCGGGCCAGGCGCAGGCGGTGGTAGGTGCCGTGCTCGGCGTCGTTCCATTCCTTGACCCAGCCCGGTTCGCGCTTGGGCAGGTCGCCGCGCATCGGGAAGGGGGTGTCGGGCAGGTTCAGCGTGGAACGGTAATCGGTGGGGGCAGCAGCGTCAGACATGTTGGGGGTGCGAAACAGTGGGCTTCGACAGGCTCAGCCCGAACGGCACAAAGGGCGTCGGTGCGGAAGAAAAGCCGTTCGCCCTGAGCTTGTCGAAGGGCGGCAGCACGGAGCGTGCAGGGCTAAATTCGATCGCGCGTGGTCTGGCGGTGGGTTTCTGCGTGGGTGGATGCAAAGAAGGCACGCGCGTCGCGTCCATCCTTCGCGATGCCCGCGGTGAGGGCTTCGAGGCTGGTGTAGCGCAATTCGTCGTGCAATTTGTGCAGCAGTTCCACGCGCACGATTTTACCGTAGGCCCCTTCGGCGCCCAGGTGAGAGGGCCACTCGAGGCAGTGGGTCTCGAGCAGGACCCGGCCGGCATTGACGTCGTTCGGGTCGAGCGAGGGCCGCACGCCGAGGTTGGCGACGCCGGGCAGCGGCCGCTCGGACAGGCCATGCACCAGCACCACGAAGATGCCGCTGGCCGCGGGTTTCCAGTGCTTGAAGCGCAGGTTGAGGGTGCGGAAGCCGTCGTCCTGCCCCGGTGCCGAAGCGCCGAGCGCGCGGCCCAGCTTGCGCCCGTGCACCACGTGGCCCGAGATGGCGTAGGGCCGGCCCAGCAGGGTCTGGGCGTCGGCCATGCGGCCTTCGGCCAGCGCCTCGCGCACGGCCGAGCTCGACACGCGCAGGCCGTGCACCTCGTAGCTGTTCATGCGCGCGACGTCGAAGCCGCGGGCATCGCCGGCCGCGTCGAGCATGGCGTAGTCGCCCGCGCGCCGGGCGCCGAAGCGGAAGTCGTCGCCCACCAGCACGTAGCGCGCGCCCAGGCCGTCGACCAGCACGTTCTGGATGAATTCCTCGGGCGACTGCGAAGCGAGCCGGGCATCGAAGGGCAGCACCACGGTCTGCGCCACGCCGCAGGCGGCCAGCTCGCCGAGCTTGTCGCGCAGCGTGCCGATGCGCGCCGGCGCGAGTTCGGGCTTCTTCGCGAGCGCGGCGAAATAGTCGCGCGGATGGGGCTCGAAGGTCAGCACGCAGCTCGGCAGGCCGCGTTGCCGCGCCTCGGTCTGCAGGAGCGCCAGCATGGCCTGGTGGCCGCGGTGGACGCCGTCGAAATTGCCGATGGTCAAGGCGCAGGCCGGAGCCACGCCCGGGTGCCGGAAGCCGCGGAAAACCTGCATGGGTGAATATCTTTTTGATAGCGCCTGTCGCCCGCCGAATGGGCTCATCAGGCCGTTTTGTCACAAAGCCGGTATATTGTGACGCAGTGCGCCGATCCGCGAGGTCGCCGACGCGCTCCGTGTCCCGGGTCTCTCCGTGTTTCTTTCGTTCTGTCGAGGAGGCGTGTGGTGAAGGTCTTGAAGCTGTCGGCCCAAGGGCTGCCCCAGTCGTGGATTTCGCTCGAACAGGCGGTGATCCACTATGCAGCGGACGAAGTCCGCTGGGAGGCTGGCGGCCAGGTGGCCCTGTTCCGCGGCGGCCACAACGCGATGACGGGCGAGCAGTCGCAGATTGCCGTCAACAGCATCATCGGCACCAAGGGCGTGCCGCGCATCAACCCCTTCACCCAGCGCCCGGGGCTCACCAACAGCAAGCTGTTCGCGCGCGACCGCAACGTGTGCGCCTACTGCGGCGGCCACTTCCACGAAGACGAGCTGACCCGCGAGCACATCATTCCGTTCGCGCAGCGCGGCATCGACACCTGGATGAACGTGGTCACGGCCTGCAAGCCCTGCAACCACCGCAAGAGCAGCCGCACCCCCGAGCAGGCCAACATGCCGCTCTTGTACGCGCCCTACGTGCCCAGCCTCTGGGAGGACTTCATCCTGCGCAACCGCCGCATCCTGGCGGACCAGATGGAATTCCTGATGGCGCACCTGCCGCAGAGCTCGCGGCTGCACGACAGCTAGCTGGCCGCGTTCAGGCCTTCCAGGAAGGCGGGCGCTTCTCGATGAAGGCCTGCACGCCTTCGAGCGCACTCGCATCCATCATGTTGCAGGCCATGGTCTGGCTGGCGTCCGCCAGCGCCGGCGCGATGCCCGTTTCGAGCTGCCGGTAGAACAGCGCCTTGCCGAGCGCCAGCGCGGTGCGCGGCTTGGCGACGATGCTGGCCAGCAGCGCCTCGAGCGCGGCATCGAGCTGGTCCGGCGAGGCCACGCGGTTGACCAGGCCCTTCTCGCGCGCTTCCTCGGCGCCGATGAATTCGCCGGTGACGAGCATCTCGAAGGCCTCCTTGCGCCCCAGGTTGCGCGACAGCGTGACGCTCGGCGTGGCGCAGAACAGCCCGACGTTGACGCCGCTGACCGCGAAGCGCGCCTCGCTCGAGGCCACGGCGAGGTCGCACACCGCCACCAGCTGGCAGCCCGCGGCCGTCGCGATGCCGTGCACGCGCGCGATGACGGGCACCGGTAGCCGTTGCAGCGACAGCATCATCTC
Organism: Variovorax paradoxus; assembly: GCA_016806145.1. Classification (NCBI taxonomy): domain Bacteria; kingdom Pseudomonadati; phylum Pseudomonadota; class Betaproteobacteria; order Burkholderiales; family Comamonadaceae; genus Variovorax; species Variovorax paradoxus. Next base: position 1,684,149 of record CP063166.1, read on the forward strand.
GCCGCAGCGCGCGAACAGGCGCTGGTAGTAGTCGAGCGCGGGCGCGGCGCGCATTTCCTTCAGGTCGTGGCCGGCGCAGAAGGCCTTGCCGGCGCCGGCGATCACGACGGCACGCACCGTGTCGTCGGCCGCGATGCCGGCAATGGCCGTTTCGAGGGCGCCCAGCATGCCCTCGGACAGCGCATTGAACGCGCCCGGGCGGTTGAGCGTGAGCGTGACCACGCCGCGGGCGTCGCGGGCCTCGAGCACGAAGGGGGAGCTGTCGTTCATCGCATGCCGCCTTTTCTTCAGTAGGTCAGTTCCAGCACCGTGACATGGCCCTTGACCGCGGGCCAGGTGAGCCCCGTGAGGCGCTCGCCATTGAACTCGCCCGTGACCGCGCGCTGCGGCTCGGAGCCCGTCTCGCGCAGGCGCGAGCTCGACACGCCGGCTCCCTTGGGCGGCACCCCTGCCGGCGGGCTCTTGCCGTCGAAGCGCATGGTGTCGCGCTGCGCGTCGAAATAGCCGCGCGGCCGCGTGAAGACGGCGACTGCGTTGGCGCTGCCGTCGGCCGGCACGATCGGGTCGAGCCGCAGGTTCACGAGGCTGCTGCCGCGCGGGAACGGGCTGCGGTAGACGTGGGTGACGCTGGCCTGCGTGTCGAGCACGAATTCGTAGGCCGCATCGGGGCGCGCGCTGAAGGGCCCCCAGCGGCCGTCGGCACCGACGGTCTTGCGGTGCACGGGCTCGCCGAGCCGCCGGCCGGTGGCCGGATCGACCGCGTACACCAGCACTTGCGCGCCGGCCAGCGACTGGTTCTCCGCGCCGATCGCGCGGCCGTCGAGCACCACGTTGGCCTCGCGCGCGATCTCCAGGCTGCGCGGCGCCTCGCCGGTGAGGAACCGCCAGGTCGCCGCGAAGGCCGCGGGCGAGAACGAGGTCTCGCGGTGGTCCACGCGCGGCAGCACGGTGTTGGTCGCGCCCTTGAGCGCCGGGCCGTCGAAGCCGATGTTCGTCGGCTTGCCGGGCGAGCCGATCCACAGGCCGTCGGGCTGGGCGTACTTGTCGTTGTTGTCCGAGCGCAGCGTCAGCCACTTCACGCCCGGCGTCACCTCGTCGCCGTTCGGGCCCTTGGGCGCGTTGAGCTGCCGCATGAAGGGCGACAGCCCCGAGAACTCGTTGTTCTCGCGCAGGCCCGGCACGGCCCAGATGCCGTGCGCCGGGTTGCCGCCGAGCACCACGTGGCTGACGACGGCCGCGCCGCCGCCGTTCTGCACGTAGTTGCGGATGGTGTTGCCGCCGCGCGAGTTGCCGATCAGCACGACCCGGGTCGCGCCGGTGGCGCGCAGCACCTGCTCGACCTTTTCCTTGAGGAAGGCGGCCGATTCCGCCGTGGAGCTGCGCCCGGCCTGGGCCACGGCGTCGTCGTCGCGCGCCAGCGGCAGGGGCTGGTCGAAGGCGAACAGTCGCGCGCGCGGCCAGCCGTTCGACTCGAAGCGCCAGAGCGTGGTCTGCCACAGCGCGGCCGAGTCGCCGTTGCCGTGCACGAAGACGATGGGCGGGCGGTCGGCGAGCGAGGGCATGGCGGTCGGCGCATTGGCGCAGGCGGTCAACAGGAGGGCGGGGGAGGCGAGCAGCCCGGCGAGGACCGGCGGCGCGCCGAGGAGGAGGGTGCGGCGGGATGGCATGGTCGTTCTTCGTGGTTGCGTTGCGGGGGCCGTTCCGAATGAAAAACGCCCGCCGGCGCGAAGGCGGGCGGGCGCTGGATGCTAAGAGAAAAGCACCGTCAGGCGAAGACGCCGGCCGTGTCCTGCATGCGCGCCGACACCTCGCCCAGGTGGTGGAAGCTGTCGCCGAAGCTCATCTCGAGCTGCGTGAGCTTGCGGAAGTAGTGGCTGCCGATGTATTCGTCGGTCACGCCGATGCCGCCGTGCAGCTGCACCGAGTTCTGGCCCACGAAGCGCATCGACACGCCGAGCTGGTACTTGGCGCGCGCCAGCGCCTGGCGCCGCTCGGCCGCGGGGGCGTTGAGCTTGAGCGTGGCGTAGTAGCTCATCGAGCGCGCGAGCTCGAGCTGCATCTTCATGTCGGCGACGCGGTGGCGCAGCGCCTGGAAGCTCGAGATGACCACGCCGAACTGCTTGCGCTGGTTCATGTAGTCGACCGTCACGTCCACCGTCTTGTCGAGCACGCCCACCGCTTCGGCGCAGGTGGCGGCGATGCCGACGTCGACCGCGTACTCGAGGGCCGCGAGGCCGTCGGCCGTGACCAGCGTGGCGTCGGCCTTGTCGAACACCACCTCGGCGGCGCGGCTGCCGTCCTGCGTGCCGTAGCCGCGCGCTTCCACGCCGCTGGCGCTGCGCTCGACCAGGAACAGGGCGATCTTGCCGTCGGCCTGGGCGGGCACGAGGTAGGCATCGGCCTGGTCGCCGATGGCCACCAGGCTCTTGGCGCCGGTCAGGCTCCAGCTCTCGCCGGCCTTCACGGCCTTGGCTTCGCAGACGTCGAGGCGGTAGCGCGCCTTGCGCTCCTGGTAGGCCAGCACCACGATGGCCTCGCCGCCCGCGATGCGCGGCAGCCAGGCCTTCTTGAGCGCCTCGCCCGCATAGCCGCCGAGCACGGCGCCGGCGATCAGCGTCTGCGCGAAGGGCTCGAGCACGATGCCGCGGCCCAGCTCTTCCATCACGACCATGCCGGCCACCGGGCCCATGCCCAGGCCGCCGTCGTCTTCGGAGATGTAGAGGCCGCCGAGGCCGAGTTCGGCCAGTTCGTCCCATGCCTCGCGCGAGAAGCCGCCCTTGGCTTCGATGCCGCGGCGGCGCTCGAAGTCATAGCCCTTGTCGACCCATTTGCGGACGGCGTCGCGCAGTTGTTCCTGGTCGTCGGTGAAATTGAAGTCCATGTGTGATCTCCGTTTGTCCTGAGCCTGGTCGAAGGGCTCAGCCCAGAACCGTCTGCGCGACGATGTTGCGTTGCACTTCGTTCGAGCCGCCGTAGATGGTGGTCTTGCGCATGTTGAAGAAGGTCGACGACAGCGGCGCGAGCGCCGGGTTGCCGCCCGGGAAGTTGCCTTGCCAGCCGGCGGCCATGGCTTCGCGGATCAGCGGCAGCGCATACGGGCCGCCCGCGAGCATCATCAGTTCGCTGTAGCGCTGCTGGATCTCGCTGCCGCGGATCTTGAGCAGGCCGGCCACGTCGAGCGAGTTCTTGCCCGAGGTGGCGGCCGAGAGCACGCGCAGCACCATCATCTCGAGCGCGACGATGTCGACCTCGAGCCTGGCGATCTCGTCGCGGAAGCGCGCGTCGTCGTACACGCCCTCGGTCTTCGCGATGCGCTTGAGGCGCTCGAGCTCGCGCTTGGCGCGGTTGACGTCGGCGATGTTGGTGCGCTCGTGCGAGAGCAGGTGCTTGGCGTAGGTCCAGCCCTTGTTCTCCTCGCCGATCAGGTTCTCGGCCGGCACCTCGACGTTGTCGAAGAACACCTCGTTGACCTCGTGGCCGCCGTCGAGCAGCTTGATCGGGCGCACGGTGACGCCGGGCGACTTCATGTCGAGCAGCAGGAAGCTGATGCCGGTCTGGGGCTTGCCCTCGCTGCTGGTGCGCACGAGGTTGAACATCCAGTCGCCGTACTGGCCGAGCGTGGTCCAGGTCTTCTGGCCGTTGACGATGTACTTGTCGCCCTGGCGTTCGGCCTTGGTCTTGAGCGAGGCGAGGTCGGAGCCCGAGCCCGGTTCGCTGTAGCCCTGGCTCCACCAGACCTCGCCGCTGGCGATGCCGGGCAGGAAGCGCTTCTGCTGCTCGGGGTTGCCGAAGGCCATGATGACCGGGGCCACCATCACCGGGCCGAAGGGCACGATGCGCGGCGCGCCGGCCAGCGCGGTTTCTTCCTCGAACAGGTGGCGCTGCACGGCGGTCCAGCCGGGACCGCCGAATTCCTTGGGCCAGCCGTAGCCCAGCCAGCCCTTCTTGCCGAGGATCTTGGCCCAGGTCTGCATATCGTCGCGCGTGAGTTCCAGCGCGTTGTGGACCTTGGTGGAGATCTCCTTGGGAAGGTTTTCTTTGACCCATGCGCGAATCTCTTCGCGGAACTGCTGTTCTTCGGGCGTGAAGCTCAAATCCATGCGTGCCTCGCTGTGTTGATCGTCGGTGCACCGCAGACGCGGCGTGTCTCCGGAGCCACGAGTTTTAGCACGGTCGTGCTGCAAATCGCTGTCCGCGCGGCGACAAGTCTGTGTGCGCGGACCTCGCGCGGCAAGGGGCGGGCCGGAAAAGGGCAGCTTGGCGGGCACGGATAATCCCGCCTCCCATGAAGAACATCGTGATCCTGATCTCCGGCGGCGGCTCCAACATGGAGGCCATCGTGCGCGCCGCGGCGCGCGACCGCTGGGCCGAGCGTTTCGGCGCGCGCGTCGCCGCCGTCGTCAGCAACAAGGCGGAGGCGGGCGGCCTGGCGCTGGCCCGGGCGCAGGGCATCGCGACCGCGGTGGTGCCGCACAAGGATTTCGAGAGCCGCGAAGCCTTCGACCAGGCGCTCGCCGCGGCGGTCGACGCGCATGCGCCGGCGCTGGTGGTGCTGGCGGGCTTCATGCGCATCCTGACGCCCGGCTTCGTCGAGCGCTATGCCGGGCGGCTGGTGAACATCCACCCCTCGCTGCTGCCGGCCTTCCCGGGCCTGCACACCCACCAGCGCGCGATCGACGCGGGCTGCAAGGTGGCGGGCGTCACGGTGCACCAGGTCACGACCGAGCTCGACCATGGCCCGATCCTGGCGCAGGCCGTGGTGCCGGTGCTGCCCGACGACACGGCGGCGACGCTCGCCGGCCGGGTGCTTGCCCAGGAGCACCAGTTGTATCCACGCGCCATTGCCCAGTGGCTGATGGATACATCAGGACACAATCCTTAAAGAACTTGTTTATATTCGCGGGTTTTCGGGAGTCGCAGTGAAAACCCAATCGCTACTGTCCACGATCGCCGGTGCCGCCCTGATGGCCGGCTGCGCCGCTCCGGCCCCGCCGCCGCCCGCCGCGCCGGCGCCGCCGCCCGCCCCGGTGTTCCAGTGCGGTGCCGACGGTGCCCGTTTCGCCGTGGGTCAGCAGCTCACGCCGCAGCTCGAAGCCGCCGCCAAGGTGCGCGCGGGCGCCGGCACGGTGCGCGTGCTCAGGCCTGGCGACGCCGCGACCACCGAACTCGATGGCGGGCGCCTGAACCTCGACGTCGACGCCCGCAACCGGGTGACGGACGTCCGCTGCGGCTGAGCGTCCCGATTCATTCGAACGGACGGCGAAGCGGCGAGGCAGGATGAGCGCCGGCGCCCGTTCAGCCGTCGATCCGCGCGAAGCGCGGCTGCACGCGGCCGTCGATGTCCACGGTTTCGCCGAACATCGCGGCCGGGCGCACCCACAGGCCGCGGGCGCCGTAGAGCGCGCGGTAGAGCGTCATCGGTTCCAGGGTCTCGCTGTGGCGCACGGTGCCCAGCACCTCGTATTCCCCGCCCTTGTAGTGGCGGTAGCGGCCCGGCGGGGTTTCGATCAGGGGCGGCAGGTCGTCGTCGGTCACGGGGTCGTTTCTTTCTTAGTCAGGAGTCGGGGCCGTCGGCAGGCATGCCGGGGCCGGCGGAAGTACCGGAATGGATCGCGCTGACTTTGTCCACCTCGTCCGGCTCAGCGAGCATGCCAGCGCACAGGACAGCGCGCGCTACCGCCGCGGCGTGGCGGCGTTCGCGGCCCTGGGCTATCTGTGGGTGCTGGCCTGCCTCGGGCTGGCGATGGGGCTGATCGTCTGGGTCGCCGTGTCGCTCGGCGATGGCGGGTTCAGCGTCTCGCGCGGCTGGCTGCTGCTGTTCGGGCTGGGCCTGCTGTGGGCCACGGTGCGCGCGCTGTGGGTGCGCTTCGACGAGCCGGACGGCCTGGAGCTCTCGCGCGAGGACGCGCCCCAGCTGTTCGAGGCGCTCGACCGCATCCGCGGCAAGATCAAGGGGCCGCCGGTCCATCACGTCTACCTCGACGACGATTTCAACGCCAGCATCCGCCAGGTGCCGCGCTTCGGGCTCTTCGGCGGCGCGGTCAATTCGCTGAGCATCGGGCTGCCGCTCTTGATGATGCTCGACCGGCGGCGGCTGCTGTCGGTGCTCGCGCACGAGTACGGCCACCTGCGCGGCAACCACGGCAAGCTCAGCGCCTGGATCTACCGCACGCGGCTGTCGTGGCTCAAGCTCGACGCCAACCTGCAGCGCAACGAAGGCGTGATGGCGATCGTCTCGCAGGCCTTCTTCCGCTGGTACTTTCCGCGCTTCGCGGCCAAGACCTTCGCGCTCGCGCGGCAGGACGAGTACGAGGCCGACCGCATCTCGGGCCGGCTGCTCGGCACCTCGGTCGCGGCCGCGGCGCTGACCGAGATCTCGATCAAGGCCAGCTGGTACGCCAACGAGTTCTGGCCCTGGCACTGGGCCCGGGCCGAGCGCGAGCCGCTGCCGCCGGGGCCGTTCGCGGGGCTGCGCGAATGCGTCGCGACGCCGCCGGGACCGGAGTTCGCGCGCCAGGCGCTGCGCGAGGCGATGCGCCGCGTCAGCGACCTGGAAGACACCCACCCGGTGCTGCGTGACCGGCTCGAGGCGCTGCGCCAGAAGGCGACGGTGCCGGCCTGGTCGAAGCGGCCGGCGCTCGAGATGCTGGTCGACGGCCCGCGCTGGATCGCGCACTTCGACGCCCAGTGGCGCCAGGCCCATGCCGCCGACTGGAAGCAGCACCACGCGCATCGCTCGCGCATCCGCGAGCGCATCGCGGTGCTGGCGGCGCGCGGCGAGCGCAACACGCCCGACGAATGGGTCGAATGGGCCGATGCCGAGCGTCGCCTCGACACCTCGGCGCCGGTGCGCGAGCACTACGAGCGCGCGCTGCGGATCGCGCCCGAACATCCGGGCGCGTTGCGCGGCCTGGCGCAGATGATTCCGCCGACCGAGCGCGAGGCGCGGCTCGCGGTGCTCGAGCGGCTGCACGAATCGGGCGCCGCCAGCCGCTGGTGGGCGGCGCGCAATGCGGTGGCGGTGCTCGAGAACCCCGATGCCGGTCCGCACGACGAGGCGGGCCTCAAGCACTGGCGCGGCCGCCTGAAGGAGGCCGAGGAGGCCGAGGCGCGCGCGTGGGAGGAACTGACCGAGACGCCGTGCTTCGCCCAGATCGGCCGCCACGACCTCAACGCGCACGAGCTCGACGAACTGCGGGCCGACCTCGTGCGCAACCTGCCGGTGTCGCGCGCCTGGCTGGTGCGCAAGAACCTGCGCGAGTTTCCGTGGCGGCGCGCCTTCGTCGTCTTCGTCGAGCTGCCGGGGCTGGACGACGAGGAGCGCTGGCAGCTGTGCCGCCAGCTCGAGCAGACGCTGAGCCTGCCCGGCGTGGCGCTGGTGCTGTGGGCCGGGCATTCGCCGACGCTGGAGGACATCGAGCGGCAGGCTTTCGGCGCCGTCTGGACACGCGGAGCCTGAGGTCGACGGCGGCTGAGACAATCGGGGCATGCACCCCAAAGCCCTGTTGGAGGCCACCGCCGATCTGGTCGGCCTGGTCCTGAAATTCGATCACCCCGCCGACCAGGTGGTTTCGCGCTTCTTTCGCGACCACCGCGAGTTCGGTCCGCGCGAGCGCGCCACCCTGGCCGAGACGGTCTACACCGTGCTGCGCAAGAAGCTGCTGTTCGATCACCTCTCGCCCTCGGGCAGCGGCCCGAAGGAACGCCGGATGGCGATCCTGGGCTTCCACGGCCCGCGCGACTTCCTCAAGAGCGCGCTCAACGACACCGAGAAGCGCTGGCTCGACAACTGCGACGCCGTCAGCGAGGACGACCTGCTCGAACGCCATCGCCACAACCTGCCCGAATGGCTGGTGGCACCGCTCAAGAGCCAGCTCGGCGACGGTTTCTGGCCGCTGGTCCGGAGCCTGCAGCAGCCGGCGCCGCTCGATCTGCGCGTCAATTCCCTCCATGACAAGCGGGCCGATGTGAAGGCGGAGCTTGCCAAGGCTGCTATCAAATCGGAAGCAACGCCGTATTCGCCCTGGGGCCTGCGCCTCGAAGGCAAGCCCGCGCTGACCAAGCTCGACGCCTTCGTGCGCGGCGCCATCGAGGTGCAGGACGAGGGTTCGCAGCTGCTCGCGCTGCTGCTGGACGCCAAGCGCGGCGAGATGGTGGTCGATTTCTGCGCGGGCGCCGGCGGCAAGACGCTGGCGATCGGCGCGGGCATGCGCAACACCGGGCGGCTCTACGCCTTCGACACCTCGGCGCACCGCCTCGATGCGCTCAAGCCGCGGCTGGCGCGCAGCAAGCTCTCCAACGTGCATCCGGCCGCCATCGCGCACGAGCGCGACGACCGCGTGAAGCGGCTCGCGGGCAAGATCGACCGGGTTCTGGTCGATGCGCCCTGCTCGGGGCTCGGGACGCTGCGGCGCAATCCGGACCTCAAATGGCGCCAATCGGCCAAATCGGTGGAGGAACTGACCGTGAAGCAGGCGGCGATCCTGCAGAGCGCGGCCCGGCTGGTGAAGTCGGGCGGGCGGCTGGTCTACGCCACCTGCAGCGTGTTGCCCGAGGAGAACGAGGCCATCGCGGAGGCTTTCGGCGCCGCGAATCCCGATTTCGTGCCCGTGGACGCGGCGGAACTGCTGCAGGGCCTCAAGGTGGAGCAGGGCGACAGCCTGGTCGCGGGCGGTGCCGACGGACGGCGCTACCTGCGGCTGTGGCCCCACCTGCACGCCACCGACGGTTTCTTTGCCGCCGTGTGGAACCGCAAATAGGTACGGCGCTCCAAAGTAAGGGTAAATCTGCGCAAACCATGGGGTGAAAGGTGAGTGATTCCTGACCCCCGGCCCTAAAATTGCGAGTTACTAGACAAGCCGCACCTTCGTGCGGTTATGGAGTACCTGACTCAATGTTGCTTCCTGACTCCGCCATCCTGAGTGCGGCCATCGACTGGCTCGGAAACGGCCTGTGGGATCTCACCTGGTGGCAGATCGTGCTGTACACGCTCGTCACCACGCACATCACGATCGCCGCCGTGACGATCTTCCTGCACCGGACGCAAACGCACCGGGCGATGGACCTCGGCCCGATCCCGTCGCATTTCTTCCGCTTCTGGCTCTGGATCGGCACCGGCATGGTGACGAAGGAGTGGGTCGCGATCCACCGCAAGCACCACGCCAAGTGCGAGAGCGAGGAAGATCCGCACAGCCCGCAGGTCAAGGGCATCGAGGAAGTGCTCTGGCGCGGCGCCGAGCTCTACCGCGCGGAGTCGAAGAACAAGGAAACGATGGAGCGCTACGGTCACGGCACGCCCGACGACTGGATCGAGCGCAACCTGTATTCGCGCTACAGCTGGCAGGGCGTGGGCCTGATGCTGGTGCTCAACCTGGCGCTGTTCGGCACGCTCGGCATGGCCGTGTGGGCGGTCCAGATGCTGTGGATCCCGATCACCGCCGCCGGCATCATCAACGGCATCGGCCACTACTGGGGCTACCGCAACTTCGAGGCGCCCGACGCCAGCCGCAACATCATGCCCTGGGGCCTGATCATCGGCGGCGAAGAGCTGCACAACAACCACCACACCTATCCGACCTCGGCCAAGTTCTCGGTCAAGAAGTACGAGTTCGACATCGGCTGGATCTACATCCAGATGATGCAGAAGATCGGCTGGGCCAAGGTCAAGAAGGTGCCGCCGAAGATGCTGATCGGCGACATCCAGCCCGTGGCTAACGAGAAGACGCTCGAGGCCGTGATCGCCAACCGCTACGAGGTGATGGCCGGTTTCGCGCGCGAGATGCGCCGCGCCACGCAAGAGGAAATCGCCGCGCTCAAGAGCAAGGGCGCCGACCTCTCGGCACTGAAGGCCGCCAAGCGCTGGATGCACCGCGACGACGACAAGGTGCCCGCGTCGGCCCGCTCGCACGTGGTGCAGGCCCGTGCCGCCCACCCGGTGCTCGACAAGATGGCGACCATGCGCGAAGAGCTGCGCCAGCTCTGGCTCAACACCTCGCACTCGCGCGAGCAGCTGGCGGCCGACCTGGCGGCCTGGTGCCATCGCGCGGAGGCCAGCGGCATCGCGGGCCTGCGTGAGTTCTCGACACGGCTGCGCTCGGCGCGCGCCTGAGAGGCCTTTCTCTCCATCGAAAAGCCGGCCTCATGGCCGGCTTTTTTGTGCGCGTCGTATTTGCCTGTCGATGGAAATTCCGGGCAAATAAAAAAGCCCGCGGCTTGCGCTGCGGGCTTTTTAGAAAGAATTCAGACTGAATTACTTCAGCTTGATTTCCTTGTATTCGACGTGCTTGCGTGCCTTCGGGTCGAACTTCATGATCGACATCTTTTCAGGCATCGTCTTCTTGTTCTTGCTGGTCGTGTAGAAGTGGCCGGTACCCGCGGTGGATTCCAGCTTGATCTTTTCGCGTCCGCCTTTGCTCGTTGCCATGATTCAGCTCCTTAAGCTTGGCCGCGTGCGCGCAGGTCTGCGAGCACGGCGTCGATGCCGTTCTTGTCGATCAGGCGCAGGGCAGCGCTCGAAACACGCAGGCGAACCCAGCGGTTTTCCGTTTCGACCCAGAAACGACGGTATTGCAGGTTCGGCAGGAACCGGCGCTTGGTTTTGTTGTTGGCGTGGGAAACGTTGTTTCCCACCATCGGGCCCTTGCCCGTGACTTCACATACGCGTGCCATGAGGACACTCTTTCTTGAACAGCTGGCACCGGCTCGACAGCAGTGGCCGAGGGTGTTTTGCAGCTTGACCTCGCCAGAAACGGGTGGCGGTACCCCGGATTGCCGCTGAGCCAGCCCTTCATAGAAGGAAGGCGCGATTTCGGCAAAGCCTCGGATTATAGCCCTTTTGGCGGACCTGCAGGGAAGTCGAAGCCGAGCCCATGAAAAAGGCGGGCACCAGGCCCGCCTTGTCGAGGAGCGTGGCGGCTCAGAGCGTGCCGTCCTGCTCCAGGAAGCGCTGCGCATCGAGCGCGGCCATGCAGCCCGTGCCGGCGCTGGTGATGGCCTGGCGATAGATGTGGTCCTGCACGTCGCCGGCGGCGAAAACGCCCGGCACGCTGGTCATGGTGGCGAAGCCTTGCAGGCCCGAACGCGTGACGATATAGCCGTCCTTCATGTCGACCTGGCCCTGGAAGATGTCCGTGTTCGGGTGGTGGCCGATGGCGATGAAGCAGCCCTTGAGGTCGATCTGTTCGGTCGCGCCGGTCTGCGTGTTCTTGATGCGAATGCCGGTCACGCCGGAATCGTCGCCCAGGACTTCATCGAGCGTATTGTGTACTTTCAGTTCGATTTTTCCTTCGGCTTCTTTTTCGTGAAGCTTGTCGATCAGGATTGGTTCCGCGCGGAATTTATCGCGGCGATGCACCAGCGTTACTTTTTTCGCGATATTCGAAAGATAAAGCGCTTCTTCGACCGCGGTATTGCCGCCGCCGATCACGCAGACTTCCTGCTCGCGATAGAAGAATCCGTCGCAGGTCGCGCAACCCGATACGCCGCGGCCCATGAACTTCTGCTCGGAATCGAGGCCCAGATACTTCGCCGACGCGCCGGTGGCGATCACGAGCGCATCGCAGGTGTAGGTGCCGCTGTCGCCGGTGAGGGTGAAGGGGCGCTTGCTCAGGTCGACCTTGTTGATGTGGTCGAACACGATCTGGGTCTTGAAGCGCTCGGCGTGCTCCAGAAAACGCTGCATGAGGTCGGGGCCCTGCACGCCATGCACATCGGCCGGCCAATTGTCGACCTCGGTGGTCGTCATCAATTGACCGCCCTGGGCCATGCCGGTAATCAGCAAAGGCTGAAGATTTGCACGCGCCGCATAAACGGCAGCCGTATAACCGGCGGGACCTGAGCCCAGAATTAAAACCTTGGCATGTTGGGAAGCGGACATGGTGCGTAAAAACCTAGGAATTGCGCTGATTCAGCGTGTACATTTTGAGGGTGGTAGCGATACATGGGGAGTATCGCCGCTCGGATCAACCACCGAGTGCACGGTGTTTTCAATGCGCGCGATTGTAGTAATCCATCGGCGCGCCGATGGCCCGACCGCAGGAGCGCGCGGTACCAGGGATTGAATGAATGTCGATGCTGTCCAACCTTGAATTGCTCCGGCGCGTTCCGCTGTTCGCGTCGCTGACTCCTTCACAATCCGCAAGCATTGCGGACGCGATCATCAAGAAGCGCTTCAAGCGCGCGGAGGTCGTGGTCGAGCAGGGCAAGAAGTCCGACGCGCTCTACATCATCCTGACCGGGCGGGCGCGCGTGACCAGCGCCGACAGCCGCGGCCGCGAGGTCATCCTCGCCACGCTGCATCCCGGCGACTATCTGGGCGAGATGAGCCTGATCGACGACGAGCCGCACTCGGCCACCGTGCGCACCGAGATCCAGTGCGACGTGCTGATGCTGGGCCGCGAAGCCTTCGCGCGCTGCCTGCCCGAGAACTCCTCGATGGCCTACAACATCATGCGCGGCCTGGTGCAGCGCCTGCGCCATGCCGACCGCAAGATCGAGTCGCTCGCGCTGATGGACGTCTACGGCCGCGTCGCGCGCTCGCTGCTCGAGTTCGCGGTCGACGACGGTGCCGGCAACCTCAAGGTGCGCGAGAAGATCTCGCGCCAGGACCTCGCGAAGATGGTCGGTGCCTCGCGCGAGATGGTGAGCCGCGTGATGAAGGATCTCGAGGAGCGCGGTTTCGTGCAGACCCTCGAGGACGGCTCGATGATCGTCAAGGAGCGCCTGCTGTCGCTGGCCTGAGCCGGCACGGGGCGTGAAAGAAGGTGTGAGCGAAACTGCCGCGGCCCGCGGACGCGGCAGAATAGCCGCGGCCCTTTTCGTTGTAGTGTTCGTGCCGCCAGACCCGCATCCTGCCGGTCTGGCCGCCAGTATTTCATGACCTATTCGCTCAATACGCTTCACTCTTCCACGGCCGGCGAAGGTGCGCCCGTGCGTGTGCGGGCCATGCGCTTCGCCCACGAGATCACCCTGATCGCCGGTTTCGCGGCGCTGCTGTTCTGGCTGCTCGCCATGCTGAGCTTCACGCCCTCCGATGCCGCCTGGTCGACCTCGGGCACCGGCGGAGAGATCAAGAACTGGGGCGGCCGCATCGGCGCCTGGGTGGCCGACGGCAGCTACTTCCTGGCCGGCTATTCGGTCTGGTGGTGTCTGGCGGCCGGGCTGCGCGCCTGGCTGTCCTCGCTCGCGAGCTGGATGCGCGGCGGCGAGGACGGGCCCCATGGCGATCCCGTGCCGCGCGGCCGCTTCAACCGCAGCCGCCTGGCCTTCTGGTTCGGGCTCGTGCTGCTGCTGTGCGCGAGCACCATGCTCGAATGGTCGCGCCTGTACCGGCTCGAATCGCACCTGCCCGGCTCGGGCGGCGGCGCCATCGGGCTGCTGGTCGGTCCCGCGAGCGTGCGCTGGATGGGCTTCACCGGCTCCGCGCTGGTGGCCATCGCCGGCGGCGTGATCGGTTCGGCGCTGGTGTTCCGCTTCTCCTGGAGCCAGATCGCCGAGCGCATCGGCGCGCGCGTGTATTCGCTGTTCGAATCGCGCCGCGAGAAGCGCGAGGTCGCCGCCGACATCGCGCTGGGCAAGAAGGCCGTGCGCGAGCGCCGCGCCGAGGTCGACGACGAGCCGGCCTACACGCCGCGCGGCACCATCGAACCCTCGATCGACGGCGAGCAGCCCGCCACCGCGCCCGACATGGACGACCTGCGCATCGAGCCGCGCGCCAAGCGCCGCCCCGCGTCGCCGCCGGTGCAGATCGAGCCCGCGATGACCGAGGTGCCCAAGAGCGACCGTGTCGCCAAGGAGCGCCAGAAGCCGCTGTTCAAGGAGCTGCCCGACAACAAGCTGCCGCAGGTCGACCTGCTCGATGCGGCGCAGGCGCGCCAGGAGACCGTCTCCTCCGACACGCTCGAGATGACCTCGCGCATGATCGAGAAGAAGCTCAAGGACTTCGGCGTCGAGGTGCGCGTCGTGCTCGCCTCGCCCGGCCCGGTCATCACGCGCTACGAGATCGAGCCCGCCACCGGCGTCAAGGGCTCGCAGATCGTCAACCTCGCGAAGGACCTCGCGCGGTCGCTCTCGCTGGTGTCGATCCGCGTGGTCGAGACCATCCCCGGCAAAAACTACATGGCGCTCGAACTGCCGAACGCCAAGCGCCAGTCGATCAAGCTCAGCGAGATCCTCGGCTCGCAGATCTACAACGAGGGCAAGTCGATGCTCACGATGGGTCTGGGCAAGGACATCATCGGCAACCCCGTGGTCGCCGACCTCGCGAAGATGCCGCACGTGCTGGTGGCCGGTACCACCGGCTCGGGCAAGTCGGTGGGTATCAACGCGATGATCCTGAGCCTGCTCTACAAGGCCGAGGCGCGCGATGTGCGCCTGCTCATGATCGACCCGAAGATGCTGGAAATGTCGGTCTACGAAGGCATTCCGCATTTGCTCGCGCCCGTGGTCACCGACATGCGCCAGGCCGCGCACGGCCTCAACTGGTGCGTGGCCGAGATGGAGCGCCGCTACAAGCTCATGAGCAAGCTCGGCGTGCGCAACCTCGCGGGCTATAACACCAAGATCGACGAGGCCAAGGCGCGCGAGGAGTTCATCTACAACCCCTTCAGCCTCACGCCCGACGATCCCGAGCCGCTGCGCCGCGAGCCGCACATCGTGGTCGTGATCGACGAACTCGCCGACCTGATGATGGTGGTCGGCAAGAAGATCGAAGAGCTGATCGCCCGCCTCGCGCAGAAGGCGCGCGCCGCCGGCATCCACCTGATCCTGGCCACGCAGCGGCCCAGCGTCGACGTGATCACCGGCCTGATCAAGGCCAACATCCCGACCCGCATCGCGTTCCAGGTCTCGAGCAAGATCGACAGCCGCACCATCCTCGACCAGATGGGCGCCGAGGCGCTGCTCGGCATGGGCGACATGCTCTACATGCCCAGCGGCACCGGCCTGCCGGTCCGCGTGCACGGCGCCTTCGTGAGCGACGAGGAAGTGCACCGCGTGGTGGCCTATCTCAAGAGCCAGGGCGAGCCCGACTACATCGAGGGCGTGCTCGAAGGCGGCACGGTCGATGGCGACGGTGACGGCGATCTGCTCGGCGGTGGCGATGCCGAGAAGGACCCGATGTACGACCAGGCGGTCGAGGTCGTGCTCAAGAACCGCAAGGCCAGCATCTCGCTGGTGCAGCGCCACCTGAAGATCGGCTACAACCGCGCGGCGCGGCTGGTCGAGGACATGGAGAAGGCCGGCCTCGTGAGCGCCATGAGCGGCAGCGGCCAGCGCGAGATCCTCGTGCCCGCGCGCGCCGAGTAGGCGCGCCCACGCGCTCCCGCGCCCATCCCGTTACGTGTTGAGATACGGCTTGCACAAGCTCGCTGCCCATTGCAAATCTTCATCAAGCCCTACAAGGGCGGTCATGGCCGCCGGGGTAAGGTCGATGCGGTGTTCAGCTTCGAAGGTTTGAAAAAATGAAGATTCGTCCCTGGCTGCTCGCCGGCCTTCTCCTCGCGTGCGGCGCCCATGCATGGGCCGGCGGCATGGAAAGCCTCGAGGCTTTCGTCAAGTCCGCCAAGTCCGGCCGCGCCGACTTCACCCAGACCGTGACCGCGCCGCCGCGCGACGGCCAGGCCGGCCGCGTGAAGACCTCCAGCGGCACCTTCGAATTCCAGCGGCCCGGCCGCTTCAAGTTCGACTACAAGAAGCCCTTCGCGCAGAGCATCGTGGCCGACGGCAAGACGCTGTGGCTCTACGACGCCGACCTGAACCAGGTCACGCAGCGCGCGCAGGTGCAGGCCCTGGGTTCGACGCCCGCGGCCCTGATCGCCGCCGCGCCCGACCTGCGCGCGCTGCAGGCCGACTTCGCGCTCGAAGCGGGACCGGAACGCGACGGCCTGCAATGGGTCAAGGCCACGCCGAAGAACAAGGACGGCCAGCTGCAGAACGTGCAGGTCGGCTTCCAGGGCGATGCGCTCGCGGCGCTCGAGATCCTCGACAGCTTCGGCCAGCGCTCGGTGCTCAAGTTCAGCAAGGTCGAGGTCAATCCCGCGCTGCCCGCCGCCACTTTCGACTTCAAGGTGCCCACCGGCGCGGACGTCGTCAAGCAGTAATCCCACCTCTCACCCGAACGTTTCGTCCTTGGCCGTCAGCTCGCATCAACCCCTGGCCGAGCGCCTGCGTCCGCGCACGCTCGGCGAAGTCATCGGCCAGCAGCACCTGCTCGGCCCCGGCATGGCGCTGCGCATCGCCTTCGAGTCGGGCCAGCCGCACTCGTGCATCCTCTGGGGCCCGCCCGGTACCGGCAAGACCACCATCGCGCGCCTGATGGCCGACGCCTTCGATGCGCAGTTCCTGAGCATCAGCGCGGTGCTCGGCGGCGTGAAGGACATCCGCGAGGCGGTCGAGCGCGCGACCGCGGCGCGCGACGGGCTCGAGCAGCGGCGCACCATCGTCTTCGTCGACGAAGTGCATCGCTTCAACAAGAGCCAGCAGGACGCCTTCCTGCCGCACGTCGAGTCGGGGCTCTTCACCTTCATCGGCGCCACCACCGAGAACCCTTCGTTCGAGGTCAACTCGGCGCTGCTCTCGCGGGCCGCCGTCTATGTGCTGCAGTCGCTCGGCGAGGCCGACCTCAAGCAGATCGTCGCGAAGGCGCAGGCCATCGACGCATTGCCCGCCATCGAGGACGCTGCGCTCGATCGGCTGATCGCCTATGCCGACGGCGATGCGCGCCGGCTGCTCAACACGCTCGAGACGCTGGCCGTCGCGGCGCGCGCCGAGAAGCTCGAGGCCATCGGCGACGAATGGCTGCTGCGCGTGCTCGGCGAGCGCATGCGGCGCTACGACAAGGGCGGCGAGCAGTTCTACGACACCATCAGCGCGCTGCACAAATCGGTGCGCGGCAGCGATCCCGATGCCGCGCTCTACTGGTTCGTGCGCATGCTCGACGGCGGCGCCGACCCGCGCTACATGGCGCGCCGGCTGGTGCGCATGGCGAGCGAGGACATCGGCCTGGCCGACCCGCGCGCGCTGCGGCTCGCGCTCGACGCGGCCGAAGTCTACGAGCGCCTGGGCACGCCCGAGGGCGAACTCGCGCTGGCCCAGTGCGTGGTCTATCTCGCGATGGCGCCGAAGTCGAACGCGGTCTACACGGCCTACAACGCGGTGCGCGCGCTGGTCAAGAAGGACAGCACGCGGCCCGTGCCCATGCATCTGCGCAACGCCCCGACCAAGCTCATGAAGGAGCTCGACTACGGCAAGGGCTACCGCTACGCGCACGACGAGGAGGGTGGTTTCGCGGCCGGCGAGCAGTACCTGCCCGACGGCCTGCAGGGCCAGGTCTTCTACGAACCGGTCGATCGCGGACTCGAGATCCGCATCGGCGAGAAGCTGCGCGAACTGCGGCGCCGAAACGCTGAACAGGGCGACTGATACGCCCTTGCGGCGTGCACGCAAGACGTGCATGGATACAAGCGCAAAGCGCATGACGTCAGCGGGTAAACCCCCGTCGATGCGCACCAAATCGGCGCTGACCCGTGACTACAATCCCGCCCACTAAATCGCCGGCCACCACATGCTGGCTGGTTTTTTGCTTGTGAAGCCAAGGCGCCAAACCGGTGCCACGGTGGGTGAATGGCACCCCGCAACGGTGCAACACAGAGGAATCTTCTTTATGGACATTTTGCTGCAGCAGATCATCAACGGTCTGGTTCTCGGCAGCATGTACGCCTTGATAGCCTTGGGCTACACCATGGTGTACGGCATCATCAATCTGATCAATTTCGCGCACGGTGAAGTGCTCATGGTGGGGGCGCTCACGAGCTGGTCCATCATCGGGCTCATGCAGTCGTCGATGCCCGGCACGCCGGGCTGGCTGATATTGATCATCGCGCTGATCATCGCGTGCGTCGTCGCGGCCACGCTGAACTTCGTGATCGAGAAGGTCGCCTACCGGCCGCTGCGCAACTCGCCCAAGCTCGCACCGCTGATCACCGCCATCGGCATGTCGATCCTGCTGCAGACGCTGGCGATGATCATCTGGAAGCCCACCAACAAGGCCTACCCGACCCTGCTGCCCTCGGACCCCATCCACATCGCCGGCGCCGTCATCTCGCCGACGCAGGTGATGATCCTCGGCGTCACGGCCGTCTCGCTGGCCATCCTCATGTGGCTGGTCAATTACACGAAGCTCGGCCGCGCGATGCGCGCCACCGCCGAGAACCCGCGCGTGGCCGCGCTGATGGGCATCCGCCCCGACATGGTCATCTCGGCCACCTTCATCATCGGTGCCGTGCTCGCGGCCATCGCGGGCGTCATGTACGCCTCCAACTACGGCATCGCGCAGCACGCCATGGGCTTTTTGCCCGGCCTCAAGGCCTTCACCGCGGCCGTGTTCGGCGGCATCGGCAACCTCGCGGGCGCGGTCGTCGGCGGCCTGCTGCTGGGGCTCATCGAAGCCATCGGCTCGGGCTACATCGGCACCCTCACCGGTGGCGTGCTCGGCAGCAACTACAGCGACATCTTCGCGTTCATCGTGCTGATCGTGATGCTCACGCTGCGCCCGGCCGGCCTGCTCGGCGAACGCGTGGCCGATCGCGCCTGAAGGAGCTTGCCATCATGAAGAACAGCAAGAACCTCGCGCTCTACCTGGTCGGCGTCATCGCCGTGCTCGCGCTGCCGCTGCTGCTGCAAAGCCAGGGCAACGCCTGGGTGCGCATCGCCGACATCGCACTGCTCTACGTGCTGCTCGCACTGGGCCTGAACATCGTGGTCGGCTACGCCGGCCTGCTCGACCTGGGCTACGTCGCCTTCTTCGCGGTCGGCGCCTACCTCTACGCCCTCATGGGCTCGGGCCACCTGTCGGAGACCTTCGAGTGGTTCAAGGCCACCTTCCCGAACGGCCTGCACACCTCGCTGCTGATCGTGATACCGCTGGCCTTCGTGTTCGCGGCGCTGCTCGGCGTGCTGCTGGGTGCGCCCACGCTCAAGCTGCGCGGCGACTACCTCGCGATCGTCACGCTGGGCTTCGGTGAAATCATCCGCGTGTTCCTGAACAACCTCGACCAGCCGATCAACATCACGAACGGTCCCAAGGGCATCACCTCGATCGACTCGATCAAGTTCTGGGGCCTGGACCTGGGCAAGGCCTGGAAGTTCGACGGCTTCACCATCTCCTCGGTCACGCTGTACTACTACCTGTTCCTCGCACTGGTGGTGGTCACCATCGTGATCTCGCACCGCCTGCAGGTCTCGCGCATCGGCCGCGCCTGGATGGCGATCCGCGAGGACGAGATCGCCGCCAAGGCGATGGGCATCAACACCCGCAACATGAAGCTGCTGGCCTTCGGCATGGGCGCGAGCTTCGGCGGCGTGTCGGGTTCCATGTTCGCGGCCTTCCAGGGCTTCGTCTCGCCCGAGTCGTTCAGCCTCATGGAGTCGGTGATGATCGTCGCCATGGTCGTGCTCGGCGGCATCGGCCACCTGCCCGGCGTGATCCTGGGTGCCGTGCTGCTGGCGGCCCTGCCCGAGGTGCTGCGCTATGTCGCCGGCCCGCTGCAGGCGCTGACCGACGGGCGCCTCGACGCTTCCATCCTGCGCCAGCTGTTCATCGCGCTGGCCATGATCGTCATCATGCTGGTGCGCCCGCGCGGCCTGTGGCCCTCGCCCGAGCACGGCAAGACGCTCCAGCGCAAGGGCGGCGTGCCGGTCGATCCGGCCCATGCCGCCGTGGCGCCGGGCTCGCTGCAGACCCACGCACCGGGCGTCGACACCCCGGCCGACGAGCTGCCCGGTGCGGCCTCGCGTCCCATGTCGATCAATCCGTGAGCGAGGAGACGCATCCCATGAGCAAGGCAGACACCATCCTCGACGTTCGCGGCATCTCCAAGCGCTTCGGCGGCCTGCAGGCCCTGTCCGACGTCGGCATCACCATCCAGCGCGGCCAGGTCTATGGCCTGATCGGCCCTAACGGCGCCGGCAAGACCACCTTCTTCAACGTCATCACCGGGCTCTACACGCCCGACAGCGGCAGCTTCGAGCTCGCCGGCAAGCCCTACCAGCCCACGGCCGTGCACGAGGTGGCCAAGGCCGGCATCGCGCGCACCTTCCAGAACATCCGCCTGTTCGCCGAGATGACGGCGCTCGAGAACGTGATGGTCGGTCGCCACATCCGCACCCGCTCCGGCGTGGTCGGCGCGATGCTGCGCACCAGTTCCTTCAAGGCCGAAGAGAAAGCCATTGCGCAACGCGCGCAGGAACTGCTCGACTACGTGGGCATCGGCAAGTTCGCCGACTACAAGGCGCGCACCCTGAGCTACGGCGACCAGCGCCGCCTGGAGATCGCGCGCGCCCTGGCCACCGACCCGCAGCTCATCGCGCTGGACGAGCCCGCGGCCGGCATGAACATGACCGAGAAGGTCCAGCTGCGCGAGCTGATCGACCGCATCCGCCGCGACGACCGCACGATCCTGATCATCGAGCACGACGTGAAGCTGATCATGGGCCTGTGCGATCGCGTCACGGTGCTCGACTACGGCAAGCAGATCGCTGAAGGCACGCCGGCGGACGTACAGAAGAACGAAAAGGTGATCGAGGCTTACCTCGGCACCGGAGGACATTGAGATGAGCGCAGCAGTGCAAACCCAAGAGGAAGTCGCGGCGGGCGCTTCGCAACGCAAGGCCGCGGGCAAGGTGTTGCTCAAGGTCAGCGGCCTGAAGGTGGGCTATGGCGGCATCCAGGCCGTCAAGGGCGTGGACTTCGAGGTCCGCGAGGGCGAGCTGGTCTCGCTGATCGGCTCCAACGGCGCGGGCAAGACCACCACCATGAAGGCGATCACCGGCACGCTGCCCGCGGGCGCGGGCGACATCGAGTTCCTGGGCCGCAGCATCAAGGGGCGCGGCGCCTGGGACCTGGTGGGCGAGGGCCTGGTGATGGTGCCCGAGGGCCGCGGCGTGTTCACGCGCATGACGATCACCGAGAACCTGCAGATCGGCGCCTACATCCGCAAGGACAAGGCCGGCATCGCGAGCGACATGGAGCGCGTGTTCGTGACCTTCCCGCGGCTGCGCGAGCGCAAGGACCAGCTGGCCGGCACGATGTCGGGCGGCGAGCAGCAGATGCTGGCCATGGGCCGCGCGCTGATGGCGCGCCCCAAGGTGCTGCTGCTGGACGAACCCACCATGGGCCTGTCGCCGATCATGTGCGACAAGATCTTCGAGGTGGTGCAGGCCGTGGCCGCGCAGGGCGTGACCATCCTGCTGGTCGAGCAGAACGCCAACCGCGCGCTGCAGCTGGCCGACCGCGGCTACGTGATGGAGTCGGGCCTGATCACCATGTCGGGCGATGCCAAGGGGCTGCTGAGCGATCCGAAGGTGCGTGCGGCGTACCTGGGCGAGTAGGCGGCACGGCGGGCCTTTCGAGGCCACGCCAAAAAAAGGGCGGCGGTGCGAGGCACCGGCCGCCCTTTGTCTTGTGGGTGCGAGCTCAGTCGACCTTCGCGCCCGTGGCCTTCACCACCTGCTCGTACTTGCCGAGCTCGCTCTTCATGAAGGCGCCGAACTGCGCGGGCGTGCTGGCCACCGGCTCCGCCAGCAGCAGCGCGAAGCGCGACTTCGTCTCCGGCGCGTTCAGCGCATCGACGAAGGCATGGTTGAGCTTGGCGATCACGTCCGGCGGCGTATGGGCCGGCGCGACCAGGCCCCACCAGGTGTCGATCGAGAAGTCCTTGAGCGTGTCCGACACCGGCGGCACCTCGGGCAGGGCGCTGCTGCGCTGCAGGGTGGTCACGGCGATCGCCTTGAGCTTGCCCGAGCGGATGTTGGGCGCGGCGGTGGCGAGGTTGTCGAAGTTGAAGTCGACCTGGCCCGACACCAGCGCGAGTTGCGCCGGGTTGCCGCCGTTGTAGGGGATGTGCACCGCGAAGATGCCGGCCGCCTTCTTGAACATCTCGCCCGCCAGATGGCCGGCGCTGCCGTTGCCGCCGCTGCCGTAGTTGAGCTTGCCGGGGTTGGCCCGGGCGTAGGCGATCAGGTCCTTGAGCGTGGCGATCTTCAGGCGCTGCGCGGTCTCGGCGTTCATCACCAGCACGTTGGGCACGCGGACCATCTGCGTGATCGGCGCGAAGTCGGTCGCCGCGTTGAACGGCATCTTGCTGTAGAGCCAGGGGTTCACCGCATTGGTGGCGGTGGCCGCGATGCCGATGGTCAGGCCGTCGGGCGCGGCCTTGGCGACGATGTCGGCGCCGATGTTGCCGCCCGCGCCGGGCTTGTTGTCGATGATCACCGGGCCGCCGAGCGTGTCGCGCACGCGTTCGGCCAGCGCGCGCGCCGTCACGTCGATGGGGCCGCCGGCCGCGTAGGGCACGACGAGGCGGATCGGGCGCTGCTGCTGGGCCAGGACGGGGGCGCCGGTAGCCAGGGCGAGCGTGGAGAGGGCGAGGGTGCCGAGGAAGGTCTTGCGGGTTGTCATGCCCCGGATTGTCGGCGCGCCGCGCGGCGCTTGCAGCGTGGCTATCCCTAGCCGGTGCGCCGGGCCACCGGCTTCAGGGCAGTGCCTTGTCGGCCTCGGTGGTGAACGCGTCGGCGAAGAACTCTTCCTCAGGCAGGCCCGCGAGCGCCACGTAGTCGCGCTTGGCCGAGTCGACCACGATCGGCGCGCCACAGGCATAGACCTGGTGGCCCGAAAGGTCGGCGAAGTCTTCCAGCACCGCGGCATGGACGAAGCCGGTGCGGCCGGTCCAGTTGTCCTCGGGCGTGGCATTGGAGATCACGGGCACGTAGCGCAGGTTCGACATTTGCGCGAGCTGCTCGCGCACCCAGTCGTCCATGTAGAGGTCCTCGGGCCGGCGGCCGCCCCAGTAGAGCGTGGCGGGGCGGTCGATGGCCTTGAACTTCATGTGCTCGAGCAGCGCCTTGATCGGCGCGAAGCCCGTGCCCGAGGCCAGCAGGATCATCGGCTTGTCGGAATCCTCGCGCAGGAAGAAGCTGCCGTAAGGACCCTCGATGCGCAGGATCTCCTTCTCCTTCATGGTGAGGAACACGTGATCGGTGAACTTGCCACCCGGCAGGTGGCGCAGGTGCAGTTCGATGCCGGTGCCCGGCTCGCCCAGCGTGTGCGGCGCATTGGCCATCGAGTAGCTGCGGCGCGCGCCGTCGCGCAGGATGAATTCCACGTACTGCCCCGCGTAGAACTGCAGCGGCTCGCCGGCCGGCAGTTGCAGCCGCACCTGCATCACGTCGTGCGACTTGCGCGCGAGCGCGAGCACCCGCACCGGCATCTTGCGGATCGGGTGGGCGCCGGCCTCGGTCACCTGGCGCGATTCGAGCACCACGTCGCTGCGCGCGCGGGCGCAGCAGGTCAGCACGAAGCCCGCGAGTTGCTCTTCCGCGCTCAGCGCCTTGCTCTGGTGCGGGCCGAGCTCGACCTCGCCCGAGAGCTTGCGGCACTTGCACGAGCCGCAGGCGCCGTCCTTGCAGCCATACGGCAGGCCGATGCCCTGGCGGATGCCGGCAGCGAGGATGGTTTCGTCGCCTTGGGCCACGAAATGGCGGCCGCTGGGTTCGACGGTGATGGAAAAGCCCGCCTCATGCGGCGCTGCAACAGTCATCGGTATTCTTCGGCTTGGATCAGCCCGTTACATGGGGGCTGAAAAAGAAAAGGGAACCCGAATTTTGCCTTCAATCCATAGCCCCTCCGGCGCGCTGCCGGCGCGCTTCCGCCGAGCGCGCCTTTTGATCGTCGGCTGCGGCGACGTCGGCCAGCGCGTGGCGCGCGATCTGCGCGGGCGCGTGTCGCTGGTGGCGCTCACCTCCTCGGCCGAGCGCGTGCCCGACCTGCGGTCCGCGGGCATCCGGCCGCTGATCGGCAATCTCGACGATCCCAAGACCCTGCGCCGCCTGTCGGCGCTGGGCACGCGCGTGCTGCACCTGGCGCCGCCGCCGCGCGACAGCGGCTCGGCCTGGTGGCGCGACCAGCGCACCGCGGCGCTGGTGCGCGCGCTGCGGCTGCGTGCGCTGCCCGATGCGCTGGTCTACGGCTCGACCAGCGGCGTCTACGGCGATTGCGGCGGCGCGCGCGTGAGCGAGACCCGCACCGTGCGCCCCGACACGCCGCGCAGCCACCGGCGCGTCGATGCCGAGCGCGCCGTGCGCTGGTTCGGCCGCAGCACGGGCGTGCGCGCCAGCATCCTGCGCATCCCGGGCATCTATGCGCCCGACCGCGAAGGCGGCACGCCGCGCCAGCGGCTGCAGCGCGGCACCCCGGTGCTGCGGCGCGAGGACGACGTCTACACCAGCCACATCCATGCCGACGACCTCGCGCGCGCCTGCATCGCGGCGCTGTTCCGCGGTCGGCCGCAGCGCATCGTGCATGCTTCGGACGACACCGAGCTGCGCATGGGCGACTACATCGACCTCGCGGCCGACCTCTACGGCATGCCGCGCCCGCCGCGGGTGGCGCGCGAGGAGGCCGAACGTCAGCTGCCGCTGCAGCTGCTGAGCTTCATGGGCGAATCGCGCCGGCTCGACAACACGCGGCTCAAGCGCGAGCTGCGCGTGCGGCTCGCGCATCCGACGGTGCATACCGGGCTGCGCGAGAACGCCGGCTAGAACTTGTACTGCAGCTTCAGCCACGCATTGCGCGGCGTGCCTTCGGTGTAGCCGTTGTAGCCGCCGAGCCCCGCGTAGTAGCGCTTGCCGCCGAGGTTCTCGATGTTGAGGCTCGCGCTCAGCTGCCGGCTGAACTCGTAGCGCGCCATCAGGCCGATCAGCGTCACGCTGCCCTGGGTGGCGCGGCCGAGGCCGTAGCTCTCGTCGAAGTAGATGCCGTTCTGGTAGCTCAGGCTGCCGCCCAGCGTGAGCCGGCTCCAGTCGCCGGGCAGGCGGTAGCTGGTCGAGATGCGCAGCATGCGGCGCGGCAGGGCGGTGTTGAGCAGCGCGCCTTCGGCATCGCGCTTGGCGTTGTAGGTGTAGCCGCCCATGAGCTGCCAGCCCTTCGCGAGTTCGCCCGACACCGTGGCCTCGAAGCCCTTGGTGCGCGCGCCCTTCACGGCGCGCATCGGAATCGTGCCGTCCGCCAGCGGCGGTGCGCCGGGGATCTCCACCGCCAGGTTGTCTTCCTCGGTGCGGAACACCGCGAAGCTGGTGTTGAGCCTGCCGTCGAGGTGCTCGCCCTTCAGGCCCAGCTCGATGTTGTGGCCGCGCTTCGGATCGAGCACGTTGTTGTTCGTGTCCTTGGACGTGTTGGGCTGGAAGATGTCGGTGTAGCTCGCATAGGCCGAGAACGCCCGGCTCAGGTCGTAGACCACGCCCACGTAGGGCGTGAACACGCCGTTCTCGCGCTGCAGCGGCGTGTCGGTGGTGCTCTGGACGCCATCGGCCCAGTTGGTCGACGTGCCCCGGTTGCGGTACCAGGTGACCCGGCCGCCGACGATGACGGCCAGCTCGTCGGTCGGCCGCAGTCGCACCGAGCCGTAGAGCGCGCGCTGCTGCGTCTGCTCGCCGAAGCGGAAGTTCGGGTGGATGAACGCGGGCCGCGGCGCGGCCGCGATGCCGTAGAGCGCGACCGGCACCTGGTCCGAGCCCTCGGGGCTCGCGCTGCTGCCGAACACCGAGTAGCTGTAGCGGTTCACGTTGAGGCCGAAGCTGGCCTGGTGCGTGCGGCCGAACAGCTCGAAGGGCCCGGTGGCATAGAGGTCGAACGACTTGTTGCGGCCCTTGGCCGGGTTGTAGCCGCGGTCGAGCACGCCCTCCTGGGTCAGCGGATCGAAGGTCGAGGGATAGAGCCAGAGGTCGCCGCCGGCGCGCTCGCGCTGGTTCTTCACGCTGGCCGCCTCGGCCTTCACGCGCCAGCCGTTGTCCAGCCGGTGCTCGAGGTTCAGGAACACGCGATCGGTGGTCATGTTCCAGTAGCTCCAGGGTGCGCTGGAGTTGAAGGACACGGGCAGCCGCGTGCGCGAGCCGTCGGCGTAGAACAGCGGCGACTGTCCGAAGTTGGCTCCCGTGATCGCGTTCTTCTGGTATTCGTAGCCCAGCGCCACCGTCGTGCGCGGCGCGATGTCGGCCTCGACCACGCCGTAGAACAAGTCCTGCCGGCGCTGCTTGTCGTCGGTGAAGGTGTCGCCGTCGGAGCGCGAGGCCACCACGCGCCCGCGCAGCGTGCCCGCCTCGTTGAGCTTGCCGCCGATGTCCGCCTCGGCGCCGTAGCGGTTCCACGAGCCGAAGCCGCCCTGCACGTAGCCCGACAGCTCGGTGGTGGGCCGCTTGCGCACCAGGTTGATCGAACCGCCCGGCGTGCCCACGCCGTTGAGCAGGCCGGCCGCGCCGCGCACGACCTCCACGCGGTCGTACATCGCGGTGCCGACCATGCTCGGCTCGCCGGCCACGCTGGCGAAGGCCAGCGTCGGGATGCCGTCGATCATCTGGCTCAGCTCGAAGCCGCGCGAGGTGAAGCTCACGCGCTCGTCGAGCCGGTCGGCGACGATGCCCGGCGTCTGGCGCAGCACGTCGTCGAGCGAGACCAGGTTCTGGTCCTCGATCTGCTGGCGCGTGACCACGCTGACCGATTGCGGCGTCTGGCGCAGCGTCAGGTCCATGCGCGTGCCGGCGCCGGTGATCCGGGCGGTGTAGGAGCCCGTGCCCTCGGTGGTGGCGCTGGCGTCGGTCGGCGCGGTCACGGTGACGGGCGCGAGTTCGCCGGCGCCGGCGTCCTGCGCCGGCCGCTGCACGACGAAGCCGCCTTCGGAGCGGCGCGCGACCAGCCCGCTGCCGGCCAGTACCCGCGTCAGCGCCTGTTCGACGCTGAGGGCACCGCTGAGCGCGGGCGCGCCGCGGCCTGCCACCAGGGCCGGGCTGAACAGCACCTGCATGCGGGCCTGCTGGCCGATCTGCGTGAGGGCCTGGCCCAGCGTGCCGGCCTCGACCCGGAACGTGACCACGGGCGTGGCCTGAGCCTGCGCGTGGACCGCGGCCGGGCCGGCGAACAGGGCCGCCAGCACGAGGGCCAGCGCCCCCTGGCGTGCGGATGGCGGCAACGAACCGGACGGCGGGCCGGGGTGGCGCGCCGAAGTTGCGCCCCCGATGGCGCGGGCGACGCGGGCGGCGCGGGTGGCGGTGCCACGGACTGTCATGCTTTCTCCTCCAGGTAAGACAAGGTGCTTACCTGTCTAGACGTGCCAGTCGCGCGCACCCGAATGCCGGGCCGAAAAAATAATCGAGCGGCTCAGGAGCGGCGCGCGGCGCCGATCGACACCGCGCCGTCCGGCTGCCAGTGCAGCTGCACGCCGGGGAGCAGGTCGGGCAGCGCGCGCAGGAAGGCGTCGGGGCGGCGCAGGTCGATGGTTCCGGACACCAGCAGCGTGCCGGCCGCGCCGTCGAGCGTTACCGCGCCCGTGCGGTAACGCGCCAGCTTCTCGAGCACGCGCGCCAGCGGCTCCGCCTCGACGATCAGGATGCCGTCGCGCCAGCTGCCGACCGCGTCGGCGGCACCCTGGACGACCACCGGCTCGGCCGACTTGCCGGCCGCCAGGTCGATGCTGGCCGTGTCGCCGGCACCCAGTTCGCGTTCGACGCCGGGCCGCGCCATGTCGGGCGTCAGGGCCACGCGTCCGCTCTTCACGCCCACCTGCAGCAGCGTGGGCAGCGCCAGCACGTTGAACTCGGTGCCGATGTCGCGGATGCGCGCCGTGCCCGAGACCACGGCGAAGGGACGGCGGTCCTCGCCGATCTCGAAAAAGGCCTCGCCGCGCTCCAGCCGCACTTCGCGCCGGGCCAGGGTGTAGTGCACGGCCAGCCGGGTGCCGACGTTGGCGCGGATGCGGGTGCCGTCGGCCAGCACGAGCTGCCGCACCTCGCGCGGACCGTTGGCGAGGGCCTGCGACTCGACGGGAATGTGCTGGTAGCCGGCCCAGCCGGCCAGTGCGAGGACGGCGCAGGCGGCGAACGCGGCGGCGCCCCATTGCCAGGCCGGGCGTGTCGGCGTGGAGCGCGCGCGGACCGGGGCGCGGGCGAGGGCGGGGCTCGGCACCGGCTGGCGCGCGGCGGCCGGCAACTGCGCCATGTCGCGCCATACCGCCTGGAGCTGCGCGTACTCGCGCGCATGGTCGGGCGAGGCCGCGAGCCAGGCCTCGAACGCCGCCTGCTCGCGCGCCGGCAGCGCGCGGTGCTGCTGGCGGAAGAACCAGTCGAGCGCCTGGGCTTCCACCGCGGTGGGCGGCGCGCCGTCGTCCGGCGCCTGGGGGTGGGGCTGACTGGTCATGCGTCGCGCGGCGGCGTGGGGTCGCCCTGCACCTGCCGCTTGCAGTGCAGCAGCGCGAGCTGGAGATGGCGTTCGACCATGCGCACGGAGATGTTCATGCGGCGCGCGATCGCTTCATGCGGCAGTTCCTCGAAGCGGTAGAGCAGGAAAGCCTCGCGCTGCTTCTCGGGCAGGCCGTCGATGGCCCGTTGCAGCAGCGCCAGGCGCTGGCGCGCCTCGGCGCGTTCCTCGGGCTGCCAGGAGGAGGGCGCAGCCGGCTCGTCCGCGGGCCCGGCGTCGTCGTCCGGGCGAAGCGGAGCGGGGTCGGCACGTTCGGAGAACACCGCGTTGCGCACCTTCTCCGCGCGCCAGTGGTCGCGCAGGACGTTCTGCGCCACCTTGCGCAGGAAGGCACGGGGCTGTTCGACGGAATGCTGGAGCGCCAACACGCGGGCATAGCTTTCCTGCAGTGCATCGGCAGCCACCTCGCGGTCGTTGACCGTGCGGAGGCAGAAGTTCAGCAGTTCTCTGTAATAGCGCGCGGGCACATCGATTCCAGCCAGGGAAATTGCAGGAATCCTTCTCGAATCGAGATGTGGCGGCGGCTGGATCTGAAGCGCGAGGCGGACGGATTGGGGCCGGATTATAGAAACGCACCGCGAGTGCGCGGTGGTTCGGATGCGAAGGCGCAAGCCGGGAGATGTCGCTGCCGTGTGTGGTGCCCGGGGCCGGAATCGAACCGGCACGCCTTGCGGCGGGGGATTTTGAGTCCCCTGCGTCTACCAATTTCACCACCCGGGCACGGCAGGAAGGAAGCCCAAAATTATGGCACAGTGGAATGATGAACCGTCCAAAAGCTCCTTCTTTCGCATATCCGCTACCCTCCGGGGCGGAATCCAGCGCCTCCCGCGCGGCAGACCGGACGCAGTCATGACCCACAAGTACCCCACCATCGAAGACGCCATCGGCCGCACGCCGCTGGTGGCGCTGCAGCGCATCAACGCCGAAGAGAACGCGCGGCGCAACAACGTGATCCTCGGCAAGCTCGAGGGCAACAACCCCGCCGGTTCGGTCAAGGACCGCCCGGCGCTCTCGATGATCAAGCGCGCCGAGGAGCGCGGCGAGATCAAGCCCGGCGACACGCTGATCGAGGCCACCTCGGGCAACACCGGCATCGCGCTCGCGATGGCCGCGGCCATCAAGGGCTACCACATGGTCCTGATCATGCCGGAGGACCTCTCGATCGAACGCGCCCAGACCATGAAGGCCTTCGGCGCCGAGCTCGTGCTCACGCCCAAGAGCGGCGGCATGGAATACGCGCGCGACCTCGCCGAGCAGATGGTGGCGCAGGGCAAGGGCCGCGTGCTCGACCAGTTCGCCAACCCCGACAACCCGCGCATCCACTACGAGACCACGGGCCCCGAGATCTGGGCCGACACGCAGGGCAAGGTCACGCACTTCGTGAGTGCCATGGGCACCACCGGCACCATCACCGGCGTGTCGCGCTTCCTCAAGGAGAAGAACCCCGCGATCCGCATCGTCGGCGCGCAGCCGGCCGAGGGCTCGCGCATCCCGGGCATCCGCAAGTGGCCGGCCGAATACCTGCCGAAGATCTTCGACCCGAGCCGCGTCGACCAGGAGATCAACGTGAGCCAGGACGATGCCGAGGAGATGTGCCGGCGCCTCGCGCGCGAAGAGGGCATCTTCGGCGGCATCTCGGCCGCCGGCGCGCTGTGGGCCGCGCTGCAGGTCGCCAACACGGTCGAGAACGCCACCATCGTGTTCGTGGTCTGCGACCGCGGCGACCGCTACCTGTCGACCGGCGTCTTCCCCGCCTGATGCCAGCACCCCGGTGCGCCACGCGGCGCGCCGGCGGTTCCCCGGAACGAGACAAGAAAGAACAAGAGCCACCCCATGCCCCATCCCAAGTTCTGCCAGGTCTGCGCCACGCCACTCGAATGGATCGCGCTGATGGAAGACGGCGGCCCCAAGGAGCGCCTGCGCTGCCCCAACTGCGGCCATACGCACTGGAACAATCCGACGCCGGTGCTCGCGGCCATCGTCGAGTACCGCGGCCAGGTGCTGCTGGCGCGCAACGCGGCCTGGCCCGGCAAGATGTTCGCGCTGATCACCGGCTTCATGGAGGCCGGCGAGACGCCCGAGGAAGGCATCGCGCGCGAGGTCAAGGAAGAGACCAACCTCGACGTGAGCGCCACCAAGATCGTCGGCGCCTACGACTTCCAGCGCATGAACCAGGTCATCATCGCCTACCACGTGGTGGCCGATGGCGAGGTCAAGCTCTCGCCCGAACTGGTCGACTACCGCCTCTACGACCTGCCCGACCTCAAGTGCTGGCCCGCCGGCACCGGCTACGCGCTGGCCGACTGGCTGCGCACGCGCGGCCACGAGCCGGTGTTCTTCACCGCGGCCGAGAACGAGGAACGCCGTCGCGGCCTCGACCTGCCGCCCGCCGATCCGCCGCCGGGCAAGGGAGCCTGACCATGGACGTCGACCGCGAAATCGACACCCGCGGGCTCAACTGCCCGCTGCCCATCCTCAAGGCCAAGAAGTCGCTCAACGACATGGCCAGCGGCCAGCTGCTGCGCGTGGTCTCGACCGACCCCGGCTCGGTGCGCGACTTCCAGGCCTTCGCGCGGCAGACCGGCAATGCGCTGATGGAGCAGCAGACGGTCGGCACCGACTTCATCCATGTGCTGAAGCGGCGCTGAGGCCGCGCGCGACACGGCATCGAAAAAGCAAAAAAGGCCGGGAATCGCTCCCCGGCCTTTTGATTTGGAGTGACCCGGCTCAGAGCTTCAAGCTCTTGAGGTACTCGCGGAACTGGCCGCCGACCTCGGGATGCGCGAGCGCGAGCTCGACGCTGGCCTGCAGGAAGCCTTCCTTGCTGCCGCAGTCGTAGCGCACGCCCTTGTAGGAATAGGCGTAGACCGATTCCTTCTTCATCAGCGCGGCGATGCCGTCGGTGAGCTGGATCTCGCCGCCCGCGCCCTTGGGCTGCTGGCGGATCTCGGCGAACACGCCGGGCGTGAGGATGTATCGGCCGGCCACGCCCAGGCGCGAGGGGGCATCCTCGGGCTTCGGCTTCTCGACCATGCGGTTGACCTTGACCAGGCCGTCCTCGACGGCGTCGCCGGCCACGATGCCGTAGCGCTTCACATGCTCGAGCGGCACTTCCTGCACCGCCAGCAGCGAGCCGCCAAGGCGCGCGAAGGCGGCGGTCATCTGGGCCAGCACCGGTTCGCCGCCCGTGGGGCCGACCATCAGGTCGTCGGCCAGCAGCACGGCGAAGGGCTCGTTGCCCACCAGGTGCTCGGCGCACAGCACCGCATGGCCCAGGCCCAGCATGCGCGGCTGGCGCACGTAGGAACAGGTCATGTCGTCGGGCATCACCGAGCGCGCGATGTTCAGCAGCGCGTCCTTGCCGCTGGCCTCGAGCTGGCTTTCGAGCTCGTAGGCGGTGTCGTAGTGGTCCTCGATCGCGCGCTTGTTGCGGCCGGTCACGAAGATCATGTCGCGGATGCCCGCGGCATAGGCTTCCTCGACCGCGTACTGGATCAGGGGCTTGTCGACCACCGGCAGCATTTCCTTGGGCTGGGCCTTGGTGGCCGGCAGGAAGCGGGTGCCGAAGCCTGCAACGGGGAATACGGCCTTGCGGATGCGCGTCGGGGAGGTGGACATGGGCAATTCGGTGTCGGTTCGTTCAGGAAGAAGGAAGGAGTGAGGGCCGCCAGGGCCGTCCGGAACTGCGGCGGCGGAACCGGTCCGCCGCCTGGCCGATTCTGCACCGGCCAGCCATCCTACCGGGCTGCGGAGAAGCCCGTATGTCAGCCGAGGCGCACAAGCTGGTCGCGCAGGCGTTCCAGCGTGGCCGTGAAGTCGGCCAGGCGCTTGCGCTCCTGCTCGATCACGGCCGGTGGCGCCTTGGCGACGAAGGACTCGTTGCCGAGCTTCCCGTTGACCTTGGCGATCTCGCCCTCGATGCGAGCAATTTCCTTGCCGATGCGCACGCGCTCGGCCGCCTTGTCGATCTCCATGTGCAGGCACAGGCGGGCATTGCCGACCACGGCCACCGGCGCGGCCTCGGCGGCCGCCGCCCAGGCCGCCTCGTCGTCGAACACGCGCACCTCCTTGAGCTTGGCCAGCGCCTGCAGCACCGGCGCGGCCTCGCGCAGGAAGGCGGCGCCCTCGGCGTCGTCGGCCACCGCATAGAGCGGCAGCCGCATCGCGGGCGAGACGTTCATCTCGCCGCGCAGGGTGCGGCAGCCGTCCACCAGCGCCTTGAGTCGCGCCACGTAGGCCTCGGCGGCCTCGTCGATGCGCTCGGGCTGGCTCAGCGGATAGGCCGCCACCATCACCGATTCGCCCGTGCGGCCGGCCACCGGCGCGACCTTCTGCCACAACTCTTCCGTGATGAACGGGATCACCGGATGCGCGAGGCGCAGCAGGGTCTCGAGCGTGCGGATCAGCGTGCGGCGCGTGGCGCGCTTCTGGGCGTCGTCGCCGGTCTGGATCTGCACCTTGGCGATCTCGAGGTACCAGTCGCAGAACTCGTCCCAGGCGAACTGGTAGATCGCGTTGGCGACGTTGTCGAGCCGGTACTCCTCGAAGCCCTTGGCGACCTCGGCCTCGACGCGCTGCAGCTGCGAGACGATCCAGTAGTCGGCGCGGCTGAACTTCAGGTAGCCGTGCGCGGGACCGCCGACCTTGCACTCCTCCTTCGTGTGCTCCTTGAGGCCGCAGTCCTGGCCCTCGCAGTTCATCAGCACGAAGCGGGTGGCGTTCCAGAGCTTGTTGCAGAAGTTGCGGTAGCCCTCGCAGCGCTTGCTGTCGAAGTTGATGCTGCGGCCCAGCGAGGCCAGCGAGGCGAAGGTGAAGCGCAGCGCGTCGGCGCCGAATGCCGGGATGCCCTCGGGGAATTCCTTCTGCGTGTTCTTGCGCACCGTGGGCGCGGTCTCGGGCTTGCGCAGGCCCTGGGTGCGCTTGTCGAGCAGCTCGGGCAGCTCGATGCCGTCGATCAGGTCGACCGGGTCGAGCACGTTGCCCTCGGACTTGCTCATCTTCTTGCCCTGCGCGTCGCGCACCAGGCCGTGGATGTAGACGTCCTTGAACGGCACGCGGCCGGTGAAGTGCTTGGTCATCATGATCATCCGGGCGACCCAGAAGAAGATGATGTCGTAGCCGGTGACCAGCACGCTCGAGGGCAGGTAGAGGTTGTAGTCGCTCGTGGGCTCGGTGCCCTGGTTGGGCCAGCCCAGCGTCGAGAACGGGAACAGGGCCGCGGAGAACCAGGTGTCGAGCACGTCCTCCTCGCGGCGCAGCGTCTTGCCGGGCGCTTGCGCCTGGGCTTCCTCCTCGCTGCGCGCGACGTAGACCTTGCCCTCGTCGTCGTACCAGGCCGGGATCTGGTGGCCCCACCAGAGCTGGCGCGAGATGGTCCAGTCCTGGATGTTCTCCATCCAGTGGTTGTAGGTGTTGATCCAGTTCTCGGGCACGAAGCGCACCTCGCCCGAGCGCACCACGTCGATCGCCTTCTGCGCGATCGACTGGCCGTCGGCGCCGGGCTTGGTCATGGCCACGTACCACTGGTCGGTCAGCATCGGCTCGACGATGGCGCCGGTGCGCGCGCAGCGCGGCACCATCAGCTTGTGCTTCTTGGTCTCGACCAGCAGGCCCAGCGCGTCGAGGTCGGCCACCACGGCCTTGCGCGCCACGAAGCGGTCGAGGCCGCGGTACTTCTCGGGCGCGTTGTCGTTGACGGTCGCGTCGAGCGTGAGGATGCCGATGGTCTCGAGCTGGTGGCGCTGGCCGACCGCATAGTCGTTGTAGTCGTGCGCGGGCGTGACCTTCACCACGCCGGTGCCGAAGGCCTTGTCGACGTAGTCGTCGGCGATCACCGGGATCAGCCGGTCGACCAGCGGCAGGCGCACCTGCTTGCCGATCAGCGCCTTGTAGCGTTCGTCTTCCGGGTGGACCATCACGGCCGTGTCGCCGAGCATGGTCTCGGGCCGGGTCGTGGCCACCGTGAGCGTGCCCGAGCCGTCCGCCAGCGGGTAGGCGATGTGCCAGAGCCAGCCGTCCTCTTCCTCGCTCTCGACCTCGAGGTCGCTCACGGCGGTCTTGAGCGTCGGGTCCCAGTTCACCAGGCGCTTGCCGCGGTAGATCAGGCCTTCTTCGTAGAGCTTGACGAAGGTGTCCATCACCACGGGCGAGAGCTTCTCGTCCATGGTGAAGTATTCGCGGCTCCAGTCGACGGTGTCGCCCATGCGGCGCATCTGCTGGGTGATGGTGTTGCCGCTGCGTTCCTTCCACTCCCAGACCTTGGCGATGAAGTTCTTGCGCGCTTCCTGCGGCGTCGGGCCCATCTCGTGGCGGCTGATGTTCTGCGCCTGCAGCTGGCGCTCGACCACGATCTGGGTCGCGATGCCCGCGTGGTCGGTGCCCGGCAGCCACAGCGTGTTGTCGCCCTTCATGCGGTGGTAGCGCGTGAGGCTGTCCATGATCGTCTGGTTGAACGCATGGCCCATGTGCAGCGTGCCCGTGACGTTGGGCGGCGGCAGCTGGATCGAGAACGCGCCGGCGTCGGCCTTGGGCTTCCCGGTGCCGCGCCAGCCCGCGTGCGCGTAGCCGCGCTTTTCCCATTCGGGACCCCAATGCGCCTCGAGGGCCGCGGGTTCGAACGATTTGGAAAGGCTCTCGAGGCCGGGTTGGGCGGTGGGTGTGGTGGGTTCGCTCATGGGGGCTTGGGGGCAATGCGGCCATGGCGCCGGTACGCAGGTCGTACGGGCCGCGGGCCGCGCGGGGGCAGGGAAGGTCGGCGATTTTACCGGCGCCGCAAGGGGCGGGCGGGCCAACAGATAATTCCGCGATGCTGTTTCTGCTCTCTCCCGCCAAGTCGCTCGACTACGACACCCCGGTCCCCGCCGAAGTCCCCGCCACCCAACCCCATTTCGAGAGCCCGAAGGGCCCCTCGGTCGAACTGATCAAGCTGCTGCGCGAGAAGTCGCCGCAGCAGATCTCCGAGCTGATGCGCCTGTCGGACAAGCTCTCCGCGCTCAACGTGGCGCGCTATGCCGCCTGGCGTCCCAAGAGCACCGAGCAGAACGCCCGCCAGGCCGCCTTCGCCTTCGATGGCGACGTCTACGGCGGCCTCGACGCGCGCTCGCTCACGCCCGCGCAACTGGACTGGGCGCAGGACCACGTCTGCATCCTCAGCGGCCTGTACGGCGTGCTGCGCCCGCTCGACCGGCTGCAGCCCTACCGGCTCGAGATGGGCACCGCGCTGGCCAACCGGCACGGCAAGGACCTCTATGCCTTCTGGGGCACGCGCATCGCCGAACACCTCAACGAGCGGCTGGCGGCCGACCGCACGCCGGTGGTGATCAACGCCGCCTCGCAGGAGTACTTCCGCGCGGTCGACACCAAGGCACTGAAGGCGCGTGTGGTCGAATGCGTGTTCGAGGAGTGGAAGGGCGACCGCTACAAGGTCATCAGCTTCTTCGCCAAGCGCGCGCGCGGCCTGCTGGCGCGCTGGGCCGTGCTGCATCGCGTGGCCACGCCCAAGGCGCTGGAAAAATTCGATCTCGAGGGTTATGGTTTCGACGCCCAGGTGTCCACGGCCGAACGGCTGGTCTTCAGGAGAAAACTCGTATGAATGATGTGAGGGAAGCAGGCGAGGCAACCGGAGCGCGCGCATGACGCAGGCGGTGAGTCCCGAACTGCGCGACTGGCTGGTGAGCCAGCTCGCGGCCGGCCATTCGGTGCCCGCGCTGCGCGCCTCGATGCGCGCGGCCGGCTGGCACGATGCCGCCACCGACATCGCGCTGGCCCAGCTCGAGGCCGGCTTTCCCGAGTCCAGGGCCGCGTCGGCACTGCCGCCGCGCACCTCGATGCCGGGCCCCGACCTCGAGGGTTCGCCGCTGTACATCGACGTGGGCGACCGCCGCGTGCAGGTGCTGCAGACCATGAAGCATCCGCGCGTGATCGTGTTCGGCAACCTGCTGTCGGCCGAGGAGTGCGAGGCGCTGATCGCGGCCGCGCGCGTGCGGCTCGCGCGCTCGCTCACGGTCGAGACCAAGACCGGCGGCGAGGTGCTCAACGTGGACCGCACCAGCGAAGGCATGTTCTTCGAGCGCGGCGAGAACGAGACCGTGCGGCAACTCGAGCAGCGCCTGGCGCTGCTGCTGCGCTGGCCGCTCGAGTTCGGCGAGGGCCTGCAGATCCTGCGCTACGCGCCCGGCGCGCAGTACCGGCCGCACTACGACTACTTCGATCCCGGCGAGCCCGGCACGCCCACCATCCTCAAGCGCGGCGGCCAGCGCGTCGCCACGCTGGTGATGTACCTGCAGGAGCCCGAGAAGGGCGGCGCCACCACCTTCCCCGACGTCGGCCTCGAGGTCGCGCCGGTGCGCGGCACCGGCGTGTTCTTCAGCTACGACCATCCCGATCCCGCCACCCGCACGCTGCACGGCGGCGCGCCCGTGGTCGCGGGCGAGAAGTGGGTCGCCACCAAGTGGCTGCGCGAACGCGAGTTCCGCTAGCCCGCAACGCAAGAAAGCCACGATGAAGGTCCAGGCCAACGGATTGCAGATCGAAGTCGACGACACCGGCGGCGAGGGCCGGCCGGTGATCCTGCTGGTGATGGGCCTGGGCATGCAGCTCGTGGCCTGGCCGCGCGATTTCGTGCAGCCGCTGGTCGACGCCGGCTTTCGCGTGGTGCGCCACGACAACCGCGACATCGGCCTGAGCGAAGGCTTCGACCACAAGGGCGTGGGCAACATCGTCTGGGAGAGCATCCGGCTGCGCCTGGGCCTGCCGGTGCGCTCGGCCTACACGCTGCAGGACATGGCGGCCGATTCGCTCGGCGTGCTCGACGCGCTGGGCATCGCGCAGGCGCACGTGGTCGGCGCCTCGATGGGCGGCATGATCGCGCAGCGCATGGCGGCGACCGCGCCCGATCGCGTGCAAAGCCTCGTGAGCATCATGAGCTCGAGCGGCGCGCGCGGCCTGCCGGGTCCGCGCCGCGAGGTGGCCGCGATGCTGCTGCGCCGCCCGCTGGGCCGCGGCGAGGACCAGCTGATCGCGCACAGCATCCGCCTGCTGCGCCTGATCCAGAGCCCGGCCTATCCGCAGACCGACGAGGCGCTGGCCGAGCGCCTGCGCTTTTCCATGCGCCGCGCCTACCATCCGGCCGGCATGTTCCGCCAGATGCTCGCCATCGGCGCCGACACCGAGCGCCCCGCGCTGCTGGCCCGCATCCAGTGCCCGACCCTGGTGCTGCACGGCGAGCCCGACGCGCTGGTGCCCATCGCCTGCGGCCAGGACACGGCACGCCGCATTCCCGGCGCGCAGTTCGTGCCCATCCCCGGCATGGGCCACGACCTCCCGCCCGAGGTCTGCGCCATCCTCGCAAGACACATCGTCCCGTTCCTGAACGCGACGCCATCCCGCCATCCATGAGCCACGACGCCAACAACACCCCCAACCCCAACACGCCCGAGCAGTCCCAGCTCGGCCGCGCCTCGGCCTACGCCGACCGCTACGACCCCACGCTGCTGTTCCCGATCGCGCGCGCCACCCAGCGCGAGGCCATGGGCATCGCGGCCGGCGCCTTGCCCTTCTTCGGCGCCGACCTCTGGACCGCCTTCGAGCTGAGCTGGCTCAACCCGCGCGGCAAGCCGCAGCTCGCGATCGCGCACTTCACCGTGCCCTGCGAAACGCCCAACATCATCGAGAGCAAGTCCTTCAAGCTCTACCTCAACAGCTTCAACAACACCGCCTTCGTCGACGCCGAGGCCGTGCGCGAACGCCTGCGCACCGACCTGGCCGAGGCGCTGTGGCGCGGCAGCGACCGCGCGGCGGGCATCGGCGTGAAGCTGGTCGCGCCCGAGCTGTTCGACCGCGAGCCGGTGCACGAGCTCGACGGCCTGGACCTCGATCGGCTCGACATCGAGTGCACCCACTACCAGCCCGCGCCCGAGCTGCTCTCGAGCGATGCCACGCAGCTGCCGGTGACCGAGACGCTGACCAGCCGGCTGCTCAAGAGCAACTGCCTGGTCACGGGCCAGCCCGACTGGGGCAGCGTGCAGATCCGCTACAGCGGCCCGCCCATCGACCAGGCCGGGCTGCTCGCCTACATCGTGAGCTTTCGCAACCACAACGAATTCCACGAGCCCTGTGCCGAGCGCATGTTCACCGACATCTGGAAGCACTGCCACCCGACCAAGCTCACGGTGTACGCGCGCTACACGCGGCGCGGCGGGCTCGACATCAACCCGTTTCGCACCAGCTGGCCGCAGGCGCTGCCGGCCAACGTGCGCACGGCGCGCCAGTAGTCGGACCGGTGTCGCCGAAGTTTTTTGAAGATTTTTTGGCCCGGATTCGAGAACTGCGTTTTTGGGGCATATAATCTGAGGCTTCGCGGGAATAGCTCAGTTGGTAGAGCGCAACCTTGCCAAGGTTGAGGTCGAGAGTTCGAGACTCTTTTCCCGCTCCAAATTTTTGCTTCTTCGATGGGTCCGCAAGACCCGCCGCAGAACGCAAGCGAAGACGAAAGAAAAGGCCGCTGTCCCCAGCGGCCTTTTTCTTTTTCCGCGGCCGCTCGCGAGGGGCGCCCCGGCCCGTGTGGCATCCTGCCCGCATGACCCCCGACACCCGCTCGCTGCGCCTGTTCGTGGCCGTGGCCGACCACGGCAGCATCAGCGAGGGCGCCAAGCGCTGCCACCTCGCGCTCGCGGCCGCGAGCAAGCGCATCTCGGACCTCGAGGCGCGCGCGCGGCTGCCGCTGCTGGTGCGCCATGCGCGCGGCGTCACGCTCACGTCGGCGGGCCATGGCCTGTTGCTGCATGCGCGCGCAGTGCTCTCGGCCATGGACCGGCTCGGTGCCGAGCTCGACGACTTCCAGAACGGCGTGGCGGGCGTGGTGAGCATCACGGCCAATGC
Organism: Variovorax paradoxus; assembly: GCA_016806145.1. Taxonomy (NCBI): domain Bacteria; kingdom Pseudomonadati; phylum Pseudomonadota; class Betaproteobacteria; order Burkholderiales; family Comamonadaceae; genus Variovorax; species Variovorax paradoxus. The sequence goes on from CP063166.1 coordinate 1,723,324, forward strand.
CTCGACCATCGCGCAGTTCCTGCCGGCGCAGATCGGCTCCTTCCTGCGTCTGCATCCGGTGCTCAAGATCGACCTGCAGGAGCGCGCGAGCACGGAAGTGGTGAAGGCGGTGCAGGCCGGCCTGGCCGACATCGGCGTGATCGAGGGCAACACGCCGGCCGATCCGCTCGAATGCCTGCCCTACCGCAGCGACGAACTCGCCGTGGTGGTGGCGCGCGACCATCCGCTGGGCCGGCGCAAGCGCATCGGCGCGGACGAGGTGCTGCGCCACGAGCACATCGTGGTGCGCGAAGGCACGGCGCTGCACCGCGTGTTGCTGAGCGCCGCGCTCGAGGCGCAGCTGCCGCTCAAGGTGCGCATGCAGGTCGGCAGCTTCGACATGGTGTGCCGCATGGTGGAGCAGGGCGTGGGCATCGGCGTGCTGCCCTATGCGGCGATCCTGCCGCAGCTGCAGATCCTCAAGCTGCGCTGCCTCAAGCTCGACGCGCCCTGGGCCATGCGGCGCCACCTGCTGTGCGTGCGCCGGCAGCAGGACCTGACCGCGGCCGCGCGCTCGGTGCTGGAACATCTGAGCCGGCCCGACTGAAGCACGAGGCTTCGCGCCGCGCGAAGCCTCGCTCCCGCCAAAAACGAATTGTTCTCCACCGGGGCGCGCGCAAAGATGCGCGCACAACGAAGGAGACAATTTTGAAGATCGTTCGCGTCAGCGCCACGCCGCTGAACATTCCCGTCGCCATCGACGTGCTGGGGCTCGACAAGAAGACCTCGCTCTCGCTGTGCCTGACCGAGATCGAGACCGACACCGGTCTCGTCGGACACGGCATGACCGCCATCACCGAGGAGGAGATCATCGCCGCCGCGGTGCGCGAGGTGGCGGGCCCGGCGCTGATCGGCGAGGACCCGATGGCCACCGAGCGCCTGTGGGACAAGCTCTACTGGCTGCTCTCGCCGCGCGGCCAGACCGGCTACGCGAGCCATGCCATCGCCGCGCTCGACATCGCGCTGTGGGACCTGAAGGCGAGGGCGCTGGGCCAGCCGCTGTGGCGCCTGCTCGGCGGCGCGCGCGCCAGGGTGCCGGTGTATGCGACCTTCGGCTTCGGCTTCTTCGAGCGCGACCAGCTCGCGGCCGCCGCCAAGCTGTGGGTAGAGCAGGGCTTTCGCCGCCTGAAGATGACCGTCGGCGGCCATGCGCTCGCGCGCCGCGACGAGCCGCGGCCGATCGACGAGGTGATCGCCGAGGACGTGCGCCGCGTCGCCGCGGTGCGCGAGGCGGTCGGTCCCGAGGTGAAGCTCTATGTCGACGCCAACTGCGGCCTCGACCTGTTCCATGCGAGCGAGCTCGCGCGCCGCATCGAGCCCTACGGCATCAGCTTCTTCGAGGAGCCGCTGACGCAGAACGACGTGCGCCAGATGGCCCAGTTGCGCGCGCGCACGAGCATCCCGCTGGCCTGCGGGCAGAACGAGGGCCTGGCCTTCCGCTTCCGCGACCTGCTGGTGAACCAGGCGGCCGATGTGCTGCAGCCCAACGTGACGATCTCGGGCGGCTATTCGCAGTGCCTGAAGATCGCGGGCATGGCGCAGGCCTTCAACGTGCCGATCGACAACGGCGGCGCCTGGCCCTTCCACAACATGCACCTGCATGCGGGGGTGTCGAACGGCGGGCTGGTCGAGTACCACTACGTGGCGGTGAAGATGCTGGAACAGATCTTCGACGGCCTGCCGGTGCCCGATCAGGGCTGGCTCACGCTGCCCGAGACACCGGGCCTGGGTTTCGCGCCCAATGCCGAGCGCGTGCGCGAACTCGCGAAGCTGCCGACCTCGCGCGGCAAGGGCAAGGCCTGAACGATGAAGACGACAAGACCCACGATCCCTCACCCGCGTCGTCTGGCATTGCGCGCCGCAACCATCCTCGGCCTCGCGGGCCTGCTCGCGGCGCCCATGGCCTGGGCCCAGAAGTACCCCGACAAGCCGATCCGCCTCATCGTCGGCTATTCGGCCGGCGGCGGTGTCGATGCCGTGGCGCGCCTGTTGAGCGCGCGCCTGCCCGCGGTGCTGGGCCAGCAGGTGCTGGTGGAGAACCGCACCGGTGCCACCGGCCTCATCGCGGCCGACTTCGTCGCCAAGGCGCCGGCCGATGGCTACACGCTGATGATGGGCGACAGCGCCCTGCTGATCGCCAAGCTGCTGCAGCCGAAGATCGCGATCGACCCGCTCACCAGCTTCAAACCGGTGGCCGGTGCCTTCGTCTCGCCGCTGATGATCGTCACGGGCAACGACTTCCCCGCGAAGACGCCAGCGGAATTCGTCGCCCAGCTCAAGGCGAACCCGGGCCGCTTCTCCTTCGCGACCTCGGGCGTGGGCACGGTGCAGCACCTGGGCTTCGAGATGCTCAAGCAGTCCACCGGCAGTTTCGTGGTGCATGTGCCGTACCGCGGCGCCGCGCAGATCGTGCCCGACGTGATCGGCGGCCAGGTGCCGATCGGCGTGGTCAGCGCCACGGCGGCGATGGCGCAGTCCAAGGCCGGCAAGTTGCGCGCGGTGGCGTTGATGAACAGCGCGAAGCTCGAAGGGGCCGAGAGCATTGCCCCACTGGCCGATGCGCTGCCGGGGTTCGATGTGGCGCCGCGCATCTTCGTGCTTGCACCTGCTGGAACGCCCAACGAGATCGTCGAGCGGTTCTCCGCCGCCGTGAAGACGGTGCTCGACGCGCCTGATGCTGGAACTGCCGCGGCGGCGCAGGGGACCTTGCGGGCCTATGCAACGTCGGCGCAGCTTGGCAAGGACATGGCCGAGGAGACGGTGCGGTGGAAACGCATCATCACCGAGCAGCGGATCGTGGCTGATGGGGGGTGATTTTTTGTCCGGGGCGGGCTCCCGCCGACGGGGTACTCCCCTCCGCGAATGTCCCCCGCCTTCGGCTCCTCCTTTATTTCGCTGCGGGGAGTACCCCATCGGCGTGAGCCTGGACGCGGCGGTCGTTAGCCGCTGGCACCACCGCTGCGCCCACGTGCACAGGGCAGTGGGTGCTTCCCGCAGCGAAATAAAGGAGGAGGCCGCAGGCCGGGGGACATTCGCGGAGGGAAGTACCCGCTGTCCTGTGCACGCGCCCCCGGCCCAAAACCGTATGAAACCGAAGAAATGAACCAACAACACCTGGGCCTCATAGTCCCCCCCAAAGCCGGCCAAGTCCCCATCGACGGCCCGCTTCTCTACGGCGACCGCATCCGCTTCAGCGCACGCGGCCTGGGCCTCGGAGAAATCTCCACCCGCGGCTACACCGAAGTCATCGACTCGGTGATCGACAAGGCACTGGAACTCAAGGAGGAGGGCGTCGGCGCCATCTCGCTCATGGGCACCTCGCTGAGTTTCTTCCGTGGCGCCGCCTTCAACCGGCAACTCGAAGTCGAGATGTCGCGTGCCACCGGCCTGCCGTGCACCACCATGAGCAACGCCATCGTCGAAGGACTGCGCAGCCTCGGCGTGAAGCGCGTCGCCGTGGCCACCGCCTACATCGACGAGGTCAACTTGCAGCTGCGGCGCTACCTCGAACAGTGCGACTTCGAACCGCTGGCCGTCGAAGGCCTGTCGATCTTCGATGTGCAGGCGGTCGGCCAGGTCGGCACGCAGGTGCTCGTGGACCTGGGTCGCCGCGTGTTCGAAGCACGGCCCGGCGCCGATGGCATCCTCATCTCCTGCGGCGGACTCGTCACGCTCGATGCCGTGCGCGAACTCGAGTCGATGCTGAAGGTGCCCGTGGTCTCGAGTTCTCCCGCGGGCTTTCGCGACTTGGTGCGAAAGGCCGGGCTCGATGCGCGCTCGCCGGGCAACGGCCGCCTGTTCGATTGAACGGCGAACGCGCGCATCTCGCATCGTCTCGCCTCGCTTCGGACATGTCCTGCACAGGGACGCGCTGCGGTCTTTCCGTCGCGGTCATCGAAGGGATTCAGTCTGCTGTCCATTCCCTGAAACCATCCTGGAGGACAGCACCATGGCAGACGACCTGAGCCAACGCGGGCAACCCGACCGCTCGCGCATCAACGTGAACGAGGCGCACGAGATGCGCTACTGGACCCAGACCCTGGGCGTCACCGAGGCGCAGCTGCGCTCGGCGGTCGCGGCCGCCGGCGTCGAGGTCAAGGACGTGCGGACCTACCTCGGCAAGCCTTGAGCGCGAGTGAGCAAGAACCTGCGTAGGCAGGTTCCTACACCCGGGCGGCGAGGCGCGGCCGATACTCTGTCGCTTGCCTCGCACCGGGACATTTCCCTTGAACCTCCCCCTCTTCATCGCCTCTCCTTCCGGCCCGATCTCCGGGCATCGCCATCCACATGCCGCCCCCGCGGCTGGAGCCGCGGCGCGATGAAGAGCTCTCCCGGAGCCCGCAGCTGGATCGCCGCCGGCGTGCGCCATGAACTCCTGACCCGTGCCTTGCCCGCGCTGCGCCACGACATGGCGGCGCCGGTGTCGGTGATCCGCATGGCGCTGCTCATGCTCAAGCGCCAGCTTGCCGCTGAAACCATCGATCGTGCCGTCAGCGAGGAACGCATGGGCCTGGTCGATGGCCAGGTGTCCGAACTGGTCGAAGGCATCCGCTCGTTGCGCGACTGGGAACTGGCGACTACCGACGACGGCATCACGCGCGCCGCGCTCGTGGCGCGCTGCGTCGCGCTGATGCGCGCCGCCTTCGACCTGCATGGCGTGTCGCTCGAGGTGGACGATGCGCTCGGCGCCGGCGAGGATGACAAGCGCTGGCCCGCGGCGGCCGCGCTGCGCTATCTGTTCCTCGGCGCGCTCGGCTACCTGCACGACGGCGCGCCGGAAGCCGGCGCGATCCGCATCGAGGCCGACGGTGCCGAAGGCCTGCGCTTCGCGGCGCTGCCGCGCGAGGCCAGTGCCGCCAATCCGGTGCTCGACGCGCACCGCGCGCCGCGCGCGCTGGCCATCGACGCCATCGCGCTGCAGAGCCTGGCCGAAGACCTCGGCTACCGCATCGCGCTCGAGCGCGACAGCGTGCGCTTCTCGCTCGGCGCGGGCTGAACACGCGGCCGCGCGGGAGCGGCCTTGCGCACGGCCAGCGGCGCGTGCTTCGATTTTTCCGACGATGTCGTCGGGCCCGATACGGGCTTCGCGCTCTTGCGCTGCCGCGTCGCGGCCTGCAGTTCGCGCCGATGCGCCTGCAAAAAATCCAGCAAACGCCGCTCCGCCGCATGCAGCCCGCGCGAGGGTCGCGCGCTGCGGCGCCCCGCGATGCGTTCGAGCAGGGCCGACGCCGCATCGGCCTCGGTGCTCGCGAGCGCGCTGCCCAGCGACAGCACCGCGGGATGCACATAGGCCTTCTTGCAGACCGCGGGCGTGTTGCCGAGCTGGCGCGCCACGGTCGCGAGGATGTCCTTCGCGGTGTAGCGGCTGCCGTCCGAGGCGACCCGGCCCGGCTCGCAGGCCAGCCGCGTGAGCTCGAGCGCCTGCACCGTGCCGTGCCAGGTGCGGAAGTCCTTGGCGGTGAAGCGCTCGCCCTCCAGGCCCTTCTGGCCCTCGACCACCTCGCCGAGGTAGTCGTTGACGTCGGTCGACGAGACGCTGTGCGGCTCGCCGTCCTCGCCCACGTACTGGAACAGCGCCTGTCCCGGCAACTGCTGGCAGCCGCGCACGATCTTCGCCACGCGCGGGTCCTCGAGCGTGGCCTCGTGCATCACGCCGCTCTTGCCGCGGAAGCGCAGCTGCAGCGCCGCGCCCTTTACCGCCGCATGCCGGTTGCGCAGCGTCGTGAGGCCGTAGGAACCGTTGCTGCTCGCGTACTCCTCGTTGCCCACGCGCATCAGCGTGGTGTCGAGCAGCCGCACCAGCGCGGCCAGCACCTGCGCCCGGGCCGGCGCGCCCGTGACCTTGCCGGCCTGCAGGTCGCGCTGCACCCGCGCGCGGATGCGCGGCAGCGCGCGCGCGAAAGCCTCGAGCCGGTCGAACTTGGTCTCGTCCTTCAGCGCGCGCCAGTCGGCGTGGTAGCGGTACTGCTTGCGGCCGCGCGCATCGAGGCCGGTGGCCTGCAGGTGGCCGTTGGGCAGCGGGCAGATCCACACGTCGTCGTAGGCCGGCGGTATCGCCAGCATGCGGATGCGCGAGAGCTCGTCCACGTCGCGCACCCACTGGCCGCGCGCGTCGCGGTAGCGGAACTTCGCGCCGTGCCGCAGGCGCCGGATGCCCGGCATGTCGGGGTTCACGTAGACCAGCCCGTTCGCAATCGGCGTGGGCTTGGACGGAGGCCGTCTCGCGGAGGATGCTGTGTCCGGCATGGTGGTTGCGTGGTGTAGACAAGCCTGTTGTGCCAGCGCCGACAATGCGCGGCTGTAGGACGCCGCGAGCGCCGCCGGTGCGATGGCCGCGCTTGCGTGTCCTGCCCTCATCCTCGAATCCACGGAGTCCCCCATGCCGTCTTCCTCCTCCCTGTGCTTCGCCCGACTCTCGGCACTGGCCGCCGCCGTGCTGCTGGCCGGTGCCGCCAGCGCCGCCACCATGCCGCCCGCGCCCGGCGCCGAAGCCCGCGCCGAACTGCCTGTGAAGGTGAAGGTGTTCGTCGCCGCCATGTTCGAGATCGGCCAGAACACCGGCGACCGCGCGGGCGAGTTTCAGCACTGGTACGAGCGCTACTGGAAGGGCGCGAAGCCGATGGCCGTGCCCGGTGCGCTGCAGCCCGTCTACTGCAATGCCGACGGCGTCTGCGGCGCGGTGCTCGGCATGGGCAAGGTCAATTCCTCGGCCTCGATGCAGGCGATCCTCTTGAACCCGCAGTTCGATTTCTCGCAGGCCTACTACGTGATCTCGGGCGTGGCCGGCACGCCGCCCTCGCGCGGCACTATCGGCGAGGTGAGCTGGGCCACCTGGCTGGTCGACTACGACCTCGGCCACCGCTGGGCGCCCGAGGAGAACCAGCCCGGCGAGCCCACATTCATGCCGCGCAAGGGCTATGAGTCGTACCGCCGCTTCAAGCTCAACCCCGAGCTCGTCGGCTGGGCCATGAAGCTCACGGCCGACACGCCGCTCAAGGATTCGGAATCGGCGCGCGGCTACCGGCTGCGCTATCCCGATGCCGCGGCGCGCCGCGCGCCCTTCGTCGGCACCGGCACCCACATGACGGGCGACACCTTCTTCCACGGCCCCGGCATGTCGAACCAGGCGCAGTACATCGCGAAGCTCTATGGCGCCGACGACTACGTGATCACCGAGATGGAAGCCGCCGCGATCACGCTCGTGATCCAGCGCACCCACGGCACCGACCGCGTGATGAGCCTGCGCGGCGCGGTCAACTTCGACCAGGGCAATCCCAACGAGACCACCTTGCAGCACCTCGACCCCGCGCCCGGCGAAACGGCCGGCGGCTTCGCCGAGACGGCGGAGAACATCGCGCTGGTGGGCACGCGCGTGGTCGACCACATCGTGGCGAACTGGGGGCAGTGGCAGGGCGGCGTGCCGCGGCCCTGAGACATAAGCGGCCGCGCTCAGGGCGCCGGCTGAAGATGCCAGGTCACCGTGAAGTCGAACGGCGTCCAGCGGCTGACCGTCACGCCCGCACGGCGCAGGCCGCGGCCGGTCCAGGTGTTGCAGGTCTCGAACAGGTGGTAGGCGCCGTTGGCTTCGTAGAAGGCGTCCTGGGCGTTGTAGTGCGCGCCCGCGATGGGCGTCGCCTGGCCCGCGGGCAGGGTGCTTCGCACATGCTCGATCAGTCGCAGGTACTGCGGCATCGACAGCGGCAGCCGGAACGCGCCGGCGCCGAACTGGTCGCGCCGCAGGTAGCTCACGTGCAGCAGCGAGCGGTTGCGGCCCGACAGCGCACCCAGCGCGCGTGTGGCCGTGAGGTCGGCCCAGGTCGGCGTGTGCAGGTAGAACTCGCGGTCGCCCCAGCCCAGCGCCACGTAGTCGGCACCGGGCGGCACGGCCGGGAAGTCGGCGAGCGGGAACAGCTTGCGCCAATCGATCAGCGTCGAGCGCACCGGGAACACGTAGTCGGTGTGCACGCCGTTGCTCAGCACCCAGGCCTCGACGTAGGGCGTTTCCGGCGCGCTGGTCTTCGCATGGCTGGGCCAGAACACCAGCGCGAACGCCGTTCCCGCATAAAGCCCGACCAGCGCCACGAGGCCGAGCAACAGCAGCGAGAAGCGGCGCAGCCAGCGTGCGACGAAGGCCATGCCGTCAGAACAGCGAGGCCGTGGCCGACTCGGGCGCGGTGGCCGGGCGCTGCGTGCCGCCGGCCGGTGCCAGCGCCTCGGGGCTGCCCGCGCGCGCCAGTGCGCCCACGCGCACGCCCAAGAGGCGCAGCGGCCGTTCGAGCGGCACGCGCTTCAGGCACAGGCCGCCGGTGCGGCGGATGGTCTTCGCGTCGTCGGTGAAGCGGTCGATGGTCTGGTCGCGCGTGGCGATCTTGAAGTCGTCGTAGCGCAGCTTGATGCCGATGGTCTTGCCCACGTAGCCCTTGCGCCGCAGGTCCTCGGCGACCTTCTCGCACAGCCGCGTGAAGATCTCGCCGAGTTCCGCGCGGTCGCGCACCGCATGCAGGTCGCGCTCGAAGGTGGTCTCGCGGCTCATCGAGACCGGCTCGCTCTCGGTCACCACCGGGCGGTCGTCGCGGCCCCACGCCACCTCGTGCATCCAGACGCCGGTGGACTTGCCGAAGTTGTCGATCAGCCAGCCGCGCTCGCAGGCCGCGAGCTGGCCGATGGTCTCGATGCCCAGGCGCTTGAGCTTCTCGTCGGCCTTGGGCCCGATGCCGTTGACCTTGCGGCAGGGCAGCGGCCAGATGCGGGTCTCGATGTCGTCCTGGTAGACCACCGAGATGCCGTTGGGCTTGTCGAATTCGCTCGCCATCTTGGCGATCAGCTTGTTGGGCGCCACGCCGATCGAGCAGGTCAGGCCGGTGGCCTGGAAGATCGATTTCTGGATCAGCCGCGCCAGCGTGCGCCCGCCCTCGCGCTGGCCGCCGGGCACCTCGGTGAAGTCGATGTAGACCTCGTCCACGCCGCGGTCCTCCATCAGCGGCGCGATGTCGGTGATGATCGACTTGAAGCCGCGCGAGTACTTGCGGATCTCCTCGAAGTCCACCGGCAGCAGGATCGCCTGCGGGCACAGCTTGGCGGCCTTCATGAGCCCCATGGCCGAGCCCACGCCGAACTGCCGCGCCGGGTAGGTGGCGGTGGTGATCACGCCGCGACCCACGTAGTCCTTGAGCCGCGCGAAGGCATCGACCGGAATGTCGGCCAGCGTGCCGCCGGGCGGCAGGCGGCTGATGGCTTCGTCCACGCTGCGCCGGCCGCCGCCGATCACCACCGGCAGTCCCTTGAGCTGCGGATAGCGCAGCAGCTCGACCGACGCGTAGAAGGCGTCCATGTCGAGGTGGGCGATGCGGCGGATCGGGGGGGTGGCGGCGGGCTTGGAACTCACGGTAACGATTGTCTCGCGCTGCGCCGATGTTCGCCCGGGCCGGCGCAGCGTGCAAGAATGCATCGGAATCTCAAGCCCCCACGAGGGCCATGAACACGTTCTAGGAAAGGAATGCGCCATGGGTGACGACGAGGAAGGCGGCCTCTCGGTCGCGCTGACGCCGGTGCAGCTGGCGGCGGTGCTCGGTGGCGAGGACGTGCCCGAGTCGGCGAGCCTCAGCAACCGGCTCTGGGGCACCGCGGCGCTGGTCGGCGGCGTGCTCGAGCTGGTCGGCGCGGGCGTGCTGTGCGTCGCGCCCGAGCCCACCATGGCGAGCAAGGTCGGCTGCGTGGTGCTCGGCGCCCACGGCAGCGACGTCACCGCCACCGCCGCGCGCCAGGTCTGGACCGGCCGCTCGCAGCGCACCGCCACCTCCATGACGGCCGATGCCGCCGCGCAGGCCATGGGCGCCTCGCCCGAGACCGGCGCGCAGGTGGGACTCGCGGTCGATGTCGCGGTGCCGCTGTTCGTGGCCGGCGGCCTCGCCGCATCGCGCGTCATCGCGGTGCGCGCGAGCCGCTTCAAGCTCGAACCCGTGCGCCTCATCGAGCACGAGGGCGTGGCCGGCTCCAAGGCCGGCGGCCACACCATCCGCGAACACGTCGGCAAGTCGGCGCAGGACCTGTTCGGCCGCTTCGCGAAGAAGCCCAGCCTGCAGAAGTCGTCGTCCTTCTTCGACCTCGCCACCGCCGAGTCGGCCATCAGCCAGACGGTGCGCGCCAATGCGCGCGCGATCCGCGCCTGGTCGCGCTCGGCGCAGGTGGGCTCCAAGCCCATGGCGTTCGAGCACGACATCGGCACCGTGGTCGGCATCGGCGTGCAGCGCGGCAGCACGGCCGTGAGCCAGCTCACCAAGGTGCGCGTGACGCTCAACATGCGCGCCTACAACGGCAAGCCCTTCTACATCCTCACCGCCCATCCGTTCTGACAGTCAGCACAACAAGACCCACGATGCGATTCGAACTGATCGACCACTTGACCAAGGTCTATTTCGGCCAGGATGCCGACATCCTCTTCGGCGAGACCGGCGCCGAGATCATGGCCTCGTACCGCGAATCGAGCACCCCGGCCGAACTGGCCGCGCTGCGTGCCGAGATCGCCGACTACCGGGGCTCGCACGACGACGTCGAGGCCGCGTTCGCGCGCGACTTCGAGCGCGACTACCTGCCCGAGGATTTCGGCCGCACGGCGGCGGAGTTCTTCGACCGCGTGCTGGCGGCGGTGCAGTAGCACCCGCGGCTTCGCTCAGGGCGATTCGGTCGCGGGCACGCCGTCGGCCGGGTCGGGCGGCGGGGCCATCTCGCGCATCAGGCGGTCGGCCGCCTCGGGGTCCATCGGCGCCTGCCCGGGTGCCGCCGTCTCGGGCGCGTCGCGCAGCCAGTGCGTGCTGACGGGCCAGGCCATCGCCGCGGCCAGCACCAGCGCGAGCAGCGCGAGATAGGGCGCCAGCGCGAGCGCCACCGCGCGCAGCGGCGGGCGCGGCACGGTCTGCCCGCGCGCGAGCACGAGCGCATAGCCGAAGGGCGGCAGCAGGAAGCCGGCCTGCAGCACCAGCAGCGCGAGCGTCGCGATCCAGGCCGCATCGGGGAGCTGCGCGAGCACCGGCGGCATCACGATCGGCACCACCAGGAAGATCAGCTCGAAGGCATCGAGCACGAAGGCGCAGGCCAGCAGGATGGCGAGCACCGCGCCCAGGCCGAGCATCGGATGGCCCTGCAGCGCGAGCATCAGCCGCATGACCAGCGCATCGGTGCCGAAGCCGCGCAGCAGCAGCGAGAAGGTGGTGGCCGCGACCAGCAGCGCATAGAGCGCGCCGGTCAGCGCCATCGCGTCGTCGAGCACCTGGCGCAGCAGCTCCGCGCGCAGCATCTGGCCCGAGACCAGTCCCCAGCCCAGCAGCAGCATGCAGGCGGTGGCGGCGCCTTCGACCGGCCGCACGCGGCCGAGCGCGATCAGCACCAGCAGCGAGCCGATCACGGGCGGCACGATCGACAGTGTCCAGCGCTGCGCGCGCGTGAGCGGCTCGCGCGTGGCGGGCGTGGCCGGCACGGCGGGGCGAGCGCGGCGCGCGCTCCAGGCGGCGATCGCGAGCCAGCCGACGAACAGCGCCGCGGCCGGCAGCAGCGCGGCCTGCAGGATGTCCTGCGTGTTGACGATGCGTTCGGCCGCGGCGCCCGGCAGGCCCAGGCCGCGCGCCATGTTCACGCCCTCGGTGTGGGCACGCAGCATCGCGTCGGCGAGCAGCAGCAGGACCAGCGAGGGCGGCACGATCACGCCGAGCGTGCCGGTCACCGCCACCAGCGCCGTGCGGCGCGGGGCCGACAGTCCTTCGCGCGCCCAGCTCTCGCCCGCGGTGCGCGCCAGCGTGAGCAGGCTCGCGCCGACCGAGCCGTTCATCGGCGCCAGCAACAGGCCGAGCGCCATGCCCGCGATCTCGGCCGCCGCGCGCGGCGCGATGCGCGCGAGCAGGCGGCGCAGGCCCTCGTACAGGTGCTGCGCGAGCGCGAGCCGGTTGAGCAGCGCGCCCACCAGTGCATAGAGCGCGAGCGCCTGCAGCAGGTCGTGCTCGAGCAGGCCGACGATGCGCCACGGCAGGTTCTGCAGCAGCGCCATGTCGAAGGCGCCGAGCGCGAGGCCCGCCACCGCGCCGAGCGTGGACACGCCGAGCAGCACCGCGTAGGTGGGCCAGCCCGTGCTCATCATCAGCGCGAGCGCCACCGCGAGCAGCGCGAGACCGAGCCAGCCGCTGCCGGCGCTCATCGCGCGCGCCTCCAAGGCCAGGCCTGCCAGAGCTCGAGCGCCGCCTGCAGCGCGAGCAGCACGGCGAGCAGCAGCAGCGCGATCTTGACCATGAAGTAGCCCGCGTTGAAGGTGTCGGGAAAGCGCTCGAGCGCCGCCACCGAGCCCAGCACCGGCCGCGCCGACACGGCCACCAGGAACAGCGCCCACGGCAGCACGCACAGCGCGGCACCGGCGCGGCGCCAGCGCGCGGGGCTGCCCGCGGCGAGGTCGGGCCGCGCCACCAGGTGCGCGCCGCGCCGCCCGCGTGCCGCAGCGCCACCGCCACGTAGAGCGCGAACAGCCACTGCGCGAGGTCGTTGGCCTGCGTCGGTCCGAAGCCGGCCCCGGCGAGATCGCGCAGCGGCCACTGCAGGAACAGCAGCAGCGCGATCGCCAGCGCCAGCGGCATCGCCAGCCAGTCGAGGCGGTCGAGCAGACGGGTGGCGAGGCAGGCGTCGGGCGGCGTCATGGCGAGCGACGCTAGTTCCCGAACCTGACCAGCACCTGCGGCGTGGCGGGGCAATGCTTGCGCCGCCCCACGGCCCGGGCCATCATCCGCCCCATGCAAACCGTCGCTTCCATCCTCTGGCGCAGGCTCGACGTTCCGGGCCACGATGCCTGCCGTCTCGAACGCAATGCCAGCGCCTGGCAGCTCGACGGCGCCTCGGCCTTCCGCGCCGAGGACGGCCGCGTGGCGCAGCTGCACTACCGCGTGCGCTGCGACCTGCACTGGCATGCGCAGTGGGGCACGGTGCGCGGCTGGCTCGGCGACAGCACGGTCGACCTCTCGATCACGCGCGACGCGCAGGGCCGCTGGAAGCTCAACGACGAGCCGGTGCCCGATCTCTCGCACTGCGTCGACCTCGACCTGGGCTTCACGCCCGCGACCAACCTGCTGCAGCTGCGCCGCCTCAGCCTGTCGGACGGCGAGGGCGCCGACGCGCCCGCGGCCTGGATCGACCTCGACGGCGGCAGCCTCGGCGAGCTGATGCAGCGCTACGAGCGCCGCGGCGACAACGCCTACCGTTACGTGGCGAAGCGCTTCGACTACGAGGCGGTGCTCGGCGTCACGGCCGACGGCTTCGTGCACGACTATCCGGGGCTCTGGGTCGCCGAAACCTGAGTGCCCCGCCGGCCGCGCGATGCGGCCTCAATCGAACTGCGAGCGATCCCCCGCCACCAGCGCCCGGTTGCGCCGCCGGTCCAGCGCGATCTCGCGCGCGAAGTCCTCGCTGCTGCCGCCGGCCGGCAGGTTGTAGGCCTCGCGCAGCCGAAGCCGCAGCGTCTCGCCGCGCAGCAGGCGCTGGATCTCGGCGTTGAGCCGCTGCACCACGGGCTGCGGCGTGTGCGCCGGCGCGAACAGGCCGAACAGCGAATCGCGGTTGGCGCGTTCGTAGCCGAGCTCGGCGAGCGTGGGCACATCGGGCAGGGCCTCGATGCGGCGCGGCGCGCCGACCGCGAGCGCCTGGAAGCGGCCGTTCTCGATGTACTGCAGCTGCTGCGCCGCGACGTTGGTCGACAGCACCTCGAACTGGCCGCTCAGCGCGTCGTTGAGCTGCGGGCCGCCGCCCTGGTAGGGGATGTGCGTGATGTCGGTGCGGCTCTGCACCCGCACCTGCGCGAGCACCAGGTGGCCGATGGTGGCCACGCCCGAGCTGGCCCAGCGCACCGCGCCCGGCTGGGCGCGCGCCTGCGCGATCAGGTCGCCGAAGCCGCGGCCGGTGAAGGCCTGGGTGCCGACCACCAGCACCGGCGTGCGCATCAGGCTGGCCACCGGCACGAAGGCGCGCAGCGGGTCGTAGGCCACGCGCGCGAGCAGCGGATGCAAGGTGAGCGGGCTGATGGCCGAGAAGGCCAGCGTGTGGCCGTCGGGCGCGGCGCGCGCGAGCGCGTCCATGCCCACGCTGCCGCCGGCGCCGGGCCGGTTCTCGATCAGCACCGGCACGCCGAGCGACTGCGCCAGCGGCTCGGCCAGCACGCGCGCCATGCCGTCGCTGACGCCGCCCGGCGGGTAGACCACGATCAGCCGCACCGGCCGGCTGGGCCAGGTCGGTGCCGCGCCGGCGCGCGACACGCCCAGCGCGGCAAGGCCGACGAAGGACGCGCCCGCGCCGAGCAGCACGCGGCGATGCAAAGGCCGCGTCATGGCCGGCCCTTCGCGTCGCCGGCCGCGAGGCCGCGCAGCAGCGCGGCGAAGCGGCGCGCGGGCAGGTTGTCCTCGTCGGCGCGCGACACCAGCGTGAGCGGCGCGTCGAGCGCGCCGCCGTCGGCCAGCGGCGCATAGGCGATCGCATGCGCGTGCACGCCGGTCATCGAGGCCGGCACCACCGACAGCCCGACACCCGCGGCCACGAGGTTGAGGTTGGTCATCATGCGTTCGACCTCGGCCACCACGCGCGGGCGCAGGCCCTTGGCATGGCACAGCGCGAGCAGCTCGGCATAGAGGCCGGGTGCGCCGGGGCGCCGCACCAGGATCAGGTCTTCCTCGCAGAGCTTCGCGAGCGGCAGCGGGCGGGAAGCCGCGCGCTGGCTGCGCGCGGTGGCGAAGCGGTGGTCGCTGGGCATCGCCACCAGCACCGGCTCGCGCAGCAGGGTCTCGAACGCCAGGCCCGCGGGGCGGTCGACCGGCACGCGCAGCAGGCCGCAATGCACGCGGCCCGCGGCCAGCGCCTCGGTGATCTCGGCGGCATTGTTCTCGCTGAGCTGCAGCTCGACGTCGGGGTACTCGCGCCTGAACGCACGCAAGGCTTCGGGCACGAAGCGGTGCGCGGCGGCCGAACTGGTGAAGCCCACGGCCAGGCTGCCGGCCTGGCCGCTGGCCACGCGCGCCATGCGCTGCCGCATCGCGTCCATGTCCTGCAGCATGCGCAGCGCCTCGGCCTGGAACTGGCGGCCGGCGTCGGTCAGCGTCACGCCGCGCGGATGGCGCTTGAACAGCAGCACGCCGAGCTCGCGTTCCAGCGCCTTGATGGCCTGGCTCAGCGGCGGCTGCTGGATGCCCAGGCGCTCGGCGGCGCGCGTCATGTGGCCGGTCTCGGCGACGGCCACGAAGTAGCGCAGCGGTCTTATCTCCATATTTTTTTCATATCGAAAGTGCCTTGTTATTTTATTTGACCCTAGGTCAGGCTGCTTCTATCGTCCGGCCGCCCCTTCGAGCCGATGCGTTTTCCTGGCACGGCCGCAGGGCAACTTTCAATGAACGGCCCCGCGAGGCCGTGTTCCGGAGACAAAGACCATGCGCCCACACCGCTTACAGCGCCCCTTGCCCAATTCCGTGCCGACCCGACTCGGCCTTCCCTCCATGCTGCGCGCCGGTGCCACCGCGCTGGGCCTGTCGCTGATCCTGGCCGCCTGCGGTGGCGGCGGAGGAGGGGGCGGCGGCTTTCCGTTCCTGCCCGTCAACCCGCCCGCGAATGGTGGCGATGGCGGCAACCCGCCCGTGGAGCCGCCGCCGCCCGCGCAGATCGCGAAGGCCTGCGCCGAGCTCGCCGGCATGACCCTGGCTGCCGCGCAGATCAGCCTGCCCACGCAGGGCGCCACCGTGACCAGCGCCACGCCGGTGGCCGCGGGCGAGGCCGGCAACAGCTACGGCGACTACTGCCGCGTGCGCGGCACCATCCAGCCGGTGGACCCGAACTCGCAGCTGATCAACTTCGCGCTGAACCTGCCCGAGAAGTGGAACCAGAAGACCATCCACTTCGGCGGCGGCGGCTTCGACGGGGTGCTGATCGACGGCACCGAGCAGATCCGCTTCGGCCCGCGGGACAAGCCCGCGCCGCTCGCGCTGGGCTATGCCACCTACGGTGACGACTCGGGCCACCAGGCCAGCAGCATCACCGACGGCCGCTTCGCCGCCAACGACGAGCAGCTCGCCAACTACGGCGGCCAGTCGCTCAAGAAGACGCGCGACGTGGCGCAGGCGCTGGTGCTCGCGCGCTACGGCAGCAAGCCGAAGAAGGCCTACTTCCTCGGCACCTCGACCGGCGGGCGCGATGCGCTGAGCTACATCCAGCGCTGGCCGCTCGACTACGACGGCGTGATCGCCAACGAGCCCGCGCTCAACTACACGGGCACGCGGCTGTCGAACGTGGCCGTGGGCCGCGCGCTCTACAACAACAACGGCGCGGGCTGGCTGACCAAGAAGAAGACGCTGCTGGTGCAGGACACGGTGAAGCAGCGCTGCGACAAGCTCGACGGCGCTGTCGACAACATCGTGAGCAATGTCGAGAGTTGCCGCCAGCTCAACGCGCAGATCCTCTCGGACCTGCTCTGCCCCGGTGGCACCGATACCGGCGACACCTGCCTGTCGAAGGCACAGATCGACACGGTGAAGGCCATCGAATCACCGCTCGAGTTCAGCCGCTACGCCCTGGCCAACGGCGTCAAGCGCGCGGGTGGCTACAACCTGCTGGAAGGCACGCTGGTCGCGGGCCCCTACACCACGCGCGACCTGGGCACGGACAACCAGCCCGACAACCCTGCCGGCACGAACGATGCCAACATGTACGTGACGGGCGACCAGTGGGTCAAGTTCTTCGTCACGCGCATCACCGACTTCGATACCCTGACCTTCGATCCGCTCAATCCCGGTGCATACACGGCGCGCGTGACCGAGGTCTCGAACCTCACCGATGCCACCAACCCCGACCTGTCGCCGTTCTTCGGGCATGGCGGCAAGCTGATCATGCTGCACGGCCTGGCCGACGAGGTGATCAGCAACAACTCGACCATCGACTACTACAAGCAGATGATCGCCACCATGGGCCAGACCATGGTCGACCAGAACGTGCGCTTCTACACCGTGCCCGGCATGGGCCACGGCACGGGCGTGTTCATTCCCAACTGGGATTCGCTCGCGGCACTCGAAGGCTGGGTCGAGGGCGGGCTGGCCCCGGCCACCGCCGTGGCGGTCGATGCGGTGCCTGCCACCTACGGCCGCACGCGTCCTCTGTGCCAGTACCCGAGCTGGCCCAAGTACGGCGGCAGCGGCAGCCTCGATGCGGCGATCAACTACAGCTGCGTGACGGAAGCCGGCAATCCGCTGGCCTGTCAGAACCTGCCGGCAGCCGTCACCACCTACAAGGGCGGCAACAGCTTCGGCGAGGAACTCAGCGTGCGGATCGATCCGGCCACGATGGCCTACACCGTGACCATCGATGCGAGCGTGCAGCGCAAGGACCCCGCCCCCAGTAGCGGCAAGCTGGTGTCGCAGGGGCTTTGCAGCTACACCAGCGACGAGGCGGGTGCCGTGTTCACGTTCGCGCCGGGCGGTGTGCTGCAGGGGGGCGTAAAGGCACCGGTCGGCGCCAGTTTTGCGCCGCTGCTCGCGTTCCAGAACACCTTCGACAACGTGCTCGACCCCACGGAGTTCAAGCCGGTCTCGGACATCTTCAACACGGTGGGCGTGCAACAGGGCGCGAGCGGTGCGAAGGTCTATGCAGGGGCCGTGCGCCTGCGCGATGCGGGTTCCTTCCAGTACTGCCGCAGCGCGGCGGGTGACGCCGGCAGTTTCATGATCTACAACGCCTCCTGCACGAACACCGAGAAGGGCTACATCACCTACGACGCCACGCACAAGGCATTCAACGTGTTCACCACCACCAGCACCGCCACCAGCGGAGGCGATCGCACCGGCTCGATGGTGATCGGCCTGGTGAATGGCGCGGCGGTGCCGCTGCACCTGGTGCGCGCATCGACCGACAATTTCGGCATGCGCTTCTACGCGCTGCAACCGAATGATGGCGAGGCACTGCCTCTTGGCACGGCGGACGGCAGCTACGCCATGTCGAGCGTGTCGGGCCTGAACAGTGCGGCCACGGCGACCGGCACGGACTTCAATCTGGCGGGCACTGCGGCGACACTTGCCTATAACAAGCCATTGCGCGGCGTGGTCGAATCCAGCGCCGGAACACCGGACCACTTCATCTTCAACAGCGGCGTCATCGGCTACGTGTCCGGCGCGGGCACGAGCGCGGGGCTGCAATTCGGAGTTCGCAATTGACGAAGAAGTCCTCTCGCACGTTGGCCTGGACGGCACGCCTCGTGTCGACGGCGCTCGCGAGCCTCGCTGCGTCGAGCGTTCTCGCACCCACCGCCCTCGCAGCGCCTGCCGGGCCCAGGGCGACCGCGTGTCCGACATCGGTGCCGCAGGACGCCCGCTGCTACACCGGCGCCGACGGCACCGGCGCGCTCTACTGGATCGCGATCCCCAAGGACTGGAACCGCGGCGTGCTCGTGATGCACGCGCACGGCGGTCCTGAAACCGGGCCCCCCAAGCTCGAGCGCAGCGAGGAGGACCTCAAGCGCTGGGCCGTGACCGTGAAGGCCGGCTATGCCTGGGCCGGTTCCACCTACCGGCGCGGCGGCTACGGCGTGACCATGGCGGCCGAAGACACCGAGCGCCTGCGCCAGCTCTTCGTGCGCCAGTTCGGCGAGCCGCGCCGCACCCTGCTGCATGGCCAGAGCTATGGTGCGGGCGTGGCGGCGAAGGCGGCCGAGCTCTATGCGCCGGCCGGCGGTGCCAAGGGTCCCTACGACGGCCTGCTGCTGACCAGCGGCGTGCTCGGCGGCGGCAACAGCGCCTACGACTTCCGGCTCGACCTGCGCGTGGTCTACCAGTACGTCTGCCGCAACCATCCGAAGCCCGACGAGCCGCAGTACCCGCTGTGGCAGGGCCTGCCGCTCGATGCGAAGCTCACGCGCAAGGAACTGGCCGAGCGCGTGCGCGAGTGCACCGGCGTGGGCCTGCCCGCGGCGCAGCGCACGCCCGAGCAGGCCGCGCGGCTCAAGACCCTCCTCACCGCGGTGAAGATCCCCGAGCGCTCGCTGGTCGGCCACCTGAACTGGGCCACCTGGCTGTTCCAGGACCTGACGCAGCTGCGGCTGCAGGGCCGCAATCCCTTCGGCAACGTCGGCGTGAGCTACGCCGCGGCGCCGGCCGAGGCCGCCGCGCTCAATGCCGGCGTGCTGCGCTACGCGGCCGATCCGCAGGCCAAGGGCGCGCTCGCGGCCGACAGCCAGCCCACGGGCCGCACCGCGCTGCCCACCGTGGGGCTGCATGCCATCGACGACCCGACCGCCTTCGTCGAGCTCGAGAACGCCTACCGCCGCATCCGCGACGCGGCCGGCACCGGCGACCTGCTGGTGCAGAGCTTCAGCGACGAGCGCGAGCACAGCTACCTCAGCGATTCGGAATACCCGGCGCTGTTCGCCGCGCTGCTCGACTGGATCGACAAGGGCGAGAAGCCCACGCCCGCGAGCCTCGCGCAGCGCTGCGCCGCGCTGATGCCGCGCTACGACACCGACGGCAAGAACGGCTGCCACATCCAGCCGGCCTGGCAGCCGCCGCCGCTCGAGCAGCGCGTGCCGGCGCGCGCGCCCTGACCCTCTTTTCGCATTCGACCTTTTCAATACCCGGAGACTCCATGACCCAGCGTTCCGCTTTCGCCTTCGCCCTCGCCACGGTGGCCGCCGCCTGCGCCTTCACCGTGCAGGCGCAGGACTTCCCGGCGGGCAAGCCCGTCACCATCGTCGTGCCCTTCGCCGCCGGCGGCCCGACCGACCGCGTCGCGCGCGATCTGGCCGAAGCGCTGCGCAAGCCGCTCGGCGGCGCCAGCGTGGTGATCGACAACGTGCCCGGCGCGGGCAGCTCGATCGGCGCGGCCAAGGTGGCGCGCGCGGCACCGGACGGCTACACGCTGCTGCTCAACCACATCGCGATGTCGACCATCCCGACGCTGGTGCGCAACGTGCCGTTCAAGGTCGAGAGCGACTTCGAGTACCTGGGCATCGTCAACGACGTGCCCATGACGCTGATCGCCAAGCCCAGCCTGCCGGCCAACAACTACAAGGAACTGACCGACTGGATCGGCGCCAACAAGGGCAAGATCAACCTCGGCAACGCGGGCGTGGGCTCGGCCTCGCACCTGTGCGGCCTGCTCTACCAGAGCGCGATGAAGACCGAGATGACGCCCGTGCCCTACAAGGGAACGGCCCCCGCCATCACCGACCTGATCGGCGGCCAGATCGACCTGCTGTGCGACCAGACCACCAACACCTCGCCGCAGATCGAGGCCAAGAAGGTCAAGGCCTATGCCGTGACCTCGCCCAAGCGCCTGACCACGCCGCTGCTGAAGGACCTGCCGACCCTGCAGGAAGCTGGCCTGAAGGACTTCCAGGTCACGATCTGGCACGGCCTGTATGCGCCCAAGGGCACGCCGGCACCGATCCAGAAGAAGCTCAACGAGGCGCTGAAGGCCGCGCTCAAGGACGCCGACTTCATCAAGCGCGAGGAAGCGCTGGGCGCCGTGGTCGCGACCGACGGGCGCATCGAGCCCGAGGGCCACAAGAAGTTCGTGGCGGCCGAGATCGCGAAGTGGAGCCCGATCATCAAGGCCGCGGGGGTGTACGCGGACTGAGCGCCGCGGGGAGCAGTCGGTGCGTCAGAGGTGCTGCGAGATCAGCACCGCCGCACCCGCGAGCGAGATCGCGCCGCCGACGAGTTTTCTGAGGTTCTTGAGCGTCATGGTGGTTCTCCTGGCTGAGGCTCCATGGTGCCGTGCTTCACCCCGGCGCGGGTTTGGAAATCCTCATGCCGGGGATAGCCACGGCCAGTCGGGTCAATGGTCGTGGTGCAGATAGCTGGCCTGCCTCGGCAGCCGCAGACTCACGAGGAAGGCGATCACCATCATCGCGCTCACGTACCAGAAGAAGGCCGACTCGTGGCCCAGCGACTTCAGGCCCAGCGCCACGTACTCGGCCGAGCCGCCGAAGATCGCGTTGGCCACCGCGTAGGCCAGGCCCACGCCGAGCGCGCGCACCTCGGGCGGGAACATCTCGGCCTTCACGATGCCGCTGATCGAGGTGTAGAAGCTCACGATGGCCAGCGCCACGATGATCAGCACGAAGGCCAGCACCGGGCTGGTGGTGTGCTGCAGCGCGGTGAGGATCGGCACGGTGGCGATCGCGCCCAGGCCGCCGAACAGCAGCATGTTGTTGCGCCGGCCGATGCGGTCCGACAGCGCGCCGAACAGCGGCTGCATGCACATGTAGGCGAACAGGGCGCCGGTCATCACGTAGCTCGCGGTCTTGATCGGCAGGTGCACCGTGTTCACCAGGTACTTCTGCATGTAGGTGGTGAAGGTGTAGAAGATCAGCGAGCCGCCGGCCGTGTAGCCCAGCACGGTGAGGAAGGCCGGCGTGTGGTGCCTGAACAGGCCGCCGATGCTGCCGGCTTCCTTGTTCTTCTTGGCCTCTTCGCTCTGCGTCTCGTGCAGCGTGCGGCGCAGCAGCAGCGCGACCACCGCGGCGATGGCGCCGATCACGAACGGGATGCGCCAGCCCCAGGCCTTGAGCTCGGCCTCGCTGAGCAGCTGCTCGAGCACCACGATCACCAGCACCGCGAGCAGCTGGCCGCCGATCAGCGTGACGTACTGAAACGAGGAGAAGAAGCCGCGCTGGCCGCGCAGCGCGACCTCGCTCATGTAGGTGGCGGTGGTGCCGTATTCGCCGCCCACCGACAGGCCCTGGAACAGCCGGCACATCAGCAGCAGGAACGGCGCCCAGGCGCCGATGGCCGCGTAGGTCGGCAGGCAGGCGATGACCAGCGAGCCGCCGCACATCATCGTGACCGAGATCAGCATCGAGGTCTTGCGCCCGAGCCGGTCGGCGATGCGGCCGAACAGCCAGCCGCCGATCGGCCGCATCAGGAAGCCGGCCGCGAACACGCCCGCGGTGTTGAGCAGCTGCGCGGTGGGATCGGACTTGGGGAAGAAGGCCGGCGCGAAGTAGAGCGCCGAGAACGCGTAGACGTAGAAGTCGAACCACTCGACCAGGTTGCCCGAGGAGGCCGCCATGATCGCGAACACGCGGTGGCGTTTTTCTTCCGCCGTGTAATGGGGTGGGGATGCGGAAGCCGCCGGGCTTCCCGGGCTCGCGTGGAGGGGCGTGGTCGCGCTCATGGTGCCTGTGGGCCACCGAACGGGCCGGCGGCCGTGTTGTTGTTGCCGGACCATTCTGCGCCGCACGATGACCGGGTCGTGTCAGCGGGTGCCGCATCGGCCTATCTCCGACGTGGCCTTGGATTCGGCCCGCCCCCACGGGCCGGATCCGTGGCAGCCTGCTAGAAGTCGTAGGTGCCCGGCAGCAGGATCCCCGAGTCCACCGTGTCGATGCTCGTGTGGCCGCAGAAGGCCATGGTCACGTCGAGCTCCTTGTGGATGATCTGCAGCGCGCGCGTCACGCCGGCCTGGCCGTAGGCGCCGAGGCCGTAGAGGAAGCTGCGGCCGATCAGCGTGCCGCGGGCGCCGAGGGCGCGCGCCTTGAGCACGTCCTGGCCGCTGCGGATGCCGCCGTCCATCCAGACCTCGATGTCGCGGCCCACGGCATCGACGATGGCCGGCAGCGCGCTGATCGAGGAGGGCGCGCCGTCGAGTTGGCGGCCGCCGTGGTTCGACACGATCAGCGCGTCGGCGCCGCTGTTCGCGGCCAGCCGCGCGTCTTCCGCGTCGAGGATGCCCTTGAGGATCAGCTTGCCGCCCCAGCGCTTCTTGATCCACTCGATGTCGCCCCAGTTCAGCGCCGGGTCGAACTGCTCGGCGGTCCACGAGGACAGCGAGGACAGGTCCTTCACGCCCTTGGCATGGCCCGCGATGTTGCGGAAGGTGCGGCGCTTGGTGCCCAGCATGCCGAGGCACCAGTGCGGCTTGGTCGCGAGGTTCAGCAGGTTCTTGATGGTGGGCTTGGGCGGCGTGGTCAGGCCGTTCTTGATGTCCTTGTGGCGCTGGCCGAGGATCTGCAGGTCGAGCGTGAGCTGCAGCGCCGACACGTTGGCCGCGCGCGCGCGGTCGATCAGGCGCTCGATGAAGTCGCGGTCCTTCATCACGTAGAGCTGGAACCAGAACGGATGGCGGCCGGTGTTCTCGGCGATGTCCTCGAGCGAGCAGATGCTCATGGTCGAGAGCGTGAACGGGATGCCGAAGGCCTTGGCCGCGAGCGCGCCCAGGATCTCGCCGTCGGCGTGCTGCATGCCCGTGAGGCCCGTGGGCGCGATCGCCACCGGCATCGCCACGTCCTGCCCGATCATGGTGGTGCGGGTGGAGCGGCCCTCCATGTTGACCGCCACGCGCTGGCGCAGCTTGATCTTCTGGAAGTCGCTCTCGTTGGCGCGGTAGGTGCCCTCGGTCCATGCGCCGGAGTCGGCGTAGTCGTAGAACATCTTCGGCACGCGCCGCTTGGCGACCACCCGCAGGTCTTCGATGCAGGTGATCTTGGAAAGGTCGGGCACGGGGAGTCTCCTGTGGAACGGGTTGTTGTCGTGGGCGGGCCTGGGGGCCGGGCCGCCGCCATTATTGGGCAGCAGCCCCTCCCGCAGCGCAACGCGCGGCGCCGTGAGTGTGGCCGCGGCGCGGCCCGGCCGGGCTGAAAAACGCTGGCCGGCGATCTGAAAAGAATTCAGGCGGCCGCTTCCCGCCTCGTCAGCCCTCGAGCGACTGCCGGGCCCAGGCCACGAAGGCGGCGCATTCGGGGCGCTCGAGCGCCCCCGGCCGCCAGCACAGGAAGTAGTGGTTGGGCGAGGGCACGCTGACCGGCGACAGCCGCACCAGCCGGCCGCCGTCGATCCAGGCGCGGCCCAGGTGCAGCCGCATCAGCGCCACGCCCAGGCCCTCGGCGGCCGCCTCGAGCAGCAGGCCCAGGTCGGTGAACTGGGCGCCGCTGGCGGGCTCGGGCAGGCCGATGCCGTGGGCCGCGAACCAGATGCGCCAGTTCTCGAGCGGGGTGCGCAGCAGCTGGGCGCGTTCGATCTCGGCCCGGGTCGCGAAGCCCTCGAACGGGCCGTGGCGCTTCAGGTAGGCCGGGCTGCACACGGGCGTGAGCGCATCGGCCGGGAACTGCAGGAACTCGCGCTGGCGGAACGGCCCGGCGCCGAAACGCAACTCGATGTCGGCCTCGTCGAGCGCGTTCTCGCGCATCGGCGCCGTCACCTGCATCACCAGCTCGACCTCGGGATGGGCCTCGCAGAAGCGCGCGAGCTGCGGCATCAGGATCTGGCGCGAGAAGGTCGGCGTGACGGCCACGCGCAGCCGCCGGGTGTGGGGCGCGGCCTCGCGGCCCGGCACCTGCTCGAGCGCGAAGATGGCCTCGCGCACCCGCGCCAGGTAGACGATGCCGTCGGCGCTGAGGCTGAAGTCGCTGCCCGCGAAAAAGCGCAGGCCGAGCTGCGACTCGAGCTGGCGGATGCGGTGGCTCACGGCGCTGGGCGTCACGCTGAGCTCCTCGGCCGCCAGGTTCACGCTGCGCAGGCGCGCGACGGCCTCGAAGGCGAGCAGGCCCTGGGTCGAGGGGAGGCGCGTGGAAGCCATGAAGGTGTGGAGGGCGGTGCGTAGAAGGAGGTTGTACCCGAGGGCACGGGGCGGCCCACGGTTGTCCGCAGGTGGTGCGCCGCGGGGCCCACGGGCGTACGATGGTATCGAAGCGCCGCGGGCCCGACCGCCCCGGCGCTTCGTTTCGCCGCGCCGCAATGCAGTGCAGAGGGGACAGGTGGAAGGAACAGGGGGTCTGAGCGATCGCAGTGTGTTGCAGCGCATCCGTCACATCGAATACCAACAGTACGGAGACAGACACATGGTTTGGCAACAGGTTTACAACCCGTTCGGGAGCATGGTGGTATCGACGGCGCTCGCCGCGATACCGGTGGTGGTAATGCTGGTGTGCCTCGGCCTCCTGCACGTCAAGGCCCACTTCGCGGCCGGGCTCGGCCTCCTCAGCGCGCTGGCGATCGCGGTCTTCGCCTTCGGCATGCCGGCCGACATGGCGGGCAAGGCCGCCTTCCTCGGCGGCATCACCGGGCTGCTGCCGATCGGCTGGATCGTGCTCAACATCATCTTCCTCCAGCAGCTCACGCAGCAGAACGGCAGCTTCCAGGTGCTGCAGGATTCCATCGCCGGCATCACCGAGGACCGGCGGCTGCAGCTGCTTCTGATCGCCTTCGCCTTCGGCGCCTTCTTCGAGGGCGCGGCCGGCTTCGGCACGCCGGTGGCGGTCACGGCCGCCATCCTGATCGGGCTGGGCTTCTCGCCGCTCGCGGCCTCGGGGCTCTCGTTGATCGCCAACACCGCGCCGGTGGCCTTCGGCGCGCTCGGCACGCCGGTGCTCACGCTGGCCAAGGTGCACGGCTACGACCTGATGGCCGTCACCGCGATGATCGGTCGCCAGCTGCCCTTCTTCTCGGTGCTGGTGCCGTTCTGGCTGATCTGGGCCTTCGCGGGCCGCAAGGGCATGTGGGAGATCTGGCCGGCGATCCTGGTGACCGGTGTCTCGTTCGCGATCCCGCAGTACCTGGTGTCGAACTTCATCGGCCCCGAGCTCGTGGACATCATCGCGGCCATCGTCTCGATGGTCTGCCTGGTGCTGTTCCTGCGCGTGTGGAAGCCCGCCAGGGTGTGGACCTCGGTCTCGCTCAAGGGCCACGAGGCCGGCGGCGGCGAGGCCGCGCCGGTGGGCGCGCCCGCGAAACACCCCACGGCCGCGGTCGTGCGCGCCTGGACCCCGTGGCTGATCCTCACGGTGTTCGTGTTCATCTGGGGCCTGCCCTCGGTCAAGACCTGGCTCAACGGCATCTTCGCGCCCAACTTCCCGATCGAGGGGCTGCACAACATGATCGAGAAGGTGGCGCCGGTGGTGCCCAAGCCGACCAAGGAAGGCGCGGTCTACCAGCTGCTGCTGCTCTCGGCCACCGGCACCGGCATCCTGGTGTCGGCGCTCGTGGGCGGGCTGGTCATGAAGTACAACCCGGTCCAGCTCGTGGCCGCCTACGGCCGCACGCTGTGGCTGGTGAAGTTCTCGCTGCTCACCATCGTGCTGATGCTCGCGCTGGGCACGCTCACGCGCTACTCGGGGCTCGACACCACCTTGGGCCTGGCCTTCGCCAACACGGGCGTTCTGTATCCCTTCTTCGGCACCCTGATGGGCTGGCTGGGCGTGGCGCTCACGGGGTCCGACACGGCCTCGAACGTGCTGTTCGGCGGCATGCAGAAGGTGGCGGCCGACCAGCTCGGGCTGAGTCCCAACCTGATGGGCGCGGCCAACAGCTCGGGTGGCGTGATGGGCAAGATGATCGATGCGCAGTCGATCGTGGTGGCCTCGACCGCCACGCGCTGGTTCAACCACGAGGGCGAGATCCTGCGCTACGTGTTCTTCCACTCGATCGCGCTGGCCTGCCTGGTCGGCGTCCTCGTGACCCTGCAGGCCTATGTGTGGCCGTTCACCGCGATGGTGGTGAAGTAGGCGCCGCGGCGTCGGCCAGCGCGCGCAGCAGCCGGCGCAGATCCTCGACCGCCTCGCGCACCAGCTCGGCGCCGCCCATCTGCGCCTTGACGATCGCGCCGTCGATGCCGAGGGCGGCGGCCTGCGCGAGCGCCATGCGCTGCGGCAGCGTGGCGGGGAGCAGGTCGGCGATCACCTCGACCATCTCGCGCTTGTGATCGCGCGCGCGCTCGGCCGCGCCCTCGACGCTGCCGCCGACCTCGGCCACGGCATTGATGAAGGCGCAGCCGCGGAACACCGGGTCGGCGAACCACTCGGCCATCACGTCGGCCAGCAGCAGCAGGGCCTGCGCGTCGCCGCTGCGCTCGTGCGCGCCGCGCCGGCCCAGCGCATCGACGAACCAGGCCATCCAGCGCGCATGCCGGTGGTCGAGGAAGGCGCGCACCAGGTCGTCCTTCGAGGGGAAGTGGCGGTAGAAGGTGACCTTGGTCACCGCCGAGGCCGCGATCACGCGGTCGATGCCGGTGGCGCGGATGCCGTCGGCGTAGAAGAGGTCGTGCGCCGTGAGCAGGATGCGCTCGCGCGCGGGCAGGGCGGAAAGGTCCAGGTCCATGGCGCGATTGTAGGCACTCCCGCATCCATGTAGACAGGTCTGTCTACATGTGGCACATTGCGGCCGGGCTACACCGCCTTTCCCCTTTCCAACGTTTCCCTCTTCACCGAAAGACCGCCATGGAATCCGAATCCCGCCCGCCGCTGCCCCCGTTCACGCTCGAGACCGCGCTCAAGAAGGTCCAGGCCGCCGAAGATGCCTGGAACACGCGCGACCCCGTGCGCGTGAGCCTGGCCTACACGCCCGACACCGAATGGCGCAACCGCGCCGACTTCGTCAACGGCCGCGAGCAGGTGGTGCAGTTCCTGCAGCGCAAGTGGGTGCGCGAGCTCGACTACCGCCTGAAGAAGACGCTCTGGGCCTTCATGGACAACCGCATCGCGGTGCGCTTCGAGTACGAATGGCACGACGACTCGGGCCACTGGTTCCGCAGCCACGGCAACGAGAACTGGGAGTTCGCGCCCAACGGCCTGATGCAGCGGCGCTACGCGAGCATCAACGACCAGCCCATCGCGGAGTCGGAGCGCAAGTTCCGCTGGGAACGCGCCTGATGGCGCCGGGCCGGGCGGCGGCACGCCTGTTGCTTGCCCGTGTCCGGCACTCAAGGAGCACCTGAACATGAACCGCAACGACGTCACCGAGAAGATCATCGCCACCAAGGTGGCCAAGGGCCTGCAGTGGGCCGATGTCGCGAAGAAGCTCGGCCTCTCGAAGGAATGGACCACCGCCGCCTGCCTCGGCCAGATGACGCTCGACGACAAGCAGGCGAAGATCGTCGGGCGCATCTTCGGCCTCAGTGCCGAGGAGCAGAAGTGGCTGCAGGTGGTGCCCTACAAGGGCTCGCTGCCGACGGCGGTGCCGACCGATCCGCTGATCTACCGCTGGTACGAGATCGTCAGCGTCTACGGCACCACCATCAAGGAGCTGATCCACGAGGAGTTCGGCGACGGCATCATGAGCGCCATCGACTTCAGCATGGACATCCAGCGCGAGCCCGATCCCAAGGGCGACCGCGTGAACGTGGTGCTCTCGGGCAAGTTCCTGCCCTACAAGACTTATTGAATCAGAAGGCGTACTCGGCCGGCTCCTCGGGCGCGCTGTCCGAGCGGCCACCCGGCGAGCGCAGCAGCGCGGGCACGGGGTGCGCCGCGTAGTAGCCGCCCTCGATCGCGCCGGCGATCGAACGCGCCACCGCGTCGGTCGGCGCGAGCAGGCGCCGCCGTGTCGACATGCGTTCGCCCGCCAGGCCCGCGGCGATGCGCTCCAGGCGCGGATCGCCCGGCGGCGCGAGCTCGGGATGGAGCACGCTCACGCGCAGGCGGCCCGCATGCTCCTGGCGCAGGCCCTCGGAGATCGCGTCCACCGCGTACTGGGTGCCGTGGTAGACGGCCGACTCCGCCGTCACGCCCGTGACCGACACCGGCAAGAGGTTGACGATGTGACCCCAGCCCTGCTCCTGCATCGTCGGCAGCACGGCCGCGATGCCGAGCAGCACGCCACGCAGGTTGACGTCGATCATGAGCTCCCACTCCTCGATCTTGCGCATCCACAGCGGCGAGCGCGGCATCACGCCCGCGGCGTTGACCAGTGCGTCGATGCGGTCGTGGCGCTCGAGCGCCAACTCGGCGAAGGCCTCCATCTCGGGGCGCAGCGTGACGTCGAGCCGCTGGAAGCTCGCCGAGCCGCCCGTGGCCCGGATCTCGGCCGCGAGCGCCGCGAGCCGGTCGGTGCGGCGCGCACCGAGCACCACATGCGCACCGCGCCGCGCGAGCAGCCGCGCGGTCGCTTCGCCGATGCCGCTGCTCGCGCCGGTGATGAGAACGACTTTGTCCTGGATTGCGGTCATGGATAACTCCTCATGCTTGGGGGATGCACGGTTGCCACGCGGCTCCCGGCATGCTTGGAAGTGTCGCGCCGCCGCCGCCTTGGGCGTTATCCGGATCGAACGCGGTTCTTGCCTTTTTCTCCGAAACAAGGGCGTCGCGCCGGTGGCGCCGGCTGGCGGGCGAACTTTCTTCTCGCATGAGCCCATCTTCGGTGCGCGGGCACTTCAGGGCTGGCCGTTTCCGGCCGTGCGTTTGCCGGTTCTTGCCCGATCCTTCGCGGCCGCGGCCGCGGCGGTGGCCTCAGCGCGCCAGCAGCTTCAGCATCCGCTCGAAGGTCTTGCCATAGGGCGGCTTGAACAGGCCGACCCCGTTGAAGCCCGACTGGTGGAACACCGGCTTCATCTTCGAGAAGGTCTGGAAGCCGAACTCGCCGTGGTAGGACCCCATGCCGCTCGCACCGACGCCGCCGAAGGGCAGGTCGTCCTGCGCGACGTGCAACAGGGTGTCGTTGACGGTCACGCCGCCGGCCACGGTCTGGGCCAGCACGCGGTCGATGTCCGCGCGCTGCTTCTCGAACAGGTAGAGCGCGAGCGGCCGCGGCCGGGCGTTGACGTAGCCGATGGCCTGCTCGAGCGTGTCGTAGGGCACGAGCGGCAGCACCGGGCCGAAGATCTCCTCGCGCATCACGCGCATGCGGTCGTCCACGCCCGTGAGCAGCACCGGCGGCAGCCGCCGCGACGCGGCATCGGCCGGCGCGTCGCCCAGCCGTTCCACCGCGGCGCCCCGCGCCCGGGCCTCGTCCACCAGCGACTCGAGCCGCGCGAAGTGGCGCGGGCTCACGATGCTGGTGTAGTCGGCGTTGCGCGCCAGGTCGGGGTAGAGCAAAGCGAACACGCGCCGCGCGGCCTCGACGAAGCGCGCCTGCTGCTCGCGCGGCAACAGCACGTAGTCGGGCGCGATGCAGGTCTGGCCGGCGTTGAGCGTCTTGCCCACGAGGATGCGTTCCACCGCCTTGTCGAAGGCCGCGCCGCGTCCCACGATGGCCGGCGACTTGCCGCCGAGCTCGAGCGTCACCGGCGTCAGGTGCTCGCTCGCGGCGCGCATCACGTGGCGGCCGACCTCGGTCGAGCCGGTGAACAGCAGGTGGTCGAAGGGCAGGCTCGCGAATTCGCGCGCGACTTCGGCATCGCCGTTGACCACCGCGATCTCGTCGGCCGCGAAGGCCGTGCCCACCAGCCGCGCGAACAGTTCGGCGAAGCGCGGCGTGTACTCCGACTGCTTGAGCATCGCGCGGTTGCCCGCGGCCAGCGCGGCCGTGAGCGGCCCGGCCGCGAGGTACAGCGGGTAGTTCCAGGGCACGACGATCCCGACCACGCCGAGCGGCTGCGGCATCAGCCGCGAGGACGCGGGCCTGAACCACAGCCCGGTGCCGCGACGCCGCACGCGCATCCAGCGCTTGCCGTGGCGCAGCGCATGGTCGATGCCCTCGAGCGTGGGGAAGACCTCGGCCAGCTCGGTCTCCTGGCGCGGCCGGTTCGAGAAGTCGGCGCTGATCGCCGCGGCGATCGCGGCGCGGTGCTCGCGCACCAGCGCGCGCAGCCGGCGCAGACGATCGGCGCGCACGCTCCAGGGCGGGGCCTGGTCGCGCAAGCTGGCGGCGCGCTGGGCGTCGAAGAGGGGGCGCAGCTCTGGGGTCATGGAGGCCTCGGCGTGTCGGGGGGATGGCGGCGGCAAGTATGCCGGCCGTGGAGGTCGGGGCGGGCACGCGCCGACGGGGCACTCCCCTCCGCGAATGTCCCCCGGCCTTCGGCCTCCTCCTTTATTTCGCTGCGGGGAGTACCCCGCCGACGCGCGCCAGACGCGCAGCGCCTGATCGGCCGGCACAACCCGAGCGCCTCCGTGCACAGGGGTCGAAGAGGAGGCGCAACTCTGGGGTCATGGCGGCCTCGGCGTGTCGGGTGGGGAGTATGCCGGCCGCAGGTTGTAGCGGGCTCACGCCGATGGGGTACTCCCCTCCGCGAATGTCCCCCGCCTTCGGCTCCTCCTTGATTTCGCTGCGGGGAGTACCCCATCGGCGTGAGCCTGGACGCGGCGGTCGTCAGCCGCTGGCACCACCGCTGCGCCCACGTGCACAGGGCAGTGGGTGCTTCCCGCAGCGAAATCAAGGAGGAGGCCGAAGGCCGGGGGACATTCGCGGAGGGAAGTACCCGCTGTCCTGTGCACGCGCCCCGACCCGCAGCAAGCCCGCCCCTAAGATCGCCCCCATGCCCTCCATTCGCCCCTGGCCAGCCGTCATCGCAGCCTTCCTCGCAGCAGCAGCCACAACAGCCGCGACAGCCGCCCCCACAGCCCAGGTCTTCGACCGCGTCGCCAAGCCGGAAGCGGTCGATGCCCAGTGGCGCCCCGCCTTGTGCGCGCTGCTCACGAAGCCCTGCAGCGCCGAGGAGCTCGGCCTCTACCGGCCACGCGGCGGTGCCGAGGGCGAATACGTGGTGTTGTCGGTGAAGCCGCTCGCGATGGCGCGCGTGCAAAGGAATGCCGATGGAACCTGGCGCCTGCAGCGGCTGCATGACTTCTCGGCCTACCAGGGCACGCCCTCGAAGCTCGGCGGGGGTCGCGAGGCGCAGCGCTCGCTCGCACCCGCGCTCTATCCGCTGGCCGACGGCCGCTGGGCGGTCGCGGTGCAGAGCGCGTTCAGCGACATGTACTCGGGCGGCGGCGCCAGCTTCGTCGTCGCCGACTTCGTGCCGCTGGAAGGCGATCCCGCCACGGCCAAGCCGGCCTACGAGGACATCCCCTTCTGGTGCTCGCAGATGATCCGCGCCTGCTTCTCCGAGAAGGAATACAAGACCTCGCCGCACTGCCACGACGAGACCTCGGGCGGCCTGCGCATCGCCTATGCCGATGCCGCGCGTCCCGGCGCCACGTATGGCTGGAGTTTCAGCTGGACCGAGAGCGAATGGCCCGCGCACAAGCCGCGCAGCGCCCGGCGCAGCGGCACCACGCGCTTCACCGCGGCCGACACCTCGGCCGTGCCCTTTTGCGGCGGTCCGCAGTAGCGGGGTCGATCAGTCCGCGGGCGGCGGGGCTTCCCACGCGAAGCCCACGCCGTACACCGAGCGGATCCAGTCGTGCCCGGGCGTCACCGCGCCGAGCTTGCGGCGCAGGTTCTTCACGTGGCTGTCGATCGCGCGCTCGGTCACGTCCACCGTGTCGTCGTAGGCCAGCTCGAGCAGCCGCGCGCGCGAGAAGATGCGCCCCGGATGGCGCGACAGCACCTGCAGCAGCCCGAACTCGCGCCGCGTGAGGTTCAGCGGCGTGCCCTCGAGCGAGGCGCGCCAGTGCACGTCGTCGAGCACCAGCCCGGGCGCCGCGTCGTTCGCGGCGCGGCCCGGCGTTCCCTGGTCGGACATGCCCGGCGCCGCGCGGCGCAGCACCGCGCGCACGCGCGCCACCAGCTCGCGCGGCGAGAAGGGCTTGCAGACGTAGTCGTCGGCGCCGAGCTCCAGGCCCAGCAGCCGGTCGACCTCCTCGATGCGCGCCGTCAGCATGATGATCGGATGGGCCGTGTGTGCGCGCGCGCGCCGCAGCACCTCGATGCCGTCGAGCCGCGGCAGCATGATGTCGAGCAAGGTCAGGTCGGGCGGCGCGGCCACGATGCTCTCGAGCGCGCTCTGGCCATCGGCGAAGTGGGTGGTTTCGTAGCCGGCGTGGCGCAGGTAGTCCTGCACCACCGAGGCGATGTCGGCTTCGTCCTCGACGATCACGATGCGGGTCATGGGGAGCTCATGGGCAGGTCAAGGCGAGTTGGCCAGCGGCAGGGTGAGGGTGACGCGCAACCCGCCCATCGGCGAGGGCGAGGCGTCGATGGTGCCGCCATGCGCCTCGATGGTGGCGCGGCAGATCGAGAGGCCCAGGCCCGAGCCGCCATGCTCGCGGCTGCGCGAGGTCTCGCCGCGGAACAGGCGGTCGAACAGGCGCGGCAGCTCGCTCTCGGGCACGCCCGGCGCGCTGTCGTCGAACAGCAACGTGAGGCTGTGGCCGGTCCAGGGTCCTTCCACCGTGACGTCGATGCGCAGCACGCCGCCGGGATCGGTGTAAACCAGCGTGTTCTCGAGCAGGTTCATGAAGACCTGGTGCAGCCGGTGCGCGTCGCCCTCGATCGCCGGCTGCTTGCGCGCCGCGATCAGGTCAATCGCGCGGCGGTCGACCGCGATGCCGCGCTGCGCGAAGCGGTCGCGCGTGTGGTCCAGCGCCTCCTTGAGCAGCGACAGCGGATACACCGTCGTGGTCGGCAGGTCGCTCTGCGGCGCGCGCATGCTGCTGCGCAGGTCGTCCACCAGCTGGCCGAGCCGGATCACCTGGCGGTGCAGCCGCAGCGCCGTGCGTTCGTCGAAGGTGCGCACGCCATCCTGCAGCGCCTCGATCTCGGCGCGCATCGCGGCCAGCGGCGTGCGCAGCTCGTGCGCGGCATCGGCGAGCCAGGCGCGGCGCGAGGCCTCCACCGTGTCGAGCCGCTGCGCCATGTCGTTGAAGGTCTTGCCCAGCAGCGCGAGCTCGTCCGAGCCCTGCACCACCACGCGCGTCGACAGCCGGCCGCGCGCCACGTCCTGCGCCGCCTGCGTCAGGTCGTCGACCGGCTTGAACCAGCGCCGCGCCAGCAGCCACGAGAGCGCGAGCGCGAACACCAGGCCCGCGAGGCCGGTGAGCACGATCACGCCCGACTGGCGCGCCAGGAACGCGCGGTCGGCCTCGCTCTCCAGGCCCTGCAGCGGTGCCAGCGCGAGGTAGCCGATGACGGCCCGGCCGCGCCGTATCGGCAGGCGCGCCGCGTTCTCGGGATCGATGGTCGCGCCGACCACGCGCGCGCCCTGCGCGTCGAGCACCGCGAGCCGCTGGTAGATCGAGTCGGCCATCGCGCGCGGATCGGCGAAGAAGAAGGGCGGCGGCATCGCCGGCATCGCGCGCCGCGGCAGCAGCTCGAGCTGGCCCGGCGGCATCGGCGGCGGGCCGTTGTCGGCCGAGCCATCGGGCGGGGCACCGCGCGTGCGGTACTCGTACCAGGGCGGCAGCCGGCGGTCGTCGGGTGTGCTCGCGTTGTCGAGCACCGTGGCCACGCGGCCCATCTGCAGCCGGTGCCAGGCGTCGTCGTTGT
This sequence comes from Variovorax paradoxus, assembly GCA_016806145.1. Lineage (NCBI taxonomy): Bacteria > Pseudomonadati > Pseudomonadota > Betaproteobacteria > Burkholderiales > Comamonadaceae > Variovorax > Variovorax paradoxus. The sequence continues at coordinate 1,757,424 of CP063166.1, forward strand.
CGCGCAGGCTCTTCCAGTCGCCGTTGAGCACGTAGTGCTTGAGCACCAGCTGCGAGAGCCAGTCCATGCGGCGGATCTCGATTTCGGCCACGTAGGCGCCGAGGCCGCGCTGCAGCGCGAGGATCGACAGCCCCGCGAAGCTCAGCAGCAGCACGATCAGCAGCGCGGCGAGCGCCAGGAAGATCTTGCGGGAGAGGGTCAGGCGCAGGCGCGGCATGGTCTCGGGAGGTGAGGGCCGCATTCTGCGACAGGCGATGCGGGTGGCGCGGGCGGGGCGGACGGTGCGGCGAACGGGGGCGTCATCGGCAAGCCGCCGATCATGACCGCCAAATGTGGAGGAATCTGGGAGGCCCCGTCTCCCTTATTTCTCCCGAATCGGCCCGCACCATGGCGGCCATGACACCGTGCATCGACCTCCTGTGGCCCGCGCTCCTCGCGCTGTTCGGGCTGTTCGCCCCCGCCTGGATCCTCGCGATCCACTGGGCCGAGGGCCGCGCCACGCGGCCCTGCGTGGCCGGCGGCACGGCGCTCGAGGAGGAGTCGGCATGAGCCTCGGGGTGCCCCGGGAGCGCCGCACCCGGCGCATGCAGCGCCTGGCGGGCGCGCTGGCCTTCTGCGGCCTCGCGGCCGGCACGGTGGTCGCGGTGCGCGACGAATGCCCGCCCGAGGCCGGCGGGCGCGGCACGGCGCGCCGCATGCCGGTCTCCACGCTCGCGCCGATCATGGACGTCGAGCGACCCGCACTGCCGCAGCAGGCCCGGCCCCGGCCCGGCCAGCCCCTCGACATCTACAGCCCCGGCGCGCCGAAGCCGGGCGCTCGCCGCGGCGCATGGGCCTGCCGCTACCAGGCGCGTTGAAGCTCAGGCCGGCCGCTCGGCGAAGCTGAAACCCACGCCATAGATCGAGCGGATCCAGTCGTGCGCGGGCGCGGCGGCCGAGAGCTTGCGGCGCAGGTTCTTGATGTGGCCGTCGACCGCGCGCTCGTTGACCTCGAGCGCCTCGGGGAACGCGGCCTCGAGCAAGGTCGAGCGGCTGAACACCCGGCCCGGGTCGCCCGAGAGCGCGCGCAGCAGCAGCAGTTCGCGCCGCGTCAGCGCCAGCGGCCGGCCCTCGAGCACCGCGCCGCCATCGGCATCGGCGAAGGCCACGGCCGCCGAGGGCCGCGCCGCGTGCCGGCGCTGCGCATGGCGGCGCAGCACCGTGTTCACGCGCGCCACCACCTCGCGCGGCGAGAAGGGCTTGCAGACGTAGTCGTCGGCCCCGAGGTCGAGCCCGCGCAGCCGGTCGGCCTCGCGCGTGCGCGCCGTCAGCATGATGATCGGATGGTCGCTCAGCGAACGCACCGCCTCCAGCACGCGCAGGCCGTCGATGCGCGGCAGCGCCACCTCGAGCAGCGTGAGCGCGGGCGGCGCATGCAGGATGCGATCGAGCGCGGCCGCGCCGTCGGCGATCTGCTCGACCTCGTGGCCGGCCTCGCGCAGCAGGCCATGCAGCGCGGCGGCGCTGCTGTGGCGGGCGTCTTCCACCAGCAGGATGCGGGCCATGGCGTTCAGAACGAGGTGCCGATCTGGAACTGCAGCCGCTGCGTGCGGTCGGCCGCGATGCCGTTGGCCGTGTCCTCCTTCTGATAGCGCAGCGGCACCGCATAGGCCAGCCGCAGCGGCCCGAGCGGCGAGATCCAGCTGATGCCCAGGCCGGCCGAGGCGCGCAGCCGGTTCTGCGCCTTCCATTGCGCATCGCTCATGCTGGCCGTGCGGCTCGCGAAGACGTTGCCCGCGTCGAGGAAGGTGTACAGGCGCAGCGAACGGTCGTTGCCCGCGCCCGGGAACGGCGTGCTGAACTCGAGGTTGAAGATCGCCTTGCGCGTGCCGCCCAGCGAGCCTTCGCTGACCGCGTCGCGCGGCCCGAGCGAGTTCTGCTCGAAGCCGCGCACCGAGCCCAGCCCGCCGGCGTAGAAGTTCTTGAAGATCGGGAAGGCCGCGTCGCCGAGCGCGCGCGCATAGCCGAGCTCGCCGTTGAGCGCCAGCGTGTACTGCTTCGACAGCGGGAAGTACTGCTGGTACTGGTAGTTGCTCTTGAGATAGCGCAGCGCGCCGCCCACGCCTACCTCGAGGTTCGCGCTCTGCAGCCGGCCCCGGGTCGGGATCAGCGCGCTGTCGCGGTCGTCGCGCGACCAGCCCAGCGTGGCCGGAAACGCCACCATGCTGCGGTTGGCGCAGCTCACGCTCGGTGCCGTGCCGGTGCACTGGAAGTAGTCGAGGTAGGCCTGCGGCGTGCCGGTGTAGACGTAGGAACCGTTGACCAGCGTGTAGGTGCCGTTGCTGCCGGGCGTGAACGCATAGCGCTCGACGCCGATGCCGAGGTAGATGCGGTCGAGCTCGCCCACCGGGATGCCGAAGCGCACCGAGCCGCCGTCGCTCGCGAGCTTGTAGTTGCCGTCTGCCTCGTAGTAGGGGCGGGTGGTGGTGTGGAACAGGTTGAAGGTGCGAGAGATCCCGTCCTTGCTGAAGTAGGGATCGGTGGCCGTCACCGAGATCGTGCGGTTGTACGAGCTGGTGTTGACCTGCAGGCCCAGGTAGTTGCCGCTGCCGAACACGTTCTCCTGCGTGATGCCGAAGCTCAGCGAGATCTTGTCGGTCGACGAATAGCCGGCACCGAGCTGCAGCGAGCCGGTGGGCTTCTCGGCCACGGTGACCGCGATGTCGACCTGGTCGGGCGAGCCGGGGATCTCCTGCGTCTCGACGTTCACGTCGGTGAAGAAGCCCAGCCGGTCCACGCGGTCGCGCGAGAGCTTGATCTTGTTGCCGTCGTACCAGGCGCCTTCGTACTGGCGGAACTCGCGGCGGATCACCTCGTCGCGCGTGCGCGCGTTGCCGCCGATGTGGATGCGCCGCACGTACGCGCGGCGCGAGGGCTCGGCCTTGAGCACCATCGTCACGCGGTTGTTCGCGCGGTCGATCTCGGGCTCGGCCCGCACGCGCGCGAAGGCGTAGCCGAAGGTGCCGAAGTAGTCGGTGAAGGCCTTGGTGGTCGCCGCGGCCTGCTCGCCGTCGTAGGGCTGGCCGGGCTTGATGGTGACAAGCGTCTTGAATTCGTCGTCGCGGCCCAGGTAGTCGCCCGCGAGCTTCACGCCGGCCACCGTGAACTTCTCGCCTTCGGTGATGTTGACCGTGATCGCCAGGTCCTGGCGGTCGGGCGAGATCGCGACCTGCGTGGAGTCGACGCGGAACTCGAGGTAGCCGCGCGTGATGTAGTAGCTCTTGAGCGTCTCGAGGTCGGCGTCGAGCTTGGCGCGCGAGTACTGGTTCGACTTGGTGTACCAGCTGAGCCAGCCGCCGCTGTCCTGGTCGAACAGGTCGAGCAGCGTGCTTTCGCTGAAGTCCCGGCCGCCGACGATGCGAACCGAGCGGATGCGCGCGGGCTCGCCCTCGGTCACGCCGAAGCTCAGGTTCACGCGGTTGCGCTCGATCGGCGTGGCGGTGGTGACCACCTGCGCGTTGTAGAGGCCGCGGCCCAGGTACTGGCGCTTGAGCTCCTGCTCGGCGCGGTCGGCCAGCGCCTTGTCGTAGGGCCGGCCCTCGGCCAGGCCGACCTCGCGCAGTGCCTTCTGCAGCGCGGCCTTGTCGAATTCCCTGGTGCCGACGAAGTCGACGTCGGCGATGGTCGGGCGTTCCTCGACGATCACCACCAGCACGCGGCCGGTGACGTCGATGCGCACGTCCTTGAACAGGCCCAGCGCGAATAAAGCGCGGATCGCTTCGCTGCCGCGTTCGTCGCTGTAGGTGTCGCCGGCGCGCAGGCCGAGGGCCGCGAAGACGGTGCCGGCCTCCACGCGCTGCAGGCCCTCGAGGCGGATGTCCTGCACGGCGAAGGGCTCGGCGGCCCGGGTGGAAGGTGCGATCAGCGCGGCGAGCAGCGCCAGGCCCGCGAGGGACTTCGGAGATTTCATCGGCGCATGGTTTCGTCCAATGTCGGAGAAATTTGGGACGCCGCGCCGAGTTCACTTTCTCTCCTCTATTGCAGTCCGATGGCGTTGGCGGACAGCCAGCCCGGGACCGCCATCGGGGCCCGCGCGCCGGGCTCGCCGCAGGCGCGACAGTTGCGCAGGTGCGCCTCGAGGTCGAGGTCGCCCTGGATCTCGAGCAGCCGCTGCACCGTGCGCTCGACCGCCTGCGCGTCGAGCAGCGGATAGCTGCGCGCGGTGCGGCCGTTGTTGCGCACCAGCCGCGCGATGTAGGGCAGGTCCTGCTGCGTGATGACGGCCGCGGGCATCACGCCCTCGAGTTCCACGCCCTCGCAGGGCAGCAGCACGAAGTACTGCAGCCGCAGGTCATCGGGCAGCAGGCTGCGCAGCTGCGTGGTCTTGCGCCCGCCCTGCCAGGCCGGGTCCTTCACCTCGCGCGCGCGGTTGCAGCCCTGCAGCCGCAGGAACCAGCGCGGCGGTGCCTGCTCCGATTTCTTGCGGTAGACGAAGGCGTTGCGCCAGGCCTTGATCTCGAACAGGTAGATGCCGGTCTCGCAGACCACCACCGCGTCGATGCGCGCGGTGCGCACCGCGCAGCCCTCGGGCATCGGGATGATCAGGTTGCGAAGAATGCGCAGGTGGTCGAACGCCGGGCTGAATGCGTTGGCGAGCTGTTGGACGCCGAGCGAGGCGGCGAGGGTGCTTTGCAATGCGATGGTCATGGTGGCTCCTTCGGTGCGCGAGCATGGCGCTGCTTTTGGGAGACTTCTGGTAAGGCGAGCGATCGGGGATTGCGCGCAAAAACAACATTCGTCCCCATGCACCAGATTCCTCCGAATTTGGACGGGAGCATCCGTTCCGGCCGCTCGATGAAGAGCGCCGAAACCGGAGAAACCTGAATGAAGAAATCCCTCACGGCCCTGGCCGCGCTGACCGTCACCGGCCTGGCCTGTGCCCAATCGTCCGTCACCCTGTTCGGCGTCGTCGACGCCGGCGTGAGCTACCAGTCGGCCACCTCGCGCAACGCGATCACCGGCATCACCAGCAAGCAGAGCCAATGGAGCCTCGCCAACTCGGGCTACAACTCCAGCCGCATCGGCTTCAGGGGCACCGAGGACCTGGGCGGCGGGCTGGCCGCGAGCTTCTGGCTCGAAGCGCCGATCACCAACGACGACGGCGCGAACGGCATCGCCAACTTCAACCGGCGCTCCACCGTGAGCCTGTCGGGCGGCTTCGGCGAAGTGCGGCTGGGCCGCGACTACACGGCCACCTTCTGGAACGACACCGTGTTCGATCCCTTCGGCACCAACGGCTCGGGCACCAACGTCATCAGCACCGTCGGCGCCAGCACGGGCATCGGCAACAGCAACTACACGCGCGCCAGCAACATGGTCGCGTACTTCCTGCCGCCCAACCTCGGCGGCTTCTACGGCCAGGTGCAGTACAGCCTGAACGAGAACGTGCGCAGCACCGACGTCACCGGCACCACCAGCAGCAGCAGCGCGGGCCGCTACGTCGGCGGGCGCTTCGGCTATGCCAGCGGGCCGCTCGACATCGCGCTGGCCGCGGGCCAGAACGTGGCGGTCGACACCACCTCGCTCACGCGCAAGGTGCAGACCGTCAACCTCGGCGCCTCGTACGACTTCGGCCCGGTCAAGCTGTTCGGCGAGCTCTCGAACGTGCAGAACAAGTTCGACACCGGCCTGTCGAACACGCACGACAGCTACAAGGGCTACCTGATCGGCGCCTCGGTGCCGGTGGGCCCGGGCCTGATCCGCGCCTCGTACTCGGCGGTGCGCTACAACGAGGGCGCCACCGGCCTCTACGGCGAGGACCCGCGCGTCAACAAGCTCGCGCTGGGCTACGTGCACAACCTGTCGAAGCGCACCGCGCTCTACGCCACCATCGCGCGCGTGAGCAACCGCAACGACGCGGCCTACACCGGCAGCCTCACGGCCGCCAGCACCACCGGCTACGGCACCACGGGCGTGGGCTACACCGGCCTGCCCAAGTCCTCGACCGGCTACGACTTCGGCATCCGCCACGCGTTCTGACGCCGGCGCGCACCCGCGTGCCTCGCGGCGCGCGGGTGCGCAGCCGATGCGCAGCCCCACAAGAACAGAGGAGAAGCCTGCATGACTTTTCACCCCATCCGCTGCCTGGCCGGCGCGCTGGCCCTGGCCAGCCTCGGCGGCTGCATCGTGCTGCCGCCGCCCGTGGCCTACGGTCCGCCACCGCCGCCGATGGCCGCGCGCATGGCGATGCCCGGGCCGATGACCGCGCGCCTGGCGCCGCCGCCGGCCTGGGACATGTGCGAGGGCGAGCCCGAGGGCGCGCGGCCCGTGCCGCCGGGTCCGCGCGGCGACGCACTCGCGGGCCGCTGCGAGCGCACACCCTCGGGCGCGCTCGAGTACCGTCCCGGCGCGCCGCGCTGAAGCCGGCGCGCGCACCGATGCAGACCGGCAATCTCGGCCTCGTCATCGCCGGCGCCGTCGGGCTCGGCTTCGCGGGCGTCTTCGGCCTGATGGCCTCGCTGCTGGTCGCGAACCTGCGCGACGGGGCGCGGGCGCGCGAGGCCGCGGCACGCGCGCGCGACGAGGCCCTGCAGCGGCTCGGCCGCAGCACGGTGCACGACCTGCGCGCGCTGCTCGGCGCGGCGCTGCCGCACCACGCCGCCATCGAACTGCCGCCGCGGGCCGTGCCCGTGCTGGCGGTGGAGAGCGAATTGCGCGAGCTGCTCGCGCAGATCGCCGCGCAGGCGCTACCCGCCGCGCCGCGCGATGGGCTGCGCGTGCACGCGCGCATCGAGGGCACGCAGGCGGTGGTGCACTGGCGCGACGTGGGCGCCACGCCCGCGCGTGCCTGCGAACGCATCGCGGCCAGCCTCGGCGGGCGGCTCTATGCGGCTTCGCATGCGGGCGGCCCGCTGGGGCTCACCTTGCGGCTGCCGCTGCACAGCGGCGAGTTTCACAAGGTGTGAAGAAACCGTAGCGAGCGCCCCGAGGTCGCGCCGAGGACCGGAGCCGTACCTTGTACGGTGAGGACCGCAGGTGCGAGATCGGGGCGCGCAGTAGGTTTATTCATACCTTGTCAGCCTGGGAGGCGCTGCGCCCAGGGCAAAACCTTGTCGAGCGGCATCGGCCGCGCGAGGTGATAGCCCTGCATCAGCGGGCAGCCGAGCGCGTTGAGCGCCTCGAGCTCCTCGCCCGTCTCCACACCCTCGGCCACCACGTCGATGCGCAGCGAATGGCCGAGGCGGATCACCGATTCGACCAGCACGCGGTTGCCCGGCGAGGCGGCCAGGCCGAAGATGAAGCTGCGGTCGATCTTGACCTGCCGCACGTACTTGCTGCGCAGCGAGGCCAGCGAGGAATAGCCGACGCCGAAGTCGTCGACCACGATCGCCACGCCCGCGTCGGCCAGCGCATGCAGCCGCGCGCTGGCGGCGAAAGTGTCGAGCGCGATCTCCTCGGTGATCTCGATCTGGAGGCGGTGCGGCCCGATGCCGTGGCGCGCGATCTCGCCGAGCACGATGCGGTCGAGCGCGAGCTGCGACATCTCGCGCGGCGAGACGTTCATCGCCACCGGCACGGCCTCGAAGCGCGGGTCGGCCGCGGCGAGCTCCTGCAGCCCGACGCAGATCTCGGCCAGGATGTGGCGCAGCAGCGATTCGGCCAGGCCGGTGCTCGCGGCCGCGCGGATCACGTCCTCGGGCGGGATCCAGCCATGGCGCGGATGCTGCCAGCGCAGCAGCGCCTCGAGGCTGTGCAGCCGGCGGCCGCCGTCGGCCAGGATCGGCTGGTACCAGACGCCGATGGCGCGCGAGGCGACCGCGCCGGGCAGGTCGCGCTCGACGTCGCGCCGCGTCACCAGGCGTTCGCGCAGGGCCTCGTCGAAGCGGCGGTAGCGGCTGCGGCCCGCGCGCTTGGCCTCGTGCAGCGCTTCGTCGGCCGAGCTCAGCATGTCGGCGATGGGCACGCCGCGCTCGATGCAGATGCCCACGCTCGCGCCCAGCTTGCCGCCATAGTGCGCGGTGGCCGAGGCGATCGATTCGATCAGCGACTGCGCCACCTGCTCGGGCGAGGCGCCGCCGTCCTCGGTGATGAACAGGGCCGCGAACTCGTCGCCGCCCCAGCGGCCCAGGATGGCGTCGCGCCCGGCCAGCTCGCGCTGCAGCCACTGCGCCACGTCCTGCAGCACGCGGTCGCCCATCTTGTGGCCGAAGGCGTCGTTGACGGCCTTGAAGCCGTCGATGCCGAGGATCAGCAGGCCGTGCTCGCGCTCCTTGCCGCCGGCATCGATGCGCAGGCTCGAGGCCTGGGTGAAGCCCTCGCGGTTGAGCAGGCCGGTGAGCGCGTCGTGCGCGACGCGAAAGGCGAGCTGGCGCGTCGACTCGAGCGACAGCGCATGCGACTGCCGCAGCCGCGCGGCCATCGACACGGCCTCGTTCTTGAGCCGGCTGCCCTCGCGGAAGCCGCGCGCGCTCTGCAGCGCCGCGCGCATCAGCGCCGCGAGGTAGACCAGCACCATCGCGGCCAGCATCAGGCGGTCGAAGCCGCCGGCCCAGACCAGGCAGCCCATCACCGACAGCAGGGCCGGCGTGATGAAGCTGATCGGCACCGGCGCATAGGCGATGCCGTAGGTCACCGAGCCGGCGCAGATGCCGCAGACCACGGTCAGGTAGAACAGGGTCTCGGGCGAGGTGTAGCCCTCGCAGAGGATCGGGATCAGGGCCCAGACCGAGCCCGACAGCAGCGCGAACAGCCAGGCCAGCCGCAGCTCCTGGTCGACCGCGGGATCGCTGCCGTCGGCGGTGGGCGCGGGCACGAAGGGCCGGCGGCAGACGAAGATGCGCGCGAGGTTGACGGCCAGCGAGAGCGCCAGCCAGGCCAGGCCGAGCGCGGTCAGGTCCGCGTGGTGGGCCAGCAGCGCCACCGTGAGGCTCAGCACCAGGTTGACCGGGATCGCGGCGAGCACGCTGCGGCGCACCGCCAGCATCTGTTCGGTGCGCACCATGCGCGACAGCGCAAGGCCGTCGGGTGAACCGGTGGCTTCTTCTTCCTGCGGGGCGGAGGAGGCGTTCATGAATTGGATCGGCGACGCATCATGCACCGGTCCGCCGCATCGCGCAGCGCGGCACGGCCGCCGTGGGCGGCCCGCGCGGTTCCCCTCGGGGTCACCGCGCGCGAGAGATCAGGCGGGGGGGCACGCTGTCAGCGCACCGTCGACATCACGGTCGCGCGGCAACGCGGCTGATCGCGCGGCGCGAGCAGGATGCAGTTGTCGAGCGCGCGCTGTTGCATGTCGCTGAGCTTCGGGGGCTCGCCGCGGTAGACCGGCGGGGGCGGCGGCGCGGCGTAGCGCGGGCGCTGCTCGTACTCCCAGCGGCCGCGGTCGTCGCGGTTGCGTTCCCAGCGATCGCGGTCGCGCTGGCGGTCGAAGCGCAGCCGGTCCATGCAGGAGTGGAAGTCCATGCCCGAGCGGCCGCTCGCGCAGTAGCGGCGGTCGGCTTCGTAGACGTCCATGTCGCGCTGGGCCAACGCGGGGGCGGTCTGGATCAGGCCCAGCAAGGCCAGGGCGGCAAGTTTCTTCATGGTGCGCTCGTCGAAGAGAAGCCGTGAGGCGGGTGGATCGGGGCGGTGCCTGCTAGCCGCAGTCTGACCGTCGGCATGGAACGAAGTTTCTCATGCTCCGGACCCATCGCTGTTCGGACGCGCGAGCTTCTTGCTGTAGGCGCGCGCGGACTGCGTGCCGCGTCGCGCCAGCACCACGCCGGGCGTCTCTAGCGCGCGACCGTGACCGCGCCCACGTGCATCGTGCGGCCCGCGCCGATGCCCGCGATCACCAGCGCGACGCCGACCGCGACGAACAGCCACGAGGCGGCGCCGAAGCTGCCGGTCCAGCCGTGCAGCAGCCCGGCCAGCAGCGGGCCGAAGGCCGCGATGACGTAGCCCACGCCCTGCGCCATGCCCGACAGGTGCGCCGCCACGTGCGAATCGGGCGAGCGCAGCACGATCATGGTGAGCGCCAGCGCGAAGGTGCCGCCTTGCGCGATGCCCAGCAGGACGGCCCAGACCCACACGCCGCCGAGCGGCGCGAACAACTGGGCCAGCATGGCCGCCACGGTGAGCAGCGCGAGCGCCACGGCCAGCCCGATCTGGTTGCGCAGCCTGACCGCGAGCGCGGGCACCACGAGGCAGGTCACGACCTGGGTGATGACCGAGACCGAGACCACGTAGCCGGCGGTGTCGCTGGCCAGCCCGCGCTCGCGCAGGATCGGCGCGAGCCAGCCCATGACGATGTAGGCCAGCGCGGACTGCAGCCCCATGAAGCAGGTGACCTGCCAGGCCAGCCGGTCGCGCCACAGGCCGCGCACGGTGAAGCCGGACTCGCTGGCGATCGGCTTGCGCGCCAGCGCCTGCGGTGCCCACAGCAGGGTGACCAGCGCGGCCGGCAGCGCCCAGACCGCGAGCGCCGCGGTCCAGCCGCCGCCCAGCGCATGCTCGATCGGTACCGTGAGTCCGGCCGCGCTCGCGGCGCCGCCGCACACGGCCATGGTGTAGAGGCCCATCATCAGCGCCGCCTGCCCGGCGAAGTCGCGCTTGACCAGCCCCGACAGCAGCACGTTGGCGACCGCGATGCCGCTGCCGGCGATGGCCGATGCGACGAACAGCAGCGGCACGTTCCCGGTGCCGCGCAGCAGCGTGCCGACCAGGATCAGCGCCATGCAGCCCAGCAGGGTGCGCTCGGTGCCGAAGCGCCGGCCGAGGCCGGGCGCGAGCGGCGCGAACAGGCCGAGGCACAGCACGGGCAGGGTGGTCAGCAGGCTGGCGGCGGTGGCCGACAGGCCGGTGGAACGGATGATCTCGGGCAGCACCACCGAGAGGCTGGCGAACACCGGCCGCAGGTTGAAGGCGATCAGCACCACGCTGGCGCCCAGCAGGATGCGGCGGCCGCGGCTCGGTGCCGGGGTGGGCGGCGGCGCGGGCTGGCTGTCGACCTCGGCGTCGATCAGCAACTGGCCGGCATCGGCGGCGGGCGCGTGGCGCAGGGTGGCCGCGGCGGCGGCGGGGAAGGTGGTGGTGGCGGTCATGGGCAGGACGGCGCGCGCGGGTCGCCGGTGGGGGTGTGGGTGCCGGCGGCGAGGGTCGCGATCATGGGCGTCATGAAGGCGCGCACGGCGGCGTCGGCGCGCTCGGGGTCGCGGCTGGCGATGGCCTCGACGATCGCGCGGTGGGCGGCGTCGTCGGGCTCGGGCAGCAGCGTGCCCATGGTGCTGGCGATGGTGTCCTTGATGTAGCCGCCGATGAAGCGCACGGTTTCGGCGAGCGCGAGGTTGCCCGCGATGTCGACGATGGCCAGGTGGAAGGCGAGGTCGCGCTCGATGAAGGCCGCGCCGCCATCGCCGGGCGCGGGCGTGCCGCGGGCGTCGAGCAGGACGTGGAGCTGGCGCAGGTCCTCGGGCGTGTGGCGCAGCGCGGCCAGCCGCGCGGCCTGCACCTCGAGCGCGCAGCGCACCTCGAACTGGTCGAGCAGGCTGGCCAGGCGCAGCTTCTGCAGGCTGGCGCCGGGATCGAAGCCCGAGCGCACATAGGTGCCCGAGCCCTGGCGCACCTCGAGCAGGCCGCGCGAGACCAGCGTCTTGACGGCCTCGCGCACGGTGCCGCGGCTCACGCCGAGCAGCTGGGCGAGCTGCGGTTCGATGGGGATGCGCGCGCCGACCGGCCAGCGGCCGGCGGAGATCTCGGCGCGGATGCCGTTGGCGGCGGCTTCTACTAGGGAGGTGCGGGGGGCTTGGGCTAGCATTTCCGCCAATTCATTGAATCATCGGATGAATTGTGTCCGGATTCCGTAGACCTGCTGTGGGGAGGGGCTTGGCTTGGGGCGGTCGGGGGGCGTGCGCAGGACACCGGGTACTCCCCTCCGCGAATGTCCCCCGCCCTTCGGGCTCCTCCTTGATTTCGCTGCGGGGAGTACCCGGTGCCCTGCGCACGTGGCACCGCCGGGGGAGTTCGGCCGGGGTTGCTGCTACCAGCTTCCCGAGGCGCCGCCGCCGCTGCTCGAGCCGCCCGAGTCCGATGAGGACGACGACGAGGAATCCGACGACGAGGAGGACGAGGATTCGTACGAAGAGGAGGACGAGGAGGAGCTGCTGCTGCCCCATCCGCTGTCGCCGTAGTCGCCGTCGTGCCCGCCCCCGCCGCCATCGGCCGGGAAGAAGGCCACGAGCAGCGCCACCACCGTGACGGCCGCCAGCACGATCCAGAACAGCTGCGGGTCGAGCTCGTCGTGCGCCAGCCCGACGAACAGGCCCACCAGCACGCACACCACGATCCAGCGCGTGACGAAGCTGCGCACGCCCTTGCCCCAGGCCTTGCGCATGCCGGTCACGATCAGCAGGCCGACCAGCACCGCCGCGCCCAGCGCCAGCATGCCGAGCAGCGACCAGCCCACGCGCTCCCAGCCCAGCTGCTGGCCCGCGATCACCACGGCCGCGATCAGCAGCGCGATGCCGGCGACGACGAGGCGCATGGTGCGCCACAGGCCGCAGCCATAGCCGATGCCGAAGCCCATCGGCACCGGCATCATCCCGAGCGCGATCGCAAACATCGGCTCGCCGAGCGTGGCGGCCGCGGCGACCGGCGCGATGGCGAGCGCGCCGAAGGTCCAGGGCCAGCGCCGCAGCGTCCTGCCGGGCGCGGCCTCGGCCACGGCCACGGCGCTTTCGAGTTCGTCCGCGACCTCGGCCTGCGCGCGCGCGCGCGCGCCTGGTCGAGCGGCGCGCGCTGCTGCGCGGGCCTGCCGCGCGCGCCGGCGCGCGAGCCGGTCGGCGTCGGTGCGCAGTTCGGCCGCGCTCTTCTTCTGCCGGCTCTGCCAGAGGCCGACCAGCGCCGACCAGCCGATCACGGCGAAGAAGGCCCAGCCCTCGGGCGTGACGTGCGATCCGCGCGGTTCGGGCGGTGTCGATTCGACGGGCTCGCCCGGATCGATCAGCGGCAGCTCCTGGGCCATGGCCATCGGTTCGCCGCGGATCAGCTGCGCGATGCCATCGACCGCGGCGTGCAGGCCGCCGTCGAAATCGCTGGCGCGAAAGCGCGGCGTCATCTCCTGGTCGATGATGCGCGCGGCCTGGATGTCGGTGATGCGGCCCTCGAGGCCGCGGCCGACCTCGATGCGCATGCGCCGGTCGCGGATCGCCACCAGCAGCAGCACGCCGTCGTCCTCGTCCTTGCGCCCGAGCTTCCACTGCGCGAACACGCGCGTGGCGTACTGCTCGATGCTGTCCTCGCCGGTGGTCGGCACGATCAGCACCGCGAGTTGCGCCTGGGTCTCGCGCTCGATGTCGGCGATGCGCTCGCGCAGCGCCTCGGCTTGCGCGGTGTCGAGCGTCCTGCTCTGGTCGATCACGCGCGACTTCATCGCCGGCACCGGCACCGGCCTGGCCTGCGCGCCGAATGCCGCGGCGAACAGCAGCACCAGACACAGCCAGAGGCGCGGGCCGGGTCGGAAGTCCAGGGTCGTCGCCTTCATCGTTGCGCGCTCTTGGTCACGACGCCCGCGCCGCGCACCTCGAGCCGGCGCTGGTCCACCACCTTGCCGCCGGCATCGACCAGCTCGATCAGGTGGCGGCCCGGCCAGGGCAGCCACTGCGCGCTGTTGCCGCGCGCGAAGTGCTTGCCGTCGATGCGCCACTGGACGCCGCGGCCTTCCGATTCGAAGCGCACGCGCTGGCGCAGCGGCGGGATGTCGGGATCGAGCGCGATGATCGTGCCGTCGGCCGGCGCGGTGATGCGCGCGACCGCGGCCGTGCTCGCGGCGCCGGGTTCGTTCGCGAGCGCGAACAGCGGCTGCTCGGTGCCCTGCACGAACCATTCGTCGCGCGCGGCCTCGAGCGCGTTGCCGTCGGGACCGGCGCCGAAGTCGATGTGCGTGCGCACCAGGCCCGGCGGCGGCGCCGGCGCGCGGCTGGGCTCGCGCGCGTGCAGGAAGCGCATGACCTCGGCCCAGACCGGCGCCGCGCCGCTGGTGCCGCTCACGTCCCACATCGATGCGCCGCTCGCGTTGCCGACCCACACGCCGACCGTGTAGCGCTGCGACCAGCCCACGGCCCAGTTGTCGCGCATGTCCTTGCTGGTGCCGGTCTTCACCGCGCTCCAGAAGCGGGTCGAGAGGATGCTGTCGAGGCCGAAGGTGCGGGTGCGCGCGTTGGGGTCGGACAGGATGTCGCCGACGATGAAGGCGGCGCGCGGGTCGAGCACCGGTGCCGGGGTGTTCTTCGCGGTAGCGGCGGCGGTGGTGGTCTTCTTCGACTTGTCCGGCGCGGCCGGCGCCAGCAAGGTGGTCGTGCCGTAGCGCCCGCCGTTGGCCAGCATGCGGTAGGCATTGGTCAGCGACAGCAGCGTGACCTCGGCGCTGCCGAGCGCGAGGCTGTAGCCGTAGTAGTCGCCGCTCTCGCGCAGCGGCAGCCCGGCCGCGCGCAGGCCGCGCGCGAAGGATTCGGGCGACACCATCACCAGCGTGCGCACGGCCGGCACGTTGAGCGAGGCCGCGAGCGCGGTGCGCGCCGACACCGGGCCCTTGAAGCGCCGGTCGTAGTTCTGCGGGATGTAGAGGCCGCTCGCGGTGTTGATCTGCGCCGACGAGTCCTCGATCAGCGAAGCGGCCGTGAGCCGCTGCTCGGCGATCGCCTGGCCGTAGAGCAGCGGCTTGAGCGTCGAGCCCGGCTGGCGCATCGCGGTCACGCCGTCGACCTCGGCCGCCTGGCTCAGCGGCCCCGAGGAGCCGACCCAGGCCAGCACCTCGCCGGTGGCGTTGTCGAGCACCACCAGCGCGCCGTCCTCCACGTGCCGGCCGCGCAGCTCGCGCAGGTGGCGCTGCAGGGTGCCGAGCGCGAAGCGCTGCAGCGGCGCGCGCAGCGTGGTGCGCACGCTGCCGTCGCCGCTGTCCTTCGCGGCCGCCTTGGCCTCGCCCGGCGGCGTGTCCTCCTGTCCGGGCTCGCGGCCCTCGCGTGCCTGGCGCAGCGCGCGCCGCGCGGCATGCGGCGCGATGCCCTCGCTGGCGTCGAAGGCGCGCCGCTGCACCGCGGCGCTGGTGAACATGTCGAGCGCCTCGCAGTCGGCGTTGCGCTGCGGCTCCATGGCGCGCAGCACCTCGCAGGCGCGCTGCGCCACCAGGGCCGGCCGCGCATTGGGCGCGCGCACCAGCGCGGCGGCCACCGCGGCCTCGCGCGCGTCGAGGCCGCTCGGCGCCTTGCCGAACAGGGTGCGCGAGAGCGCGTCGATGCCGACGATCTCGCCGCGGAAGGGCACGCTGTTGAGGTAGGCCTCGAGGATCTGGTCCTTGCGCCACTGGCGCTCGAGCTGGGCCGCGGCCACGGTCTGGCCGAGCTTCTGCGTCAGGCTGCGGCCGCCGCCGCCGCGCCGCAGGTCCTCGTCGAGCAGGCCCGACAGCTGCATCGTGATGGTCGAGGCGCCGCGCGTGCGCGTGTTCCAGAGGTTGCCCCAGGCCGCGGCCGAGACCGCGCGCCAATCGACGCCGCTGTGCTCGTAGAAGCGCCGGTCCTCGCTGAGCACCATCGCCGTGCGCAGCGCGGGCGAGATGTCGGCCAGCGCCGTCCACTGGCCGCGCCGCACGCTGGCGTCGGTGCGCACGCGCTGCAGCAGTTCGCCGTTGCGGTCGAGCACCGCGGTGTCGGACGAGCGGAAGTCGCGCTTCACCTCCTCGAAGCTCGGCATGGCCCCCGCGGCCTGCGCCGTCAGCATCAGCGCGGCGAGCGCCAGCGCGAGGCGCGGGCGCGCGAAGAAAGGAAACAGGGCGGTGGGCGTCGGCATCGGGGCAGGGGTGCGCGCGGGGAAGGCGCCGGGCTGGAAAGCGGCCGCCATTCTCGGCCATGCGCGCACGGCCGCCGTCCTGCCGAAAGACGTAGACGGAAGTTCGAACCCAGCGCCGCGCGGCCTGCGCCTACCCGCGGACGCGGGGCGCGCCGCCACGCAGGGGCCGGGCGCGTCGCTGACAGTCGGCTGCGGCGGCCACATCCGGTCACACAACTTCACCGCGGCGCAGCCATCGAGACACCGAGGCCCGACCTGCGTGGCCTTCAATGCGCTACCGCCGCGGCGCCCAGAGGCCAGCCGGTGCGGTGTTCCACAACCATTCCTAGGAGAGATGCATCATGAAGAACAACAGACTCGCCACCCTGGCCGTCGTGCTGTCGGCCTCGGCCGCGCTGGCCGGCTGCGTCGTCGCCCCCGGCTACGACCGCCCGCCGCCGCCGCGCCATGGCGACCGTGACCGCGACGGCGTGCCGAACCGCTACGACCGCGATCGCGATGGCGATGGCGTGCCCAACCGCTACGACAGCCGTCCGGGCGATCCGCGCCGCAACTGATCGAGGCGCCGGCTCAGGCCGGCCGGCGCGCCATCAGCGCCCACAGGCCGGCCGCGCTCAGCAGCGCGCCGCCGCCGAGGTTGAAGCGGCGCTGCGCGCGCGGCGACGACAGCAGGCGCCGCGCCGAGCCCGCGAACACCGCATAGAGCGTGGCGTTCAGCGTGGCCATTGCGACGAAGGTCAGCGCCAGCACCCACATCTGCGGCGCGACCGCGGCCTTCTGGCTGATGAACTGCGGCAGGAAGGCGACGAAGAACACGATGCCCTTCGGGTTGAGCGCCGTCACCAGGTAGGTGTTGGCGAACAGCCGCCAGCGCGAGGCGGGCGCTTCCGGCGTCGCGATCTCGGCGCTCGACACGCCCGCGCGCAGCAGCTTGATGCCCAGGTACAGCAGGTACAGCCCGCCCACCCACTTCACCGCGTTGAACCAGAAGGCCGAGGCCGCGAGCAGCGTGCCCAGGCCCAGCAGCGACACCACCAGCGCGGTCGAGTCGCCGAGCGCCACCGCGGCCACCAGCGGCACGTTGGCGCGGCGGCCGTGCGACATCGAGTAGCTGATGACGGTGAGGATGGTCGGGCCGGGAATGATCAGCAGCACGGCCGAGGCGGCCACGAAGGCGAGCCAGAGTTCGAAGGGCATGGGGTGGTTTCTCCTGGGGTTGTGTTCGTCTGTCAGTGATCGATCGCCGTGCGCGCCACGTGCCAGGTGCCGCGGTGGCCGTCGACGTAGCGCAGCGGCGAGTTGGCGAGGTCGTCGAGGTCCACGTCGTCGAGGCAGGTCACGTTCACGCCGTAGGCATGGGCGCCGGTCTCGGGCGAATGGCCGACGCCGAAGGAGCGCACGCCGCAGAGCTTGCAGACGATGTAGTGGCTGTTGCGGCTGTCGAGCATCTGGTCGCTGAGCTCGGATTCGCCCGCGAGCAGGCGAAAGGCCTCGGGCTCGACGATGGCCGGCCAGAAGCGCGTGCGGGTGCAGATCGCGCAGTTGCAGCGCAGCGTGCCCAGGCTGAGGTCGATGTCGGCTTCGAAGCGCACGGCGCCGCAGTGGCAGCCTCCGATATAGGTCTTTCTCATTCGGTCGATGTCCGCGTCTTCTTTTTGAATGTGTTTCGGCTTGCAAGGCACGATACCAAAGGCCTTTTGGGCCTGCGCCGCGGCAGGCGCAAAAACCGTGCGCGGCGAGGGCCGAACGCGGCGGGGTCGGGCGCGTGTGCTTGCCGCGGTCACGAAGGCTGCGTGCCGAAGCGGGCTGCTGAACGGGCCTTGGCGCGTTCGGCTTCTATCTCGCGGTCGCGCGGTTCGGCGGTGGTCACCAGCGATTCGAGCAGGCGCGCGGCGCTGGCGCTGACTTCTTCGACGGCGCGTTCGAATGCGGCTTCGTTGGCGCGCGAGGGGACGTTGAAGCCGCTGAGCTTGCGCACGAATTGCAGGGCGGCGGCGCGGATCTCGTGCTCGGTGGCGGGGGGCTCGAAGTTGTAGAGGGTTTTGATGCTTCTGCACATGGTGTCTCTTGTCTCCGGGCTCTTGTTGGGTTTGGCCAGTTTGCCAGCGGTCTTTGTTGAATTGAAGATGCTGTTTTTTTGGTTGGGTTGTTGGCCGGGACTCGCCCCGGCGGGCGAGTCACTTTCTTTTGCTTCGCCAAAAGAAAGTAACCAAAGAAAAGGCGACCCACTGTCTGCGTCCCTCCGCTTCGCTGCGGGCAACCTGCGGTGCTCGCGTTTCGCGGGGTCTCGCAGAACTCGCTCCACTGCGTTCCGCTCAAACAGCTGCGAGCCCTTATCCGCGAAACGCTGCGCTCCTCGGCGCAGCCAGAGGGGGTGGGTCGGGCCTTTGCTTCGCTCGGCCTTGGAATGCCGCTCGGGCCTTCGCTTCGCTCGGCTGCTTGTTCCCTCTCCCTCTGGGAGAGGGTTAGGGTGAGGGCAACGGGCCTCACCAAGGGTCTGACGGTATCCACCGCCCAGTGCCCTCACCCCAGCCCTCTCCCAGAGGGAGAGGGAGCAATACCAATGCCGAGCGAAGCGATGGCCTGTTAGGTACCCGCGGCCGAGCGCAGCGATGGCCCGTGGGGTATGCCAGGCCGAGCGAAGCAAAGGCCCGAATCACCCCCCCTCTGGCTGTGCCGAGGAGCGCAGGGGAAAGCGGGATCAGGGCCGCAGCTGTCTGAGCGGAACGAAGTGCAGCGAGTTCTGCGGACCCCCGCTTTCCCCGAGCACCGCAGGTTGCCCGCAGCGAAGCGGAGGGACACAGACAGCGGGGTCGCCTTCTTTTGCTTACTTTTCTTGGCGAGACAAGAAAAGTGAGTCGCCCGCCGGGGCGAGACCCGGCCTACAGCCTAAAAAAAAGAACCCAACTTCAATTCAACCGAAGCACGTCCTCAACAGCCAAAGCAACCCCAGCCAACCGCGAGTCATCCCCCCGAACAGACGAAAGCATCAACCCAACAGGCAGTTCCCCAGCCGAATGACAAGGCAAGCTGAACGAACACCCATCCATGAAATTGATCGCAAACGTATTCCGCAACAACAGTCCGTTCGCCTGGAAGAACGCCGAATCCTCAGCCAGCGAATCGATGGCAGGCGCCACGATAGGCACCGTAGGACACAGCAACGCATCGAACCCCTCGAGCCGCCCCTCGACCCGCGAGATCCACTCCCGCCGCCGATCCAGCAGCGCGATGTAATCGGCAGCCCGCACCTCGGTCCCCAACGCGATCCGCGCCGCAACCCGAGAATCGAACGCCTCGCCCTTCGAAGCAAACCGTTCCCGATGCACGGCCGAAGCCTCGATAGGCGACAACCCCCCCGGCGCATTGACCGTCCCGATCTCCGCCAGCTCGCTCAAGGGAATCTCGACGATCTGCGCCCCGGCTTTGGACAGCGCCTGCACCGCCCGCTCGAAAGCCCGCGCCACCCCAGGCTCGATCGCATCGAACATCAAGGTCTTCGGCACCGCGAGCCGCAACCCCTGCGCCGGCCGGCGGCGCACCACGAGCGGCGCGTCGGCGATCGCAGCGTCGGCGATCAGGCAGTCCTCGACGCTGCGCGCCATCGCGCACACCGTGTCGAGCGAACGCGCGAGTTCGAAGGCGCCGGTGCGCGGCACGCGCGACTGCGTGCTCTTGAAGCCGACGATGCCGCACAGCGCGGCCGGGATGCGGATCGAGCCGCCGGTGTCCGAGCCCAGGCCCGCGACCGCGAGGCCCAGCGCCACCGACACCGCGGCACCCGACGAGGAGCCGCCGGGAATGCGCGCGACCTCGGCGTCGGCCGGGTTGCGCGGCGTGCCGTAGTGCGGATTGATGCCCACGCCCGAGAACGCGAACTCGGTCATGTTGGTGCGGCCCACGATGGCCGCGCCCTGCGTGCGCAGCCGCGTCACCACGGCCGCGTCGCGCGCGGCGGGAGGCTCGCCCCGGCAGGCGATGGAGCCGGCCAGGGTGGTCTCGCCGGCCACGTCGTAGAGGTCCTTGATCGAGACCGGCAGGCCGGCGAGCGGCGCGGTCTGCACGCCGGCCTGGTGCGCGGCATCGGCATGGCGCGCGGCGGCCAGGGCGGCGTCGGCGTAGAGACGGGTGAAGACGTTCGCGGCCGCGGGCTGCGCGGCGCCGTCGAGCACCTGCTCGATCAGCGCCTCGTGCGTGAGCTCGCCGCGGGCGATGCGCGCGCGCAGCGCGCCGATGGTGGAGTCGTTCTGTGTCATGAAGGAGGAGGGGGCGTTCAAGCGATCACGGGCAGGACGCGCACCGCATAGCGGTGGACGATGCGCCGCTGCAGGCGCGCGTCATGCAACTCGATTTCCATCTGCGCGGCGGGGCGGATGGCCTCGCCGCGCGCGTTGGGCAGCGCCGCCAGTGTGCCGCAGGTCATGAAAAGTCCCTCGGGTTCCTTGCCAAGACCCGGCAGGCCGTCGCGCAACGCGGCCAGCGGCCGGATCGCCGCCAGGGTGCCGCGCTGGTAGTCGACCCAGCGGCCGTCCTCGAGGATGCGCGAGCGCAGCTCGATGGCGTCCTGGTGCGCTTCCACGTCGCGCCAGCGCCAGGCCGAGGCGGCCAGCGGCTTGGCGCACATCTGTTTGGAGACGGCGACCGAATAGCTCTCGACCTGGCGGTCGGTGTGGTCCGAGGCCACGCCGAGCCACCACTCGCCCTGCGAGAAGAACAGCAGCGGTTCGGCCTCGCCCGAGCTCTGGTCGCCGAGCGCCTCGATCTCGGCAGACTGCGTGAGCAGCAGCGAGGCCATGCGGTAGTACAGCGGCACGCTCGAAGGGCGTGGCACGCCGAGCGCGGCCAGTTCCTCGATGTGGTGCTCGATGGCGGCGCTGTCGCGGCCGGTCCAGCCGGCCACCACCAGCGCGCTGGGCGCCACGGCGTGCAGCGCGCTGCTGCGGGTGCCGTCCTCGGCGATGCTCTCGCAAGCGATGTGCAGGGTGTTGCGCGTCATCGCTTCAGGCCTCCAGCGGTTCGTGCGCGGTCTCGCGCGCCACCATCAGCGCGACCAGCGTGAGGCACAGCGCGCCGGTCACGTAGAGCGAGACCGCGAGCGTGCTGCCGTAGGACTTGAACAGGCTGGCGATGATCAGCGGCGCGAAGCCGCCGCCGAGGATGCCGGCCAGCGTGTAGGCCAGCGACGAGCCGGCATAGCGCACGCGGTTCGGGAACTGCTCGGTCACGAAGGCGGCCTGCGGGCCGTACATCATGGCGTGGATCACGAGGCCGACCACCACGGCGGCGCAGATCGCGAGCGGCTTGGCGCTGTCCATCAGCACGAAGAACACGAAGGCCCAGACGATGCCGCAGAGCGCGCCGATGATGTAGACCGGGCGCCGGCCGATGCGGTCCGACAGGCTGCCGAACCACGGCACCGAGATCGCGTTGCAGGCCGCGCCGATCATGGTCGCGGTCAGCGCCAGCGGGCGCGACAGGTGCAGCACGGTGGTCACGTAGGTGAGGGTGAACACCACCACCAGCGCATAGAGCACGTCGGAGCCGATGCGCGAGCCGCCGGCCACCAGCAGGCGGCGCCAGTGCTGGCCCAGCACTTCCTTGATCGGGGTCTTGGCGGTCTCCTGCTTCTGCTCCATCTCGCGGAACACCGGGGTTTCCTCGACGCCGCGGCGCAGCCACAGGCCGAACAGCACCAGCGCCACGCTCGAGACGAAGGGGATGCGCCAGCCCCAGGACTGGAAGTCCTCGGGGCTGAGCCAGGCCGACACGGCGGCGATGAAGCCGGTGCCGATCAGCGTGCCGGCCGAGGGGCCGACCTGCGTGAACGAGGCGTTGCGGCCGCGCTCGTTCGGCTTGCCGTGTTCCATCGACAGCAGCACCGCGCCGGCCCATTCGCCGCCGAGCGCCACGCCCTGCACGAAGCGCAGCGCGACCAGCGCCACCGGTGCCCAGATGCCCCAGCTCGCGTAGGTCGGCAGCAGGCCCATGAGGCCGGTCGACACGCCCATGATCACCAGCGTGGCGACCAGCACGAAGCGCCGGCCGAGCCGGTCGCCGAGGTGGCCGAAGACGACGCCGCCGAGCGGGCGCGAGATGTAGCCGACCGCGTAGGTCGAGAAGGCGAGGATGGTGCCGGTCAGCGGATCGAAGGAGGGAAAGAAGATCGCGTTGAAGACCAGCGCCGCCATGATGTTGTAGACGGTGAAGTCGTACCACTCGAGCGTGGTGCCGATGGAGCTGGCCATCGCGAGGCGGCCCATCTTGGCGGGCTTGGCGCCGTGCGCGGCGGGCGCGGCCGGGAGAGCGTGTTCGGTCATGAGGATCCTGGAATGAGGAAGAAGATGAAGGGGGGCGGTCTGTCAGGCCAGCTCGCCGGCGTGCAGCTTCCAGCCGAGCGCGAGCAGCCAGCCGCTCGCGGGATCGGCATCGAGCGCGGCGGCGGCCGTGGCGCGCGCGGCGCGGGCCGCGTCGGCGCCGCTGGTCTCGACCACCAGCATCGGCTGCAGCACGCGGCCTTCGCTGCTTTCGCGCGGCAGCAGCGTGCTCAGGGCGACATCGGGCTGCAGCAGGAAGGACTGCACGAAGCCCGGCTGTTCGGCCAGGCGGCGGCCGGCCTCGGCGGCGCGTTCGGCGAGCGCGGCGGCATCGCTGGCCACGGCCAGCGGCAGCACCGCGATGTGGCTGCCGCTGCCGAAGCCGGTGACGGCGCGCACCGCGCAGACGCGGCGGATCGGATCGCGCATGCGGTCGAGGTTGGCGATCGACCACGGCGTCTGGCGCTCGAAGGCGGCGCGGTAGCCGGCCGAACGGAACACCTCGAGCGAGGCGGTGCGGTAGAGGCCGAGGTAGCGGCGGCCGCCCTCGAGTGAGACATAGCGCGCGCCCGAAAGGAAGCCCGGGATGCGCACGCGTTCCTCGACGTGCTCGCGGTCGTACCAGCGGTTGAAGTCGGCCTCGTCGGCCGCGGGATCGACGTCGCAGGCGACGAAGAGCAGGCCGTTCTCGGCGGCGGAAGGTTCGGTGACGGAAGCGGTGGAAGTCATGGCGGCGGAAGCGGGAGCGGGCCTTCGAAAAAAGAAGGCGCGATCTTCCGTCGCGGGGTCAGGCTGTCACAAACGAGTTTTTCTGGGCGACAGCCACAAGAATTACTGGCCCCTCGATGGGGCGCAAATGCGCTGTTTCGAGGGTTAACCCTCTATGGCTCCGCTCCAGATTGGTGCGGTTGCCGCGGCCGTGAACTGGTCGGAGGCCCGGCAGGCCAGCTCGGCCACGAGCCGGATGGCATCGGAGTCGGCAGCCTCCAGATGGCTCACCACCAGCCGCTGCGGCGAGATCAGCGCATCGCATTCGATGATGCGCACGTCGCCGGCCGCCACGTACTCGTAGACCGGCGGCAACGGCACCAGCGCATTGCCGAAGCCGGCCTTCACCAGCCGCGCGAGCGCCGAGATCGAGCTCACGCAATGCACCTTGCCCAGCGGGATGCCCACCGCGCGGTAGAGGTTCTTGAGCGCCTCGTGCGGCTGCGAGCCCGGGCTCATGGTCAGCACCGGCTGGCGCAGCAGCTGTTCCACCGTCTGCGTGCCCTCGGCGCTCATCTGCCCGACCCAGCCCATGGGCATCGGCAGGCAGGGCGTGCTCACGATGCCGGCGCCCGCGATGTGGTCGGTCTGCAGCGCGATGTCGAGCGCGCCCTCGCGCAGGCCGCGATGCAGCGCCAGCGTGGTCTCGGAGGTGAGCTGCACCTCGATGCCCGGATAGGTGGAGCGCAGGTTGGTGAGGAAACCCAGCAGCCAGGTGTGGACCACGGTCTCGATCGCGCCGATGCGCACCAGGCCCAGCAGGTCCTCGCGCGGGCGGCCCAGCGAGACGATCTCGCGGCGCAGCTCGAGCAGCCGCTCGCCGTAGTCCATCAGGCGCACGCCGACGGGCGTGAGCCGCAGCTCGCGCGCGTCGCGTTCGAACAGGCGCGCGCCGATGTCTTCCTCGAGCGAGGCAACGCGGTTCGACACGGCCGCCTGCGTGATGTGCAGCCGGTCGCTCGCGGCCCGGAAGCTGCCCAGCCGCGCGGCCCAGAGAAAGGCTTCGACGAATCGTGTGTTCATGCAGGTGTGTCCGCGGGGATTGTGCCGGCAATCGCGCGGCGGCCAACCCGGGGCGGCCCGCATGGCTACTTCGCGGCGAGGGGCAGCGTGAGCGCGTCCAGCACCGGCACCACCGCGGCCGCGTCGTTGCTCGCGAGCAGCACCAGCGCCTCGTTCGTGGCCGGCGAGAACGCGAGCAGCGCGCGGTAGCCGCCGGTCTGGCCGGTGTGGAAATGGATGCGCCGCTGCGCGCCGCCCGCGGCCGGATCGCGCATGCGCAGCGCATAGCCGACGTCGTATTCGCCCTGCGCCGACAGCGGCTCGCGCAGCCGCTCGGCCGCGGCGCCCAGCGGTCCCGCGCGGCCGGCCATCAATGCGCGTGCGAACAGCAGCAGGTCGGGCGCGGTGCTGCGCAGCGCGCCGGCCGCGGCCAGCGCGCCGAATTCCCAGGGCGCGCGCGCCGCGTTGCCGGCATAGCCCTGGGGCAGCCGCTTCGCGCGTGCCGCGTCGAGGTGCTGCACCGTGTCCTTCATGCCCAGCGGCACGGCAATGCGCTCGCGCACCAGCTGGTCCCAGGGCTGGCCATAGCGGTCCGACAGCAACTGCCCGACCAGCGCGATGCCCAGGCTGCCGTAGCGCGGCGCGCACGGCGGCGCCTGCGCGAGCTCGAGCGAGGAGAGCGCCACCATCAGGTGCGCACGCGTGGGTCTGGCGAAGGGATTGGAGTCGGGCCCGGGCGGACGCGCCGGCAGCGCGGGCAGGTTCGGCAGGCAGGCCGTGTGGGTGATGAGCTGGCGCAGCGTGATCGCGGCCACGGGCGGCGGCAGCGTGGCCTTGTCGGCAAGCAGCCGGCCCAGCGTGTCGTCGAGCGAGAAGTCGCCGCGCTCCACGGCCTGTGCGAGCAGCAGGCCGGTGAAGACCTTGCTGATCGAGCCGATCTCGAACACCGGTTGCACCTCGCCGGGCGCCATCGGTTTCGCCTTGCCGACGTGCCCAGGCGCATTGCGCTGGATCGCGTAGCGCGACGTGCCGTCGTGCCAGGTGCCCGCGACGATGGTGCCGGGACGGTCGCCGAGAACTTGCGCGGCGAGCGATGCGGGAGGGCTGTCGAAGCCGGCGGGTGCCGCATGACTGGCCAGCGGCAGCAGCAGCGCCGACAGCGCGAGGAGGGTGGCGGGGAGATGTCGCATGGCGCGCATCTTCGAAGCGCGCGGGCGCCGCGGCAACGCGCGGCGGCGGCGGCCGCGTCACCGCCGTAACGCGCGTAACGACGGGCCGGCCGCGTCTCAGCGCTTGTCGGCGGGCAGCACGTTGCGCGCGTCCTGCCGCAGCACCAGGTCCCAGAGCTGCTGCCCGGTCGGCGCGCGCGATTCCTCGCAGACATGCGCGACCAGCCCGGCCGCGCGCCCGACCAGCGCGAGGCCGCGGCCCAGCAGCGGGTCGAGGCCCATGTCGGCGAGCACCGCGCCGTTGGCGCCGGCCGCGTTGAGCGGCAGGTGGCGGCCATGGTCCTCGCGCAGCACCTCGACCAGCGCGAGCGCGAGCCGCCAGTGGCGTCCGAAGTAGCCGTTGGCCTTCGACACGGCCATGAGCGTCGGCACGCGCGGATCGCCGTCGACGTGGATCGGATGCCCGATGCCCGGGATGCTGCGCTTCGCCTGCCGGCGCTCGCGCACCAGCGCGGCCGCGCGCTCGCGCAGCTCGGCATCGCTCGCGTCGTCGGTGAGATCCGCGGCGGCCGCGAGCAGCATCTCGCTGACGTTCTGCACCGTGCCGAGGAAGTTCGAGCCCGCGCCCAGCAGGCCCGCGGCCACCGCGCCCTGCAGCGACTCGGGCGCGCCGAGCCAGGTCATGCGCGTGGCGATCGCGCTCGGCGTGAGGCCGTGGTCGGCCGCGGTCACCAGCAGCATGTTGACCATCGCCTTCTCGCGCGGCTCGGGCAGCCGCGCCATCGCGAGCAGCCACAGCATCTCGACGAAGTCGAGCTTGCCGATGATCTCGGTGGCGAGGTTCAGGCCGCGCACGTGGATCGCGTCGGGGGTCGTGTAGCCGATCTCGGTGGTGATCGTCATCGCCGGCCCCTCAGCCTGCCAGGCCCACGGTGATGCCGCCGCAGACGTAGAGCACCTGGCCCGTCATGAACGAGGCCATCGGGTGCATGAAGGCGTCGACCGCGTGCGCCACCTCGGCGGGCTCGCCGAAGCGCTGCACCGGAATGCCCTCGGCGATGCGCCGCGTGCGCGGGCTGTCGGCCGGGTTCGCGGCCTTGAAGGCCTCGGTGGCGATCGGGCCCGGCGCCACCGCGTTGACCGTGATGCCCTGCGCCGCGAGCTCGAGCGCCCAGGTGCGCGTGAGCGCGTTGAGCGCGCCCTTGGCGGCCGAGTAGCCGCTGCGCAGTTCCTTGCCGAGCGCGGCGCGGCTCGTGATGTTGACGATGCGTCCGCCGCCGGCCGCGCGCATCGCGGGCAGCACGGCCTGCACGCACTGCAGCGCGGCGCGCGCGGTCACGCCGATCTGCAGGTCGAAGTCGTCGAGCGAGGTGGTCTCCAGCGGCGCCGGGCGGATCGCAGCCACGTTGTTCACCAGGCCGGTGAAACGGTGGCGGCCGCAGGCCTCGGCGAGCGCGGCGGCGAGCGCCTCGCGGTCGCCCATGTCCACGCGCAGGTGCGCGCCGCTGCGCGCGTCGGGCGGCGGCTGGAGGTCGAGGCTGGTGACCTGCCAGCCGCTCTCGATGAGGCGGCGGCAGATCGCCAGGCCGATGCCCGAGGAGCCCCCGGTGACGAGGGCGTGGCGGTCGGTGCTTGGCGGGGTCGGGTTCATGGCGTGGCGTGATGCGGTGGGGAGGTCTCGCTGCCGGCGCCCATGCGCCGCAGCACTTCGATGCGTGCGTCCTTCTTCGAGGCCTTGCCGTTCGCGGTGCGCGGCAGCGCGTCGAAGAAGTGCACCGCCTTCGGCGTCTTGACGGGATCGAGCCGCTCGCGCACCCAGGCGACGAGCTCGGCGGCCTCGCAGGCCGCGCCCTCGCGCAGCTGCACCGCGGCATGCACGGCCTCGCCCCACTTGTCGTCGTCGATGCCGATCACCACGCAGTCGTAGACGGCGGGATGCCGGCCGAGCACGTTCTCCACGTCGGTCGGGTAGACGTTGAAGCCGCCGGTGATGATCAGGTCGCGGATGCGATCCTTGAGGAACAGGAAGCCGCGCTCGTCGAGATAGCCGCCGTCGCCGGTGCGCAGCCAGCCGTCGTGGAAGGCCTCGGCGGTCTTCTCGGGCTGCTTCCAGTAGCCCGACATCACGAGGTCGCCGCGCACCACCACCTCGCCGCCCTGGCCCGGCGGCAGCAGCGCGCCGGCCGGGTCCATGATCGCGACCTCGGTCATCAGCGCGGCGCGGCCCACCGACTCGAGGTTGCGCGGATCGAGCGCGTCCTCCACCGGCATGTAGGAGATGATGGCCGGCGCCTCGGTCTGGCCGTAGCCGGTCTCCACATGGCCGAACACCTGCTGCGCCTCCACGATCTTCGCGCTGCGCATCGGCGCCGCCGCATAGACGAAGTGGCGCAGCGCGCGCCAGTCGCGCCCGCGCGCGGTCGGGTCCTCGAGCAGGCTGTAGATCAGCGTGGGCGGCATGAAGACCGCGGTCACGCGGTCGTGCTCGAGCTGGTCGAGCACCTCGCGCGGCCTGGTCGAGCGCGGCAGCAGCACCGTGCCGCCGCTGCCGAGCACCGGCAGCAGGAAGGTCGAGGTGCCGTGCGTGATCGAGGCCACCGCGAGGTAGCGCTCGTCGGCGTCGAGCTTCATCGCCTGCATGATCGAGACGATGGTGGTGTTCCACGCGCGGTAGCTCTGCATCACGCCCTTGGGCGCGCCGGTGGTGCCGCCGGTGAACTTGATCGCCTGGATCTCGGCCAGGTCGTGGCGCACCGGCGCGGGCCTGCTGCCCGCATGCGCGGCCAGCAGCGCCGAGAGTTCGCAACCGGTGGGCGCCGTGCCGAGCGCGCCCGGCCGGTAGACCACGCGCGGCGCGCCGGTGGCCTCGAGCTTGGGCGCCTGCTCGTGCTCGGCGATCACCAGCGCGGCCTCGGTGAAGTCGACGATGCGGCACAACTCGTCGGCGCCGGCGCGCGGATTGAGCGGCACCCAGATGCGGCCCGCGAGCAGGGTCGCGAACAGCGACACCACGTGCGCGAGGTGGTTGCCCGCGCAGATCGCGATGCGCCCGCGCGGATCGGGCACCAGCGCCTGGAACGCGGCGGCCAGCGCCTCGGTGTGGGCCAGCAGCTCGGCGTAGCGGAGGGCGCCCTCGGGGCCCGAGAGCGCGATCTTGTCGGGGTGGCGGCGCGCGGCGCGCAGCAGGAAATCGATCGGCCGCATCCGCTCACTCCGCCTTCGCGCCCGAGACGCGCACGATCTCGGCCCACTTGTCGTACTCCTTGCGCACGAACTGGTCGAAGGCCGGCTGCGGCATCGGCAGGATGTCGGCACCGAGGTCGCGGTAGCGCGCCTTCACGCGCTCGCTGCGCAGCGCCTTGTCGACCTCTTCGTGCAGCCGCGCCACCACCGGCGCGGGCACGCCGGTGGGCACGAACAGGCCCGACCAGGCGGTGGATTCGTAGCCCGCGAGGCCGGCCTCGGCCATGGTCGGCACCTCGGGCAACAGCGGCGAGCGCTGCGCGCCGGTCACGGCCAGCGCGCGCAGCGAGCCCTTGGCGATGTGCGGCAGCGAGGTCGGCAGGTTGTCGAACATCAGGTCGATCTGGCCGCCGATCAGGTCGGTCAGCGCGGCCGCGCCGCCGCGGTAGGGCACGTGCAGGATGCTCACGTGCGCGAGGTGCTTGTAGAGCTCGCCCGACAGGTGGATGCTGCTGCCGTTGCCCGAGGAACCCATCGTGAGCTTGCCCGGCGAGCGCTTCGCGAGCGCCGTGAGCTCGGCCACGGTCCTGGCCGGCAGCGCCGGATTCACCACCAGCACGTTGGGCACCGAGCCCACCATCGCCACCGGCACGAAGGCCTTGCGCGTGTCGTAGGGCAGGTTGCCGTAGAGCGTGGGATTGATGGCGTGCGTGCCGACGGTGCCGAGCATCATCGTGTAGCCGTCGGCCGGCGCATTGGCGACCTCGCGCGCGCCGATGTTGCCGCCGGCGCCGGGACGGTTGTCCACGATCACCGGCTGGCCCAGCGCCTGCGCGAGCTCGGTGCCCACGAGGCGCGCGAACAGGTCGGCCGCGCCGCCGGGCGGGAAGGGCACGACCAGGCGCAGCGGCTTGGCGGGCCAGGCGGGTGTCTGCGCGATGGCGCCGGTGGCGAGGGCGGCCAGCGCAAGGGCGCCGGCGCCCAGCAGGGATCGTCGTTTCAAGGCTTGTCTCCGGAAGCGGGAAGAAAAAGAGAAGGGGCTCAGGCCGCGGCGCCGGGTGCGCGCGCGATGCCGTGGCGCAGGCCGCCGTCCACCGGCAGCTCGGCGGCATTGATGTAGGTAGCCTCGTCCGAGAGCAGGAAGCAGGCGGCGTTGGCGATGTCCCAGGCGCTGCCCTGGCGGCCGAAGGGCAGCGGTCCGCTCGCGCGGCCCGGGCGCGCGGCGCTGGCGGCGCGGCCCATGGGCGTGTCGATCAGGCCCGCGCGCACGATGTTGGCGCGGATGTCGCGTGCATGGCCCTCGAGCGCGACCGCGCGGCACAGCGCCGACAGCGCGGCCTTCGAGCTCTCGTAGGCCGGGTTGCGGCCCGCGGGCATCAGGGCGGCGAGCGAGGAGACGAACACGATCGCGCCGCCGTGCTGCATGGCGGGCAGCGCCGCCTGCGCGCACAGCAGGTGGCCGCGCAGGTTCACGCCGAGGATCGCGTCCCAGCTCTCGGGCGTGACCTCGGCCAGCGGCCGGCGATCGCTGATGCCGGCGTTGAGCACCAGCGCATCGAGCACGATGCCGCCTTCGGCCAGCGTGGCGAACAGCGCGCGCACCTGGGCCGGGTCGCCGATGTCGGCGGCCAGCGCCAGATGCTGCGCACCGGGCGCCTGCGCCTCGAGCGCGGCCACCGTGTGCCGCGCGGCTTCGAGGTCGCGGTCGGCGCAGGCCACGCGCGCGCCGCGCTGCGCGAGCCGCAGGCAGATCGCGCGGCCGTTGCCCACGAGTTGGGGATCGCCACCGGCGGCCTGGCCGCCGCCCACCACCAGCACCGTGCGGCCGGTGAAATCGCGCCTTGTTTCTGAGAACGTTTCCATATCGATTCCAAGGTTAAAGTGAGCGCCCGGGAGGCCGCAATCCATGGAACGTTTACATAAGGGAAAACTATGAGCCGAACGCCCAGCCAGGCGGTCTCGCTGCGCGACGTGGCGCACGCCGCCGAGACCTCGGTGGCCACCGTCTCGCGCGTGCTCAACCACAGCGGCTACGTCAGCGCCGAGGTGCGCAAGCGCGTCGAGAAGGCCGCGCAGGGCATCGGCTACGTGCCGAACTTCAGCGCGCGGCACCTGAAGACCGGGCGCAGCAAGGCGATCGGCTTCATGGTCTCGAACATGGCCAATCCCTTCCTCTCGGCCTTCTTCGCGGCGGTCGAGGCCCGGCTGCAGTCCGAGGGCTTCTCGGTGCTGGTCGGCAGCACCTTCGACCAGCCGCAGCGCGAGGCGCAACTGCTGCACCTGTTCGAGAACCGCCGGCTCGAGGGCGTGTTCGTCTCGCCGAGCCGCGAGGACCTGCCCGCGGCGCAGGACGCCTTCGCGCGCTGCAAGCTGCCGTTGGTGGTGCTCGACCGCGAGACCGGCTTCGAGGCCGACGCGGTCTGCCAGGACCACCGCCAGGGCGTGGCCACGGCGGTCGACTACCTGGTGTCGCTGGGCCACCGGCGCATCGCGCTGTTCGGTCCCAATCCCGCGATCCGGCCCGGGCGCGAGAAGCTGCTCGGCTACCGCGACGGCCTGCGGCGCGCGGACATCGGCTACGACGAGGCGCTGGTGTGCATGCTGAGCTCGGCCATCGAGTCCTCGGCCGCGCAGATGGACGCGATGCTCGCGCTCGCGGCGCCGCCCACTGCGCTGATCGCGCTCGGCACGCGGCTGCTGTCGGGCGCGCTGCGCAGCGCGCGCGAACGCGGCCTGCGCATTCCGGCGCAGCTGTCGGTGGTGGGCATCGGCACCGACGACGCCTTCGCGCTGATGGACCCGCCGCTGACCACCTTGCGCTTCGACATCGAGGGCGCCGCGCATGCCGCGGCCGAACTGATGCTCGAGCGGGTGGAAGGGCGCGCGCCCGAGGCGCGGCGCAGCGTGCACGTGCCGCTGGCGCTCACCATCGGCGCCTCGTGCGCGGCGCCCGCGCGCTGACGAGGCGCGGTGGTGCGGCGCTCAGGCCGCGTAGAAGAATTCCTCGCGCACGATCTTGCCGTCTTCCACCGTGTAGAGCGCCATCTCCTCCATGGTGAAGCGCTCGCCGCTGGTCTTGAAGGTGGCGTCGATCCTGAAGCCGACGATGAAGCGGTCGTCGTGCGGCCACGGGCCCGCGACGATCATGCCGTGCACCTCGTGGTTCGAGGTCCACCATTCGCCCTTGCCGCGGATCGCCTCGATGCCGCGCACCTCGCGCGCCATGTCGGGCGGGCCGCCGGCCTCCACGCTCACCGCGTCGCTCGCATAGAGCGCCAGCGCTTCCTCGTAGGCGCCCTGGCGGCACAGCTCGACGAGCGTGTTGGCGATTTCCATCGTGTCCATCGTGGTCATGGGTAGCGGCCTTTCTGCGGATCGCAGCAACGGGGTGGGAGGGAAGCGAGCGTGTCGATGCAGTGTAGGCCGCCCGCCGCGCGGCGCCATCGGGAAAGACCGGGAATGACAGGCGCGCCGCCGCGCCTCAGCAGAACACGATCGCCGTGCGGTGCGCGATGCTCAGCCGCGCCGCCTCGTACAGCAGCAGCCAGGCCGCGTACTCGCGGTAGAGGCCGTTGTCGTCCTCGATCAGCGCGTCGATGCGCTCGGCCTCCTCGTCGCCGAGCTTGCCGTTCGACAGGTGGATGCCCAGCGCGGGCGCCACGTAGACCAGCTCCTCGAGCAGGCGGTACGAGGAGCCGAGCATGCCGCCGGGCAGGCCCAGGGCTTCGTCGTCCTCCTCGTCCTCTTCCTCGTCCCCGATGTCGTCCTCCTCGCGGCCGCGCGAGAGGTCGACGTCCTCGTCGTCCTCTTCTTCCTCTTCCTCGATCTCGTCATCTTCCTCGCGCTCGTCGAACAGCACTTCCTTGAAGTCCACCGGCACGTAGAAGCCCTCGGCATCCGAATGGCACAGCAGGTGGCTGTCCTCGCTGTCGAGCAGGGTCTGGATCTTCGGGTCGGCCGTGGGATCGACGTCGTCGGCCAGCGGCGTGGCCACCCAGTCGGGCGCGAGCACGCGGTGCGCGTAGGCGCGGCGCAGGTAATGGATGAAGGAGTAGGGGAAGCTCTCGATCGAGGCGCGCGAGTCGAACTCGATCGCCTCGCGCGGCTCGGTGTGCGGCGGCAGGCCGGCGGCGGCCAGCACGCGGTTGACTTCCGCCAGGTCCTCCTCGAACGCCTCGGCGCCCTCGGGGTCGTCTTCGAGCAGCTCGGCAAGCATGCCGACGCAGATGGCCAGGCCCATGGATCACTCCTCGTGGTTCGTGGCGGCGATGGTGACGAACCCAGATGAAGGCGGGATGACGGCCGGCCGCGCGTTGCGCCGGGCCGTCATCCGCGCGGGCGGCTTCAGCGCGCCGCTTCGACCTTGATGCGCTCGTTCGGCACCTCGCCGAACATCTCGGGCGCGTACATCGCCTCGACGCGGCTCGGCGGCAGCGCGAAGTCGCCGACGTTGTTCAGGCGCACCGTGTACTCCATCTTCACCACGCCCTTGGGCAGGTACTGGTAGTAGCTGCGGAAGGCCTCGAAGCTGCGTTCCTCGAAGGCCGGCCAGCCGGCGCCCGACTTCTTCTCGCCCTGGGTGGCGATCTGCGAGTCGCGGCCCAGGCCGCTGCCGAGGATGGTGGCGCCGCCGGGCACCGGGTCGCTGATGACGACCCAGGTCATGTCGGCGCTGGCGTTGACCTCCAGGCTCACGCGCAGCACGTCGCCGCGCGTGTACTTGCCGGCCACCGCCTGCTCGACCGGCGTCACGGTCTTCTTGATGGCATAGCCGGCCGCGAACGGCGCCTTGAGCTGCACCGCCGCGATCGACTGCATCGTGAGCCAGGGCTTGCCCGTGCCCTGCTGGGTCACGAGCAGGGTGTCGCGCACCGGCGCGCCGCCGGGCGAGGCCGCCCAGGGCAGGAACATGCCGTTGTTGCGCAGGTTGCCCGGCGAGGCCGGGGCGCCGAAGAAGGTGGTCTGGTTCGGCGCGCCGGTCGCGTCGCTGGCCTTCACGCGTTCGACCTTGCTCCAGTCGACCTGCGCCTTGGCCGCGCCCAGCGTGGCGGCGGTGATGCCGGCCACCGGCGTGCTCTCGAACACCTTGCTGAACTTCTCGAGCGCCAGGCCGCCCCAGAGGTTGGCGGTGGTGGTGTGCCAGGCGCCGTTCTGCTGCCGGCCGATGAATCCGTTGGCCAGCTTGCCGATGTCGTCCTTCCAGCTCGGGTCGTCCATCACCGTCAGCAGCAGGCGCGCGGTGTTGACGTCGCCGTTGGTCATCAGCCACCACCAGTAGTCGTCGCGCTCGGTGCTGAAGATCAGCTTGGTGCCCTGGTAGGACAGCCGCGCCTTGAGCACGTTGTTGGCCTCGTCCATGCGCTGCTGGCGCTGCGGCACGTCCTGCACGCGCTTGAGGATGTTGAGCCAGTCGATCACCGCGCTGGTGGGCCACTGGTTCGGCGCGATGGTGATGCTGCCGAGCATGGCGCCCGAGGCCTTGCCGTAGCGCGACAGCGCCTCGAGCGCGGCCAGCTTGCGCACGTCCAGGTCCTTGCGCG
Organism: Variovorax paradoxus; assembly: GCA_016806145.1. Lineage (NCBI taxonomy): Bacteria > Pseudomonadati > Pseudomonadota > Betaproteobacteria > Burkholderiales > Comamonadaceae > Variovorax > Variovorax paradoxus. The sequence goes on from CP063166.1 coordinate 1,791,195, forward strand.
GGCTCCAGAAGTCGCGCGTGATGCGGCCCTCGACGAAGGCGATCAGGCCGGCTTCCATCGGCGCGCGCACGTCGTCGGCGAGCGCGAAGGCGGGATCGAGCGAGGCCGCTTCATTCGTGGCCGCCAGCAGGTACGAGGTCAGGATGTCGCTGCCGCCGTTGGCCTCGCCGTCGCGCGGCGGGAAGTAGCTCGCGAGGCCGTCGCTGTCGAGGTAGGTGGGCAGCTGCGCGAGCACGCCCTGCCACATCTTCGCGTCGCGCAGGCCGACCGACTTGCTGGTCTTCTGCTCGAGGCAGATGAAGGGGTAGTTGGCGAACCAGTCGCGCACGCCCGGCAGGCCTTCGGCCAGCTTGGGCTGTAGCGACAGCTTCAGGCCCCCGCGGCCGGGCAGGGCGTCGGCCGGCGGCGCGACGTCGATGGTGAACGGGCCGTCGACCTGCACCAGCGTGGCCTGCTGCACCGTGAGCGGCACCGAGGGCACGATGCGCTGGCGCACCTTGAGCGCGTCGCGCGCGCCGCCCAGCGTGTCCTTGGCCTCGATCTCCCACAGGATCGCCTCGGCGCGCGTCTGCGCGAGCTGCGCCGGCGCGGTCACGTTCCAGGCCACCTCGCGCGCCTCGCCGGCGGGGATGTCCACCGTCTGCGGCTGCAGGGTGAGCAGCGTGGCGCGCGGCGTGGCTTCCACCTTCATCGCCTTCTGCGTGGTGTTGCGCAGCGTGATCTGGGCGCGGAACTGGTCGTCCTCGCGCACCAGCGGCGGCAGGCCGCTGATGATCTGCAGATCCTGCGTGGCCTGGATGCTGGCCTGGCCGGTGCCGAACAGGTCGGCGCCCGAGTCGGCCACCGCCACGATCTTGAAGGTGGTCAGCGCGTCGTTGAGCGGCACCGTCACCACGGCCTGGCCGTTGGCATCGAGCACCACGCGCGGGTTCCAGATCAGCAGGGTCTCGAGCAGCTCGCGCGTCTGGCCCTTGCCGCCGCCGCCGCCCGCGGGCACGGCCTTGCGCCCGTAGTGGCGCCGGCCGACGATCTCCATCTGCGCGGTCGAGGTGCTGACACCCCAGCTGCGCCGCTGCAGCATCGCGTTGAGCAGGTCCCAGCTGTCATTGGGCATCAGCTCGAGCAGCGCCTGGTCGACCGCGGCCAGCGCCACTTCGGCGCCGGCGGCCGGCTTGCCGTCGGGCAGCTTGGCGGTGATCGTGACCTGCGCCTTGCCGCGCACCGGGTAGCTGGGCTTGTCGCTGGCCACCGTCACGTCGAGCTGGTGGGCGCGCGTGCCGACGCGGATCTCGGCCATGCCGAGGCGGTAGGCGGGCTTGCTGAGGTCGACCATGGCGGTCGGCGCCACGTACTCCTTGCCCTCGTACCAGAAGGCGGTCCACCATTCGCGCGGCGCCTTCCAGCCCCAGCTGAAGAAGCTGTACCACGGCACCTCGCGCAGCCGCCCGCGCAGCGCGAGCACGCTCACGTAGGCGTTCGGGCCCCATTCGGGCTTGACCTGCAGCGTGACCGTCGGGTCCTGGCCGTTGAGCTGCACCACATGCGTTTCGATCACGCCCTCGCGCTCGACCGACACCAGCGCGGTCGCGAAGCGGAACGGGCTGCGCACCTGGAACTTGGCGATCTCGCCGGGCTGGTAGCTCTTCTTCTCGGGCAGCACGTCGATGCGGTCGTTGTCCTCGCCGCCGAACCAGAGTTCGCCCTGCTTGGTCACGTAGACCGAGCTGGCGGCGCGGGCGTCGCGGCCCTCGCTGTCGGTGGCGCTGGCGACCAGTTCCACCTCGCCCGCGTCCTTGAGCTCGGTCTCGCACAGCAGCAGGCCTCGCGCGTCGCTCTTGCCGCTGCAGACGGTGCCGATGTCCTTGGTCTCGGTCTTGTTGTCGTAGGTGTAGAAGCCGCCCACCATGCGCTTGCGGCTGGTGGTGGTGATGCGCGCCACGGCGCGCACGTTGAGCGTCACGCCGGCCTGGGGCTTGCCCGCGAGGTCGAGCGCGAGCGCCTGGAACTTGACCTTCTGCGCGGTCGAGACCCAGCCCTCGGTCTTGATGCCGGCGATCACGCCCGCGGGCCACAGCGTCTGCGTGCTGCGGATGGTCTGCACCTCGCCGTTCGGGTCGGCGTAGGTGGCTTCCAGCAGCAGCTCGCGCGCGGCCTTGACCTTGGGCACCTTCTCGATCGTGAGCTTGCCGGCGCCGTCCTTGTTGAGCGTGAGCGGCAGCTTGTCGGCGATCACGCGGGTGTCGCTCGCGCTGTTGAGGTCCTCCTCGCCGCCCGTGGCCTCGGGGCCGGCCGCGGTGGCCGCCTGCAGGCCCGCGGCCTCCACCGGCCGCGGCGGGCTGAAGCTGAAGGCGTCGTAGTCGGAGAAGCTCAGGCTCTTGCCGCGCACCATGGCCGACACGCGCACCGGCAGGTTGGCCGCGCCGCCGCCGGCCACGTAGTTGATCTGCACGTCGGTGGGCACGGCCGTGGCCGCCACCAGCGGCTTCTTGTCGCTGGGCGCGATGCGGCCCTCGAGCACCGGCAGGCGGAATTCCTCGACGCGGAAGATGCCGGTCGCGAAGCTGCGGCCGCCGCCGTCCTCCTCGTCCTCGTCGCTCTCGTTGTTGTTCTTCTTGGCGCCGCCGCTGCGCAGCTGCACCTCGTACACGCCGAGCTTGGCGGCGGCCGGAATGGCGAAGCTGTTCTCGGCACTGAGGCCGCCGGTGGCGGTCTTGCGCCAGGCCAGCGGCTGGGTGAACTGCTGGCCGCTGCCCTGGTGGGTGATGACCAGCGTGTCGGGCGTGCCGTCGGGCAGGCCGAAGCCCTTGCGGGTCTGGGTGCGGATCAGGCTCTTCATCGACACCGTCTCGCCGGCGCGCAGCAGCGTGCGGTCGAAGATGGTGTGGGCGATGCGGTCGGGCTCGGGCTGCAGGCTGGTGGGCACGTTGAAGCGCCAGGGCTCGATGCCGCGCTGCCAGTCGCTCTGGGTGAAGGCGAGGTCTTCCACGCCCTTCTCGTCCTTGGCGCGCGCGCTGACGAACCAGAAGCCCTCGCCGTATTCGTCCTCGCCGTTGCAGTTGGGGGCCTTCGAGGGCACGCCCTCGAGCATCACGGTGCCGTCGGCGCCGGTGGTGCCCGAGGCCACGGCCTTGCCGCGGCAGTCCGACACGCGCACCTGCGCGCCCGCCACCACCTTGCCCTTGTCGAGCGTGGTGACCCAGGCCATCGAGTTCTCGCGGCCCAGCTTGAAGTGCACCGCCAGGTTGGTGGCCAGCGCGCTGGTGCGCACGTACATCGTGCGGTTGGCGCCCAGGCGCTCGTCGAGCAGCGCGTCGCCGAGCTTCTGCGAGGCGATCTCCAGCACGTGGAAGCCCGGCGTCAGCGGGATGCCGATGACCTCGAAGGGGCGCGGGTCGCCGCTCTCGGCCTTGGGCATGTCGAGCGACTTCACGCCCGGCTGGCCCGAGAGCAGCGACAGCGTGCGGGTCTGCACGTAGCTCTTGTCGCTGCTGTCGAGCACCGGCGGCAGCGGCGTGCGCAGGTCCTTGCGCGCCTCGGTGCGCGCGATGGTGTAGCTGTCGTAGCGGCGCACCTTGCGCAGCCATTCGATGATCTCGGCGTCGGTCTTCGGGTTGATGTCGCTGACCTTGCCGGGCGTGAGCGCCTGCACCATCAGCTGCGGCTCCACGCGGCGCACCGTCACCGGCATCATGGCCGGGGTGTCGGGCTCGGCCAGGCGCTCGATCACGCCGAAGGGCGAGGCCGCGAACTTGGCCAGTGGTGGCATGGAGCCGGTCGCGACCTTGAGCGGGAAGCCGTCGGGCGAGGCCAGCGGTCGGCCCGAGGCGTCCTCGAACTTCGAGGGCAGCTCGATGCTGAAGGAGGTGCTCTCGGGCAGCGGCGCCGCGAAGTTGATCGAGCTCACGACATCGTCGGCGTTCTGGGCCGAGCCCTCGTCGTCGAACTTCGGCGCAAGCGTCTTGCCGCCGCCCTTGAGCTGGATCGCCGCGGCCATCTTGCGCGTAACCGGAGCGTTGAACTGCAGCGTCATCGGGCGCAGCGGCAGGCAGGCGGCCTGCGCGTTCTCGCGCTCGCAGGTGAACGAGGCCGCGAAGGGCTCGCGCACCTCGAAGCTCAGCCGGCGCTCGACGCTGTTGGCGATGCCCGAGGGCGTGGCCACGCCCTTGCCGTAGACGATCTGCAGCTTGCTGCCGGGCGTCAGCGTGCGGTTGCACTGCATCGTGACGAAGCGCAGCGGCTCCTTGGCGGCGGCCTTGTCGCGGCCGTAGGCCTTGAGCAGCTCGGTGCGCTGGGCGCCCTCGATCAGCTTCACGGGCACGCGCTCGCCGATGCCGTCGGCCGCGCACCAGACGTTCTCGCGCACGCTGTCGAGCGTGGCCGGGCCGTTGAGCTCGAGCACGAACATCTGCTGCTCGTCGATCTTGCCGTAGCTGCCGGGCTGGAAGCTGCGCACGAACGGTCCGCCGGTGGAGAACTGGTAGCGCTCGGGGCCGGTCAGCTCGCCGCTGGCGGGCTTGAACGAGGCGATGCGGGCGATGGTGCAGCGCACGCCGGGCGGCAGGTCGTTCTCGAAGTCGTAGACCCACTGCTTGGCGTCGGTCCAGCGGCCCTGGCCCTTGCCGGCCTGCGCGTCGGTGCAGCTCACCGACAGCGGCGCCGGTGCCTTCGGATCGCCGAAGTTGACCGCGGCCTGGTCGAACTTGGCGACCACCTGGCGCACGCGCGAGACCTCGCCCTGCGGCGTGAGGCTGGTGATCTGCAGCGCGAACGCGGGAGCAACCAGTGCCGCCGCGCCGATGGCCAGCCAGAGGGATCGCGCACTCATCGAACTGTTCACAACTAACTCCTCCTGAGGACAGCGCACGAGGGTAGCCGATTTGCATGGCGGGACGGCAGTGCCGTCCGTCATAGACCGGGGGGCCTGATCCTGCGAAGTCGCCCCTTCTTCTTACAATCGCTCACCCCGGGCGAGCGTCGCGCGGACGAAGTCAGGAAACCGCCGCAACCGATGAAACGCTACTGGGAAATCGACGCCTTGCGCGGGCTGATGCTCGTGCTGATGACCGTCACCCACCTGCCGACACGGCTGACGGACCCGCTGGGCCAGCCCTTCGGCTTCGTCTCGGCGGCCGAGGGCTTCGTGCTGCTGTCGGCCTTCGTCGCCGGCCTGGTCTACAGCCGCATCGGCCACGTGCGCGGCGTCGAGTCGATGCGCAGCGCGTTCTGGCGCCGCGTGCTCAAGGTCTACCTGTGCCAGGCGGCCACGCTGCTGTTCCTGTTCACCGTCATCACCGGCGTGGGCCTGCACATCGACCAGCCGGCGGTGAAGAACCTGGTCTCCTATTACCTGGCGGCGCCGCGCGACGGCTTCCTCTACGGGCTGCTGCTGATCTACGAACCGGCGCTGCTCGACATCCTGCCGATGTACATCTTTTTCATGCTCATGAGCCCCTGGGTGCTGGCCTTCGCGATGCGCCACGGCTGGCTGCCGGTGATGGCGCTGAGCGCGGCGCTGTGGGCGGCGGCGCAGTTCGGCTTCAGCGAATGGGTCTACGGGCTGGCGGTGCGCCACCTCGGGCTGCCGGTGCCGTACCACGAGATGGGCGCCTTCAACACCTACGCCTGGCAGTTCCTCTGGTTCGCGGGGCTGGCCATCGGCGCCAGCCGCAACACGCCCGGCGTGAAGCCGCTGCGCTTTCCGGCCTGGCTGCTGCTGCTGGCGGCGGCCGTGGCGCTCTACTGCTTCTACTGGCGCCACACCGGCATCAACGGCCAGGCGCCGTTCGGTGGCGACGTGGAGCGCAACCTGCTGTTCGACAAGTGGCTGCTCGGGCCGCTGCGGCTGGTCAACCTCGTGGCGCTGGGCATCCTCGCGGTGCGCTTCGGCCCCTGGCTGATGCGCAAGCTGCCGCGCCTGGGCTGGCTCGAGGCCATGGGCTCGGCCTCGCTGCCGGTGTTCTGCGCGCACCTGGTGGCCGTGCTGCTGGTGCTGGCCTTCTATGGCGACAGCCAGACCGCGCGGCCCTGGTGGGGCGACGCGCTGCTGCTGGCGGCGGTGTTCACGGGCATGTACCTGGTGGCGCGCGTCTCGCGCGGCGCCGACGTGCCGCCGCCGGCCGACGAGGTGCCGACCGAGCCGGCGCGCGCCTGAGGGGCGCGGCGGCCGCGCCGACGCCTAGGCTTCCTCGAAGGAGCCCGCGATGTGGCCGCGCCATTCGCTGCGCTCGATCTCCTCGCGCGTCGGGTCGGTGGTCTCGTAGTCGCTCAGCAGCGTGAGGAAGCCCTGGGCCACGTCGCTCAGGCCCTCGGGATGCAGCCAGCCCCATTCGCATTCCTCGCAGTGCACGTACACCCGCGCGTTGGTGATGTCGTTCTGAAACAGGAGGCGGCCCTGGTTGCAGTTGGCGCAGGTGCTGGACCAGTAGAGGGTTCTCATTTGACGGGGTAGGAGGTGATGATCTGGTTGGTGCCGGGCACGAGCTTCATCTCGACCGAGCGGAAGAGCTCGCCGGTCGCCGCGGCGTTCCCGCCCGCGCGGCCGACGATCTCGTCCATCGGAACCCGGAGCATACCGGTGGCGTCCGGCTTGAGGCCCAGGTCCTGGGCCCGCTGCCAGGCCCGGTTGGTGGTGTCGACGCCGTCCTTGTAGAACACGCCGTGGCTGTCCTTGCCCGGCACGTCCTGGTTGTGCCGGCGCACATGGTCCTCGCGCTTCTCGCCCTTGTACGGACCCTTCTTCGGCACCACGGCCTCCCAGTCCAGCGGCGCGTACTTGCGCTGGACCACCGTGCCGCGCGCCGCGGCCGCGGGGTCGAGCGGCTCCAGCGGCGCGCCGCGGTTCATCTCGCGCGACCTGGCGAGCGCCTCGCCCGAGGCCGCGCGGCGCTCCGCCGCGAGCCGGGCGAAGGTGCGCGTGCGGGCGATCCCCACGAGGCTGCCCGAGAGCTGGTTCACGCCCGCCACCGCCTGCTCCGAGCCGCCGAGCAGGCGCGTGAGCGCGCCCGGGCCGCCGTAGACCGGCCCGAGGAAGGCGATGCCCATGGTGTTGCCCCAGCGCAGGTTGCGCTCGTCGAGCCAGCCCTGCTCCTGCGGCGTCAGCGGCGCGCTGTAGCGCGGGCCGGGCGTGTAGACGTCGCTGACGAAGTCGAGGTCGCGCCGCACCCGCAGCGATTCCTCGGGCGACAGCGGGGCCTTGCCGGTCAGGTGATCGGACAGCCGCTGGCGCTTGTCGTCGATCAGCGATTGCGGCACCTCCTCGGGCCACTTCTCGCACTCGCGCTGGAATTCCCTGGCGCGCATCAGTTCGTCCGTCGGCTCCACGCCGACGGGCCGGTCGGTGCCGGCGGTCCAGCGCACGTACCACGGCTTGGCGTCGAACTCGGCCTTGGCGCGCGCATAGGGCTCGCCGCAGATGCCGGGGCGGCGGCGCACCATCGGCCCCTTGGGCACCTCGAAGGTCAGCACCCGCCCGGGCGTGCCGTTGCCGAGGAAGGGCGGCGTCGTGAGCAGGGAGGACAGCGAGGGCGCGGGCACCGCCTGCCCCGGCGCCTTCTCCTCGTCCTCCGGGATCGAGCTCATCAGGCGGCCCCGTTCATCTCGCAGAGATCGCCATGGCGCGCCACGGCGCGGCTCTCGACGAACACCGTCTGCGAACCCGCGACGATCTTCACGTTGCCCGCGCCGAGCGAGACGCCCGAGCGCACGCCGCTGCCCGCGTTGCCCGCCACGCCCTTGACGATGCTGTCGACCATCAGCACCTTCTCGCCGCGCGCGAACACGGTGTGCGAGTAGGCGGCCTGCTCGGGCGGCAGCATCGAGACGATGTCGAAGGGCACGACCTGGTTGCCGACGATGCAGAAGTCGGGCGCGACGTTGACCACCATGAAGCGCGACTCCGCGTCGGCGATGTGTTTCTCGGCGCTCATCCGGTGGTCTCCATGGCTGCCGGTGCGCCGGCGACGTCTTGCGGAAGCGTTCGCTCGAACAGGTCGACCGCGACCGTGTCGAGCGCCTGGTCGAGCGTGAGCCGCCAGGTCAGGTGCACGAGCATCTCGTCCAGATCGATGTGCACGGTGTCGAGCTTCATCGCCGTGCTGCGCTCGCCGCCGTCGCCGTCGCGGCACAGCGCCTCGATCCACAGCCGCGGGAGCCGGGCCTCGAGGCCGGGCGTCGAGGCGAAGAAGCCGCTCAGCCGCAGGGATTCGTCGCCGCGCAGGCCGCCGGCCACGACCTGGTCGGCCGGGGCGTACTGGAAGAAGCGTTCGTCGAAGTCCTCGGCGTAGTCCATGTAGGGCTGGTCGCGCTGGCGCTCGCGCCAGGCATCGTCGTAGGTCCCGGCCAGCGCGAGGCGCGGCTGCCAGAAGCGCGCGATCGGCGCGAAGCCGGCCGGCCGCGCGTCCTCGTGGTTGGCCTGCGCGAGCGGCGCGTCGGCGTGCTCGATCTGCGGGCCGGGGAAGGGCCGCTCGAAGGCATGGCGCGCGCCCGGATGCTGCCCCTGCGCCGCGCCGCCGAACCAGCCGCTGCCGCAGGGGTTGGCCGCGTGGGTGCGCGGCGCGGCCGATGCGTCGTCGTCCGGCTCGAAGCCCCAGCCGCCATAGGCGAGCTCGTAGCGCAGCGGCACCGCGAGCGCGGGCTGCGGCGCCGACAGGGTGCGCTGCGCGGCCTCGGGCTGCCAGTCCCAATGGCGCGGTCCGGTCAGGCGCAGCGTCTTGTCCAGCAGCGGCGTTGCGTCGCGATGCAGCTGCAGCCGCGTCTGCCAGGCGTCGCGCGGCGTCCAGTCCAGGGCGTGCGCGGTGCCCGTCAGATAGACGTCGGCGCCGGGCTTGACCAGCAGCAGATCGGTGGCCGTGCGCAGGCTCGACAGCGCCGGCTGCGCGGCGTCCCAGGCCTCGTCGGCGAAGACCGGGCCGCGGTGCGAGGCCGCGGGCTCGAGCCGGCCCGGCGCGAGCACGAAGCTCGCGCACAGCACCACCACGTCGTGGAAGCGCCGCCCCCGCGCCATCTTGTCGAACTGGAAGTGCACGAAGGACGTGGCGTTGCGCAGCTGGCGCAGACGCGGCACGGGGATCGGCGGCGCGGGCTCAGCCATGGGCGCCCGACGGGTCGATCGCGCCGCCGCCGCCGCCGCCGGCGACCGCGCTCGTGACCGTGCCCAGGACCTGCGTCGCATGGGCCGCCGCGTCGCCGCCGCCCGCGGCCACCTGCTGGGCGATCGATGCGAGCTGCCCGGCCTTGCCGAGCAGCTCGGCGGGGTTGCCGCCCATCAGCGCGCCGAGGCTGGCCAGCGGGCTGCCCGGCGGCTCGGCCGGCGGCGCGGTCGGGACCGCCGCGGGCTGCAGCGCCGCCGCGCCGCCGACCGGGTTGAGCCAGATGTGCTCGCCGTTGACGGTCACGTCGTCGCCCTGCGCGGTGATGTTGATCTTCTTGCCGGTGACCGCGATCGAGCCGTCGGCCTTGAGCTGCACCACCGAGGCGCCCACGCGCAGCGAGATGGTCTTGCCGTCCATCTCGATGTGGCTGCCCTTGTCGCCGCCCACCGAGAGCAGGTACTTCTCGCCCACCTTGGTGGTCTGCGTCTTGCCGACCATGGTGTTGTCGACCATGCCCACCAGGGTGTTGCGCAGCATGCCGACATTGAACGAGTAGGCCAGCCCGATGTTGACCATCTTGGCCAGACCCACGTTGTGCATGTAGGCCATGCCGATGGTGCCGAGCTGGTTGCGGCCGACCTTCTTGCTGCGGTCGCGGCCCACCGAGTGGGTCTCGTCGTGCTCGACCTCGATGTCCTGGTTGCGCTCGGCATGCAGCCACACCTGCTCGGCGCCCTTCTTGTCCTCGAAGCGGAAGGCGTTGGCATTGGCTTCGCTGCCGTCCTCGGTGCTGCGCGAGAGCAGGCCGCTCTGCGTGGCGTTGGCGGGCAGCTCCCACGGCGGCATGTTGTCGGCGTTGTAGACCCGGCCGGTGACGATCGGCCGGTCGGGGTCGCCGTTCTCGAAGTCGACGATCACCTCCTGGCCGATGCGCGGGATCTGGATGCCGCCGAAGTTGGTGCCGGCCCAGGGCGACGACACGCGGACCCAGCACGAGCTGTTCTCGTCCTTCGAGCAATAGCGGTTCCAGTGGAAGCTCAGCTTCACGCGGCCGTACTGGTCGGTCCAGAGCTCGCGCCCGGCCGGGCCGGTGACGATCGCGGTCTGCGGGCCGGTGGTGCGCGGGCGCGGCACGGTGGGCGCGTCGGCGCGGTAGACCTTGCTGGTGGGGATCACCTCGAAGTCGACGCGGCATTCGAACTGTTCCTGCCCCGAGGCCTCGCCGGGCTCCTGCAGGCGCAGCCGCGCGGCGGTGACGAGGTACTCGCGGTTGGCCTCGTTCTGCGGATGGCGCTCGAGCGTCAGGGTGCAGCCCGGCACCACCGCGCGCAGATTGCCCGAGCCGTTCGCGCGCTCGCCGCGGCTGCCGGTCTCCTCCATGCGGCGGCGCACCAGCTGCTCGCCTTCGGACTCGACCGTGTAGTCGCCGGGCCAGCCATAGCGCTCGCGCTCGTTCTGCGCGGTCTTGCGCGGCATCGCGCTGACCTGCTGCAGCCGGGCCTTGGGCCGCTCGAAGTCGAAGTCGTCGGTGATCCAGCGACCGCTCTGCAGCGCCTCGAAGGCACAGAAGCTGTCGCAGTGCTCCTCGCGCACCGTGTCCTCGGCGGCGTGGAACGGGATCTTCTCGTAGCCCGCGTTCGCGAAGGGCCGGTGCGCGTCCATCTCGTCGACGATCACCAGCGTGTGCCTGTCCTCGGCATGCTCGAAGTGGAAGTACAGCCCCCATTCGTGCAGCAGCCGCGCGACGAAATCGAAATCGGTCTCGCCGTACTGCACCTGGAAATCGCGCGCCGGATAGCTGCGCGAGGCGCGGAGGTCGAGCGCCAAGCCATAGGGCGAGAGCACCTCGCGCACGATGTCCAGCACCGTCTTGTGCTGGAAGATGCGGTAGTCGCTGCTGCGCGTGGCGAGCGTGAGCCAGGGCGCGATCTCGGCCTCGTAGAGCGCGCGGCGGTTCTCCAGCCGCAGGAATCGCACCCGCGTGACCAGCCCCGAGAGATGGCGCCACTCGCCGTTCGCGCCTGGACGGCCGTCGAGCAGGATGTGCACCGCCAGCGGTTCGCCCACGAGCTGCTTGATGGCGATGTTGGCGGCCTGTCGTTCGTTGAGGCCGGGCTGCTCGCGCGTGCTCAGCGTGACCGTGTAGGCGAACAGCCGGCTCAGTCCTTCGTGTCCCTCGACCGCGACCGGCTCCAGCGCGGGGTTGCCGCCCCATTGCGGCATCGCAGGCGAAGTGACTCGCAGGACGCGGTTGGCTCGCGAAGCGCTCGGCATGGGCTCTCCCTCTTCGTCCCGGCGTGGCATGGCGCTGCCCGGCGGGTGTTGACGACCATGCGGTGTTTTTACACGGCCGTTCGGGCGCCGCGATGACCGCGGGCAGGGCCTCGCCGTAGTACGACGCCGGCAATGGGCGAAGGTCGGCCGGAAAAGTGAGTCGAAAGGATTCGGGTCGCGCCCGCGCGCGCCGGCCTCAGGGCGCCGGGACGAGGTGCGAGGCGATCACCGACTGCCACAGCCGGTAGCCCTCGTCGGTCATGTGCAGCCGGTCGCCGCGGAACAGCTCGGCGCGCGGCTTGCCGTCGGCGCCGAGCATCGGCGTGAAGATGTCGATGTACTCGCTGTTGGGCAGCCGGTTGAGGTAGGCCGAGACCATGTGGTTGGTCTCGCGGATCAGCGGCATCAGGTGCTCGCGCGAGGGACTGGGCTTGACCGAGACGAAGCTGATGCGCGCGTCGGGCAGCTCGTTGCGCACCGCGTTGGCGAAGCGCACGAAGGCATCGAGCACCTGCAGCGGCGTGCGGCCCTCGGCGAGGTCGTTGTCGCCCGCGTAGACGACCACCTGGCGCGGCCGGTAGCGCACCACCAGGTCGTGCGCGAACAGGCTGCAGTCGGCCAGCGTGGAACCGCCGAAGCCGCGGTTGACGATGCCGGGCACGGTGGCGAAGTCCTGCGAGAGGCGGGTCCACATGCGCACCGTGGAGCTGCCCACGAACACCACGCCGCCGGGCGGCGGCAGGCCGTCCTGGTCGGCGCGCGCGAAGGCATCGAGCTCGCGGTGCCAGCGCACGCGCGCGGCGAGGTAGTCGGCCGAGGAGACGACCGGGTCGAAGCTGGCGGCGGGCGGCGGGGCGAGGGCGGGCGCGGCGGACGGGGTCTGGGCCTGGGCGGCGAGCGAGGCCGCCAGCAGGGCCAGCGCGGCGAGCGCGGTCTTCATCGAGAACATGGAGCGGGAAGGAGAAGCGGGCGGGCGGACCATCGGAAAAGCCGAAGCTGGGCAGGGAACGGGCGCCGCGCGCGGCGCCCGCCAGGCCTCAGATTGTCTTCTCGATCAGCGCGCCCTTGAAGAGCACCGGGCCGGTCGGCCCGCCGGCGCTCGGCACGCCGCCCTTGGGCTCGAGGCTGATCGCGAGCGTGGGCACGGCGCGGACGTCGGCTTCGCTGGCCGGCAGCCGCAGGCCCGGCGCGTGGTCGAGCACGCCCAGCGAGCGCGGCGCGCCGCCCGGCGGCAGGGCCCACAGCTGCAGCGACTTGTCGGCGCCTTCGCTGAAGCCGCCCACGCGCTGCAGCACCAGCTGGCGCTTCTTCGGATCGAAGGTCACGAGCATCGAGGCCGCGTCCTTGTCGTCGGACAGCACCGCCACGTATTGCACCGCGGGTGCATTGAGCAGCTGGTCGCGCAGGTTCAGGCCGACCGTGACCGCGAGCACCGTGGCCAGCGCGCCGGCCGCGGTCGCGCCGCGCCACAGCGCGAGGCTGCCGAGCCAGCCGCCCGCGGGCTTGCGCTGCTGGGCGGCCGTGGCCGCCTCGCGCTGGCGGGTCAGCGAGCTGCGCCTGCTCGGCGTCGATCATGTTGCGGATGCGGGTCCAGACGGCCGGATCGGGCACGACCGGGCTCTGCAGCTCGGTCATGCTGGCGAGGCGGCCCTGCCAGACCAGCGCGGCGGCGCGCACCGGCGCCTGTTCGCGCGCGAGGGTCTCGAAGCGGCGGCGCGCGCCGCCGCGCAGGGTGCCGAGCGCGTGGCTCGCGGCCAAGAGCTCCAGCAGTTCGGGATGGGCGGTGAGTTTCATGGCAAGGCTACTTTCTCTGCGCCTACGCGAAGCGTCCCATGCAGACGCGCAGTTTCTCCAGGCCGCGCCGGATCCAGGTCTTGACCGTGCCCAGCGGCAGCTTGAGCTGGTCGGCCAGTTCGCCATGGCTGAGCTCGCGCAGGTAGGCCAGGCTGACCACCTCGCGCTGCCGGGCCTCGAGCTGGCTCAGGCACTGGTGCAGCGCCCAGGCCTGCTCGCTGGCATCGGCCGTGTCGGCCGGGTTCGGGGCATCCGACTCGAGGGTGTCGGCCATCAGCTCGTCGAATTCCTGCGTGAGCTGGGCCCGGTCGGCGGTGCGGCGGCGCAGCAGGTCGAGCGCGCGGCTGCGCACGATCAGCCCGAGCCAGGCCAGGGGCGGACTCAGGCTTGCACGGTAGTCGCCGGCCACGCGCCAGACGGTCAGAAAACTTTCCTGCAGGACATCCTCGGCCCATTCGCGCTGGCGTACCACGCGCATCGCGAGGCCCATGAGCTTCGGGGCGGTCCGGTCGTACAGGAGGCGCAGGGCGGCTTCGTCGCGATGGCCGATCCGGTCGATCAGCGCCATCAGCTCGGCGTCGGGGCTGGGTGCGGTCATTCGCCGATTGTGGGGCATCGCTTCGCATCCCTGGAATACGCCCGCTCGGGCGCGCCGGATTCAACCGCTTTCTTCGCCGCGGCTGAATCCGTTGCCGCATCGCGCGCGTACAGGCACAAGAGGCCGTCGAAATCCACGACAACAACGGACCGCTTCTTTCTTTCTCCTCTCCCGAAGCCGATCTGAAAAAGGAAACGATCATGCACATCCGCACCCTGAACGCCCTGGCCGCCGCGCTGGCCGTGCTTGGGCTCGCCGCCTGCTCCGGCATGGGCGCCAAGCCCGCCGCGACGTTCTCGCAGGCCTCCCTGCCCGACGCGGTGAAGGTGCCGGCCGGTCACATGGTGGTCATGGAAACCGTGGGCACCGGCGACATCACCTACGAATGCCGCGTCAAGGCCAACGCCGCCGGCCAGTACGAGTGGTTCTTCGTCGGCCCCGACGCGAAGCTGTGGGACCGCGGCGGCAAGCAGGTCGGCAAGTACTACGGCCCGCCCGCCACCTGGGAGAGCGCCGACGGCTCGAAGGTCACGGCCACGCAGGTCGCCGTCGCGCCGAACGGCACGGGCAACATCCCGCACCAGCTGGTGAAGGCCAACCCGGCCACGGGCGCCGGCGCCATGCAGAACGTGAGCTACATCCAGCGCGTGGCGACCCAGGGCGGCGTCGCGCCGGCCGCGGCCTGCGGCGCCTCGAACATGGGCCAGAAGCAGGTCGTGAAGTACCAGGCCGACTACATCTTCTACCGCGCGGGCTGAGTCGCTCGCGCGCCTTGAAGACCGGGGGCTCGCCCCCGGTTTTCCGTTGCGCCGCCGCCCCTGCCGGCCCCCCTTTTGGGTGGGTCGTTTGAAACATTTGTGAACGTATACTGCCCCGCACAAAACAGGAGCGGGAGCGCCGAGGCGCGCGGGGCGGAGCATGAGGAACATCGCGATCGTGATCGCGCTCTGCGTGGGCGCGTGGTATTACTTCATCGGCGGTCGCAAGCTCGACGAGCCGATGGTCCACCGGTATTACGAGCAGGAGGCGCACGCCATCCTCTCGCGCGACCCCGAGCGGCTGTGCAAGCAGCTCAGCAGCCGGGCCGTGGTGCAGGACCGCACCACCCTGCTCGGCCAGTCGCAGGACAACACCCTGAACCGCGCCCAGGCCTGCGATGCCGCGCGCGACAGCTTCAAGACCTTCGCGGCGATCGGCGAGGCGATGGGCGGCATCCTGACCATCGAGTACGACTACCACCTCGACTCGGTCGAGCTCGCCGCCGACCGCAAGAGCGCCATCGTCAAGGGCACCAGCCGGCTCAAGATGGGCGAGCAGGCGATGCAGTTCGTCTCGAGCTTCGAGCAGCGCATCGAGCGCGAGCTGGGCCAGGTGCGGCTGGTGCGCTCCGACCAGAGCACGCTGGTGCGCATGCAGGGCGCCGGCGCGATGCGGCAGAGCGATTTCTTCAAGAAATGAGGGCCGTGCCATGAGCACCCGAGACCGCCTCCGCGAGGACGACGACCGGCCCGCGCCGCCGCCGTTCTGGCACCGCCTCAACAGCTTCTTCGCCTTTCCGTTCCAGGTGCGTCCGCTCATGTACGGGCTCGCGCTCGCGCTGTGCAGCCTGCTGTACGAGGCGGTGTTCTTCCTGCCCGACGCGCTCGCGATCCTCTTGATCGAGCTGGGCATCGTGCTGGCCTCGAGCCGCTACGGCTTCAAGGTGGTCGCGCTGGGCTCGCGCGGCATCTGGCGCTCGGCCGACTTCCCGCGCTCGCTCGACGACGAATGGGTCAACCTGCCGTGGAAGCTGTTCGCGATCTCGCTGGTGCAGGGCATCGCGATCGGCGCGCTCGCCAAGCTCGACCCGATGCTCGCCACGGTCGGCATGTTCGTCATGTCCTTCACCTTCCCGGCCGCGGTGATCGTGCTGGTGCAGTCGTGCAGCTTCTTCCAGGCGATGAACCCCGGCTACGTGTGGGAGACGATGCGCATCATCGGCTGGCCCTATGCGCTGCTGTGCTTCTTCCTGTTCTTGCTGAGCGCCGGCGCGCAGATCGCGATCGGCATGCTGCTGCCGGTGATCGACGGGCGCATCGCGCTGCCGATCATCAACTTCGCCTTCATCTACTTCGGCTGGGTGATGGCGAGCCTGCTGGGCTACGTGATGTACCAGCACCATGCGGCACTGGGCATCGACCTGCTGCCCGGCGGCGGCGTCGACGACGGCGCGCCGGTGGACCGCCGCACGCCCGAGCAGATCGCGGCGCAGCGCATGGACGCCGAGGTCGCGCAGTGCATCACCGACGGCGACCTCGCGGCCGCGCTGGGCCTGGCCTACGAAGCGCAGCGCACCGCGCCTTCGGACGACCTCGCGGCGCAGCGCCGCTACCACCGCGTGCTGGCGCTGGTGCCCGACAAGAAGGACACCCTGCTCGACCATGCGCGCCGCTTCATCCCGCTGCTGATGCGGCGCGACCTCGCGTCCGAGGCGCTCAAGGTGCTCAAGACCTGCCGCGAGAAAGACAAGGCCTTCGTGCTCGAGGACCCCGCGATGGTGATCGCGATGGCGCGCGCCGAATGGCGCGGCGGCGATGCCCACGGCACCTTGGCGCTGCTGTCGGGCTTCGACCGGCGCTTCCGTGGTCATGCCGCGATCCCGCAGGCCTACGAGCTGGCCGCGCGCGCGCTGGTGCAGGGGCTCGGCCGCTCGGACATGGCGCAGCCGATCCTGACCACGCTCGAGAACCGCTATCCGGACAGCGAGCAGACGAAGGAAGTGCGCTGGCTGCTGCGGCCGGCGCCGGGCGTGGCGGCCTCGGTCTGAACCGCCTCAGCTCTCCTTCCAGCCCCCGCCCAGCACCTTGTAGAGCGTGAGCCGGTTGGTCTGCTCGGTGAGCTGCAGGCCGATCAGCGTCTGCTGCGCGGCGTAGTAGGCGCGCTGCGCATCGAGCACGTCGAGGTAGCTGCTGGCGCCGCTGCGGAACAGCGACTGCGACAGCGAGAAGCTGCGCGAGGTGGCGTCGAGCAGCGAGCGCTGCGCGTCCAGCCGCTCGGCCAAGGTGCGGCGCTCGGCCAGCGCATCGGCCACTTCGCGGAACGCGGTCTGCACCGTCTTCTCGTAGCTCGCGAGCTGGATCTTCTGCTGCGCCTCGGCCACGCGCAGGTTGGCGCGGTTGGCGCCGCCGTCGAAGATCGGCACGCTGATCGAGGGCGCGAAGCTCCAGGCGCTGCTGCCGCTGGCGAACAGGCCCGACAGCGTGCTGCTGGCCGTGCCCGCCGAGGCGGTGAGCGCGATGCGCGGGAAGAAGGCGGCGCGCGCGGCGCCGATGTCGGCATTGCTCGCGCGCAGCGCATGCTCGGCCGCGAGCACGTCGGGCCGCTGCTGCAGCACGCTCGAGGGCAGGCCGGCCGGCGGCACCAGCAGCCGCGCAGCGGGCGCGGGCTCGGCGGTGGCGGCGCTCGCCGTGGCGGTGCCCGGGTCGGTCGCGGCCGGCGTGGGCAGCAGCTCGGCCGGTGGCGTGGCGCCGACCAGCAGCGCGAGCGCATTGCGGTCCTGCTCGACCTGGCTGTCGAAGGCGGCCGCGTCGGCGCGCGCCGCGTCGACCGTGCTCTGGGCCTGCGCGAGCGCGAGGCCCGACTGCGCGCCCAGTCCATGGCCGCGCTGGATCAGGTCGAAGGAGCGGCGCTGGCTCTCGAGCGTGTGGCGCGCGAGCTGCAGCCGCTGCTCGTCGGCCGCGAGCTGCAGCCAGGCGGTGGCGACCGAGGCCACCAGGCTGATCTGCGTGCCGCGCTGCGTGGCCTCGGTCTGGAAGAAGCTCTGCAGCGCCGCTTCGCTGAGGTTGCGCACGCGGCCGAACAGGTCGATCTCGTAGCTCGTGAGGCCGAGGTCGGCGCTGTACTGCGTGGCGTAGCGCGGCTCGCCGCCTGTCGAGAGGCTGCCCGGCGTGCGCGAGCGGCTGCCGCCGGCGCCGGCGTCGATGGTGGGAAAGAGCCCGGCGCGCGCGATGCCGTACTGGGCACGCGCGCGCTCGATGTTGAGCGCGGCCACGCGCAGGTCGCGGTTGTTCGCGAGCGCGAGCTCGATGACGGCGCGCAGCTTCGGCTCGACGAAGAAGTCGCGCCAGCCCGCGTCGAGCGGCGTGGCGGCTTCGACATTGGCCGAGGGCAGGGTCGCCGGCACCGGCAGCGCGGGCGCCTGGTAGTCGGGCGCGAGGTTGACGCAGCCCGCGAGCACGGCGGCGGCGGCGACGGCGATGAGCGTCAGCGAACGCAAGGGGAGGGCGTGTCGCATCAGTGGCCTCCTTGCTCGGCGGTCTGCGCGGGCGCCAGCGGCTCGTCCTTCGGCACGGCCTTGCGCCGTCCCGCGAGCCAGCCGCGGATCAGCGCGAAGAACAGCGGCACGAAGAAGATGCCGAGCGCGGTGCCCACCACCATGCCGCCGAGCACCGCGGTGCCGATCGACTGGCGGCCACCCGCGCCGGCGCCGGTGCCGATGGCTAGCGGCAGTACGCCGAAGCCGAAGGCCAGCGAGGTCATGAGGATCGGGCGCAGCCGCAGGCGCACCGCCTGCAGCGTGGCGTCGAGCACGCTCTTGCCCTGTTCCTGCAACTGCTTGGCGAACTCCACGATCAGGATCGCGTTCTTCGACGACAGCCCCACGGTGGTCAAAAGGCCGACCTGGAAGTACACGTCGTTGCTCAGGCCGCGTAGGCTGGTGAACAGCAGCGCGCCCACGATACCCAGCGGCACCACCAGGATCACCGAGAACGGCACCGACCAGCTCTCGTAGAGCGCGGCGAGGCACAGGAACACGAACAGGATCGAGATCGCGTAGAGCAGCGGCGCCTGCGCGCCCGACAGCCGTTCCTGGAACGAGGCGCCGGTCCATTCGTAGGCGATGCCAGGCGGCATCTGCTTCATCACTTCCTCGACCGCGGCCATCGCGTCGCCCGAGCTCACGCCCGGCGCGGCATCGCCCACGAACTCGTAGCTCGGGCTGCCGTTGTAGCGCTGCAGCTGCGGCGAGCCGTAGCTCCAGCGCGAGCTCGAGAAGGCCGGGAACGAGACCATCTGGCCCAGGCTGTTGCGCACGCTCCAGCGGTCGATGTCCGAGGGCAGCATGCGGAAGCCGGTGTCGCCCTGCATGTAGACGCGCTTCACGCGGCCCTTGTCGAGGAAGTCGTTGATGTAGGTGCCGCCCATGGCGCTCGACAGCGTGCTGTCGATGTCGGAGGTGGCCAGGCTCAGCGCGCCGGCGCGCGCGTCGTCGATGTCGACCGCGAACTCGGGCGTGTCGTCGAGGTTGTTGCTGCGCACGTTCATCACCTCGGGCCGGCGGCCCAGCAGCTCGATGGCCTGGTCGCGCGCCTTCACCAGCGCGTCGTGGCCCAGGCCGTTGATGTCCTTCAGGTGGAAATTGAAGCCGGCGTTGGCGCCCAGGCCGCGCACGGCCGGCGGCAGCAGCACGAAGATGCGCGCGTCGCGCACCGTCGACAGGTCCTTGTTGGCGCGCCGCGCGAGCTCGGCGGCCGACTGGCCCTTGCCGGTGCGCTCGTCCCAGTCCTTGAGCTTGACGAAGGCGCGCGCCGAGCTCTGGTCGCCGTTCTGGCCGGTGAGCACGTTCACGCTCACCACCTCGGGCTGCTTCGCGAAGTACTGCTGCATCTGCTCGACCACGGGCTGCAGCCGCGCGTTCGAGGCGCCCGGCGGCAGGGTCACCTGCACCTGCAGGAAGGCCTGGTCCTCGTCGGGCAGGAAGGAGGTCGGCAGGCGCATGAACAGCAGTGCCATCACGCCCGCGATCAGCAGGTAGACCACGAGGCTGCGCTTGCCGCGCCGCACGATGCCGCCGACCACGCCCTCGTAGCGCGCGGCATTGCGGTCGAAGCCGCGGTTGAAGGCCGCGAAGAAACGGTCGACCCGGCCCAGCAGGCCGGTGCGCGGCGCCGCATGGCCGCCCTTGGCGACCGGCTTGAGCAGCGTGGCGCACAGCGCGGGCGTCAGCGTGAGCGCCACGAACACCGACAGCGCCATCGCCGAGACGATGGTGATCGAGAACTGGCGGTAGATCACGCCGGTGGAGCCGCCGAAGAAGGCCATCGGCACGAACACCGCCGACAGCACCAGCGCGATGCCCACCAGCGCGGGCGTGATCTCGGCCATCGACTTGCGCGTGGCCTCCTTGGGCGAGAGCCCTTCCTCGTGCATCACGCGCTCGACGTTCTCGACCACGACGATGGCGTCGTCCACCAGCAGGCCGATGGCCAGCACCATGCCGAACATGGTGAGCGTGTTGATCGAGTAGCCGGCCATCGACAGCACGCCGAAGGTGCCCAGCAGCACCACCGGCACCGCGATCGCGGGGATCAGCGTGGCGCGGAAGTTCTGCAGGAACACATACATCACCAGCACCACCAGCAGCATGGCCTCGAGCAGCGCCTTCACCACCTCGTCGATCGACGCGCTGACGAAGGGCGTGGTGTCGTAGCTCACGAAGGTCTGCAGCTGGTTCGGGAACAGCGGCTTGAGCTCCTCGACCTTGGCATTCACCGCCTGCGCCACCTGCACCGCGTTGGCGCCGTCGGCCAGCACCACGCCGAGGCCGGCGCCGGGCCGGCCATCGAGCTGCGAGCGCACCGTGAGGTTCTCGGCGCCGAGCTCGACGCGCGCCACGTCCTTGAGCCGCACCACGGCGCCGTCGGGCGTCACGCGCAGCACCACGTTCTCGAACTGCTCCGCGGTCTGCAGCTTGCTGCGCGCGGTGATGGTGGCGTTGAGCTGCTGCTGCGCGGCCGCCGGCAGCGCGCCGAGCTGGCCGGCCGAGACCTGTGCGTTCTGCGCCGTGATGGCGGCGCTCACGTCCGAGGGCATCAGCGCGTACTTGCGCAGCTTGTCGGGGTCGAGCCACAGCCGCATGGCGTAGCCGGTGCCCAGGGTCTGGACCTCGCCCACGCCGTCGATGCGGCTGATCACGTCGACCAGGTTGCTGCTGATGTAGTCGCCCACGTCCACGGCCGAGGCGCTGCCGTCGCCCGAGTACATCGAGACGATCATCAGGAAGTCGTTGCCGCCCTTGGTGACGGTGACGCCGCGGCTCTGCACCTGCTGCGGCAGCCGCGACATGGCCTGCTGCAGCTTGTTCTGCACCTGCATCTGCGCCACGTCGATGCTGGTGCCGGGATTGAAGGTCAGCGACAGCCGGGCCACGCCCGAGGAGTTGCTGGTCGACTGCATGTACAGCAGGTTGTCCAGCCCCTTGAGCTGCTGCTCGATCACCTGCGTGACCGAGTCCTCGACCGTCTTGGCCGAGGCGCCGGTGTAGGTGGCGTTGATCGACACGCGCGGCGGCGCGATGTCGGGGTACTGCTCGAGCGGCAGCGTGCGGATCGCCATCAGGCCCGCGAGCATGACGACGATGGAGAGCACCCACGCGAAGATGGGTCGGTCGATGAAGAACTGCGCCATGGTCCGGCCTCAGCGCGCCACGGGGTTGGTGGCGGCATCGGCCGCGTCGGGCGCGACGGCGGCCACCGGGCCGGCCGCGGCGCGCGCGCCGAGGTCGACCACCTTGACCTTGTCGCCGACCTTCACGCGCTGCGAGCCCTCGGTCATCACGCGGTCGCCGGGCGCGAGGCCGTCGAGCACCTGCCAGCGCGTGCCGATCGCGCGGCCGACCTGGATCGGGCGCTTCGCGACCTTGTTCTCGGCATCGATCACCAGCGCCGAGGCGCTGCCGTCGGGCGCGCGCGTCACGGCCTGCTGCGGCACCAGCAGCGCGGCGGCGTTCACGCCCTCCTGCAGCACCGCGCGCACGTACATGCCGGGCATCAGCAGCCGGTCGGGGTTGGGCACCACCGCGCGCAGGGTCACGCTGCCGGTGCCGGCATCGACGGTGACGCCGCTGAAGGTCAGGCGCCCGGGGTGCGGGTACTTGCTGCCGTCCTCGAGCACCAGCTGGATGCGCGCCTCGGCATCGCTGGCACGCTGCAGCCGGCCGCTGGCGAGCTCGCGCTTGAGCCGCAGCAGCTCGCTGCTCGACTGGGTGACGTGCACGTGGATCGGGTCGAGCTGCTGCACCGTCGTCATCGCGGTGGTCTGGTTGGCCGTGACCAGCGCGCCCGGCGTGACGCTCGAGAGCTCGGCCCAGCCGCTGATCGGCGAGACGATGCGGGTGTAGCCGAGCTGGATGCGCGCGGTCTGCTCGGCCGCGCGCGCCACGCCGAGGTCGGCCTCGGCCTGCTGCTCGGCGGCCTGCGACTCGTCGAACACCTGGCGGCTGATGGCGTCGATCTTCACAAGCTCGGCATTGCGGCGCGCCACGGTGCGCGCGGTGGCGAGCGCCGACTCGGCCTTGCGCACGCTGGCCTGCGCGCTGGCATGGGCCGCCTGCAGCGAGGCCGGGTCGAGCTGGTAGAGCACCTGGCCGGCCTTGACCTGCGAGCCCTCGGTGAACAGCCGCTCCTTGAGGATGCCGCCGACCTGCGGCCGGATCTCGGCGATGACCGGGGCCGCGGTGCGGCCCGGCAGCTCGGTGCTCAGCGCCAGCGTCTCGTGCTTGAGCGTGACGGTGCCGACTTCCCGTTCGGGCGCCGCCGCCTTGGGCGCGGCGGCCTCGTTGCGCGAACAGCCGGCGAGCGTGATGGCGGCGGCCAGCGCGAGGGCGGTGATGAGCAGCGGGAAGGGACGGCGTGTGTGAGCGGGCATGGGCGGGGGGAAGTGACGAAGGCCCCAAATGGAGCGAACGGGCGCTCCCGAGTTCAATGCAGGAGGAGACCGGGAGCGAGCTTTACAGAGAGAAAGCCCTGCAAGGGCGATGCCAACCATGACAAAGTCGTGTGACAGCCGCTTGGCTGGAATGCAAAGTTAAGCATCGCTAGCGTTTGCCGAGCAAGTCCTTGCGAACTGTGTGGGTCTCCGACCGGCGGCCGGAAACCGCGGAACGCTCAGGCGCGCTGCAGCGCGCGCGTGACCATGTCGTCGGGCGCGAGCCGCAGCAGGTGCGGCAGCAGGCCGACCGCCTTCTCGCGCTCGCCCGCATGCAGCAGGCCGTTGGCGCACACCGACAGCGTGTCGGCCAGCTCGGGATGGTCGGGCGCGGTCTTCAAGAGGATGGTGCAGAGCCGGCGCGCGTCCTCGAACTGCCGGATGCGCACGAAGCGGCGCGCGAGCCGCGCCATGTCCTCGGGCCTGAGGCGCACGCCGGGTCTGGCCTGGTCGAGGTAGGTGGTGAAGCTCGCATGCTGAAGCGCCAGCGTGTCGGGGTCGGTGGCGCTCAGGCGGAAGATGCGCCGCGCCGCGGCATGGAAGTCGTCGCCGGCCGGCTGCAGCCGCGCGGTGTTGAACCAGGCGCGCAGGGTGTCGGCGTCGTTCGGGCGCAGCGCCGCGGCCGCGCGCCACTCGCTGCTGGCCGACTCGAACTTCATCGCCGCGCCCAGCCGCCGCGCGTTGGCGACGCGGCGCTGGAATTCGCCCTCGCCGCCGTCGTTGTCGCGCGCGCTCGTGCGCTCGGCCGCCAGGGTCTCGGGCGTCTTCACGCGCCCGAGCGCCAGCGCCAGCGTCATCAGCGCGGCGCCGCTCAGCAGCCCGCCCAGGTGCGCCATGTAGGCGATGCCCTGGCCGCCCGCCAGGTGCTGCAGCAGCTCGTTGGCGATCCAGGCCGGCAGCAGCAGCAGGGCCGGCGCGGTGACGTAGTTGAAATAGAAGAACAGCTGGTAGAAGAAGCGGATGCGCCGCAGCCGGTACATCACGGCATACATGCCCATCAGCGCCGACACCGCGCCCGAGGCGCCGAGCCCGTAGCTGCCCTTGCCCGCATAGGCCCAGCCGGCCAGCGCCGAGGCGCCGACGGCGCCCAGCAGGTAGAAGCTCAGGAAGGTGGTGCGCCCGAGCGCGAGTTCGACCGAGAAGCCGAACAGGAACAGGAACAGCATGTTGCCCAGCAGGTGGCCGGTGCTGGCATGCAGGAAGGCGGCCGTGATCCAGGTCCCAGGCTTGAATTCGGCGTCCTTCGCATAGTCCTGCGCCCAGCGCTCGGTGAAGGGCGCGGGCCACTGGGCGTCGAACTGCTGGCGGTCGCGCTTCCATTCGTCGAAGCGCGGATGCGCGGGCGTGATCACCTCATCGGCGCGCAGCTGGCGCAGGAACGCGCGCTCGTGCTGCAGGCCTTCGAGCAGCTCGTCGGTGCGCTTGAGCTTGAGCAGCTGCCGCGCGGCCTCGGCGCGCGGCGACCGGGTGCGCTCGAGCCAGTCGACGAAGGCCGGCAGCTCGAGCGCCGGCAGCGAACTCTTCGCGTAGTAGCGCGCGGCGCGTTCCTGCGCGTTCTCCTCGCTGCGCTGCGGGCCCCAGAACACCAGCATGTTCACGAGGATCAGCAGCACCGTCATCCACGGCGGGTTGCGCCAGCTCGGGCGGTTCTCGAGCGGGATGGCGTAGAACATGGCGGGGCCCTGCGCTGCCGAGGGCCGCTGCGATCAGCCGAGGCGGGCGCGGTGGCGCGCGATCTGCGCCTTGACCTGCGCGGGCGCCGTGCCGCCGAGGATGTTGCGTGCGTTGAGCGAGCCGCGCAGGCTCAGCACGTCGTACACGTCCTTCTCGATCTTCGGGTTGAACTGCTGCAGCACCGCCAGCGGCAGCTCGGCCAGGTCGACCTTGTGCGAGGTCGCGGCCTTGACCGCGTGGGCCACGATCTCGTGCGCGTCGCGGAACGGCAGGCCCTTCTTCACCAGGTAGTCGGCCAGGTCGGTGGCGGTGGCGTAGCCGCGCAGCGCGGCCAGCTCCATCGCCTCGGGCTTGACCGTGATGCCGCCGATCATCTCGGCGAAGATGCGCAAGGTGTCCTTGAGCGTGTCGACGGTGTCGAACAGCGGCTCCTTGTCTTCCTGGTTGTCCTTGTTGTAGGCCAGCGGCTGGCCCTTCATCAGCGTGATCAGCGCCATCAGGTGGCCGACCACGCGGCCGGTCTTGCCGCGCGCCAGCTCGGGCACGTCGGGGTTCTTCTTCTGCGGCATGATCGACGAGCCCGTGGTGAAGCGGTCGGCGATCTGGATGAAGGCGAAGTTCTGGCTCATCCAGAGGATCAGCTCCTCGCTCATGCGGCTGATGTGCACCATGCACAGGCTGGCGGCGGCGCTGAACTCGATCGCGAAGTCGCGGTCGCTCACGGCGTCCAGGCTGTTCTGGCACACGCCTTCCATGTCCAGCGTCTTCGCGACCAGTTCGCGGTCGAGCGGGTAGCTGGTGCCGGCCAGCGCGGCGGCGCCCAGCGGCAGGCGGTTGACGCGGCGGCGCACGTCGGCCAGGCGCTCGGCGTCGCGGCTGAACATCTCGACGTAGGCCAGCATGTGGTGGCCGAAGCTCACGGGCTGCGCCACCTGCAGGTGGGTGAAGCCCGGCAGGATCACCTCGACGTTCTTCTCGGCGATGTCGACCAGCGACTTCTGCAGCGTGACCAGCAGCTCGGCGATCAGGTCGATCTCGCCGCGCAGCCACAGGCGCACGTCGGTCGCGACCTGGTCGTTGCGGCTGCGGCCGGTGTGCAGCCGCTTGCCGGCGTCGCCCACGAGCTGGGTCAGGCGGGCCTCGATGTTCAGGTGCACGTCCTCGAGGTCGAGCTTCCACTCGAAGGCGCCGGATTCGATCTCGTCGCGGATCTGCGCCATCCCACGCTCGATCTCGGCGTGGTCCTGCATGCTGATGATCCCCTGCGCGGCCAGCATGCCCGCATGGGCGAGCGAGCCCTGGATGTCGGCCTGCCACAGGCGCTTGTCGAAGAAGACGCTGGCGGTGTAGCGCTTCACGAGGTCGCTCATGGGTTCCGAGAACAGGGCGGACCAGGCTTCGGATTTCTTGTCGAGTTGGTTTTGGGTCATGGGAGCCGTTCGGGAGGCAATAATGGGCTGGTTACCCAATGTATCTGCGAATGCGCAAGCCGGCGATTTTATCGGCCACCCCACATGCCGCGTCCTCCGACCGCACGCGCACGTCCGCGCACGCGCAGGCGGTGCTGTTCGACGCCTGCCAGATCGGCGTGGTGCTGCGCACCGTGGTCTTCGTCGAGGCGGTGGTGGGCGTGGCCGCGATGTTCGTCTCGGGCTCGCCCGGCGAGTGGCTGGTGCAGGCCGCCACGGTCACGGGCGGCGCGCTGCCGGCCACCCTGCTGTGGCTGGTCGCGGCCTGCGGGCTCAAGAAGCCGCTGCGGCGGCTGCCGGTGCCGTGGCAGTACGCGGTGGGCGCGCTGCTGGGCGCCGTCTCGGCGCTCTATGGCTGCGGGCTGCTGCGGCTCACCGGCGTGCTGGGCAGCGCGCCCTGGTTCGCGAGCGCGCTGGCCGGTGCCTTCTTCGCGGGCATGGTGATGGCGGCGATGGTGTTGCGCGCGCGCGGCCAGACGCCGGCGGCCACCACCGCGCGGCTCGAGGAGCTGCAGTCGCGGATCCGGCCGCACTTCCTGTTCAACACGCTCAACAGCGCCATCGCGCTGGTGCGCGAGGAGCCCGCCAAGGCCGAGACCATGCTGGAGGACCTGAGCGAGTTGTTCCGCCAGGCGCTGGCCGATCCCGGCGAATCGGGCACCCTGGCCGACGAGATCGCGCTGGCCGAGCGCTACCTCGCGATCGAGCAGGTGCGCTTCGGCGAGCGGCTGCGCATCCGCTGGGACCTCGATGCCGCGGCCAGCGACGCGCGGCTGCCGCCACTGCTGCTGCAGCCCCTGGTCGAGAATGCGATCAAGCACGGCGTGGAGCCGAGCCCGGACGGTGCCAGGCTGCGCATCCGCACCGAGCGGCGCGGCTCCATGGTGGTGATCGAGGTGGTCAACAGCCTGCCGCCGCTGCGCTGGGCCGACGAACCGCTGCCGCGCGGCCATGGCATCGCGCTGGCGAACGTGAGGGACCGGCTGCGGCTGCTGCACGACATGCGCATGCAGTTCAGCGCCGGCATGGATCAGAAGAGCTACCGGGTGCGCATCGCGATACCCGCCGAATCATGAACGCATGCGATTGCGTGGGGGGACATGAATGAGCCTGAGGACATTGATCGTCGACGATGAAGCGCTGGCCCGCTCGCGGCTGCGCACCCTGCTGCGCGACTGCAGCGCGCCCGCGGCCGAGGTGGTGGCCGAGGCCGCGCAGGGCGCCGAGGCGCAGGCGCAGCTGGCGTCGATGAAGCTCGACGTGGTGCTGCTCGACGTGCACATGCCC